>NZ_JBFRGG010000008.1:0-246293 GCF_052115225.1 Mesorhizobium sp. 2RAF45 | reverse complement strand
AAGACGAAGATCCCAGGCTCATCCACGGTTGTAGCCGCAGGGGTGTCGGGCGACTTCGCCAAGCCTCGAATCGGATGGCCGTCCGGTTCGAGGCTCAGTCGCTTCCATCGCACAAAGTCTCCTCCGTGCAGATACAAGGGGTGTTCCAGGGAACGCTAACGCCTCACTCCGCTGGAACACCCCTCATCCGTCGCCTTCGGCGACACCTTCTCCCACAAAGGGAGAAGGGGGAGCCTCATCCCTCCACGGATCGGCCACCCTAGGCCACACCGGCCGCCTCAGCTTCTTGTAATCCGTCACCGCCGGATTGCTGGGATATGAACTCGGCGCCGTGACGTAGATGATCTCCGCGGCGATCGGCTCGAAGCCGGCGTAGAAATGATTGGTCGACTTGATCAGCAGCATATCCTTGGCCAGCGGATCGACGCCGATATTGGAGAAAATGTCCGGCTCGAAAGTTTGCGTGCGGTTGGTGTTGAGGATGATGTCGACCTCGGTGCCTTCGATGCGCACCAGCGCGGTCGGCCCGAGCGTCACCCGGCTCGGCCCGAAACTCTGCCAGCCCTCGGCAACGGCCTTCAGCACCTTGACGCGGGCGTCGATCGGCTCACCCGCCTGCGGCCCGGCCTTGCCGCCGAAACGCAGGTCGATGACCGCGCCCTCGCCGGCCGCCAGGCAGAAGGTCACCGCGATCGGGTCCCAGATCGTCGCCACGCCGAATTTGTCGAGGCCACACCCCAGCATCTGGCGCAGCACGAAGGTGCCGTCGCCGGGAACGCCGCCGCCGGGATTGTCCCAGATGTCGGCGATGACCACCGGCTTGCCGGGGTTCTCTGCACGCACCGCCAGCGCCCGGTCGATACCGTCGGCGGTATCGAGCATCGTCATCGCCGTCTTTTCGCGCAGTTCGTAGAGCTCGCGTCCCAGCCTCTCCGCCAGCGCGTCGCCCCTGGCCTTGTCATTGTCCGTGACGACTAGGATGCGCGTGCCCATTTCCGGCACGTCGGCGGCCATGAAGCCGTGGATGACGGAAACCGACAGCACGCCGTCCTTGCCGTGCAACGCCTTGATGCGGTCGACGAAGGAGCGCATCGGCTCGCGGCTGGTCGGCAGCACCTGGATCATCCTGCAGTCGAACGTCGAGATGACAGGCTTGATCTCGCCGCGCGCGGCCGCCAGCCCAAGCTCGACAACATGTTCGCCGCGCTCGTAGAAATCGGTGTGAGGGAATTCGAGGAAATAGGCCATGATATCGGACGCCGCCACGCGCTTAGGCGTCAGGTGGCTGTGCGGATCGAATTCCGAGGCGATCACCACGTCAGGCCCGACAATCCCGCGCACACGTTCCAGCAGGTCGCCTTCGCAATCGTCATAGCCTTGCGCCACCATGGCGCCGTGCAACCCGAGAATGACCGCGTCGACCGGCAGTGCCGCCTTCAACTGGTCGAGGATCTCTTCGCGCAGCGCCTCGAAGGTCTGCCGCTGCACCAGGCCGCCGGGCTCGGCCCAGGTCGCGGTGCCTTCGATCACGGTCAGCCCTTCCTTGGCCGCGCGCCGGCGCAAGGCGACGATCGGCGAAGAGCACAGCGTCGGCGTTTTCGGATGCTTGCCCGGTCCGGCATAGAAGGCCATCTCGAACGAGGCCCGGTCTGTCGGCACCGGCGAAAAGGTGTTGGTTTCCGTCGCCAGCGAGGCGGTGAAGATGCGCATATAAACTCCGCGATATCAGGCTATTTGACGGCCCCGAGCGCCAGGCCCCGGACGAGGTAGCGCTGCAGCCAGATGAACAGGATCGCTACCGGCAATGTCGCCAGCAGTGTCGCCGCCATGACGTGATGCCACTCGATCGTGTAGCGACCGGCGACGAGAGAAAAGACCTGGATCGGCAGGGTGTAGCTCTCCTGGCTGCGCAGCATGGTCAGCGCCACGACGAACTCGTTCCAGGCATTGATGAAGGTGAAGATGGCGGTGACCGCGATGGCCGGCAGGCAGAGCGGCAGGAACACTTTGCGCAGGGTCAGCCAGCGGCCGGCGCCTTCCATCCAGGCGGCCTCTTCGAGGTCGCGCGGAATGGTGTCGAAATAGCTCTGCAGCATCCAGACGGTGAAGGCGACGTTGAAGGCCATGTAGATGAAGCCGAGCGCCGTCGTCGATTCGACGAGCCCCCAGGCGGCCATCAGCCGGAATAGGCCGAGCACCAGCACGATCGGCGAGATCATCTGCGAGATCAGCAGGAACTGGCGGAAGGCGCCGTAGCCGGCAAAGCGAAAGCGCGACATCGCGTAGGCCGCGGGAACGGAGATGAGGATGGCGCCGACCGTGGCGATGACCGAGACATAGAGCGAATTGGCCAGCGCCTGGCCGAAGCCGGTCGCTACCCACATGTCGGCAAAATTCGACCAGCGGAACTCGCTTGGCCACCATGTCGGCGACAGCACCTCTTGGCGCGGCTTGACCGCGGTGAGGAACATCACCGCGAAGGGAAAGATCGTCACCACGATCAGCGGCGCCAAAAGCAGCCAGGCGATGACGGTGCGTTTGAGCTTGCTCGTCATGAGCTTGTTTGTCATGCGCGGTGCTCCCGCATCGCCAACCGCACATAGATCATGGTGAAGACCAGCAATATGGCGAACATGACCAGCGACACCGCCGAGGCCTCGCCCAGTTTGCCGATCCGGAAGGCGAGCTTGTAGAGGTGGGTGACCAGGATGTCGGTCGAGTTGGCCGGCCCGCCCTGTGTCATCACCCAGATGATCGGGAAGGAGTTGAAGACGTAGATGGTGTTTAGCACGATGGCGATGTTGATGAACGGCTTCAGCAGCGGAAAGGTGATCTCGCGGAACTGCTGCAGCGGTGTGGCGCCCTCGAGCGCCGCCGCCTCGTAGAGATCGTCCGGGATCGACGACAGGCCGCCGAGGAAGATCGTCGTGGTGAACGGCACCGTCACCAATATGCCGATCAGCACCTGCATCGGGAACGCCGTCTCGGCGCTGGCCAGCCACTGGATGTTGTGGTCGATCAGGCCAAGGCCAAGCAGCGCCGAATTCAGCATGCCGCTTTCGCCGCTGAGCGCCCAGCGCCAGACCACCGCGGTCATGGTCAGCGACACCGCCCAGGGCAGCATGATGATGACGCGGGCAAGGCCGCGGCCATAGAAATCGGTGTTGAGGATCATCGCCACCGGCACCGACAAAAGCAGCGCGCCGCCGACCACCAGCACGGTCCACACACCGGTGCGCCAGAGTGCCGCGACGAAATCGGGATCGGCGGCAAGCGACGCGAAATTGGCAAGGCCGCTGAACTCGCGCAACTGGCCGAAGCGATTGACGTCATGCGTCGATATCTGGATCAGGTCCCAGACCGGCCAGAAGATGACGACCGCCGCCAGGAACAGGCTGGGCAAGGTCAGGAGATAGGGCAGGAAACGATTTTGCATCGGCTGGCCTGGCTGGCGAATCCAAAATTCGCATCTGCAAGATGTGGCGCGCCCCGCCTGAGTCTGGGGCGCGCCACGGGGCGCAGGGAGATACGCCCTATTTCTTCAGCACCGCGTTGGCCTTCGCCGCCGCGTCCTTCAAGCCTGCCTCCGGGTCGCCGCCGAGATAGATCTTCTGCATGGCATCCGAAGTGATCTGGGCAACCTCTTCCCAGCCCGGGATGACCGGCGCGAAGCGGGCGTCGGGCAGCAGCGCGGTGAAGGCGGCCAGATCGGCGTTGTTGACGTAATAATCCATCTTGGCCTCTTCCTTGTTCACCGGCAGGAAGCCTTCGCCTTGCGTGAACTTGGCGCGCTGTTCCGTGGTGAACAGGAAGTCCATCAGCTTCCAGGCCTCATCCTTGTTCTTGGAGTTCTTGAACATGATCATGGAATCGGTGACGCCATAGGTACCACGCGCCCCGGTCGGGCCGGCCGGAATGGCGGCGACGCCGTATTTGAGCTTCGGCGCCTCGTCCTTGATCTGGTTGGACAGGAAGGGCGCGGTGATCATCATGCCGACCTTGCCCTGCTTGAACAGGTTCTGCACGTCCTCCCGGTTGTTGGAGGTCACACCTGGTTCGGTCAGCCCCTCGTTGATCATCGACTTGTAGAGCTTGGCGGCTTCGAGCGCGCCCGGCGTGCCGAGGCCCGACGTGCCGTCCTTGTTGAGGATTTCCGAGCCTTGCGACCACATCGCATAGTAGTAATAGACGTCGGTCTCGATCTCCTTGCCCTGCAGGCCGAACCCGAAGGCGCCGGATCCAAGCGCCTTGATCTTGCGGGCATCGTCCTGCAGCTCGGTCCAGGTCGCCGGCGGCTTGGCGATGCCGGCTTTCTCGAACAGTTCCTTGTTGTAATACATCGCGCGCGCCGAAGCGGCGATCGGCAAGCCGTAGGTCTTGCCGTCCATGATCGAGGGCGACAGGAAGGTGTCGATGAAGCGGCCCTTGAAGTCTGGCGTGATGTAGCTGTCTAGCGGTTCGGCGACGCCCTGCTGGACGAAGTCGATCAGCCAGCGCGTGCCGATGATCGACAGATCCGCATTGGTGCCGGCGGTGATGTCCGTGGTCAGCTTCTGCAGCAGCACATCCCACGGCACGACCTCGAACTTTATGGTGATGCCGGGGTTCTTGGCCTCGAACTCCTTCTTGACCTCTTCGAAATACGGACCGGTCTTGGCGCTGTATTCGGCGACGGTTACGCGTACTTCACCCGCATTCGCCTGCGCCGCGAAGGCCAGCATGCTCATTCCGGCCATCAGGCCGACAGTCCATTTGGCAAGGCTCATCTGATCTCTCCCATTGTTCCGCGCATTTGCGCTCCTTGTGCCGATACCAGGCACAAGATTTATGTGACTTTCCTACATTATCGAGGAATTCACGGCATGCAAGCGGATTATCATGTTGCTTAATTACATTCCTTTCGGTAGCCTGCCGACATCTGCCTGACCTGCGGAGGAGCAAGCGCCGTGGTTTCGAAAGCCGAATTCGAAGGCCGCACTGTCGTCGTCACCGGTGCCGGCGGCGGCCTTGGCTCGGCGATCGTCGCATTGCTGGCCGGAAGGGGCGCCCGGGTGGTTGGCTGCGACCAGTCGCAGGAGGCGCTGGCAAGCCCGCACCTTGCCTCGCGCCATGTCTTCAACCTTCTCGACCGGGCTTCGATCGAGGCGGGGATCGCCGCCGTGCTGGATATTGACGGCGTGCCCGACATCCTGATCAACAATGCCGGCTGGACGCGCGCCGAGACGATTGCCGCGCTCGATGCCGACAGGATCGAGCACGAGCTCGACCTCAATCTGACCGGGGTGATGACTTTCGCCGACCCTATCGTCAAGGCAATGGCGGCGCGCGGGTCAGGCAGCGTCGTCTTCATCTCCTCCGTCAACGCCATCGCGCATTTCGGCAATCCGGCCTACGCCGCGGCCAAGGCCGGCATCAACGCCTATGCCAAATCGATCGCCGTCGAACTCGGCCGCAGCGGCGTGCGCGCCAATGTCGTCTGTCCCGGATCGATCCGCACCGCCGCCTGGGACCATCGGCTGGCCAAGGACCCGGAAATCCTGGGCAAGCTCAAGCGCCTCTACCCGCTCGGCCGCATCGTCAACGCCGCGGAAGTGGCTGAAGCCGTGGCTTTCCTTGCCTCGGACCGCGCATCGGGCGTAACAGGCGTGGTGATGCCCGTGGATGCCGGACTGACCGCCGGCTGCCTGCCATTCATCGACGACATATTGGGAGCGTGACCATGACCGACGTCCTGTTTCGCAACCTGTCGAAATCCTTTGGCCAGCACAAGATCCTCGAGGACATCAACCTCGACATCAGGAGCGGCGAGTTCGTGGTGCTGGTCGGCCCGTCCGGCTGCGGCAAGTCGACCTTGCTGCGCATGCTGGCCGGCCTGGAGACGATCAGTTCCGGCGACCTCATGATCGGCGGCACGCGCGCCAACGATCTGCCGCCGCAGCAGCGCAACATCGCCATGGTGTTCCAGTCCTATGCGCTGTTCCCGCATTTGAAGGCCTCCGACAATATCGGCTTCGGCCCGAAGATCCGTGGCGAGAGCCGCGCCGCCATCGACGACAAGGTCAAGAAGGCCTCCGGGGTGCTCAACCTCTTCTCCTATCTCGACCGCTACCCCCGCCAGCTCTCGGGCGGCCAGCGTCAGCGTGTCGCCATGGGCCGCGCCATCGTGCGCGAACCCTCGGTGTTCCTGTTCGACGAGCCGCTCAGCAATCTCGACGCGCAGTTGCGCGTCCAGATGCGCACCGAGATCAAGGCGCTGCACCAGCGGCTGAAATCGACCATCGTTTATGTCACCCACGACCAGATCGAAGCCATGACCATGGCCGACCGCATCGTCGTGATGGACCGCGGCCGGATCCAGCAGGTCGGCGCCCCGCTCGAACTCTATGACCGGCCGGCCAACAAGTTCGTCGCCGGCTTTCTTGGCTCGCCGTCGATGAGCTTTGTCTCCGGCGCCCTCAAGGCGACGCCCGAGAAAAGCTGGTTCGAATCGGCCGGCGGCGGACGGCTTGCGCTTGCCGGCAAGGCGGCACCGGCTGGCAATGCGGTGGAGGCCGGCATCCGGCCCGAGCACTTCATCATCGGTGAGGCCGCCGATGCCATGGCGCTCAAGGTGGATGTCGTCGAGCCGACGGGCTCCGAGACCCATGTCTATGGCGCCATCGGCACCGATACGGTACGCGCCGTGTTCCGCGACAGGGTGCCGGTCAAGCCGGGTGACCTGCTGCCGGTCTCGGTCGATCCCGGCAACATCCATCTGTTCGACAAGGCGACGGGCCTGCCGCTATAAGGCCTGCCCCGAGGGCAACGGCATGAAGACGAAACAACAGACATGAAGACGCCGGCCGACATCATCACGCGGCTGCAGCTGATGTCGCAGGACGGCACCAAGTCGGATCGCCGGCTGGCCGGCCTTGTGCTGTCCGATCTCGATTTCGCTTCCAAGGCGGCCATCTCCGAGATTGCCGCGCGCGTTGGCGTCAGCGAACCGACGGTGACGCGCTTTTGCCGCAATCTCGGCTGCGAGGGCCTGCGCGACTTCAAATTCTACCTGGCGCAGGCCATCGCCATTGGCGGCCAGTATCTGTCGCCCGAACCGTTGAGTCGCGACGCGCGTGAGCAGCGCATCGCCTCGGCCATCACCGAAGCGGCGATCTCGGCCATCCAGCGCGCCAGCGAGAACCTGGACATGACGACGCTGGTCGCCGTCGCCGAGCGGCTTGCGACGTCAGGCAATGTGCTGTGCATCGGCTCTGGCGGCATCTCCTCGATGATGGCGACCGAGATGCAGAATCGGCTGTTCCGGCTTGGCCTGCCGGTGCTGGCGCAGATCGATGGGCAGTTGCAGCGCATGTACGCCGCCGTAGCCACGCCGGAAACCACGCTGGTCGCTTTTTCGGTGTCCGGCTATGCGCGCTCGGTCATCGAGGCGGTGCAGGTCGCCCAGCAATATGGCGCCACCACGGTCGCCATCACCGCGCCCGATTCGGCGCTGGCCAAGGCCGCCGACACGGTCATCCATTTGCAGCCGCTCGAGGACGGCAACATCTACAAGCCGACATCGTCACGCTATGCGCTGCTGGCGATCGTCGACATGATCGTGACATCGGTTGCCGAGACGCGCGGTCCGAAAGTGCTGGAGAATTTGCGCCGCATCAAGCAGAGCGTGAACACGCTGAAGGTCGACGATCCAAGGCTGCCATTGGGGGATTGAAGGCGTCCCCGGGGTGATCGCGCCGGGCGAAGCCCCTCACCCGGATTGCCAACCGAATTGCAAAAGACAATTCAGGGCAATCCGACCTCTCCCCAAGCGGAGAGGAGGTAGCCACCGCCGGCGCTTTCCTCGTCTCCCCTGGGGGGAGAAGGTGGCCGCGAAGCGGCCGGATGAGGGGGCACCGCCTAGCAGAACTAGGCTCTATGGGCCGAGCGCCTCAACGCGCTGCGCCAGCGCCTCCGGATCGCCCACGATGCGCACAGTCTTCAGCCGGCTCGTGCCGCCAGCGACAACCGAAACGGCCGATGCCGGCACGCCCAGCGTCTTGGCGACCAGTCTCTCCAGCGCGTGATTGGCGGCGCCGTTTTCCGGCACGGCGCGGACCCGCGCCTTCAAATGGCTTCGCCCGTCCGCCGCCGTTTCGACGCCTTCCAACCTGTCCATGGAAGATTTAGGTGTCAGCCGCACGAACAGGTCGATGCCGTTCTCACGGATGCGGAACGGCGCGCTCATGCGATCGTCGGGCTCAAAGCACCAGCGGTGCTACCGTGGTGAGAATGAACTGCCTGACGAAGAACAGGATCAAGAGCAGGATGATCGGCGAGATGTCGATGCCGCCAAGGTCCGGCATGAAGCGGCGGATCGGCCGCAGCGCCGGCTCGGTCAGCCGGTAGAGCATGTTGCCGATGCTGCCGACGAACTGGTTGCGCGAATTGACGACGTTGAAGGCATAGAGCCAGGAAAAGATCGCCGAGGCGATGATGATCCACCAGTAGAGGTCAAGCGCCATGACGATGGTTTGAATGAGGGCGAGCATGCCGGTCTCCAATTGTTGCCGACATGTAGCCATTGCACGCCAAACCGGCAAGGGCCGGCAACCGAAGCATCAGGCAACAGGGATTTTCGGCAAAACCCCGCCTTGACAGAAATCCGCCGTGCCAGATAAATGCGCCATCCGTTGGACGGGGCTGTAGCTCAGCTGGGAGAGCGCGTCGTTCGCAATGACGAGGTCAGGAGTTCGATCCTCCTCAGCTCCACCAGCGGAATAATTGGTTTTCTGCTTTTTCCGCCGCGCCGCCAGGGCGAATGGTCGTCCCATGCCTCGTCATGCGGCGCTGCGTGCCAATTCCACCCCAAAGAAAGCCGCACGCAATTTCGCGACCTCCGGGGCTAGGCAATTGTCAATTGGACTTATGGCGATGGCCGTTGCCGGATCGCCGCTATTTTTTTTGGAAGCCGCCCCATTAGAGTGGCGTTCTCAAATCGGTTTTTTCTGTGTGTTGTGACAAGGCGTTTCGGCGGGGGCGACCGAAGGCGCTACAGGGATTCCGAGTTTGAAATGAAGAATTCGCCTGCGAAAGCAAAGACGTGTCCATTCGCGAGAACCTCGCTGCAAATCTCCGACGACTCTGCAAGGACCATGCCTCCGTTAGCGCGGTATGCCGTGAGTTGGGCATCAACCGCACGCAGTTTGAGCGATACCTGCAAGGGCAGACCGTTCCAAACAAAGCCACCGCCAAGCTGATCTGCGACTACTTCCGCATCGACGAGGCCGAACTCTACCAGGACCCTGGTACCCCCGAGCACAGGGCTCCCGGTCTGCCGCCGATTTCCGAAAGTCTGTTCAACCAGATGATCCGCCCTCCCGCCCCGTCGATCGCGGGCGGTACCTATTTCACCTACTTTTCCATCCCCGCCCGTCCCGACCTCCTGATGCGGTCGGTGACCTTCGTGCGTCGCGAGGCCGAACTGGTCACATTCCGCAGGGTCACCGGGTGGTCGGAGCGCCGTGGCTCGACATGGGCGCGGGCGCGCGGCAATCACTATGGCGTGGCCATCTCGCGCCTGAACTGGATCTATTTCAGCGGCGTCAACCGTCGTCAGACCGGCGAACCGTCGCTGATTTCCGTGCAGTGGGCTCCCATCTCCGAACCGGTGCTGACGGGCAAGGCCATGCTTCTAACAGAGGCCGGGCCGGCATTCGTATCGGTCATCATGCGGCAGGATATGTCCGGCATCCGGCCACGGCATGCGATCCGCATGGCGCATGTCGTCAGGCTCGACGATCCCGGCATCGATCAACTCGTCGCCAGCCTCGCCCGGGACGGACTGGCTTAGTCGCCAGGTTACGCTAAATAAGAATAAGGATATCCCGAAAAAGCGTATGGTGACGATTGCCTACTCCATATCTGAGCAAAATCGATATTTTAGACTTTATCGCCAAGAAAGATATTTTAGATAACACTGCCTTTACTACAATTTTAACAAACCATTAACTCTTTCGACCTTACCTTTCTTCACGCGGATCCCGCTGCCGGGGTCTTTCAACAGATCCCATTGGGGGTCGGGAAAGGGACAAAAATGGCCAAGAAAGTGAACAATGCCCCGAAGCTGACGGTCGCCGCGGGCACGCAGACCGTCTTCTTCTCGCAGGGCATGCACTACAACAAGCGCTGAGCCGTTCGGCGCCGATGGGCGGTTCGCCTGTCGGCGCCTCGCATTCACAAAACGGCATTCAGCATCATGAAAATGCGCTCTTCAAAAACGCTCGTCCTCTATCCCGGGACCAACAAGGTCACGGCCTGCAATTTCCTGACCCGAAGCGTCTTCGAATGCAGCCCCGAGGTGATCGGTCTCCTCGCATCCTGGGACGAATGGGCCTCTCCCGCGGAAATCTCGCGCGCTCACGGATGGTCGACGTCCGACCTGAGCGCCGTCGTCCCGCAATTGCTCGATTTTTCCGCCCTGGTCACCGCCGGCTCACCGCTGGCCGAACAGGAAACAAGATTCTCCGGACAGTGGAACTGGGGCATCCCGACCGCGCTGATGCACTTCTGCGTCCAGGACTCGGAGTTCATGACCATTGAACAGGCCGAGGCCCGCCAGATCGAACGCGCCGGCCATGTCGCGCAGCCCGACCTCATGCTCAAGAATGCCGCCGGCGCCATTCGGCTGCCGAACGCGCTCGACGACAACGAACTCCTGACCGTGATGGCGCGGCGCCGCACCAACCGCACCGCGGCCGCCCCCACCATCACCGCGCGGCAGCTTTCCGACTGCCTGTTCGCGGGCATGGGCATTACCGGCGAGACCAGCAACTGCGTCGGCCCCCTGCCGCTGGGCATGACCCCTTCGGGCGGCGCACGCAACCCTTATGAGGCCTATGTGGTTGCGCTTGGCGTCGAGGGCCTGGAGCCCGGCGTCTACCACTATTCCGCCGCCGATCACGACCTCGGCAGGATCTCGGCCAACCATCTGCCGAAGATTTCCGAACTGGTCGGCGGTCAGGAATGGGCTGATGCCATGCCTTGCCTGATCCTGCTTTGCGCCAGGCTCGACCGCACCATGTGGAAATATGAGGATGCCAACGCCTACCGCGTCGTGCTGATCGAGGCGGGCCATATCGGCCAGAACATGATGCTGGCGGCGACCAGGCATGGTCTGTCGGCCTGCCCCACGGCAGCGCTCAGCCATTCGGCGATCAAGCGTCTTCTCGGCCTCGACCGTCTCACCGATGCACCCATCTATGCGTTGACCCTTTCGACCCCGGAACCAAACCCGCATTCGGTGGGTCAGTCCGTTAATTAGCCGTCTTAGTATGTCCGTGTAGCCAATACGCGTTCCCTGAGTTCCATCCGATGACAGGAGAAGCACGTGGCCAATCAGTCCCTACGTCAGTCAGAGATCGATAGCCTTCAATATATCGCGACAATGAGCAATGAGCTCGTGCAGATGGCCGAAGCAAGCCGTTTTCCCATGATCTCCTACCTGCTCGGCATGGCCTATGCCGAGGCCTTCGACGTCCTGCGCGGCGCGCAGCCGGCAAGGCATGCGCAGCTCAGCGGCAACCCGATGCATACCAAGCCGAAGGACAACCACGCTCAGCAAAGGAGAGCGTAGCGGATGCAACACGCAGCCGTGTGCGCGCCGGCGCTGCGATCCCCGCCTTGATCGCCCGCGGCCCGCAAATGGACTTCATGCATAGAGATTCGAGGGGGACCCGCCAATGAACATGATCGCACCCATCAGGAGCGCCGACGCCAGGAACAGCATCTTCGGCCGGCTCCAGACCCTGATCGCCAGTCGGCCGGCATCGCCGGATGCCGCACGCGCCGAGGCCGGGCAACTGATTTCCCTGGCGATGGCCGACACCTGGCAGGCAGACAGCCTGTGGGGCGCGGCGGACGCCTTCCACGCCCATTTCGACTTCATGATGCAGACCATCGAGATCAACGGCGCCGACGATCCGAACCTCAGGACACTGCGCACGAAATGCCGCTTCTACCTGGATCAGGTCGAAGCGCTGTGCCAGTCGATGAGCCATTGACTGCGGTCCTCACAAAGATCGGACAGCACGGGTCGGGCCTCTGCTCTAGTCCCGTAAATTGAACACGAACGGCGCCGTGCGGCTGACGCGGGAACCGAGCTCCGGCGGCGGTGCCGGCACCGTTGCGCCCTGCAGCACGGCGAGCGCGGCGCGGTCGAGGTCGGGATCGCCCGAAGAACGCGCCACGCGCGCCGACACCACCCTGCCGGATGCGTCCACCGCGAAGGCCACGTTCACATTGCCCTGCGCTCCCCTGGATTTCGCAGCACTTGGATAACGCTTGTGCCGATTGATCCATGCCGCCAGCCGGGATTCCCACTTGGCCGGGCTTATGCCCGAGAACCCTGCCGCCGCTTTCGGCGCGGCCGCCCTTGCCGCCGGCCTTGTCTGCGCGCTTGCGGTGGCAACCGTCCTTGCCGGCTCGGCCTTTTCCTTCCTTGGCCGCGGCTTGGGTTTCTCAGCCGGGTTTTTCGCCTTGGCCTGGACCAGCTTCTTTTCCTTGGCTTCTTCGACCGGCTTCGGCTGCGGCAACGGAACGACGACCTCGGGCGTGACGGCCTCGACGACATCGGGAATGACCTCGTCCGACGGCGGCTGATCGGCCGGTTCGGGCTCGGCTGTCGTGGTCAGCTCGGTCTCGTCGGGCGGCGCCATTTCCGGTTGCTCGGCTGTCGGCTCGGTCTGTTCGGTCATCTTCTCGGGCTCGGCTTCGGCGACCCTCTCGGCCTCCTCGACTGGTTCGGCCTGGTCGGGCATCGCTGCTTCAAGCATCGCCGCCTGTTCGGGCACGGCCGGCATCACCGTCATCGGCACCATTTCGATCATCGGAGCCCGCAGCGGCCCGCCATCCGTCTCGATCGGACTGAAGCTCTGCACCGCATAGGCGACTGCGACATGGGCGCCAAGCACCAGCACCGCCGCACCCGTCCACAAGCCAAGATCGCGCCAGCCGAAGCCCGACAGGTAAGTCGTGGGCGAGGTCGCCGCCTGCGTCATGGCGCGGCCGTTCCCGCGGGAGCGGGTGCCGGCGCATTGGTCGCGGGCGCCGTCTCCAGGCCGACCAGCGCGATCTTCAGATAGCCGGCGCCGCGCAGCAGGTTCATGGTCTCCATCAGGTCGCCATAGGCGACCGCCTTGTCGGCGCGCAGGAAGATGCGCGTCTGCTTGTCGCCTCTGGTCCTGCTGTCCAACGTGGCCGCGAAGGCCGGGCGCGGCACGCTGTCGTTGTCGATAGCCAGCGTAAGATCATCCTTCAAGGTCAGGAACAACGGCGTTTCGGGTCGCGGCGCGGGCGTCGCCGTCGAGCCCGGCAGGTCGACATTGACGTCCACCGTCGCCAGCGGGGCGGCGACCATGAAGATGATCAGCAGCACCAGGATGACGTCGATGAAGGGCGTGACGTTGATCTCGTGGCTCTCCTCGAGATCGTCGTCCAGGGTCTGGCGAATTCTGCTTCCCATGGCGTCGCTACTCCGCCGTCGGCGCCGTCGCCGGCGCGACCGTGCGGAAGTCCAGGTCGCGGCTGACCAGCCTCTCGACGCCCGCCGAGGCGTCGGCGAGGATCTGCCGGTAGCCGGCTATCGAGCGGGCGAAGACATTGTAGATCACCACTGCCGGAATTGCCGCGACGAGGCCCATCGCCGTGGCTAGCAGCGCTTCGGCGATGCCCGGCGCGACCACTGCCAGATTGGTGGTCTGCGCCTGCGAAATGCCGATGAAGGCGTTCATGATGCCCCAGACGGTGCCGAACAGGCCGACGAAGGGCGCCGTTGACCCGATCGTCGCCAGCACGCCTGTGCCGCGCGACATGCGCCGCGACGCCGCCGCCTCGATGCGCGACAGGCGCGAGGCGACCCTTTCCTTCAGCCCGTCGCCGCCGGCATGGTCGAGCGCGCCGGCCGAGAGCGCGGTCTCTTCTTCCGCTGCCTTGACCAGAAGCGTGCCGGGGCCGCCACTGCGGTCGAGCGCGCGGCTCGCCTGCTTCAGCGTCGCGGCATCACCGATCGCGCGGACGGCGCGGCGGATACGCAGTTTGCCGCCAAGAATCTCCAACGATTTGGCCAGCCATATCGTCCAGGTGACTAAAGAAGCGAAGGCCAATCCGATCATCACCGCCTTCACGATGATGTCGGCGGCCATGAACATGCCCCATGGCGACAGATCGTGCGGCAGGTTCAGCTCCATTGGCTTTCTCCAACGCGGTCGCCGATTTCCCATTCTGGCCTCGGCAGTCCGATGTCTGGGTTGATTATAAAACATGAATATGCAAGTCAACATTGAAGATGACTGCAACAGTCAACAATTCGCCGGGACAGCCTATGACGTTCGCCAGCGGCAGCGCGATGCCCGCAACATCCTGCTTCTTCGCGTCAGAGCCGCGGCCTGAGTGGACGACTTGAGCTTCTCCAGTCAGGATGGCTCTCGCGATAGGCAAGGAGACACCCTCGGATGATCAAGGCAACGCCCTTCGACTTCCCGTATGACGGCAGGCTGGTGGCCAAAAACACGGCACTTGTCGTCATCGACCTGCAGCAGGATTTCCTGTCGACCACGGGCTATTTTGCCAGAAAAGGATATGACCCTTCGCCGCTGCGGGCGATCCTGCCCACGGTGAACCGGCTGATATCAGCCGCGCGCAAAGCCGGCGTCACGGTCATCCACACCAGGCAGGGCTATCGCGCCGACATGGCCGACATGACGCCCTATGAGAAATGGCGCCGCAAGCGCTCCGGTCTCGACGGCACCGACGTCTTGCTGCGCTCGGGCGCGGGGTTCCAGATCGTTCCGGAGATCGATGTCGCGCCGCAGGACATCATCGTCGACAAGACCTGCAACAGCGCCTTCACCTATACGGATTTCGAGCTTGTGCTGCGCGCGCAAGGCATCTCGCACCTGATGTTTTCCGGCTGCACGACCGACGTCTGCGTGCACACCACGCTGCGCGAGGCCTGCGACCGCAACCTTCAGTGCCTGACGATCTCCGATGCCTGCGCCAGTGGCGACCAGAGAGCTCACGAGGCGGCGCTTCACATGGTGACGGTCGAGGACGGCGTGTTCGGCGTCCTGGCCGATTCAGCCGCCGTCATCGATGGCCTGTCGCGGCTTGGCGACAGGCATCACGCAGACGATTGACGTCACCCTGCTGCAAGCGTCTCCAGCCCCGTGCGAGGCGCGTAGGCCCCCGGCTGGAAAACATCATGTTCGCGGCGCGCCAGCGAGTTGCGCAGCAGCGCGATCGTTTCCCGGCCGGCCGTCGCGATCTCGCGCGGCGTGTCGACGCCGACGATCATGAACTCATCGATCCCGAGCCCGGCATAGGCCAGCAGCGACAACGCGACCTGGGCGGGCGGTCCGGACAGGTCGACTGCCTTGTGGCCGGTGGCGGAAGCGCCCTGGTGGATCCGCACCGGAAGCGCGAAGCGCAGCTTGCCGGCCCGGCCATGTTCGGCGGCAGCGCCACGCACCCGCTCCATCAACTGCCTGACATCGTCGATCGAGCCCGGCGCCAGTTCGAAGACATCGGCATGCCGGCCGGCCACTTTCAGCGCCGTTCCCGATTGCCCGCCCATGCGGATGGTCAGGTCGGCGCCGTGCGGCCCTTTGCGCGGCACGTAGCCGCCCTTGATGCTGTAGAAGGCGCCTTCATGATCGAAGGGCCGGTCGTTCGACCACAGCCGTTTCAAAAGCACGAGATATTCGTCGATGCGCTGCCAGATGACGCCATGCCCGGCCGGCCGCGACTCGGCATCGTCATCGTTCAACGGCTCGCTGATCATCCGGAGCGCCAGCCGACCGCCGCTTTTTCGATCCATCGATGCCAATTGGCGCGCCGCCACGGTCGGCTCGACGACACCTGCCCAGTGGGTCAGCACGACCTCGAGCGAGGCGGTGCGGTCGAGCACCTGAGCGGCAAGATCCATATTGGTCAGCAGCCCGGCCGAATCGTCGACGACGATCTTCTGAAAGCCGCCATCCTCGATCAGTCCGAGCTTGGTCGCCGTCTCGGCAAAATCATAGAAAAACGGAATGGCGGCGTCGGCGGTCTTGCCGGGGACATGGGTGAATTCGATCGGCATTGTCATCTCCTCCATCGCTGGAATCATGGATGCGCTGAAATTCGAATCGCGGCCGCCCGCAAACGCACCGGGATCCGGTTCATTCAACTCCGATTGCCTGATACAGCGGGGCGGCTGGACCCTGTCGATCCGGTGCCCTAGGGAATAAGGCCCAGAACGACGGCCCCGGTGAACACAAACGCAAGGGCAAAGACGAGATAGGCGAAAGCTCCGGCATAGGCCGGGCGAAAGGTCTGGGCATTGGCCAGCCTCTGGCCGGTGCTGCCAGTCTGAGCGTTCTGGATATAGGACATATCGACCTCCGTCTCGCCGGTTAATCTATAAAACTTGTAGACTTTGTCGATTGCTATTTTTGGGCTGTAGGCAGAATATTTTTCTCTCCCCAGGGGTTAAGTTGGTCGTGAGTTGCTGGGATCGCTTGCCCGCGCGATTGATCGGCAGGCATGAGCCTTGCTCTGGACGCGTCCGAATGGACCTATGGCCTTGTTCGCGCTGCACCCAATTCGTCCATTGGCCGCCTTGTGCGGGCGCGGTAGCATCGCGCGACAAACAAATGCGAGCTGGGTCGAACAGGGGAACAAAAATGGGCGAAAGACTAACCGGCAAGGTTGCCATCATTTCGGGCGGCGCGACGGGAATGGGCGGCGCGGCTTCTGAGTTGTTCGCGGCCGAAGGCGCCAAGGTCGCGATCATCGATCGCAACGGCGAGGCAGCGGCCGCAACGGCAGCGGCGATCCGTGCGCGCGGCCATGTCGCCGAGCATTTTGTCGCCGACGTGTCCGACGAGGCGCAGGTTCAGGCGGCGGTGAAGGGCGCGACCGAAAAACTCGGGCCGGTTACGGTGCTGTTCAATCACGCCGGCACCATCGTGATAAAGCCGTTCCTGGAGACGACCGTGCAGGAATGGGACTGGCTGCATGCCGTCAATGTGCGTTCGATGTTCCTGATGACGCGTGCCGTGCTGCCCGGCATGATCGCGGCGGGCGGCGGCTCCATCGTCTGCACCTCGTCGATCTCGGCGGTAGCGGCCACACCGATGGAGGTGCTCTACGACACCACCAAGGGCGCCTGCCACATGTTCGCGCGCGCCATCGCGGTGGAGTTCCGCGACCGCAACATCCGCTGCAATGCCGTCTGCCCCGGCTTTATCAGGACGCCGCACGGCCTGCGCGAGGTCGCCGACCTCGGCAAGCTCGGCGTCGATGTTTCGGATGCGGCGCTGGCGGCGCAGCAGGGGCGCATCGGTGAGCCGGAGGAGGTGGCGAAGGCCGCACTGTATTTGGCCAGCGACGAGTCCAGCTTCGTCAACGGCGCGCATCTGTTCGTGGACAATGGTTTTACGGCGATGTGAGGCTTTTAGAATCTAGGTTCCTCGGCCCCACGCGAGTGGGGGAGAGGTGGCTCGGCGAAGCCGAGACGGAGAGGGGGAATGGCGCGACTTTCCTTGGACTCGTAAACAATTCACCAGCGTCGCAGGCCCCCTCTCTGACCGCTTCGCGGCCACCTCTCCCCGCTTTTGCGGGGGCGAGGAACCCAAGCCTTGCTAACGCTCTTCCCTGCGAAACGGCTTCAACAACGCCGAGGGCGCCACCGCATTTCGCGACATCACAGCCATGGCGACGATGGTGAAGATGAACGGCAGCATCAGGAACGCTTCGTAGGGGATATGCCCCAATCCGCTGGCCTGCATGCGCAGTTGCAACGCATCGACGAAGGCAAACAGCAGTGCCGCGCCCGCCGAACGCCACGGGTCCCAGCGGCCGAACACCACCAGCGCGATCGCCACCCAGCCGCGCCCTGACACGACGCCGAAGGTGAAGGCGTTGAACTGCGCCATCGACAGGAAGGCGCCGGCCAGCCCCATCAGCGCGCCGCCGAGGATGACGGCCTGGAAGCGCGTGGCAATGACGCTGACGCCAGCGGAGTCCGCTGCGCGCGGGTTCTCGCCGACCATGCGGACCGACAGGCCCCAGGGTGTGCGGTAAAGCACGAAGGCGGCGAGCGGTATGGCAACGATCGCCATGTAGACCAGTGCGAACTGGTTGAACACCGCCGGTCCGAGCACCGGAATGTCCGACAGAACCGGGATGGGCAGCGTCTGAAAACCCTTGATGGCAGGCGGCACCGATTGCTGGCCGAAGATCAGCCGGTAGAGGAAATAGGCAAGGCCCGACGAGAACAAAGTCACGCCAATGCCGCAGACATGCTGGCTGAGGCCCAGCATCACGGTGAACAGCGCATGCAGCGCGCCCATGAGCATGCCGGTCAGCACTGCCACCAGGACGCCGAGCCACAGGCTGCCACTGAGGCTGGTGGCGGTGAAGCCGGTCATGGCGCAGAGCAGCATGATGCCTTCGATGCCGAGATTGAGCACGCCGGCCCGCTCGGAGAACATTTCGCCGAGCGTGGCGAAAGCCAAAGGCGTGGCGATGCGGATGATGGCGGCCAGGAAGCCGACCTGGAAGATCTGTTCCAGCACCACGCTCATGTGGCGACTCCAACGCGGCGGATGCGATAGGCGGTAAACAGCAGCGCCACCAGCATGGCCAGCAAGGCAGTGCCCTGGATGACGTCGCTCAGGAAGGCCGGCACGCCTGTCGCGCGCGACATCGCCTCGGCGCCGGTCATCACGGCGGCGAGGAAGATCGCCGCTGGCACGACGCCCAGCGGATTGAGCCGCGCCAACATGGCAACGACGATGCCGGAATAGCCGTAGCCCGGCGAGATGTCGCTCATCACCTGGAAATGCACGCCGCCGACTTCGCCGACGCCGGCGAGCCCCGCCAGCGCGCCGGACAGCAACGCGGTCGAGAGCAGCACCCGCTCGACATGGATGCCGCCATAGCGGGCGGCTTCCGGGTTCTCGCCGGTGACCCTGATGCGGAAACCAAGCGTCGTGTGCGCGATGAGGAACCAGATCAGCGGTGCTGCGATCAGCGCCACGATGACGCCCAGATGCAGCCGCGTGCCTTCGATCAGCACTGGGAAATTGGCCGAATCCTCGATCGGCGGCGAGATCGGATAGCCGCTGAAACTGTCCTTCCACGGTCCTTCGATCAGCGCCATCAGCGCGTAGTAGATGACCGAGTTGAGCAACAGCGAGCTGACGACATCGTCGACCTTGAATTTGACCCGCAGCGTCGCGGGCACCAGCGCGACGGCCGCACCGGCGGCGGCGCCGGCGATTGCCATCAACAGCATGGCGAGCGCTCCCGGCATCGGGATGGCGCCGACAAAGCAGCTGGCGACGGCACCGGCCAGCAACTGCCCCTCGGCGCCGATGTTCCAGAATTTGGCGCGGAAGGCGACGGCGACCGCCAGCCCGGTGAAGATCATCGGTGCGGCGCGCACTAGCGTTTCGGTGATGGCGTAGCTGTCGCCGAGCGAGGCGGTGAACATCACGCCGTAGGATTCCAGAATGCCGGCGCCGGCCAGCGCGATCAGGCCGCTGCACAGGACAAGCGTTGCCGCGATCGCCAGCAACGGCAGCGCGAGATTGAACCAGGTCGGCGTCGAGGTGCGAACTTCCAGGCGAAACATCAGCTGTGGCCCTCCGCACTCGGCGCAGCAGCCCAACCGACGGATCCGGCGTTGGCGCTGCCCCTCATCCCCCTGCCGGCACCTTCTCCCCGTATAGGGACGGGGAGAAGGGAACTGCCCGCGACCTCGGCACTTTTCTTGCAACGTCGGTGGTTGGCGAAAGCAGCGATGAGAGCGCCCCTCTCCCCGTCTCTATACGGGGAGAGGATGCCGGCAGGCAGGTGAGGGGCGGCGCCGACATTCAAAGTCAGCCAAAAGCGGGCGATATCCTTTGAGGTCCGTGCGAAGAGCCGCGGCGGAAAATCCATGCTATGCCCTCCCCTCCGCTCCGGTCATCAGCAGGCCGAGCCGCGCGATCGTCGCATCAGCACTGTCGAGCGTACCGACGATGCGGCCCTCATACATCACCGCGATGCGGTCGCAGAGCACCAGGAGTTCTTCCAGATCCTCGCCGATGACGATGATGCCGCAGCCCTTGGCCCGCATGTCGAGGAATTTTTCGTGGATGAAGCGGGCCGCCCCAATGTCGAGGCCGCGCGTCGGCTGCGAGACGATCAGAACCTTCGGATCGAAAGCGAGTTCGCGCGCCAACAGCGCCTTCTGCAGATTGCCGCCCGACAGCGCCCCGGCACGTGTCATCGGCCCGGGGCACCTGATATCGTAGGCCTTGATCTGTTCTTCGGCGAAGGTGCGGATCGCATCCGGCTTGAGCAGGCCTTTGCTGCTGAACGCGGCGGTACCGATGCGTGGCAGCACCATCGAATCGGCAAGCGGCAGATTGGTGACCAGACCCGTGGTCATGCGGTCCTCCGGGATGCGGCCGAGGCCGAGCGCCTGCACCTCGCGCGGCGAGAACCGCGAGACCGTCTGGCCGGCGATCGTCATCCGGCCGGCATCGGGCGCGCGCACGCCCGAAATCACCTCCGCCAGCGCCCGCTGGCCATTGCCGGACACGCCGGCAATGCCGAGGATTTCGCCGGAGCGGACGGCAAGCGACACACCGCGCAGCACCGTGCCTGCATGGTTCGAGGTGGAAATGCCATCGAGCGTCAGCACCGCTTCGCCCGGCGTTGATGGCCCCCTGGCCGGCGGCACGATCTCGTGGCCACACATCAGCTGCGCCATGGCGGCGGATGTCGTGTTGGCCGGATCGTCGACGCGACCGGCGACGCGGCCATGCCGCAGCACCGTGCAGCGATGGGTGAGCGCCCGCACCTCGTTGAGCTTGTGCGAGATGAAGATGATGCCGAGGCCTTGCGCCGCCATCGAGCGCAGCGCCGAAAACAGCCCGTCGACCTCGCTCGGCGCCAGCACCGCCGTCGGCTCGTCGAGGATCAGAAGCCTCGCGCCGCGAAACAATGCCTTGACGATCTCGAGCCGCTGCTGTTCGCCGACCGACAGCGCCGAGACCGGCAGGTCGGGATCGAGCGTCAGTCCATGCTGGCGGCCGATTTCGGCCAGCCGCGCCAGCCCGCCGGCGCGGTCGATCCGCCCGCCTTTGCCCGGAATGCCGATCAAGAGGTTCTCCAGCACCGTCAACCGTGGCGCGAGGTGAAAATGCTGATGCACCATGCCGATGCCGGCGGCCAGCGCATCGGCTGAACTGGTGATCCGTACCGGCTGCCCCTGGACCAGGATTTCCCCGGCATCCGGCGCGTAGGCGCCGAACAGCACATTCATCAGCGTCGTCTTGCCGGCGCCGTTCTCGCCCAGCAGGCCGAGGATTTCACCGGGCGCGACGCTGAGGTCGACAGCCTCGTTCGCCTTGACGGCGCCGAAGCTCTTGGTGATGCCGCGCATTTCGATGAGTGGGGCGGACAAGGGTCAGAATGCTCCGATGAGATGGCGCGGCTCCTCACCCTCCCCCTTGTGGGGAGGGTCGGCTTACGATCGCAGCGAAGCCGAGATCGTGAGCCGGGGTGGGGGTGCGGCGCTGAAGACCCCCACCCCGCTCCGCTTCGCGGATCGACCCTCCCCACAAGGGGAGGGTGAGCAAGCCTCAATCCGAAACCGGCGTATTTTCATCCACGTCGACGCGGAAATTGCCCTCAAGAATCTCGGCCTTCTTCTTCTCGACCAGATCCTTGACCTCGGCCGGCAGCGTCTTGTCGAACTTGTGGTAGGGGGCGAGATAGGAACCGCCCTTGGCCATGCGCGAGAAGTCGCCATAGTCCTGCGCGGTGTAGACGCCGGCCTTGACCAGTTTGATCGCCTGTTCGACCGTCGGATACATGTCCCACACCGGGCCGGTGATGACCGTGTCGGGGCCGAGGCTCGACTGGTCCGACATGTTGGAGATGGCGAGGATCTTCTTCTCGACCGCCGCCTCGATGACGCCGAAGCGCTCGGCATAGATGACGTCGACGCCGGCATCGATCTGCGCGACCGCGGCTTCCTTGGCCTTGGGCGGATCGAAGAAGGAACCGATGAAGGCGACCTTCTTCTTGACGTTCGGGTTGACCTCCTTGGCGCCGGCGAAGAAGGCGTTGACCAGCCGGTTCACTTCCGGAATGCCCATCGCCGCGACGGCGCCGACCGTGCCCGACTTCGACATCTTGCCGGCGATCATGCCCGAGAGATAGGCGGGCTCGTGGATCCAGTTGTCGAAGACGCCGAAATTGGGTTCGGCCGGGCCGGCACCAGAGCCGAACAGCCAGGCGGTCTTCGGGAACTGTTTTGCGGTGCGGCGCGATTCACGTTCGGCGGCGAAGGCGTCGCCCAGCACCAGCTGGTAGCCGCCTTGCGCATATTCGCGCATGACTCGGCTGAAGTCGGCTGTCTGCACCTTTTCCGACCATTTGTATTCGATGCCGAGTTCCTTCTCCGCCTTCTGCAAGGCGACATGGATCTGGTTGTCCCAGGGCTCCTCGATCGGCGTCGCGAAGATCGCCGCGACCTTCAGTTTCTTCTCCTTGGCGAAGGCCGCACCCGGCAGCATGGCCGCTGCCAGGCCAAGCGCGCCGAGCTCCAGCACATTGCGTCGCGAGAGACCTTCGCGTGTCGACGAAAATTTGTTCTTCCGGTTTTCCATTGCAGTCCCCTCTGTTTGACAGCCGTGTCGAGCCGGCCGTTCTAAAAATCAGACGGGGAACTATGGAACGGGTCCGGACTTTTGTCCACATGGTCAAATTTGGCGACACGCCGAATCCAACCCTGATTCTCGCTGGCCAAAGGGAAGGCGGCGGTCAGGCCCGTTCGAGCGCGATGGCGATGCCCTGGCCGACGCCGATGCACATCGTCGCGAGAGCATAGCGGCCGCCGCGTTCGCGCAGTTCCAGCGCCGCCGTGCCGGAGATGCGCGCGCCCGACATGCCCAAGGGATGGCCGAGCGCGATGGCACCGCCATTCGGATTGACATGCTCGGCATCCTCGGCGATTCCGAGCTGGCGCAGCACGGCGATGCCTTGCGAGGCAAAGGCCTCGTTGAGCTCGATGACATCGAATTGCTTTGGCGTCAGGCCAAGTCGCGCGCACAGCTTCTGCGTCGCCGGCGCCGGGCCAATGCCCATGATGCGCGGCGCAACGCCGGCGGCAGCCCCACCGAGAATGCGGGCGATCGGCGTCAGGCCGAATTTCTTTATCGCAGCCTCCGAGGCAACGATCAGCGCCGCCGCGCCGTCATTGACGCCGGAGGCATTGCCGGCGGTCACCGTGCCGCCCTGGCGGAACGGCGTCGGCAGCTTGGCCAGCGCCTCGACCGTCGTGCCGGCGCGGGGATGCTCGTCCTTCGACACGACGACCGGATCGCCCTTGCGCTGCGGGATCGTCACCGCGGTGATCTCCTTGGCCAACCTTCCATTGCCCTGCGCCGCGACCGCCTTGTCCTGGCTGCGCACGGCAAAGGCGTCCTGGTCGGCGCGAGACACGGCAAAATCCTCGGCGACGTTCTCACCGGTTTCCGGCATGGAATCGACGCCATATTGCTTCTTCATCAGCGGGTTGACGAAGCGCCAGCCGATCGTGGTGTCGTAGATCTCGGCATTGCGCGAAAACGCCGTATCGGCCTTGGGCATGACGAAGGGCGCCCGGCTCATCGATTCCACACCGCCTGATATCATCAGTTCCGCCTCGCCGGTCTTGATGGCCCGCGCGGCGATGGTCAGCGCATCCATGCCGGACCCGCACAGGCGATTGACGGTCGAACCCGGGATTTCCTTGGGCAGGCCGGCCAGCAGCAGCGCCATGCGCGCCACGTTGCGGTTGTCCTCGCCGGCCTGGTTGGCGCAGCCATAGACGACGTCGTCCACCGCCTGCCAGTCGATGCCGGCATTGCGCTCGGCCAAAGCCTTCAGCGGAATGGCGCCGAGGTCGTCTGATCGCACCGAGGACAGCGACCCGCCAAAGCGGCCGATCGGCGTGCGGATGTAGTCGCAGATATAGGCCTCGGCCATGTCACGCAGCTTTCTTGTTTCCCGTTCCCTCATGCGCCGCCTTGGTGCGGGCCTGCAGGTCGCGCAATGTATTGAGTTCGAGTTCGCTTGGCGCCGGTGTTTCGTCAAGCGCCTCGGCGAACTTTACGATCCAGCCACAGCTCTCCTGCACCTGCTGGCGGGTGACGCCGGGATGCAGTGACACGACCGTGAATTCCTTGGTCAGCGGATCCGGCTTCCAGATGGCGAGATCGGTGATCAGCAGCGTCGGCCCGGCGGTGTCGATCCCAAGCCGCTTGCGGTGATCGCCGCCCTCGCCATGGCCGAAGGAGGTGAAGAAGTCGATCTTCTCGACCATGCCGCGCTTGCTCTGCGCCATGGTGATGTAGATCTCCTTCGACGAGGTCGCGATCTCCGGCGCGCCGCCGCCGCCGGGCAGCCTGGTCTTGGGATGGACATAGTCGCCAATGACGGTGGTGTTGATGTTGCCGAACTTGTCGAGCTGTGCGGCACCGAGGAAGCCGATCGAAATGCGGCCGCCCTGCAGCCAGTAGCGGAACATTTCCGGCACCGCGACGGTGGTGACGGCGGTCTCACACAATTCGCCGTCGCCGATCGACAGCGGCAGCACATCAGGCGCGGTGCCGATCGTGCCGCTCTCGTAGATCAAGGTGATGTCGGGCGCGTGCGTCAACCGCGCCACATTGCAGGCAGCGGACGGCGCACCGATGCCGACGAAACAGACATCGTCATTCCGCAGCGCACGGCTGGCGGCGATCGTCATCATCTCGTTGGGCGTAAAGCCGAGCTCGCTCATGCCGCTTTCCTCAGATGCTCGACACGTCCGGCAAAGTCACCGGCGCTCTTTTCAATGACGTTCGCTTGCATCCAGGCCTGGAATTTCTCGCGGTCGGCTGCGATCTCGTCCCATTCGAGATAGGCGGCGTTGTCGCGCGCATAATAGCCATGCGCATAGGATGGGTGCGAACCGCCGGGCACGACGGATATTGCCGCGATCGTCCAGCGCGGCAGCACGGTCAGGTTGGGGTGCAGATCGTCGAAATTGTCGACCACTTCCTCCACTGTCACCACGGCGCGCTTGGCCGCCAGGACGGCCTCCTTCTGGATGCCGATGATGCCCTCGACCAGCACATTGCCTTTTTTGTCGGCCTTCTGCGCATGGATGAAGGCGACGTCAGGCCGGATCGAGGGAACGGCCGCCAGCACCTCGCCGGTGAACGGACAAGTGACTGACTTGATGTTCGGGTTGACCGCAGCAAGGCCTGCGCCGCGATAGCCGCGGAACACCGCGCAGGGCAGGCCGGCCGCGCCCGCCTCATAGGCGTTGGCCATGCCGGCATGGCTGTGCTCCTCGACCTCGATCGCCCGGGGAAAACCGTTCTCGATGGCATCGCGGGCGCGCCGCAGCAGGCCGACGCCGGGATTGCCGACATAGGAGAAGATGATCTTCTTCGCCATGCCCATGCCGATCATCTGGTCGTAGATCAGGTCCGGCGTCATGCGGATCAGGGTCAAATCTCGAAATCCCTGACGGATCGCCTCATGCGCTGCGGCTGTCGGGATCAGATGGGTGAAGCCCTCGAAGGCGACGGAATCGCCATCGTTCAAATTCTCGGCCACGGCCTGTTTGAGCGGCAGGAACTTGACCATCGTCGACTCCCGGTTCAAAAAGTTCGTATTGCGAACTTTTGTTTTGTATGCGAAACTTTCTACGCCGAGTGAGGTCGTGGAGTCAATCCTGGCGGCGATGCCGTTTGGCGGAGGTGAGATGGACGAAGAGGCCGCTTCCCGTGATCATGTCGGCTCGCTTGAGCGCGGCCTTGCCGTCATGGAGATCCTCGCCCGCCACCCCTCTGGCATGACGCTGACCGAGATGGCCGAGGAAGCCGGCCTGACCCGTGCTGGCGCCCGCCGTTTCCTGCTGACGCTTGTCGCCACGGGCTATGCCACCCAGGACGGCCGTGTGTTCTCGCTGTCGCCGCGCCTGCTGGCCGTTGCCCGCACATGGCTGGGCGGCGGCTCGCTGTGGAGCTTCGCCGCGCCGATCATGCGCGCGGTCGCCGCGCAACTGAACGAGGCCTGCTCGGCCGCGATCCTGTCGGGCCAGGATGTCGTCTATGTCGCCCGCATTCCCGGCCGACGAATCCTCAGCGTGTCGCTCGATGTCGGCACCAGGCTGCCCGCCTATTGCACCTCGATGGGGCGCATTCTGCTCGCCGGCCTGGCGCCTGAGGAACTCGACGAGTTTCTGCACCAGGCGACCATCGAGAGACGGACGCCGAAGACGATCACCGACATCAGGCTGCTGGCCGAGGCCATCGGCAAGGCGAAAGCCGACGGCTTTGCCATCGTCGACGAGGAGCTGGAGCTCGGCCTGCGCTCCATCGCCGTGCCGATCCGCGACCGGGCTGGCGGCACGGTCGCGGCGATCAATGTCTCGACGCAGTCGGCGCGATTTTCGGTCGCCGAGATGGAGCGGGAAATCCTGCCGGCGCTGCTTGAGGCCAGGGAGCGGATCGAAGATTTCTTCGTCGTCTAATCAAATCGCCAAAGCTTTCAAAGCCAGCGCCGCCCCTCATTGCCCTGCCGGGCATTTCTCCCCGTATAGTGACGGGGAGAAAGTGGCTGGCCTCAACGCCATCGCCTTTTGTTGGAACGTTGGTGATTGGCGAAATCGCCGATGGTAGCGCCCCTCTCCCCGTCACTATACGGGGAGAGGATGCCGGCAGGCAGGTGAGGGGCAGCGCAAACTTCGATGCGTAACTGCGCCAACCTTCAATGCTTGATGCGATCCCGCATCGCGTACCACAGCATGCCCAGCACATAGAGCGGCCCGCGCAGCGTCGTGCCGCCGGGGAACGGCATTGGAGTCAGCGTCGAGAACAAATCGAGCCGCGAGGCGTCGCCTGTAATCGCCTCGGCCAAAAGTTTGCCCGACAGCGTCGACAGGATGACGCCCTTGCCGGAATAGCCATGCGCGAAATAGACCTCGCCATAGTGCCCGACATGCGGCAGCCTGGATGTCGTCACAGAGACCAGCCCGCCCCAGGCATGATCGATGCGGCAGCCCTTGAGCTGCGGGAAGGTGCCTTCCATGTGCGGCCGCACGAAGCCGGCAATGTCGGCCGGCGGCGATGGCGTGTAGCGCTCGCCGCCGCCGAACAGCAGCCGGCCGTCCGCCGACATGCGGTAGTAATTGACTACAAAGCGCGTGTCGGACACCGCGACATTGGCCGGGATGACGTTGCGCTTGCCCTCCAGCGGCTCGGTGGCGACGATGTAATTGCCGACCGGCATGATGCGGCTGTTGACGCGCGGCTCCAGCCCATTGAGCAGCGCGTCGCCCGCCAGCACGACATGTTTCGCGCGCACCGAACCCTTTGCTGTCGAGACCCGGATCGAAGGCTCGCGCTCCAGTTTCACCGCCACCGAATTCTCGTGGATGACGACGCCGGCGGCCACTGCCGCGCGGGCAAGGCCAAGCGTGTAGTTCAGCGGATGCATGTGGCCGCCAAGCGGCTCATACATCGCGCCGTGATAAGGCGTGTCGACCTTGGCGCGGGCGTCCGCCGCCGAGAGGATCTCGACATCGCGGAACTTCATCACGCTTTCGAGGCACTTGGCCTCTTCCTCCAAATCCTTGAGATCGGAGCCGTTGACCGCGCCGACCATATGGCCGGTGAGCCTCAGATCGCAGTCGATGGCGTGGCGCTCGATGATATCGAGCACCAGGCCGCGTGCTTCGAAGGCAAGGTCGAATAGCACCTTCGCCCGCTCCGGCCCGTAAAGCTTGACCAGGCCCTTGGCGCCCTTGCGCAGGCCGGGGATCATCTGGCCGCCATTGCGCCCCGATGCGCCCCAGCCGATCTTGCCGCCTTCGAGCAGCACCACCTTCAGGCCGCGCTCGGCGGCGTGAAGGGCAGCCGACAGGCCGGTGCAGCCGCCTCCGACAACGACCAGATCGGCTTCGACATCGCCGGCAAGCGCCGGATGGTCCTGCGCCGGATTGGCGGTGGCGACATAGTAGGATTTGCCGATATCGAGACCGGAATTGAAACCTGTTGAAGATGCCATGATCACACCTTCAGCAGCAGGTGATCGCGTTCCCAGCTCGTCACCACGCTCTGGAACAGGTCAAGCTCGATGCTCTTGACGCGCAGATAGGTCTGGAAGAAATCCTCGCCGAGGAGTCTGCGCACCGGCTCGCAGGCGGTGAAGCGGTCGAGCGCCTCCTCCATGGTCTTCGGCAGCGTGCTCTTGATCTTGTAGGCATTGCCCGTGGCTTCCGCCGAGCGCGCCAGCTTCTGCTCGACGCCGAGATAGCCGGCGAGCAGCGAGCCGGCGATGGCCAGATAGGGATTACAATCGGCGCCCGGCAAACGGTTCTCCACCCGCCGCGCCGAGCGGCCACCGGCCGGTACGCGCAGGCCGCAGGAGCGGTTGTCGTGCGACCATTCGATGTTGGCCGGAGCGCTGTGGTTCGGCCTTATGCGGCGGAACGAATTCACGTTCGGCGCGAACAGCGGCATGATTTCCGGCACATATTTCTGCAGGCCGCCGATGAAATGGCCGAACATCTCGGTGTCGGCATCATCGTCGCTGGCAAACAGTGCAGTGCCCGTCTTCTCGTCGATGACGGACATGTGCAGATGCATCGAGCTGCCCGCCTGGGCCGCGATCGGCTTGGCCATGAAGGTGGCGTGCATGCCGCATTGCTGCGCGGCCTGGCGCGTCAGCCGCTTGAACAAAAGCACCTGGTCGGCGAGCGGCAGCGCGTCGCCATGCAGGAGATTGATCTCCAGTTGCGCCGTGCCCGATTCATGGATCAGCGTATCGAGCGGCAGGCCGGCCGCCGCGGCATAATCATAGACGCGCCGGATCACCGGCTCGAATTCTTCCAGTGCCACCATGTCGTAGGGATGCTGCACAGTTTCCGCGCGGCCATTGCTGCCGACCGGCGCGGTCAGCGGCCTGTCCGGATCGGGGTTGGGCGCGGTCAGATAGAATTCGACCTCCGGCGCCACCACCGCGCGCCAGCCGCGCTGGCGGTAGAGATCGAGCACGGCGCGCAGCACATGGCGCGGCGAGGCCATCCATGGCCGGCCGTCCATGTGGAAGGCGTCGGCGAAGACATAGGCTTTGCCGGCCCCGGCACCCGGCGCCAGGCACAGCGTCGAAACGTCAGGCACCATGCGCATATCCGGATCCGAATAGGCAAAGCCCTCGTCGATCGAGCCGGAATAGCGGCCGTCGATGCTGACCAGGAAGGCGCTGCTCGGCAGATAGAGCGCGCGGTCTTCCAGCGCCTTGAGGAATTTCACCGTCGGCAGCGCCTTGCCGCGCAGCACGCCGTTCATGTCGGGCACCAGGCATTCGACCTCGGTGATGCCGTGCTGGGCCAGCCAGGCCTTGGGATCGTTGCCGCTGGAGAGAGAGGTCTTGGTGTTTTTATCAAGCATGTCGTTCAAGTCCGTATCAGAGAGAGTATGGCTTGCGCGGCCACGTCCGTTCCGGGTTTCAGCGCCATCTGGGCTGCATTGTCCCTCAGGCGGGCGCGCATGGCGTCGTCGGCCAGCAGGCCGAGAATGGCTCTCTCCAATACTCCTTCGGTCCAGCCGTCACGGCCGATATGGTCGCCGGTGCCGGTCTCTTCGGCGCGGCGTGCATTGTCGTGTCCGTCCCAGCAATAGGGCATGATCAGCGACGGCACGCCGAAGCGCAGCGCCTCGCAAAAGCTGTTGTTGCCGCCGTGATGGATGAACAGGTCCGACTTCGCCACCACCGAAGGCTGCGGAAACCAGGCGTCGAGATAGACATTGTCCGGCACCGCGCGATAGGCGTCGCGCAGGCCGCCGACATTGACGATGAAGCGCGCCGGCAGCCTGTCGAAGACTGCGAGCATGCGCTCGATCAGCCCGACATCCATGGCGCCGAGACTGCCGAAGCTGACATAGACCAGCGGCCCGCCATTGCGCGGAAACACCGGCACCTCGAACGGCCCTTCCGAGCGCACGCAGCCTTCGAGATAGACGAAGCGGGCCGGATCGAGCGGTTCGGCCCGCTCGCGCCGCACGATCGCTGGCGTCAGCAGCAGATTGAGATCGGGCGAGCTTTCCAGGAACAGGCCCTTCGGCAACGGTCCCAGGCCAGCATCGGCACGAAAGCGGTTGAAGCGGTCATGTGCCGGCGCCGAAGCCGAGAGATAGCGCGCCTCGAACGCTGCGCGTTGCGGGTCATCGGCAGCCATCCCGGAAAGGTAGGGTGGCACCTCGGCGTCCGGCAGCTCGGTCTCGGCGCAGGAGACGACGCGCACCCAGGGGCAGCCGGCGGCGGCGATCGCCGGAAACATGATGACATTGTCGAGCACCACCGCGTCCGGCTTCAGCCGCGCCAGCAATTGCCGCAGCGGCGCCTCGGCATTGACCGCAGTGTCGACGATCGCTTGCCAGGTCGGTGCGACATAGGTTTCGAGTTGGTCGATCGGGCTCAGCCGGAAATGCGGCAGGTGCCGGCGCACGAAGGCCTGCCAGTAGCTCTGGCGCTCGCTGTCGCTCAGCGGCTCGTCGGTGGGCAGTTGATATTCCTGGAAACCATAGTCGGCAAAGACACCGGAGAAACCAGCATGGCAGATGAAGACGGGCCGGGCGCCCCGCGCTCGCAAGGCCTGCGCGATGCCGACGCAATTCAACGCGGCGCCGAAGCTGGCTTCGGGAAACAGCGCGATGGTCGGGCTGGCTTTGCGCGTCAATTAATCCTCTTCATTCCGGCCGGCTGATCATGCCGAACAGGGCGGGCGCCCCGCGGCTGGCCGCTTGCGGTCGCTGGTTGCGGGAGAGCCTCAGGTGGATGCGAAGCAGATCGGCAGCCACCTCATACTGCCGGCTTTCGAGATGGTCGAGTATGTTCAGGTGTTCCAGCAAGGATTGCCGCAGCCGGAAGACGTTGACCCCGGCATAGATGCCCGGCAGCCGGCGCAGGCGGAGATGATCGGCCAGCGCGTCGGCGATGAAGCGGTTGGCGCAGCCCTCGGCGATCATGCCGTGGAAATCCATGTCCAGACGCTGGAACTCGCGCGTGTCGAACGCGGCATCCGGCAGCGCCGACAAGGCGTCCATGCCCTGGCGCAACGCCGCCGCGCGCGCGCCGTCCAGCCGGAAGCCCGGTGTCAGGATCGCCGCCGGCTCGAGCAGCAGCCGGAACTCGTAGCTTTCGCCTTGCGCCTCCGGATCGTCGGGCGTGCGCCGGAAAAGCCAGGACTGGCCGGGCGCGCGGTCCAGCAGATTCTCTTCCGTCAGTTTATTAAGCGCTTTTAGTACCGTCTTTCGATCAGCGCTGTAGCGTCGCATCAGCGCCGCGGCGGTCACCGTCTGGTCCAGCCGCCGCGCCGAGCGGTCGCGCAGGATCGCCTCGGCCAGCTCGTCTTCCTCCGCGCTGGGAAGCTCGGCTGATATGGCCGGCTGCGCGGCGAGGTCGACCGCCAGGTGATAACCGGTATCGGCTTCCCAGCGCACGACGCCCCGCTCAGCCAAAAGGCTGAGTGCCGCTCGCACCGGCGTGCGCGAGACATTACACAAAGAGGCGATCTGCTGTTCGGGCAGGCGCGCGCCGGGCTCGAAGCCGCGCTGGCGCGCCACATCGAGGATGCGCTGCGCCAGGTCGAGATGGTTGGTTCGAGGTCGTCGGGCTGCGGCTTGCATGGCTTGTCTCGGCGGACGGATGTGACCGCATTGGTTTGGCTGATCGCCGGAGCAAGTGCAATCGGCCAGATTCCTCGGTCGGTTGGCAAATTATGGATTGACGTACTTTTTTCTGCAATAGTACTGTCCTGGCAATCGGCGACAAAAAAGACCGAGGGAACAGGATCGAAGGCAGCGGCATGGGTCGCGTCCGGTCCAGCACAGAATTCGACGATCAACCGGAATGGGAGTCTGCCATGACCGCTACCAGCCCGGAGCGCCGTGCGCTCAAGGTCTCTTCAATCGCTCTCGGCCTTGCCCTGGCGCTGTCGGCGCCGGCAATGGCCGCCGACCTCGTCATCTCCAACTGGGACGGCTACATGGCGCCCGACGCCATGACCGCCTTCAAGACCGCCACCGGCGTCTCCGGCGAAGTGGTGGTGCACGCCACCAATGAAGAGATCATGGGCAAGCTGATCGCCGCCGGCGGCAAGGGCTATGACGTGGTCTTCGTCTCTTCGCCCTTTGCCGAAGTGCTGAACAAGCTCGGTCTGACCGAGCCGATGGACCACGCCAAGATCCCCAATCTCGCCAACCTCTATCCGGAAGCGACCAAGCTGCCGCACGATGTCGGCAACGCGTTCTCCGTGCCCTACACCTGGGGCACGACCGGCCTCTGCTACCGCTCGGACCTGGTCAAGACGGCGCCGACGAGCTGGAGCGATCTGCTCGCGCCTTCAGATGCGCTGAAGGGCAAGACCACCATGCTGGCGACCGACCGCTGGCTGCTGGCCGCGGGCCAGCTCGACAAGGGTTTTTCCGTCAACGAGACCGATCCGGCCAAGATGGCCGAGGTCAAGGACCTCTTGATCTCGGCCAAGAGGACCCTGCTCGCCTATGACGACACCACCTTCTATTCCAAACTGGTTTCCGGCGAGGCGCTGATGGTGCAGGCCTGGGACGGCTGGTGCAATTACGGCATCGCCGAAAAGCCGGAGATCAAATACGTCATTCCGAAGGAAGGCTCGGACCTCTGGGTCGACACGATGGTGGTGATGAAGGCCTCCGAGCACAAGGACGACGCCTTCAAGTTCATCAACTTCATGCTCGACGCCAAGAACCACGCCTGGGCGGCGCAGAACATCGACTACAAGGTGCCGAACAAGCCGGCGATGGAAAGCCTGCCCGCCGATTTCCTGGCGAAATTCCCCAACATGGCGATGCCGGTGGCCGATCTCGTCAAGTTCGAGCAGCTGCGGGATGTCGGCGAAGCCCAGCGCGACTATTCCAAGATCGTCAGCGAGATCAAGGCCGCGCAGTAAGCGGCACGGATATCACGGCCGGCAGTGCTTTGGCTGCCGGCCCTGAGCGGTACCTTAAATTGTCCCAGACCCGACTTCGCTCCTCCCTGCTGATGGCCCCGGCGCTGGTCTGGCTGACCGTGCTGATGGTGGTGCCGTGCGCGCTGGTGCTGGCGCTCGCCTTCTTCCGGCGCGGCATCTATGGCGGCATCGACTACACCTTCACGCTGGAGAATTTCGGGCTGGTCTTCGACCCGCTCTATGCCGGCATTTTCCTGAAGTCAGCGCGCATCGCCGGCACTGCCACGCTGATCGCGGTGGTGATCGGCTATGCCGCCGCCTACGCCATCTCCGCTGCCCCGCGCCGCTGGCAGCCTGTGTTCCTGTTCTTCGCCGTGCTGCCGTTCTGGTCCAACTATTTGATCCGCACCTATGCCTGGATCGTGCTGCTCAACCGCGAAGGCCTGATCACCCAGCTCCTGCGCTGGTTGGGCTATACCGGCGAACCGCCATCGATGCTCTATACCGAAGGCGCGGTCATCGCCGGCCTCGTCTACAATTATCTGCCCTTCGTCATCCTCGCCTGCTACGCACCGCTGTCGCGGCTCAACCCCGAACTCGCCGAAGCCTCGCGCGACCTCGGCGCTTCGGCCGCCACCACATTCCGCCGTGTCATCCTGCCGCTGACCGTGCCCGGCATCGCCGCCGGCGCGGTCTTCGTCTTCGTGCTGTCTATCGGCAATTTCGTCACCCCGGCCCTGCTCGGCGGCGGCCGTTTCCAGATGATCGGCAATCTCGTCTACGACCAGTTCCTCACCGCCAATGACTGGCCCTTCGGCGCTGCCCTCGCCATGGCGCTGATCGCCATCATGCTTTTGGTGCTGATGGTCCAGGCGCTCGCCGCCGACCGCGCCTCGGGGCGGGCAGCGCAGACCAAAGGTGACGCCGATGGCTGAGCGTTCCCCTGTGACGCGGCATACGCTGTGGCTTGTGCTGAGCCTCGTCTTCGCCTTCCTCTACATCCCGATCGCCGTACTGGTGGCGCTCTCCTTCAACGAAGGCGGGTTGCCGACCGCATGGTCCGGCTTCTCGCTGAAATGGTATGCCTCGCTAGCCAACAATTCCGCGATCCTGTCCGCCGCGCTCAACACGCTGATCGTGGCGCTGGTCTCCACAGCCATCGCCACCTTGCTCGGCACGCTGCTGGCGATCGGCGTCGAGATGCGCCGGGAATATGGCAAGGGGCTGGAAGCCCTGATCTTTGCGCCGATGATCATCCCCGACATCGTGCTGGCGATTGCACTGCTGTCGTTCTTTTCCATGCTCAATTTGACCATGGGCCTGCACACCATCATCCTCGCCCATGTCGTCTTCAACCTTGCCTTCGTCTGCTCGGTGGTGCGCGCCCGGCTGAAGAGCTTCGACTGGTCGATCGTCGAGGCCTCCGCCGACCTCGGCGCCTCCGCCATCACCACTTTCCGGCGCGTGACCTTGCCGGTCATCGCGCCGGCGGTGATCGCCGGTGCGCTGCTCGCCTTCACGCTGTCGGTCGACGAGTTCATCATCGCCTTCTTCACCGCCGGCGCCGGCCGCGCCTCGACCACGCTGCCGATGCAGATCTACGCCATGATCCGCTTCGGCATCACGCCTGAGATCAACGCGCTGGCGACCATCGTCATGGCCGTAAGCATCACCGCGCTGACCCTGTCGCAGCGGCTCAATCGAGGAATCATCGGCCAATGAGCGAACCGCGCACGCTGCTGGCCATCGACCATGTGTCGAAGAATTTCGGCCGGGTCACCGCCGTCGACGGCATCTCGCTCGAGATCCGCGAGAACGAGTTCTTCGCGCTGCTCGGCCCATCGGGCTGCGGCAAGACCACGCTCTTGCGCATGCTGGCCGGTTTCGAGATGCCGAGCGACGGCCGCATCCTGCTCGACGGCAAGGACATCGCCAGGACCCCGCCCAACAAGCGGCCGGTCAACCTGATGTTCCAGTCTTACGCGCTGTTCCCGCATATGAGCGTGCGCGCCAACGTCTCCTATGGGCTGGAGATGGAGCGCTTGCCGGCTAAAGAGATCCGGTCCCGCGTCGACGCCATCCTGGCGACCACCGAGCTCGTCCCCTTCGCCGACCGCAAGCCGGAGCAATTGTCGGGCGGCCAGAAGCAGCGCGTCGCGCTCGCCCGCGCCCTGGTCAAGCGGCCCCGGCTGCTGCTGCTCGACGAGCCGCTCGGCGCGCTCGACAAGAAGCTGCGCGGCGCCATGCAACTGGAATTGAAGCGCCTGCAGCACGAGGTCGGCATCACCTTCGTCATCGTCACCCATGACCAGGAAGAATCGCTTGTCATGGCCGATCGCATGGCGGTGCTGAAAGACGGCAGGCTGCTGCAATGCGACACGCCGCACGCGATCTACGAGCATCCCGCCGACCGCTTCGTCGCCGACTTCATCGGCGTGATGAATTTTATCCCGGGCAAGGCGTCAGTCGATGGCGTGGTCGCCGAAAGCGGTGCGCGCATCGGCGGCAAGGTCCCTGCAGCGCTCACGCCGGGCGCATCGGCGGTTGCCTCGGTGCGGCCCGAGCGCATCCGATTGTTCCCGTCAGCCGAGACCGCCAACCGTACGACCGGCACGGTCGAGGCGCTGGCCTATCACGGCCTCGACCTGCAGCTGCACGTTCGCACGCCGCTGTCGCCCAAACCGTTCCTGGTGCGCGTCACCGCGGATGCGGCCGACCGCCGGCCGGTGTCGTCGGGCGACCAGGTCGAACTCGGCTGGGATGCCGCCGATGTCAGAATTTTCGCAGAATAGGAGAAGCTTGATGGCGCAGAAGACGATCGCCTTTTTTCCGGAAGCCGCCTACGGCCCGGCGCTCAATTCCGTCGGCATCGCGCAAGCCGTCGAGGCGCGTGGCCACAAGGCCGTCTTCCTGTCCGACCCCGGCTTTGTCGAGGTTTACAGGGGCTACGGCTTCGAGGCGCATCCGGTGAACCTGTCCGAACCGATGCCGCCCGAGCAAATGGCGAAATTCTGGGAGGATTTCATCAACGGCCACATCCCGAATTTCCGCAAATCGCCCTACGACCAGGTCGACAATTATGTGAAGGATTGCTGGACGGCGATCGTCGACAGCGCCAAATGGGCGCAGAAGGACCTGCCGCGCGTGCTGGCCGCCATCAAGCCCGACGTCATCTGCGTCGACAACGTCATCCTGTTCCCGGCGATCAAGCAATATGGCAAGCCATGGGTGCGCGTCGTCTCCTGCTCGGAAAACGAGATCGAGGACGAGGACATCCCGCCGCATCTTTCCGGTTGCGGCGAGAACGACCATGCCGGCCACCAGCGCTACCGCGACCATTTCAACGCGGTGATCAAGCCGATCCATGACGACTTCAATGCCTTCCTCACCGCCAACAACGAGGCGGCCTACCCGGTCGGCCAATTCTTCGAGTCCTCGCCATATCTCAATTTGCTGCTCTATCCCGAAGCTGCGAAATTCAAGCGCCGTCATCCGCTCGACCCCCGACAATTCCAGTATCTCGAAGGCTGCGTGCGGCAGGAGAAACCTTACGCCGTGCCGACCTTCGCTGAGAATAATGACGGGCCGCTGCTCTATGTCTCCTTCGGCAGCCTTGGCGCCGGCGATGTCGAACTCTTGAAGCGCATCATCGCCACGCTGGGCAAGACGCGCTACCGCGCGCTGGTCAATGTCGGCGGCTACAAGGACCAGTATAAGGACGTGCCCGGCAACGTCATCGTCGAGAGCTGGTTTCCGCAGCCTTCGGTCATCCCGCAGGTCGATGCCGTCATCCACCATGGCGGCAACAACTCGTTCACCGAGTGCCTCTATTTCGGCAAGCCGGCCATCATCATGCCCTATGTCTGGGATGGCCACGACAATGCCACCCGCGTCGAGGAAACCGGCCACGGCTTCGGCATGCCGCGCTATGACTGGAACGAAGCCGAGTTGGTCGCGAAGATCGAGGCCTGCCTGACCGACCCCAGGATGAAGGCGAGGCTGGCGAAGACATCCGCGCAGATGCACGCACAGAATGGGCCTGAGAAGGCTGCCGGCTTGCTGGAGGCGCTGCTGTGAGCACGATGTTTGAGATGCATCTGATCTCCCCCCTCGCGGGGGAGATGGCCGGCAGGCCAGAGGGGGGTGCCTGGGCGCAACATGACGACATTAGGCATCCCGCCATCGGAGCACGTCCATGACCTCCTCCGCTCCGCACCTCTATCAAGCCTCCACCCGCACCGATCTCGTCGACTGGGGCGCCCAGCCCGACGCATTGGACGGCGCCTCGCACTCCACCGGCAGGCTGGTGCACAAGGGCCCCAACAACCAGCCGGAATCCGGCATCTGGGTGTGCACGCCGGGCCGCTGGCGGCTCTCGATCCCGCGCGACGAATTGTGCCATTTCGTCGCCGGCCGCGCGACCTACCGCTCGGATGTCGGCGAAGTGATAGAAGTCTCGGCCGGGACCGTGGTCATGTTCCCCGCCGGCTGGACGGGCGAGTGCACGGTGCACGAGACCATGCGCAACGTCTACATGCTGGCCTGAGAAGCATGATCCCGAAAAGTGGGAACCGGTTTTCGGACAAGATCATGCTTAGCAAGAATCGGAGCAAGACATGTCGACACCGCATTGGCCGCAGGCTTCGGCCGTGGAACTGGAAGATTGGGGCGCGGGCAGCAATACCCTTGCCGGCGCGCCGCGCGCCTCCGGAAAAATCCTGTCGCAGAACCCGGACGGCTCGAGCGAATGCGGCCTGTGGTCGTGCACGCCGGGCACCCGCAAGGTCACCTTCGCCGCCGACGAGTTCTGCCATTTCCTGTCGGGGCACGGCAGCTATGTCCACGAGAATGGCGAACAGATTCCGGTCACGGCCGGCACGCTGGTGTTCTTTCCTGCCGGCTGGACCGGCATTTCCATCATCACGCAAACGCTGGCCAAGGCCTTCATGTGCCGGTGAGCATCATTTCAAGGAATTCGATATGACCACGCCAATCATGCAATCGCCGCTCGCCGTCACCGACCTCATCGACTGGGGCGTCATCCCGACGATGATCGAGGGGCAGTCCCACACCTCGGGCAAGCTGCTCCACAAGGGACAGGAAGGCCGTTCCGAATGCGGCCTATGGGTCTGCACGCCGGGCAAATGGCACTGCCACGTCACCCGCGACGAGTTCTGCCACTTCCTCGAAGGCCGCTGCACCTATGTGCACGAATCGGGCGAAGTGATCGAAATCGAGCCGGACACGGCGGCTTTCTTTCCGCAGGACTGGAAAGGCGTCTGCACCGTCCACGAGACGATCAAGAAGGTCTACATGATCCGTTGAGCGGATTCGAGAGGATGTCCATGCCCTTCTCCCCCGACCGGCCGACCTACTTCGTCAATCCGGACTACCGGCCGATGGCCGGTGCAAACAAGGCAGTGATCGACCCGGCCACGCTGCAGACGGTCGGCGCCATCGCCACGGCCAGCGAGGGCGAGATCGACGCCGCGCTCACCGCCGCGACCAGGGCGCAAGTCGCCTGGAAAAGGCTCGATGCCAAGAGCCGGGCGAAACATCTGCATGCCGTCGCCAATGCCATCGAGGCCGCCGACTTCACCCGTTGCGCCGAGCTGATGGTGCGGGAGATGGGCAAGCCCTATCCGGAAGCGATCGGCGAGATCGCCAATTGCGCGCCGATCTTCCGCTACTATGCCGAGATGGCGCGCGACGACGCTGGCAAGATCGCCGGCACGACACAGGCCGGCTCGTTCCAGTATGCCTGCTACGAGCCCTATGGCGTTTCCGTCCACATCATGCCTTACAACTTCCCGATCCTGCTGATGTGCTGGACCGTCGCGGCATCGCTTGCCGCGGGCAATGCCTGTATCATCAAGCCTGCCGAGGCGACGACGCTGTCGACCCTGGACTACATGGCGGTGTTCCGCTCGCTACCGGAAGGCCTGGTCTCTTGCCTGCCCGGCGGCGCGGCAACGGCGCAGGCGCTGATCACTTCGGACCGCACCCATGCCGTCGCCTTCACCGGCTCGGTCGCCGCCGGCAAGGCGGTGGCGGTTGCCTGCGCCGAACGCATGAAGCCTTGCGTCATCGAGGCCGGCGGCAGCGATCCGCTGATCATTAGCAAACACGCGCCGCTGGAGGTCGCCGCGGCCGGCAGCGTCACCGCCGCCTTCCACCTCACCGGCCAGGTCTGCACGTCGGCCGAACGCTTCTTCGTCGTCGATGCCGTGCATGACCGCTTCGTCGAGTTGTTCGCCGAAAGGACACGCGCGCTGCGCATCGGCAACGGCATGGACAAGACCGAGATCGGTCCGCTGGTCAGCGAAGCGGCTCGCGTCAAGGTCATGCGGTTGGTCGACGATGCTATTGCCAATGGCGCCAAAGCCGTCACCGGCGGCCGCATCCCGCCGGCGCACAACACCGGCTGGTTTTACGAACCGACCATCCTGACCGGCGTCACCCCCGACATGGCGATCGTGCGCGAAGAGTGTTTTGGCCCGGTCGCCGCCATCTGCCGCGTGAAGGATTTCGATGAGGCGATCCGGCTTGCCAATGACAGCCCGTTCGGGCTCGGCGCCTCGGTGTTCACCACGGATCTCGCCGAAGCGCATGAGGCGGCCGAACGGCTGGAGGCCGGCATGGTCTGGGTCAACAATCCGCTGATCGACAATGACGCCCTGCCCTTCGGCGGCTGGAAAGCTTCAGGTCTCGGCCGCGAACTGGGACGGCAGGGGCTCGATGCCTTCCGCCGTTCCAAGATGGTCATCATCGACCACAGACCGGCGATCCAGGACTGGTGGTATCCCTATCCCGACAGCTGGTTCCGCGAGACCGGCGGACGCAAGCACGTCTGAGGGAATGTCGCGGCAACACCGCGCGGCTCGATGATCGCCGCCGCCTTCGGCGGTCATCTGGTCAGGCTGTCGCGTCGGTCTCCCAGGAACCGGTCGCGGCCATTTGCCTGAGGAGCGGAGCCACCTCGAAAACCTGCTTGCCGGTCCGCTGATGCCAGTGGTCGAGCCGTTCGACGATCCTGGCCGCCCCTTCGAGACCGGCCCAGAACATCGGGCCACCCTTGCCGATGGGAAAACCGTAGCCATTGGCCCAGACGACATCGATGTCGGAGGCACGGGCCGCGATCTTCTCCTCGAGGATCTTCGCCCCCTCATTGACCAGGGGTAGAGCGTGCGCTCGATGATCTCTTCCGCACTGATCGCACGCGGCGCGATGCCACGCTCGGCGGCCTTTTCGCGGATCAGCGCCTCAACCTCTGGATCTGGAACGCCTGCCCGGGCGCCGGCCTCGTAGAGATAGAAGCCCCGGCCGGTCTTCTGCCCGAAGCGCCCCTGCTCGCACAGCGTATCGGCGATCACGGCCGTCAGGCCACGGGCCTTGCGGTTGCGCCACCCAATGTCGAGGCCGGCGAGATCGCCCATCTGGAACGGCCCCATCGGCCAGCCGAAATCGGTGAAGGCCTTGTCGATCTGGCTGGGTGTCGCGCCCTCGAGCAGCAGCGCTTCCGATTCCGAACCGCGCGCGGCCAGCATGCGGTTGCCGACAAAGCCGTGGCAGACGCCGACGACGACCGCCACCTTGCCGATCCGCCGCGCGAGGTCGACCACCGTCGCCAGCGCATCCGGCGCGGTCTTGTCTGCCCGCACGATCTCCAGCAGCTTCATGACATTGGCCGGCGAGAAGAAATGCAGGCCGAGCACATCCTGTGGCCGCGAGATCGAGCCGGCGATCTCATTGATGTCGAGATAGGAAGTGTTGGTGGCAAGGATGGCGCCCGGCTTGGCGATGGCATCCAGCTTGCCGAAGACCTCCTTCTTCACCGCCATGTCCTCGAACACCGCCTCGATGATCAGGTCACACTCGGTGAGATCGGCATAGTCGGTCGAGCCCTTGAACTGGGCGAGCCGTTGACGCTTGGCGTCTTCGGCCAGGGAACCGCGCGAAACGGAAACAGCGTAGTTCTTCTCGATCATGCCCAGCCCGCGCTGCAGCGCTTCCACGCTGGTTTCCAGCAAGGTGACCGGAAAGCCGCCATTGGCGAAGGCCATGGCGATGCCGCCGCCCATCGTGCCGGCGCCGATGATACCGACGCGGGCGATCCTGCGCTTGGACGTGTCCTTGCCGGGAAGCTTTGCCGCCTCACGTTCGGCGAAGAACAGATGGCGCTGCGCCCGCGACTGGTCGCTGGCGACCAGTTTCACGAATAGCGCCCGCTCCGCCGCCAGCGCTTCGTCAAAGGGTAGTGTGACGGCGTTGCGCACCGCTTGCGCACAGGCGACCGGCGCTTCCAGCCCGCGCGCCTTTTTGGCGAGTTCCGCCGCCTCGGCATCGAAAGCCGCGAGGTCGGTTTCCCCAAGCCCGTCATTGCGATCGCGCACAGGCGTGAACGGACCACCCTTGCGGGCGATTTCCCCTGCGAAGTTCGTGGCATGCGTGACCAGATCGCCCTCGAAAACGGCATCGACGAGACCGGCTTCATGCGCCTCGTCGGCACCGACCGGCGAACCCGAGACAATCATCTTCAGCGCCTTCACCGCGCCGACCAGGCGCGGCAGCCGCACCGTGCCGCCGCCGCCCGGCAGCAGGCCAAGTTTCACTTCCGGCAGGCCGAGCTTGGCGTCGATATCGGCAACGCGAAAATGACAGCCGAGCGCCAGTTCCAGCCCGCCGCCGAGCGCGGTGCCGTGGATGGCGGCGACCGTCGGTTTGGCGATGGTTTCCAGCAACGCGACGATGGCGCGCAGATCGGGCTGCTGCACCGGCTTGCCGAATTCGGTGATGTCGGCGCCGGCGACAAAGGTCCGTCCGGCGCAGGCGATGACTATTGCCGTGACCGAAGCGTCATCGCGCAAATCGACCAGCGCCTGCATCAGCGGCTCGCGGACATGGAAACTCAGCGCGTTGACCGGCGGGTTGTCGATGGTGACGATGGCGACGCCATTGTCGTTCACGACGCTGACAGAATTGGACAAGCAGAGCCCTCCCGGGACCGACTGAGATCGCGGAAGGGTTTACTAGGCCGCGCCGCGAATGGGAACCCGCTGTTGGGCTGGCCCAACATTTGGCGGCACGACGGGCTGCCCCGGGAGATTGCGGTCGATGGTCGCCAGACGCTTCGGAACGGCGATCACCGCACCGCCTTCTCCCCACCCGCCGCCGTGATCACCCCGACGATGATCAGCCCGGTCAGCAGCAGCCGCACGCCGGCGCTGACGCCGAACGTGTTGAGCATGGTCAAGAGCAGCACCAGAAACAGCGCCGCTCCCCACACGCCGGGCACATTGGCCTTGCCGCCGGCGACCGACGTGCCGCCGATGACGACGACGGCGATCGAGGCGAGCAGATATTCATTGCCGATATCGACATTGGCGCCCCTGAAATAGCCGGCGAGCAGGGCGCCGTCGATGCCGCCGAGCGCGCCCGACAGCGTGTAGGTGAGGAAGCGGATGCGGCCTACATTGACGCCGGCGAGCCAGGCGGCGCGGATGTTCTGGCCGATCGCCAGCACCGAGCGGCCATAGATCATGCGCTGCAAGGCGATGGCCGCGCCGATGGTGAACAGCACGGTCAGCACCGCCAGCACGGGAATACCCAGCACCTGCCAGTTGGTGAAATCGGCAAAGCCGGGCGGTGGCTTGATCTGCAGCCCGCGCCCGTAGCTGATGTCGATAGACTGGATGATGAAGCTCGCCGACAAGGTGGCGATGATCGGCGGAATGCGCAGCGCCCAGATCAGCAGATAGTTGACCGCGCCGATCGCCGCGCCGCAGGCGAGCGCCGCCAGCAGCCCAACCACAATCATGGAATCGCTGCCGGCCATTACCTTCATGGCGACCGCGCTGGCCAAGCCGATATTGGCCGGCAGCGACAGGTCGACATTGCCGGGGCCGAGCGTGATGACGAACATCTGGCCGACGCCGACGATGACGGTGAACACCGCGAGCGACAGCGCCGCCGTCACCATCCCGCCGGCGCCATATCCGCCGGTGAAGGCGATCGTCGCCAGCCACACGACCAGCGCGCCGAGGAACGACCATACCCAGGGTTTGCCGGCCAGCGATCTAACCAATGACATCGCTCACCTCTCCCTGCGGCTGATCAGCACCCGCGCCGCTAGCACGATGATCAGGATGGCGCCGTTGGCGGCCACCTGCCAGTCCGGCGGAATGTGCATGAAGGTGAGCAGCGGCGAAGCGGCCAGCGCCAGCGTCAGCGCGCCGATCACCGCGCCGATCGGCGACACCCGGCCGCCGACGAATTYGCCACCGCCGAGGATGACGCCGGCGATCGAAAGCAGCGTGTAGCCATTGCCGATATTGGCGTCGGCCGAGGTGGTGATGCCGATCAGCGCCATGCCGGACAGCACGCCGAACAGGCCGGCCAGCGCAAACAGCACGATCTTGGTTCTGAGCAGCGACCAGCCTGCGCGCTTGAGCGCGGCCGGATTGCCGCCGGAGCCGCGCAGGATCACACCATAGGAGGTGCGCATCAGGCCGAAATGGACGACGAGGCCGATCAGCAGCGCCGCGGTGATCGGGAAGGGGATAAGAGGCGGCTTGAACGACATGATTGCCAGCAGCCAGTCCGGCGCCTTGCCGCCGGGCTTGGGCAGGACGAGGATGGCCAGCCCCTGCCAGACGAAACTCATGCCGAGCGTCACCACGATCGACGGCAGATTGCGCAGATGGATCAGCGCGCCGAGCAGCGCATAGACGCCGATCGAGCCAAGCAGGATGGCAACGCCGATAAGCGGCGCGTCCTTCAGCCAGGTCGCGGTGACGCAGCCGACGAAACCGACGAAGGTGCCGATCGACAGGTCGAGCTCATTGCCTGAAATGACGAACATCTGCGCGATCGTCGCCAGCGCGATCGGGATCGCCAGGTTCAGCATCAGGCTGAAGCCGAAATAGCTAATGGCGCGCGGGTTGAGCCAGGCGATGGCGGCGAGCACCAATGCCAGCGACAGCGCCGGCAGCAGCCCGCGCAGCAGGCGGGCACGGGCCAGCGCGCCACGCTCGGCGGAACTCCTGGCGGTGGCGTCGAGGCTGGCGGCAGTCATCTCAGGCCGCATCGCCGAAGGAGGACTGGATAATCTTCTCTTCGGTCAATTCGTCGCGACCCAGATTGGCGACGATGCGGCCGTTCTTGAAGACATAGACATGGTCGCAATTGTCGAGTTCCTCGGTTTCCGTGGTGTACCAGAGAAAGGTGCGGCCGCGGCCAGCCTCCTCGCGCACCAGGTCGTAGACTTCCAGCTTGGTGCCGATATCGACGCCGCGCATCGGATCGTCCATCAGCACGATCTGGGCATCCGAGCCGAGCGCGCGGGCAAACAGCGCCTTCTGCTGGTTGCCGCCCGACAGCGAGAAGATGTTGTTGTTCATGTCGGGCGTGCGGATGCCGATCTTCTTCTGCCAGAACTGGGCCAACTCGGCCTCGCGCCGCGGCGAAATCAGCAGCCCGTTGCGCAACCGCGCCAGCGAGCGGATGCCGATGTTCTCGGCAATCGACCATTGCGGGAAAATCCCATCCGACTGGCGGTCGCCAGCGACCAGCGCTACCGGCTCGGTCACTTCGATGCCGGTTCTGGCGCGGGAAGCAGCAGCGAAAATCGCCAGCAACAGGTCGGTTTGGCCGTGTCCCGCCAGCCCGGCAAGGCCGATGATCTCGCCGGCGCGGGCGACAAGGTCGGCGCCGTCCTTCTGCGCGGCGGGACGCGCCCGCACCCGCAACGGACCGGCAGCTGGCCTCGCGGCGGCAATTTCAGCGGCGATCTTCTGGCGCGCCTCGGCCCCGCCCATCGCCGTCACCAGCCGGTCGCGGTCGAAGGCATTCGCCGCATCGGCGACCACCACCTTGCCGTCGCGCATCACCACGATGCGGTCGGCATTCCTGAGCACCTCGCCCAGCACATGCGAGATCAGGATGCAGCTTTTGTCGCTGGCGATGAAACGGCGCACGAAGGCCAGCAATTGGCCAGCCGTGTGCGCATCCAGCGACGATGTCGGCTCGTCGAGGATGACGAGGTCGAGCCGGTCCTGCGTCACCGTGAAGGCGCGCGCCACCTCGACCATCTGGCGCCGGCCGATCGACAGGTCGCCGACGATGTCCCAGGCCGAAATGCCATGATCCGGAAAGATCTCGTCAAGCTTGGCGGTGATCAGCGCGGCCGCCTTGCGCCGCCAGCCGAGGCCCGAGAGCGAGGCATGGTTGATGCGCGTGTTTTCGGCGACGCTGAGATTGGGGCACAGCGACAGTTCCTGGAACACGCAACGTATGCCGAGCTTTTGCGCCCGCGACACCGAGTAGTTGTCCTCGACGCCGCCATGCACGCCGATCTTGCCGCTGTCGGGTGTGAGCGTGCCCGCCACCATGTGCATCAGCGTCGATTTGCCGGCGCCATTGTGGCCGACCAGGCCGACGCATTCGCCGGGCCGGACATGGAAGTCCACGCCGCCCAGCGCACGAACGGCGCCGAAATGTTTTTCGGCGCCGTTCAGTCTGATGATGTCAGCGTTCCCTTCAGGCATGCTCAACACTATCCGCGCGATGGTACGAAGGGCAACGCAAGCGCGACATTCACTTGATGTTGGCCTTGATCGCCGCGAGGGCGTCTTCCTGCGTGTATTCGTGGGTGGCGACGCCGCCTTCCTTGATCTTCGGCAGGGCTGCCTCGAAGTCGTCCTGGGTGAAGGCCAGATACGGCACCAGCAGGTCGTGCGGAATATCCTTGCGGCCATCGAGCACCTGCTGCGCCACCCAGAAGGCGAGCGACGACACGCCAGGCGCGATCGAAGCCGACCAGGTCTTGTAGCCGTCCTTGTCCTTCTGTTCCTTCCACCACTTCAGCTCGTCCTGCCGGTTGCCCATGATGATGGTCGGGCGCGGCTTGCCGGCGGCGGCGAAAGCCTGTGCGGCGCCATAGCCGTCACCACCCTGGTCGACGATGCCGACGACGTCAGGCAGCGACGGCAGGATGGTCGCGACGGCTTTCTGCGCCGTGGTCTGGTCCCAGTCGCCGGTCACCGAACCGACAATCTTGAACTCGGGATGGGCGGCAACGCCTTCGAGGATGCCGGCATGGATGGCATCGTCGATCGAGGTGCCAGCCAGGCCACGGATTTCCAACAGGTTCCCGCCCTTGGGCTGGAACTTGGCCATCTGCTCGACTTCCTGCTTGCCCATGTCCTTGAAGTCGACGACGACGCGATAGGCGCAGGGCTCCGTGACGGTGCCGTCAAAGGAGACGACGGTGATACCGGCATCGCAGGCCTGCTTGATGGCGCCGTTGAGCGCGTCCGGCGAGGCGGCGTTGATGACGATGGCGTCATAGCCCTGCAGGATCAGGTTCTGCACCTGGGCCGCCTGCGTCGGCACTTCCTTGTCGGCGGTGGTGAAGACGTCGGCCGCGCCGACGATCTTGTCGGCGACCGCCTTCTTGGTGACGATGCCGTAGCTGTCGAGCATCGCCTGCCGCCACGAATTGCCGGCGTAATTGTTGGAGAATGCGATCTTTTTGCCGCTGGTATCGGCAAGCGCCGTCCCCGATGCGAGCATCGCGGCAAGAGCGCTCAAGGCTAACAGTTTCTTCATGTCATACTCCTCCCAAGAGTTGCTGGTCGTGTAGATTCTAGATGGAAAATCGAGCCTGTGTTCCTGTTTTTTATCGATTGTCAGACAAATGCAGATGGCGCGGCAGCCTGTCAACTGCAATCCGCAAAGCCCGCCGATCAACTTGCGGTGCGCCAATTGAAATGGTCTGGCTGGATGGGTAAGCCATGCGCACAGGAGGCCCAACAGAGATGGCAGTGACGCCGATCGTTCCCCCGGGCGCACCGGGCATTCCGGCGCGCTGGACGTCGAGCGCCAAGAGCGGCGTCGGCACCGCGTTTTCAGCCAAGAGCCCGCTCTGGTTCACCATCAGCCACGGCATCTTGAACGAGATCTACTATCCGCGTCTCGACAGCGCCTGCACGCGCGACATGGAGCTGATCGTCACCGGCCCCGGTGGCTATTTCTCGGAAGAGAAGCGCGACGCCGCGCACGCAGTAGCGCCTTTCGAGGACGGCGTACCCGGCTACAGGCTGACCAACACCGCGGCAGACGGCGCCTACCGTATCGAAAAGCGCATCATTACGGATCCGAAACGGCCTGTCCTGCTGCAGGAGATTGCATTCGTACCGCTGAAAAATTCGGCGGCCGACTACAAGATCTACGCGCTGCTTGCGCCGCACCTCGTCAACGCCGGCATGGGCAACACTGCCTGGGTCGGCGAACACAAGGGCCAGCGCATGCTCTTCGCCACGGGGCGCGGCGTATCCCTTGCGCTGGTCTCCTCACTGCCCTGGAATACCTGTTCGGCCGGCTATGTCGGTTTCTCCGACGGATGGCAGCAATTGCAGAACGGCGGTGCGCTCGATCCCTCCTGCCAGCGGGCGGAAGACGGCAATGTCGCTCTGACCGGCGAGATCGGCTTTTCCGCCGGCAAGACCACGGCCTTGCTGGCGCTTGGCTTCGGCGCGACGCCGGAAGCCGCCGCCGACCTGGCGCTGGCCAGTCTCAAGCAGGGTTTCGACGCCGCCGCCGAGACCTATGTCGAAAACTGGCGGACATTTCAGACCAGGCTTGAGAAGCTCGACCGCCACACTGCCTCCGGGCTGAACACCTATCGTGTGAGCACAGCGGTTCTGGCCTCGCATCTCTCGGTCGCGAGACCCGGCGCCGCTGTTGCCAGCCTGTCGATCCCATGGGGCTTCAACAAGGGCGACGACGATCTCGGCGGCTACCATCTGGTCTGGCCGCGCGACCTGGTCGAGACCGCTGGCGGTTTCCTCGCCGCCGGCGACGGCAAGCAGGCGCTGCAGATCCTGACCTATCTGCACTCGATTCAGCAGCCGGACGGTCACTGGCCGCAGAATGTCTGGTCGGACGGCACCGCCTATTGGCCCGGCATCCAGATGGATGAATGCGCCTTTCCCCTGCTGCTGGCCGACGCATTGCGCCGGGCGGGCCACCTGCCGCGTGCCAGGCTCGCCGATTTCCTGGCCATGATCGAAGCCGCCGCCTCCTATGTCGTGCGCAACGGCCCCGTCACCGGCGAGGACCGCTGGGAGGAAGACGCCGGGTACAGCCCGTTCACGCTGGCCGTCGAGATCGCCGCGCTGCTTGCCGCCGCCGATATGCTGGATATCCTGGGAAAGAGTGAGCCGGCAAACTACCTGCGCGAAACCGCTGACTGCTGGAACGATCAGGTCGAACGCTGGACCTACGTCACGGGCACCCAGCTCTGCATCGAGGCCGGCATCACAGGCTACTATGTCCGCATCGCGCCACCGGACGATGCGGGCGCCGCATCGCCGAAGGACGGCTTCGTACCGATCAAGAACCGTCCGCCGGCCGATACTGACAAACCGGCAGAAGCCATAATCAGCCCCGACGCCCTGGCCCTGGTTCGCTTTGGCCTCAGGGCAGCCGACGATCCGCGCATCGTCGGTACCGTCAAGGCCGTCGACACCCTTTTGCGATGCGATCTGCCGCAAGGCCCGGTCTGGTACCGCTACACCGATGACGGCTATGGCGAGCACGAGGATGGCACGCCTTTCGACGGCACAGGCCGGGGACGCGCCTGGCCCCTGCTCACCGGCGAGCGGGCGCATTACGAGCTTGCCGCCGGCCGCAAGGAGAAAGCCGCGCAGCTTCTGGAGACCTTCGAGCGTTCGGCTGGCATGGGCGGGCTGCTGCCGGAACAGGTCTGGGACAGCCCGGATGTGCCGGGCCGCGAGCTGTGGGAGGGCAAACCGTCCGGCAGCGCCATGCCACTGGTCTGGGCGCATGCCGAGCACATAAAGCTGTTGCGTTCGTTGCGCGACGGCGTGGTCTTCGACACGCCGCCGCAAGGCGTCGAGCGCTACATCAAGGGCAAGACAAGCTCGCCGCTCAGGATATGGCGCTTCAACAACAAAATCCGCTCCATCCCGGCCGGCAAGGCTTTACGCGTAGAGCTTTCAGCGCCCGGCGTCGTCCATTGGAGCAGCGACAACTGGCTGACGATCCAGGACCACAAGACCAGGGAAACCGCTTTTGGCGTCCATCTGGCCGACCTGCCGGTCGCCGGATTGACGTCGGGAAGCACCATCGTCTTCACTTTTTTCTGGCCCGATGCGATGCGTTGGGAGAATGTCGACTTCAGCGTCGGCATCGACGCATCGTGGTAAAAGCGGCCGGGCCGATAGATTTTCTCTCTCCTCAAGCAATCGGGACGAAACCATGCAGATCGGAATGATGGGACTGGGCCGGATGGGCGCCAACATGGTGCGGCGCCTGATGCGCGACGGCCATGAATGCGTCGTCTACGACATCAACCCGGCAAGCGTCGCCGCCCTGGTCAGCGACGGCGCGCTGGGCGCGGCATCCCTGACGGAATTCGTCGGCAAGCTCGCCAAGCCGCGCTGTGTCTGGCTGATGCTGCCGGCGGCGATCACCGGCAAGATCATCGATCAGGTCTCAGCCCTGATGGAGCCCGGCGACATCGTCATCGACGGCGGCAATTCCTACTATCACGACGCCGTCGACCAGGCCGCGAAACTGACCATCAAGGGTATCCATCTTGTCGATGTCGGCACCAGCGGCGGTGTCTGGGGCCTCGAGCGCGGCTACTGCCTGATGATCGGCGGCCCCGACGTGGCGGTGCAGCACCTCGATTCGGTCTTCGCCACGCTGGCGCCCGGCGCCGATGCCGGCGCGCCGGCTCCCGACAAGGCTGCCGGCACCGCGCCCTTCGGCTATCTGCATTGCGGGCCGAGCGGCGCCGGCCACTTCGTCAAGATGGTGCACAACGGCATCGAATATGGCGTCATGGCCGCCTATGCCGAAGGCATGAACATCCTGAAGTCGGCCAATGCCGGCAAGCGGCAACGCACGGCCGACGCCGAGACCAGCCCGCTGGAAAACCCGCAATATTATCAGTTCGACATCGACCTCCCGCAGGTGGCCGAGGTCTGGCGGCATGGCAGCGTCATCGGCTCCTGGCTGCTCGATCTCACCGCCGGCGCGCTGAAGGGCGATCCGGGCCTGGCGCAGTTCGGCGGCCGCGTCTCGGATTCGGGCGAAGGACGCTGGACGCTGAAGGCGGCGATCGACACCGGCGTGCCGGCGCCGGTGCTGTCCTCGGCGCTGTTCGACCGCTTCTCCTCGCAAGGCGAATCCGAATTTGCCGACAAGCTGTTGTCCGCCATGCGCTATGCCTTCGGCGGCCATGTCGAAAAGCCGAAGGCCCGCAAGTGACGCCACAGCAGGAGACGCACGCATGAGCCAGGAACGGTCCGACACGCTGGTGCTCTTCGGCGCCACCGGCGACCTCGCCCACAAGAAGATATTTCCGGCCCTTTACCAGATGGTCGCCAAGGGCACGCTCACCGAACCGGTGATCGGCGTCGCCTTCGACGCCTGGGACATCAAGCAGTTGCAGGCCCGCGCTCGCGACGGCATCGTCAATGCACTGGGCAAGATCGACGAGAAGGTGTTCGCCAAATTCGCCTCGCTGCTGCGCTATGTCAGCGGCGACTACCGCGATCCGGCCACCTTCGAGAAGCTGAAGACCGCACTCGGCACCGCCCAGCGGCCGATGCACTACATGGCGGTGCCGCCGACCATGTTCGAGACTGTCGTGCAGGGGTTGGAGCAGTCGGGCACCGCGCGTGGCGCGCGGCTGATGGTGGAAAAGCCGTTCGGCCATGATCTGCAGTCGGCGCGCTGGCTGAACCGCGTGCTGCATCTGGTGTTCGACGAGCAGTCGATCTTCCGCATCGACCACTATCTCGGCAAGGAAGCGATCCAGAACCTGCTCTATTTCCGCTTCGCCAATTCCTTCCTCGAGCCGATCTGGAATCGCAATTTCGTCGAGAGCGTGCAGATCACCATGGCCGAGGATTTCGGCGTCGAGGGGCGCGGCCGCTTCTATGACGATGTCGGCTGCATAAGGGATGTCATCGAGAACCATCTGCTCAACATCCTCCTGCTGCTGGCCATGGAGCCGCCGGTCGGCCGCTCCGCCGACGATTTGATCGACGAGAAGGTCCAGGTGCTCAGGGCGATTCGGACGCTGGCGAAAGACGATGTCGTGCGCGGCCAGTTCACCGGCTACCTCGCCGAGCCCGGCGTGGCGCCGAACTCGCCGGTCGAGACCTTCGCGGCGGTGCGCTTCTTCGTCGACACCTGGCGCTGGCAGGACGTGCCTTTCTTCATCCGCGCCGGCAAGAACATGCCGGTGCATGTCACCGAGGTGGTGGTGCGGCTGAAGCGGCCGCCGCTCGACGTCTTCGACCCGATCAAGCCCGCCGACCAGAACTACGTGCGCTTCCGCATCGACCCGCAAGTGGTGATCGCCATCGGCGCCCAGCGCAAGGCGCCAGGCGACGACATGGTCGGCGAGCAGGTGGAACTGACGGCGCTCGACGACAGCAAGGCCGACATGCCGCCCTATGAAAGGCTGATCGGCGACGCCATGAACGGCAACGGCCAGCTCTTCACCCGCCAGGACGCGGCCGAGCTTGCCTGGCGCATCGTCGGGCCGGTGCTCGGCGACACCACGCCGCCGCATCTCTACGAGCCGAAGACATGGGGACCGACGGACGCCATGGCCGGCTTCGGACCGCCCAATGGCTGGATCGACCCGGTGGCATGATCGGAGAAGACACGATGGCCAAGGCGATGAAGCAACCGGCACCCGACACCGAGAAGATCGTTCTGGCGATCGACATTGGCGGCTCGCACGTCAAGATCCTGACCAGCGCCGGCGGCGCCGAGCGCCGGGACGATTCTGGCCCGGGCCTGACGCCGCAGCAGATGATCGACAAGGTGAAGAAGCTCGCCGAGGGCCTGTCCTACGACGTCATCTCGATGGGCTATCCCGGCCCGGTGCGTCACAACAAGCCGGTGCTCGATCCGAAGAATCTTGGCAAGGGCTGGGCTGGCTTCGATTTCGCCGCCCAATTCGGCAAGCCGGTCAAGGTGGTCAATGATGCGCTGATGCAGGCCATCGGCAGCTACGAAGGCGGGCGCATGCTGTTCCTCGGGCTGGGAACCGGCCTCGGCGCGGCGATGGTCTTCGACAATGTCGGCCAGCCGATGGAACTCGCCCATCTTCCCTACAGGAAAGGCCGGAGTTTCGAGGACTATGTCGGCGAGCGCGGCCTGGAAAAGCACGGCAAGAAGAAGTGGCGCAAATACGTCTTCGACGTCGTCACTCGCCTGCGCGCCGCCCTGCAGCCAGACTATGTCGTCATTGGCGGCGGCAATGTCGACAAGCTCGACGCGTTACCGGCCGAGACCAGGCGCGGTGACAACACACGCGCCTTCGAAGGCGGATTTCGTCTGTGGCGAGACAAGGCTCTGATCGTCTGATATTATTACAGTTTAGTATAGTTGTTCAAAATAACGTGTGGCGCCGCGCTTAATCATTGCGTTGTGCAGATTTGCCGACTAGGAATTTTGCGCGCTGCCCCCGCGCGGTCCACTGGATACGCCAGAAATGGATACGCCAGAAACGCTTCAGCATTTTTGATTTTGTGCCTCGTCCTTTCGAAAACGAACCCCATTTTCGAGGCCGTGCACCATAGACGGAGGAAACATTGACCGACGATAGCAACGACGCTCGCATCGACCTTCTCGAGCTGACCGCCCACATCGTATCCGCCTACGTTGAGAAGAACCGCCTGCCCGCCTCCGGCCTGGCCGACCTCATCGCCAGCGTCGCCACCTCGATCGGCGGGCTCGGCAAGCCGGCCGTGCCGGTGGCGGCCCCGCTGGTTCCCGCGGTCAATCCGAAGAAGTCGGTGACGCCGGATTTCATCATCTGCCTCGAAGACGGCAAGAAGTTCAAATCGCTGAAGCGCCATCTCGGCGTGCATTTCGGCCTGACGCCGGACGCCTACCGTGCCAAATGGGGCCTGCCGTCTGACTATCCGATGGTTGCTCCCAACTATGCGGCCTCGCGCTCGCAACTGGCGAAGTCCATCGGACTCGGCCGCAAGGCCGTTGCGGTGGCGCCCGTCAAGGCCAAGGGCCGCAAGGCCAAGGTTTCGGCCTGAGCAATTCAGTCCTGAGCCAATATTTAGGACGACTGGAACAGAAGCCTGCCGGCGAAACCGCCTTGGCAGGCTTCCTGTTTTTGTGGCTTGGATAAACCAGACAAGGGGATCTGGGGGAAGCCATGAACTACACCAGGATGGTGATCGAGAAGGAAGCGCCGGAGGAGTACGGCTACGACCGCATCCGCTTCAACCTCTCCGAGAGCTCGATCGCCGACCAGAAGCTCTCCGACATCGGCCTGTCGCTGCCGGACCTCACGCTGTTCTATGGCGAGCATCGCGGCGACAAGGACTTGCGCGCGCTGATCGCGGCACAGGACGCCGGCGTCTCGCCTGACGATGTGCTGGTCACCGCCGGTGCCGCCGGCGCGCTGTTCATCATCTCGACATCGCTTCTGTCGGCGAGCGACCATCTCGTCGTCATCCGGCCCAATTACGCCACCAACATCGAAACCCCAAGGGCGATCGGCTGCGCCATCAGCTTCGTCGACCTCGCCTTCGAGGACGGCTTTGCCATCGATGTCGAGGCCGTCAGGGCGGCGATGCGACCGAACACGAAACTGATCAGCGTTACGTGCCCGCACAACCCGACCGGCACGATGATGGGCCAGACCGATCTCGACGCGCTGGTGGCGCTCGCGGAGACCAGCGGCTGCCATTTGCTGGTCGACGAGACCTATCGCGACCTTTCCTATGGCCGGCGCCTGCCGTCGGCGGCCTCGCTGAGCACGAAGGCGATCAGCGTCGCGTCGCTGTCGAAGGCCTTCGGCATTCCAGGCATCCGCATTGGCTGGCTGATCACCAGGGATCCAGCACTACAGGAGACGTTCCTTGCCGCCAAGGAACAGATCGGCATCTGCGGCAGCGTCATCGACGAAGGCATTGCGCGCGGCATGCTCGAACGCCGGGACGCCTTCCTGGGAGCGCTGCTGCCCGAAATGGCCAGGCGCCGCGACATCGTCCAGGCCTGGATCGACCGCGAACCGCTGGTCGACTGGGTGCGGCCCGAAGGCGGTGTCGTCGGCTTCCCGCGCCTCAATGTCGAACCCGGCTTCGATCTCGACCGCTTCTATGTGAACCTGCTGGAAAACCATGGCACCTATGTCGGGCCCGGCCACTGGTTCGAGATGGAAAAGCGCTTCTTCCGCGTCGGCTTCGGCTGGCCGACGGAGGCCGAGTTGCGAGGCGGGCTCGACGCCATTTCGGCAGCACTTCGGCAGTAATTTCCTTGTGCGATGGGCGCAACAGGCTGAAAATCCCTTGATCCAGTGCTGATTTTCGCACGCATCGCGCATCGAACTTTGCTAGACGTTCCATTGGTCGGACCAGCGCCCAACCTTGGGAAGTGCCCCGCCGGCATCGCATCGACCCGAAAGTCCACTCCGATTTTCGGAAAGCACGATGCGAAACTAAACAGTGTTGGAGCGCACTTTGTGCGTCCAATTGGACGCACGTCGCTCCAATGCCATCGCAACGGGGCCTTTATTCATGACATCCCTACAAACTTCACCTGAGCAGCGTTACGCTGCCTTCCGGCACAAAGCCTTCCTCAGCTACTGGACGGCGCGCTTCCTCACCACCTTCGCGACCATGATCGTCTCCGTCGCCGTCGGCTGGCAGATCTATGATCTGACGCGCGATCCTTTCGACCTCGGCATTGTCGGCATCGTCCAGTTCCTGCCATCGCTGCTTTTGGTGCTGGTCACCGGCGTCGTCGCCGACCGCTTCGGACGCCGGCTGATCATGGCGCTGTCGACGGTGATCGAGGGCATATGCGCCCTCACTCTGCTGGTCCTGACGCTGCGCGGTCTTGTCAGCCCGCTGCCGATCTTCGCCGTGCTCGCGATGTTCGGCACGGCGCGGGCCTTTTACGGCCCGGCTTCGTCCTCGCTGTTCGCCAATCTGGTGCCGCCGGAGGATTTCGGCAATGCGATTGCCTGGAACTCGTCCGCCTGGCAGACGGCGACCATCGTTGGACCGGTTGCCGGCGGCCTGCTCTACGGCGTTTCTCCGGAAGTCGCATACGCCATCGCCGCCATGCTGATGCTGGCCGCCGCCCTTTTGATTTTCACCATTCCCAGGCCCGCCCAGCGGACCGCCACCGACAAGCCGACCATGGAGACGCTGTTTGCCGGCTTCCGCTACATCTGGAGCGAGAAGATCGTGCTTGGCGCCATCTCGCTCGACCTGTTCGCGGTGCTTCTCTCCGGCGCCTCGGCATTGCTGCCGGTCTATGCGCGCGACATCCTGCAGCTCGGCCCGTGGGGCCTCGGCCTGCTGCGCTCGGCGCCCGGCATCGGCGCCATCTGCGTGGCGGTGTGGCTCGCCGGGCACCCGATCCGCAACCATGCCGGTGTGATCATGCTCGGTTTCGTCGCGGCATTCGGCGCCTCCACCGTGCTGTTTGGACTGTCCACCCTCACCTGGCTGTCGATCGTCGCATTGGCCCTCCTCGGCGCCACCGACATGTTCAGCGTCTACATCAGGGAGACGCTGATCCAGCTGTGGACGCCGGACGAGGTGCGCGGCCGCGTCAACGCCGTCAACCAGGTTTTCGTCGGCGCCTCCAACGAAGTCGGCGAATTCCGTGCCGGCACCATGGCGGCGCTGATCGGCACCGTGCCGGCGGTGGTGATCGGCGGCGTCGGCGCCATCGCGGTAGCAGGCCTGTGGGCCTGGCTGTTTCCGCAATTGCGCAGGGTTCGCCACCTCGACGGGCGCAACTGACGCTCGCCGATGGTCGGCAAGATACATCACCCCCGTCACAGGAAATCCCATGATCACCTGCTGCCTGAAATATGTCATCGACCCCTACAAGCTTGCCGAGTTTGAAGAATATGGCCGTCGCTGGATCGGTCTGGTCAATCGCCTCGGCGGAAACCATCATGGCTATTTCCTGCCGAGCGAAGGAGCGAACAATATCGCCTATGCCATGTTCAGCTTTCCGAGCCTTGCCGACTATGAGGACTATCGCAAGCGGATGGCAGCCGACCCGGAATGCCAGGATGTGTTTGAAGCGGAAAAGCGCAATCGCAGCATTCTAAGCTATGAGCGCAGCTTCATGCGGCCGGTGCTCGAACCCTAGCTAAAGAATTGCTCCAAGAGATGGAGCTACCGCACCGCCGGCGTCCCAAACACCATGCGCAAAAACTCGTCCAGCCAGCGCTTCAGATGCATGTCCCAGATCAGCCTGCCGCCGAGGTGATCGCGGCCGGGCTGGGCGCCGGGCAATTCGAAGCGATGCGCGCCGCGCACCACCCAGCGCTGCATCATCACCCGGGTCAGTTCGCCATGGAACTGTATGCCCCAGGCATTGTCGCCATAGCGGAAGGCCTGATTGGGATAGGTCTCCGCCGTCGCCAGCAGCGTCGCGTCGCGGGGCAAGGAAAAGCCCTCGCGGTGGAACTGGTAGACCATTTCGGGCCAGTGCATCAGCTTCCTGCCGGCCTCGGTCGCCTTGAGCGGATACCAGCCGATCTCGACCAGCCCTTCGCCGTGCCCCTCGACCTTGCCGCCGAGATGGTTGACCAGCATCTGCGCGCCGAGGCAAATGCCAAGGCACGGCCGGTTCTCCCTGAGCGGGATTTCCAGCCAGTTGGTCTCGCGGCGAACGAACTCGTCCTCGTCATTGGCGCTCATCGGTCCGCCGAACACCACCGTGCCGGCATGGCCGTCCAGCGTCTCCGGCAAGGCGTCGCCGAGCGGCGGCCGGCGGATGTCGAGCTCGAAACCCTCTTCGATGAGCATGTGGCCGACGCGTCCGGGGCTCGAATTCTCCTGATGCAGCACGATCAGGATTTTTGGCTTCGAGCTCGTTGCGCGCGGCATCGTCAGGCGAGATCCCGTCTATTCGTCGCTGGATGTTCCGCGGGCACCCGGCGCCTGCGCCGCCGCCTTGCGGCGCGCCTCGACCCGGTCGTGGCGCTCGACGCCGATCAGTTCGGCGACCCGCCACACCGTATTGTCCTCTAGCTCATGCAGCTCGCCATCGGCATAGACGATCTCCCACATCAGGCCGATGAAGGCCTTGCGCTCGTCCGCGTCGAGATGGCGCTTGAGCACGCTGGTGAAGGCGTAGAGGTCGATCGCCTCATTGTCGGCGCGCTCGCCGGCGGCGGCCAGCGCTTCGAGTTCGGCGCCGCTGATCGAGTAGCTCTCGGAGAGCACAGCCTTGAACCGCTCCCATTCGACGTCCTGGCGCACGCCGTCGGCGTTCATCACATGGTAGAGCAGCGCCGAGGCGGCGACGCGCGGGTCGTCCGTGCTGGTTTGCGCGCCGGCGCCGGCCGGCAAATCCCTGAGAAACGACAGAACGCGTTCGAACATCAATCCATTCCCAAACGGCCCAAGGGCCAAGTCAATCACCCGAAGGCCAAAAATTAAAACAGCCGGAAGCGGCGCGGCGATTTTTCCGCTTCCTCGTCCGGATCGACGCCCGGATCGTCCGGCAGCCGCGCCAGTTCTTCCGCCGGCTCGACGGCCTCGGCATCGGCTGGTACCGCCGCGAACGCAGCCGCCGTGACCGGCGTGACGTGGTCTTCGCTTCTATCGATTCCCTTGCTTGTTGTCTCGCTGCTCGCCGTGGCAGGCTCGATCGCGTCGATCGGCTTCTCGCTGGCCGGCTTCGCCAACGCCTCGATCACCGGCACCGTGGTCTCAGGCGCATCGTCACGGCTGTCGATCAACTGGCCAAGCCGCTCCATCGGCGCGCGCCATTCGAAGGCATCGAGCCGACCGGTGACAGGCGATACCGGCGCCCAGCGTTCCGAAACCACGCCATCGGCGACCCAGGCCGGATCGCGCGGCGCGCGCACCGCCTTGGACAGCAGCTGCCGCACCTTGCCCTGGTCGCCGGTCTCGGCCTCCTCGATGTCGGCCAGCAGCAGATAGGCGCCCTCGCGGCGGTCCATCCGGATCGCGGCCTCGGCCTCGGTGCGAGCGGTAGCGAAATCCTGTGCGTCGAGCGCGGCACGCGCCACCGTCATCGACGATTCGGCGTGGTTCTTCTTCATCTCCTGCAGCTTCTTCGCCCGGTTGAGACGGTCGAGCACGGCGTCACCCGGCCTGGCATGGGTGTAGAGCTCGGCAATCTCGGGATGCGGCTCGGCCCTCCAGGCGGTCTCCAGGATTTTCGAGCCCTTGCGCACATCGTTCTGCCTGAACAGCGCGGCGGCGGCGGCAACGGCGGCGGGGGCGAAATCCGGCTGCAGCTTGTTGGCCTCGAGTGCGGCCGCCCTGGCGGTGGTGGGATCGCTGTCGGCGAGCGACTGCGCCTTGGCGGTCAACAGCACGGCGCGACGGCGATTGGCGGCATCGCGCTCGATCTGCCGCGTCGCCTTCTGCGCGTCGACCAGTTTCAAGGCGCCGTCCCAATCGCCGCGCGCGGTCAGCTCCTCCAGTGTCGATTCGGCCGCCCAGGCCAGTTGCGGCGCAACGGCGGCGGCGCGGCCGGCATAGTGGCGTGCGGCATTGCGGTCACCCAGCCGTTCGGCTTCGAGATAAAGCCCGCGCAGGCCGAGCAGCCGCATTTCGGGATCGTCGAGCATGCTCTCGAACTTTTGCCGCGCCCCTTCATGGTCGCCTTCGAGCAGCGAAGCCTGCGCCTCGAGCAGATGGATCAGCGGTTCCTGGTCGGAACGGATCAGCTTGGCCGCTTCCTTGGTCTTCTTGCGGGCCAGCGCACCGTCGCCGGCGCCGGCGGCGATCATGCCGGTCGACAGCGCCTGGTAGCCGCGGTCGCGGCGGCGCACGCGGAAATAGCGCGAGATGGTATAGGGGCTGTTCCACAGCGACCTGATCAGCCACCACAGGATCATTACCGCGGCGACGACAGCGACGATGGCCACCGCCGCCACCATCAGGCTGACCTGATACTGGTAGCCGCTGAAGGTAACGACCATGTCGCCCGGCCGGTCGGCCAGCCAAGCAAAGCCGAGACCGAGCGCGAAGACGACGATGAGGAAGGCGAGCAGGCGGATCATCGTTTTGCCCTCATGCCTTCATCGCGCCGGAGATCAGCGCGTCGACCTGGGTTTCGACCTCGATGCGCGCCTTCAGTTTGCCGGCAAAGTCGGCACCGGCGGCCTTCACGGCCTCAGGCAGCGAATTGTATTCGCCGAGCGCCTTGGCATAGTCGCCCTGTGTGACGGCCACCTCCATGCGCGCAACGGTTTCCGGCGCGCCAGGCCCCTCGACGGCGCCGATCGGCCGGACCTTGACCAGCGATTCGGCACTCGACATCAGGTTCTGCAGGAAGCCGGCATTCTGGTCGACCGGCGTGGCGGCGGCGACCATGGCATTGGCTGCGGCATCCATTTGCGAGGCGATCTCGGTGCGGGTGGGCACGCCCTTTTCGGCATAGGGCCGTAGGGTCGCGAGCTCAGGCGCGTTGGGCGAAATCGCCGCCAGCGTATCGAGTTCAGCCGAGAACGGCGCACCGCGTTCGAGCGCCGACTTCAAAGCCGACGCGGCAATGGCGAGCGCGATCTTCGGCTGTCCTGCCGCCGCCTCGACCTTGCCGGAAAGCTGCGACACCGACTGTTCCAGCGCGGCGAGCCGGCTGTCCTGGGCCTTCGCAGCTTCGCCCGTCGATTTCACCAGCGCGTCGAGGCTCGCCAGTTTTTCGTTGAGCGGGCCGAGATCGACCGGCGCCGCGCTGCCGGCCTTGCCGAGGGCGGCGACCGCGGTTTCGATCTGCTTGACCTTGTCGCCGAGCGCCGCAAGCCCGGCATTGTCGCCAGCACCGCCCTGTTCGACCGCCGATTTCAGCGCCGCGATATCGGCCTTTACCTGCTCCAGCCCCGAGGAAAGTCCAACCACTTTGGCCGCTGCGTCATTATTGCCGCCGCCGTCCTTCAGCCCGGCAATTTCGGTTTTCAGCGAAGCGATCTCGCCATTGACGCCGTCGAGCGAGACGCCGGCGCCGGAACCCGGCGCGCCAAGCAGGCCGGCAAATTGCAAGCCGCCGGCGCCGGCGAGCGCGATGACGCCACCGATGATGCCGGCAGCGATGCCGTTCAGGCCGCCACGCTTTGCCGCGGCCGGTATCGGCGCCATCTTTTCGTCCCGTGTCTGGGTTTTTGCCTTGCTGTCATCGCTACGCTTGGCCGACGCATCCTCGAAATTATAGTCGGAGGCGGCAATGCGATGGGCTGGCGCATCCGAGCCGGGATAGGGCATCTCCGGCTCAACGGCCTTGGCCTCCGCGGACGGCTCGGTCCCGACCTGCCCCACGCCATCGGCATGCTCCCAGGGTTCGAGATCGGTCTGGTCGGCATGCACCGGCTCTTCGGGAGCCTCCGGCTGCGAGGCATCAGCGGCTTCCTCAGCCTTGGCCTCGTCTGTCTTGGCCGCTGCCCTGGCGGCATCCTCATCGACGACGCGGGAAACGGCACCGGGCTCGAGATCGATGGTCACCGGCTCGCGGCGGCTTTTCGAGTGTCGCATCTTCGGCGTCTTGACCATGCCTGGGCTCCGCAAAATTCGCTTCGTCTCAACGCCTGGCGGCGCGTGATGGTTCAGAAAGGGTCTAGCACATCACCAAGCGGTGAAAAGGGGCGGTGTGATGACGCGGCTCAGGGCAGCACCCGCAAAAGCGCCAGCAGCGCCTCCTCGTCGGGTCGCGCGGCGATGCGGATTGTTTTGCCGGCGCCGTCGCCGAAGGCAGCGGCTATGCGGGCGGAAAGAGCGAAAACCTGTATCTTTTCAAAGGCCTCTTGCAAGGCAGGCCGTTTGCTCAAAGCCTGCATCGCGACGGCCGCCTTGGCCGAGTAGAGCAGCACCGCATCGACCGACTGGCCGGAAAGCAGCGCGAGGATGGTCTCGTCGGAATATGGCACCGGGAGCGTGTCATACGTCTCCACGGCGCGAACCCGGACTCCAGCCGCTTCCAGCCGTTGTTCGAACATCGGAAACCGCACGCGCCCGCAGAGATAGGTGATTGCCTTGCCGGGCAACGCCGCCGCGATGGCGTCGGCCAGCGCCTCGGCATCGCCCGAGCCTTCAATGACGGATGAGAACCCCATCTTGCGCGCCGCTTCGGCGGTCCTGGCGCCGACGGCATGGCAAGGAAGAGCAGCAAGCGCCGCGATGACCTCGTTTGCGGTATGGCGCACGGCATTGGCGCTGGTAACGGCAACGGCATCACCGGTGACGAACCCCGCATCGCCAGGCAAAGCCACCGTTTCGGTCAAAGGCAGAACGACCGGTTGAAAGCCCCTCTCCTGAAGCCGCCGCGCCGTGCGCGAGGCGCCCGGTTCCGGTCTGGTCACCAGGACGCGAAGCATCGTCAGAGCCAGCCGTCGAAGAACTTTTCGCCGGCCCTGGCCCGCACCGTCCGGGCGGCCTCATCGCCGATGCGGGCGGCATCCTGTGCCGGTCCCTGCAATTCGACCGTGTGCGACTGCGTGCCGTCGGGTGAGATGATCAGGCCGGCGAAAGAGAGAGTTCCGGCCTCGATCGTCGCATGGCCGGCGATCGGGGTGCGGCAGGAGCCGTCGAGCGCCGCCAGGAAGGCGCGCTCGCAGGCCAGCGCCTGCCCCGTCCGAACATCATGGATCCCCGTCAGCATCTTTTCGACGTCGCGGTCGCCGATACGGCTCTCTATGCCGATCGCACCCTGTCCGGGTGCGGGCGGAAAAATGTCGAGCGGCATCAAATCGGTGGCGACATGCTCAAGACCGAGCCGCTTCAGCCCGGCATAGGCGAGGATGGTGCCGACGGCGACGCCTTCGTCGAGCTTGCGCAGCCGCGTCTGCACATTGCCGCGGAACATCACCACGTCGAGATCCGGCCGCATGCGGCGGATCAGCGCCTGCCGCCTGAGCGACGACGAGCCGACCTTGGCGCCGCGCGGCAGCTCGGCGATGGCCTTTGCCGCCTTGCCGACAAAGGCATCGCGCGCATCCTCGCGCGGCAGGAATGCGCTGAGTTCCAGACCGTCCGGCAATCGCGTCGGCATGTCCTTCGACGAATGAACGGCGATGTCGATCGCGCCGGCAAGCAGCGCTTCCTCGATTTCCTTGGTAAACAGGCCCTTGCCGCCGGCCTCCGACAGCGGCCGGTCCTGGATGCGGTCGCCGCTGGTCGAGATGACGGCGACCTCGAAGGCTTCCGCCGGCAGGCCATGCGCGGCCATCAGCCGCGCCTGTGTTTCATGCGCCTGTGCCAGCGCCAGCGGGCTGCCGCGTGTTCCGATTTTCAAGATTGTTTGCATGGCGCGCGGTCCGTGATAACCCCCCGGCTGGCTTTGCGTTTCCGGCATTCTCCCTAAAGGGGAACGCCTGGCTACACAATCTCTTGGGATAGCGACGAATTGATCCGCGTTCTGGGCATTGAGACGAGTTGTGACGAGACCGCCGCCAGCGTCGTGGCGCTGGAAGGCGATGCCGCGCCGCAAATCCTGTCCAACGTCGTGCTTTCGCAGATCGAGGAACATGCCGCCTTCGGCGGTGTCGTGCCCGAGATCGCCGCCCGCGCCCATGTCGAGGCGCTGGACGGCATCATCGAGGCGGCGCTGGCCGATTCGGGCACAACCCTTGCCGATATCGATGCCATCGCCGCCACCGCCGGCCCCGGCCTAGTCGGCGGCCTGATCGTCGGGCTGATGACGGCCAAGGCGATCGCCGCCGCCGCAGGCAAGCCGCTGATCGCCGTCAACCACCTCGAAGGACACGCGTTGACGGCGCGGCTGACCGATGGGCTCGAATTTCCCTATTTGCTGCTGCTGGTCTCCGGCGGTCACACGCAGATCCTGGCGGTGCGCGGTGTCGGCGACTATCAGCGCTGGGCCACAACCATCGACGACGCGCTCGGCGAAGCCTTCGACAAGACCGCCAAGATGCTCGGCCTGCCCTATCCAGGCGGACCGAACGTCGAGACGGCGGCTCTATCAGGTGACGCCTCGCGCTTTGCCTTCCCTCGGCCGATGAAGGGTTCGGCGCAGCCCGACTTCTCCTTCTCCGGCCTGAAGACCGCCGTGCGCCAGGCGGCGACCGCGATCGAGCCGCTGAGCGACCAGGACGTCGCCGACATCTGCGCCTCGTTCCAGGCGGCGGTCGCCGATGCGCTGGCCGACCGCGTTTCGCGCGCGCTGGCGCGATTCAGCCAGACATTTCCCGACACGAAAAACCCTGCGCTGGTGGTTGCCGGCGGCGTCGCCGCCAACCGCACCATCAAGGCAACGCTGGAACGGTTGTGCGCCGAGGCCGGTTTCACCTTCGTCGCGCCACCGCTCAAGCTTTGCACCGACAATGCCGCGATGATCGCCTGGGCCGGCATCGAACGGCTGCGGGAAGGCATGGCGCAGGAGAACGGCTTCGATTTCGTGCCGCGCTCGCGCTGGCCGCTGGACAGCATCTCGGCGCCGATGGTCGGTTCCGGCCGGCGCGGAGCCAAGGCATGACTGGTCCAAGCGAGAACAGTCAGGGCATGGCCCGTCCCGGTAAAGGCGGCTGGCAGGTCGCCGTGCTGGGCGGCGGCGCCTGGGGCACGGCGCTGGCGCTGGCCATGCTGCGCGCCGGCCATAAGGTGCGGCTGTTCGCGCGCGATCCGGAAACCGTGGCGGCGATCGGCCAAGGCCAGAATCCGCGCTATCTGCCCGGCATCGCCATTGCGCCCGGCATCGAGGCGACATCGGACATTGCGGCAGCGCTCTCGGGCGCCGATTGCGTGCTGGCGGTGACGCCGGCGCAATCGCTGCGGGCGACGCTGACGGCCGCGAAGGACCATGTACCGGGTGGCATCCCGCTTGTTCTCTGCGCCAAGGGCATCGAGCGCGACACCGGCGCCTTGCTGTCGGCAATTGTCGAGGAAATCCTGCCGCGAAATCCGGTTGCCGCACTGTCGGGCCCGAGCTTCGCCACCGATGTCGCCCGCGGCCTGCCGACGGCGGTGGTGGTCGCCGCCCGTGACGAGGCGCTGGCGGTCGACCTTGCCGCCCGCTTTTCCGCCGAAAACCTGCGTTGCTATTCGAGCGACGACCTGATCGGCGTCGAGATCGGCGGCGCCTTGAAGAATGTCTTTGCCATTGCCGCGGGCGCCGTCACCGGCGCCGGGCTCGGCGCCAGCGCCCAGGCCGCCATGGTGACGCGCGGCTTCGTCGAACTGCGCCGCATCGGTGCCGCCTTCGGCGCCAGGCCCGAGACCTTGATGGGGCTTTCCGGCCTTGGCGACCTGTTGCTGACCTGTTCGTCCGCCCAATCGCGCAACTTCGCCTACGGGCTGGCGCTCGGGCAAGGCAAGGCGCTTGCCGGACTGGCGCTGGCCGAGGGCGTGCCGACGGCGGCGATCGCCGCCCGCATCGCCGCCGAGCGCGGCATCGACGCGCCGATCATCGCTGCCGTGGCAGCCATACTGGACGGCGCCATCACCATCCGCCAGGCCGTGACAGGCTTGATGACCCGGCCGCTGAAGACCGAAACCAACGATTGATCCCCCAACTTCAACCCCCCAATTTCAATCTCAACGACCAGGAGAAAGACCATGCTGTTTGCTTTTGTTTGCAAGGATAAGCCCGGAAGCCTGCAGGTGCGCCTCGACACGCGGCCCGAGCATGTCGCCTTTCTCGAAGGGCTGAATGCGGACAAGAAACTGGCCTTCGCCGGTCCGTTCCTCGATGCCGACGGCAAGCCCAACGGCAGTCTCGTGGTCGTCGAGGCGCCGGATCTGGCCGCGGCGCAGGCCTTGTCGGCCGCCGACCCCTATGCCAAGGCGGCCCTGTTCGAAAGCGTCGAAATTCGCCAGTGGAACTGGACGTTCAACAAGCCGGCGGCTAGTTAATTCCGGTTGCCCGCACCTGGATCGCACGGAGGAGAAACATGAACTACTGGCTGTTCAAATCCGAACCCTCGGTTTTCTCCTTCGAGGCGTTGAAGGCCAAGGGCAAGGCCGGCACGCAATGGGACGGCGTGCGCAACTATGCCGCCCGCAACAACATGAAGGCCATGCAGATCGGCGATCTCGGCTTCTTCTACCATTCCAATGAGGGGCTCAACATCGTCGGCATCGCCGAAGTCTGCGCGCTGGCCCACCCAGACACCACTTCGGATGATCCGCGCTGGGAATGCGTGGACATCCGCGCGGTTCGCGATGTGCCGACCCCGCCGACGCTGGAACAGGTAAAAGCCAATCCGAAGCTTGCCGACATGGCGCTGGTGCGGCTCGGCCGGCTTTCCGTGCAGCCGGTGACCCCGGCCGAATGGAAGGAAGTCTGCCGCATGGGCGGCCTGACGCCCGCTCCGTGACGGCGCTGACCCCGCACGGCGCGAAGCAATTCATCCTCGACAACACGGCGCTGATGGCGCCGCCGCACGTGCCGGAGATTCTGCTGCGCCTCGCCGATGAAGCGCACGATCTGTGGCAGCGGACCGAGGACGAACTGGTCGAGATCGGCCTGCCGCCGCCCTTCTGGGCCTTTGCCTGGGCCGGCGGCCAGGGCCTTGCCCGCTATGTCCTCGACAATCCCGACACGGTGCGGGGCAAGCGCGTGCTCGACTTTGCCTCGGGCTCCGGCCTTGTCGCCATCGCCGCCGCCAAGGCGGGCGCCGCCGAAGTGATCGCCGCCGACATCGACCCGTTCTGCGCCACCGCGATCCGCCTCAACGGCGAGGCCAATGGCGTCGGGATCGGCTTCCTCGGCACGGATTGCATCGGCACCGATGCGGGCTGGGACGTGGTGCTGGCCGGTGACGTTTTCTACGACAAATCCTTCGCCGACCGCCTGATGCCATGGTTTGCGACACTCAAGGCGCGCGGAGCCGAGATCTTCGTCGGCGATCCCGGCCGGTCGTATCTGCCGAAATCGGGGTTGGAGCCGCTTGCAGTCTATGAGGTGGAAGTCACGCGGGCGCTGGAGGATTCCCTAGTCAAGCGCACCACCGTCTGGCGCTTTGCTTGACGCCATCGCCGAAGCGCCTGATACAGAATGCATGCATGTCGCATGGCCTGCATCTGGAGGGGGAAGCTCATGGATTTTTCAGCAGTGAACTGGCTGGCGGTCATTGCCGCCGCCGTCTTGGCCTGGCTGTTCGGCGCCGCCTGGTACATGGTGTTGAGCAAGCCGTGGCTGAAGGCCGCCAAGCTCGATCCGGTGACGATGAAGAAATCGCCGCTGCCTTTCGTCATCAGCTTCGTCGCCGAACTGGTCATGGCCTACATCATGGCGCTGGTGGTCGGGGCGATGACCGGCGGTGAACCGACATTGCTCGCCGGGCTTGTCTTCGGTTTCGTGCTCTGGCTGGGTTTCGTCGCCACGACGCTGTCGGTCAACCATCGCTACGAGAATTTCGGCTGGGACCTGACCCTCATCGACGGTGGCCACTGGCTGGGCGTCTTGTTGATCGTCGGCGCGGTGATCGGCTGGTTCGGCGCCGCGGCAAGCTAAGCCGGCGCATTGTCGATGGCGGACGAGTCCGGATTTCCACGCGACCAGGTGTTCACCCGGATCTGCCACGTCAAGCAAGGCTATGACGACCGGCGCCGCCACATCGTCCGCGAATTCGAGCGGCGCGGCGTGCCGGTCTATTTTTACACGGACTGGGACCAGGCAGACATCACGCCGGAAATCCGAAACGAGCTGGTCGCGCCCGCCCTTACCCACCTGGCGACCGTCTCGCTGGCGCTGAAACATGTCGGCATCTGGCGCGATTTCCTCGAGACCGACCAGCCCTACTGCCTGGTTTTCGAGGACGACGTCTTCCTCGCCCGCGACTTCGTCGCCAAGTTCCGGCAGGGGCTGGCTGAACTCGGCGGCTCAACGCGCAAGGCCGTCATCTATCTCGGCAATGGCAGCAACTACTACACGCCGAGTTGGAAATTGCGGAAGGGCCAGAAGCTTTATCCGGCTCTCCATGCAAGATGCGCCGATTCCTACCTTATCACCCGCCCGGTTGCCGAGGCCCGCTGCGCCTGGATCGCGCAAAACAAGATATCGACGGCGATCGACCACCAGATTGAGCAGATGGACGAGAGGCTCGGGGTTGAGATGCTTTGGTTCGAGCGGCCGATTGCCGAGCAGGGCAGCGAGAACGGCTCATTTCACACCTCCGTCGCCAGCAAAAAGCAGCCGCTTTTCTACAAAAAGCTGAAATGGACCCTGAAGAAGTTCCGACGCATGATCTTCGGCTACAACGCCCGGTCGTGACCGAAAGACAGGCCCGGCAGCCGCCTACACCTTCTCCGTGCCGTGCGTCTTTGCCGCTTCCTCCAGCAGCCACTCACGAAACGCCGCGATGCGGGCGTCGTCCTTCACGGTTTCCGGATAGACCAGGAAATAGGCGAATTCCGGCGCGACCTTGATGCCGAGCTCGAAGGGGCGCACGAGACGCCCCTGCGACAAATCATTGGCGACCATGGCGAAGTCGGCCAGCGCCACGGCATTGCCGTCGAGTGCCGCCTGCGTGGCATCGGTCGAGGAACCGAAGACGAGCGTGCGGCTGTCGTCGAAATCGTCGACGCCGGCCGCCTGCATCCACATGCTCCAGTTCGGCCAGGTGACGCCTTGCCGCGACCAATCGATATGCGCGAGCGTATGCCGGAAGAGATCGCGCGGTTCGTTGAGCGGCGGCCCGGAAGCCAGCAGCGCCGGGCTGCACACCGGGATGATGATGTTGTCGAACAGCCGGTGCGCGCAAAGCCCGGCATATCTGCCGGTGCCGAACCGGATACCGATATCGACGTCGTCGCGCTCGAAGTCCCTGACATCGTAGGTGATGTCGAAACGCAACTCGATGCCCGGCCTCTGACCGCGGAAATCGTCGATGCGCCGCATCAGCCATTTCGTCGCGAACTGCGCGTCGAGCGTCACCTTCAAGAGCGCCGTGCCGCGCGTCATCTTGTGGGCGCGCGACACCGCCCGGTTGAGCAGGTCGAGCGCATCGATCGACGCCTCGTGAAGCACGTTTCCCGCTTCCGTCAACCGCATGGTGCGGCTGGTGCGGGTGAACAGCACCAGATCAAGCTGATCCTCGATTTCCTTGACCTGATGGCTGACCGCGGCCGGCGTCAGCCCAAGCTCGTCGGCGGCGCGGGTGAAATTGAGGTGACGCGCCGCCGCCTCGAAGGTCCTCAGCGCGCGCGTTCCGGGCAGGAGGCGCGACATCTGATCTCCAAATAAAACTTGATGATCTGAAAAGAACTACTCGTTTCCCGTTTGTTTTTCAATCCGGCATGATCTCGACATCGAGATACCTTCAAACCGGATTTGATATCCGGAGAAACCGGATAAAGCCATGACCGACATCGCTCTAAAGTCCCATACCGCCCTGAAATCATCTCTCCCGCAGTGGCTGCGCGCCACGTTCGACTGGCTGCGCCAGGCCAACGTCGCCGCCAGGCTTCCCTTGGAATCGGTCGACGACCTTTCCGACCGTGAACTGCGCGATATCGGCGGCCAACGCCGCGACATCGCCAGGGCGATGGACCGGGAACTCCGTGAAATCGGACTGCTGGGCACGGGTTGGCAGAAGCGATAGAAAAGGAAGTGGGCAGTAGGGGATAGACGTAGAAAGAGATCCCTACTGCCTACTGCCCATCCCCTACCGCACCACCTTCACCACTGTCCTACCCGACAGCAGCGGCAGCAGCCGGGCCATCGTGCGCGCGGTCACCGCCACGCAACCTTGCGTCGGCGTGAAATCCGGTCGCGCCAGGTGGAAGAAGATGGCGCTCCCGCGCCCGCGGCGGCGCGGCGCGATGTTCCAGTCGAGCACCAGGCAGGCGTCGTAGAGCCGGTCGTCGCGCCGCATGCGCTCATGGCTGGCGCCATAGGGGATCTTGACAGGCCTGTTGTAGTTGCGGTCGTCTGATACCTCGCACCAACCGAGGTCGGGCCCGATCGGCGTCATCGCCAGCCGCGTCCGGCGGCCACCGGCAAACTGATCTCCCCGGAAATAACCCGACAGGATCCGCATCGAGCCGAGCGGCGTGGCGCCATCGCCCTCGCGCTTGTCGGCCGAGATGCCGCCACGCCCGAGCGCGCAGGCAAACACGGTTTTTCCGGCCTGCAGCAGGCCCTGGCTGGGGTGGCCGGGCCTTGCCCGCACGGTCAGCACACGCAGCCGTTTCGGCAAAATTGCGCCGGCTGCATTGCGATCGCGTTTTTTCTTGTATGATCGTGCCACGGAACAAATCACTGTGATCGGCTATTGTGTCGGCCAGCTTCCGCATAAATACGCAGCGGTCAACTGAATTTCATTTTCAAAACAACGGATTGATCCATGACTTCACGCACCATCCTAATCGTCGACGACGACGACGACCTGCGCGGCACACTGGTCGAGCAACTCGCCCTCTACGAGGAATTCGACGTGCTGCAGGAAGCGACTGCGGCAAAAGGCGTCACGGCGGCACGCGGCGGCCTCATCGACCTGCTCATCATGGATGTCGGCCTGCCCGACATGGACGGCCGCGAGGCCGTCAAAATCCTGCGCAAGGGCGGCTATAAGGCGCCCATCATCATGCTGACCGGCCACGACACCGATTCGGACACGATTCTGGGTCTCGAGGCCGGCGCCAACGATTATGTGACGAAGCCGTTCCGCTTCGCGGTGCTGCTGGCGCGCATCCGTGCCCAGCTGCGCCAGCACGAGCAGAGCGAGGACGCCACCTTCTCGGTCGGCCCCTACACCTTCAAACCCAGCCAGAAGCTGCTCATCGACCCGCGTGGCGGCAAGGTGCGGCTGACGGAGAAGGAAGCCTCGATCATCAAATATCTCTACCGCGCCGACCAGAAGGTGGTGACGCGCGACGTGCTGTTGGAGGAAGTCTGGGGCTACAATTCCGGCGTCACCACGCACACGCTGGAAACCCATGTCTACCGGCTGCGCCAGAAGATCGAGCGCGATCCTTCCAATGCGGAAATTCTTGTGACAGAAAGCGGTGGCTACAAGCTGGTTCCTTAAACATTTCATTATCCAATAAGCGGTCTGGGCGGGACCGCTTTCGGGTGCGATCCTGTTGGAGGGGATTAAGGATCGACTCGTGAAGGAGGGATTGGACTGACCGTTCGGGGACGCAGCTAGAGATGGCGTTGGATGACGACATCCGCATTCTGTCCGCCGTGAGGCTCTTCCAGGGTTTCACGCAGGAACAGCTGCGCCTGCTCGCCTTCGGCGCCGAGACCACCCTGCTGCAGGCCAACCACAAGCTCTACCGCGAGGACGACGAGGCCGATTCGGCCTATGTCGTGGTCAGCGGACGCATCGTGCTCTATCGCGAGCAGAGTGGCGAGCGTATCCCGATCGGCACCGCCGGCCCCGGCACCATGCTCAGCGAACTGGCATTGATCGCCGACACCAATCGGCTGACCAGCGCGTCGGCCGAAATCGATTCGGAAGTGATCCGGCTCAGCCGCAAGATGTTCCGCCGCATCCTCGAGGAATATCCGGAACTGGCGGTGAAGCTGCACCAGCGCATCTCCGAGGAATTCCAGGACATGATCCGCCGCATCGAGGAACTGGCGCCACGGTTTTCGGGTAGGTGAGAGCCGCGAATGGACTTCCGGCTTGTTCGAGCCACCGAAAATGACCTGCCCTTCATCATGGCCACCGAACGGCGCGCAGGCTACGATGCCTTTGTCGGACGCTGGGATGAGCCATGTCATCGCCAAGCCTTTGCCGACGGCACCCACGCCTATTTCGTAGGGATCGAAGGCTCGGCGCCGATCGGCTTCGTGATCTTGCGCGGTTGGGCTTCTGCCGAACGTGTGACACTGGTCAAGCGCATTGCCGTTGTCGCGCCGGGCCAGGGCCGGATGCTGCTGGCGGCAGCGATTGACCGGGCCTTTGTCGAAACCGACGCCTATCGGCTATGCATCGGCCTCTTTCCGGACAACCATCGCGCGCGGCGCGCCTACGAGGCTGTTGGATTCACAGCCGAAGGTGTTGCGCGAGGAAGCGCGTTTTTCAATGGCGTGCACCGCGACGAACTGGTCATGGCGCAGCTGCGGCCGGAATGGGAACGTCGAGCAGGGACGCCGGCCTAAGGTGTGTTGAGATTCAGGTCAGGCCGAGCCGAAAATGGTGGCTTTCGAGAACCGGAGCGGAGCGTACATTTGGGTACGTGAGCACCGGAAGCGCAGGAAGCCGCTATTTGCAGGCCGGCCTCACCTGAATATCGACATACCTAATCCAGGTCGAAGCGCGCGATGACAGGAACATGGTCCGACGGCCGCTCCCAGCCGCGCGCCGCGCGCAGTATTTCGTAGCCGGCGAAATCAGGCACCAGATTGGGCGACGACCAGACATGGTCGAGCCGCCGGCCCCGGTTCGATGCTTCCCAGTCCTGCGCGCGATAACTCCACCAGGTGTAGAGCTTCTGGTCTAGTGGCACGTTGTGCCGCATCAGGTCGACCCAATTGCCGGCGAGCCGCATCGCCTCGAAGTTTTCGGTCTCGACCGGCGTGTGGCTGACCACATTGAGCAATTGCTTGTGCGACCAGACGTCGTGCTCGAGCGGCGCGATGTTGAGATCGCCGACCAGCACCGAGGCGGACACCTCTGTGTGCTCGGCGCGAATAGCGTTCATCTCGGCGACGAAATCGAGCTTGTGCTTGAATTTCTTGTTGATTTCGGGATCGGGCTCGTCGCCGCCCGCCGGAACGTAGAAATTGTGCAGCAGGATCGTCTTGCCGCCGGCGCGCACCGTCACCGACAGATGCCGGCTGTCCTCGATCTCGCAGAAGCGGCGCTTTTCGACCACCTCGATCGGCCGCCGCGCCACCGTGGCGACGCCGTGATAGCCCTTCTGGCCATGGAAGGCGATGTGCTGGTAGCCGAGCCTGCGGAATGCCTTTTCCGGGAACAGCTCGTCGGGAACCTTGGTTTCCTGCAGGCAAAGCACGTCGGGCGCGTACTCGTCGAGCAGTCGCTCCACGATCGGCATGCGCAGACGAACCGAATTGATGTTCCAAGTGGCGACGGAAAAGGGCATTTGGCAATCCGGACAGCGTGCAGCCAGCCAGGATCGATAGGCCCTGACGGAGAAGACGCCTTTTGAGGGAGTCAGTCCGGAAACTGCCAGCCGCGGGCAGCAAAGACAAGCCGGGCGCCAGTTATTGATCTCGGCGCCCCTCATTGACCTGCCGGGCATTTCTCCCCGCAAACGGGGAGAAAGAAACTGGTTTCAGCGCCGCCGCCGCAAACTTGCCGTAGCGACGGGAGCTATCTTGTCTTGGTGTTCAGCTCGCGGTTCGCCGTATAGTCGATGGCAAAGGTGTCGGGCGCGAAGCTGACGCCTTCCTTGGTGTTGAAGATCATCACCGTGGTGTCCTTGCCTTGCGCGTCGGTGATCGTCCACTGGCGCAGATCATAGGTTTTCGGATCGAACATCATGGTGATGCGCGCATTGCCGAACACCGACTTGTCGGAAAGCTGGATGGTGGTGAGATCGTCTTCTTCCTTGACGCTCTTGACGCGGTCGCCGGAGAGGTCGATCCGGTCATCGAGCAGCAGCTTCAGCGGCGTCTTCGACAGCGGATAAAGGTCCGATGTGTTCATTTTCTTGTTGAGTATGACCACCGACTTGCCGTCGGAAATCACCTTGAAATTCGACGCTCCATCATAGTTGAAGCGGATCTTGCCCGGCCGCTCGAGGAAGAATTTGCCGCCGGTCTGCTCGCCCTTGGGGCCAAACTGCACGAATTCGCCGCTCATCGATTTGACCGAGGAAAAATGGTCGGCGATCTTCTGCGCGGCGGCGGGCACGGCCGCCTGCGCCGAAGCCAGCAGCTCGAACCCGGGCACCACGTTGAAGGCGGCTGCACCCGTAGCGACAAGGCCGAAGCCGAGGAGCTGGCGGCGGGTCGGGGCAAAATCGCTGAGCTTGGAAAGATCGTTTTTCATGTCGGTCACTCTCGTGGTGATTCCTGTATCTGTCGCTGTCCTGAACCCCCAGTTGGGCTGAAGTTTGGCGGGGCGAACGCTGCTTAGTTGCTGAACGCGCCAGAGGGTTCAAAGTTGCCGTGAGCTCCCCGCCATCAGAACTTGTCGTCCTCGGTCGGCACCAGGATTTCGCGTTTTCCGGCATGGTTGGCCGGGCCGACGATGCCTTCCTTTTCCATCTTCTCGATGATCGAGGCGGCGCGGTTATAGCCAATGCCGAGCCGGCGCTGGATGTAGCTGGTCGACGCCTTGCCGTCGCGCAGCACCACCGCCACCGCCTGGTCGTAGGGGTCGTCGGAATCCTCGAAATTGCCGCCGCCACCGCCGCCGGAGCCACCGCCCTTGCCGGACGGCTCGTCCTCATCCTCGTCATCATCCTCGGTGATGGCGTCGAGATATTCGGGCACGCCCTGCAGCTTCAGGTGCCCGACGATCTTCTCGACCTCGTCGTCGGAGACGAAGGGGCCATGCACGCGCTGGATGCGGCCGCCGCCGGCCATGTAGAGCATGTCGCCCATGCCGAGCAGCTGCTCGGCGCCCTGCTCGCCCAGAATGGTGCGGCTGTCGATCTTCGATGTCACCTGGAAGGAGATGCGGGTTGGGAAGTTGGCCTTGATGGTGCCGGTGATGACGTCGACCGACGGACGCTGCGTCGCCATGATGACATGGATGCCGGCGGCGCGCGCCATTTGCGCCAGGCGCTGCACCGCGCCCTCGATGTCCTTGCCGGCGACCATCATCAGGTCGGCCATCTCGTCGATGATGACGACGATGTAGGGCATCGGCTCGAGATCGAGGTCCTCCGTCTCGTAGATCGCCTCGCCGGTCTGGCGGTCGAAGCCGGTCTGCACGGTGCGCGAGATTTTCTCGCCCTTTTTCTCAGCCAGCTGGACCCGTGCGTTGAACCCGTCGATGTTGCGCACGCCGACCTTGGACATCTTGCGGTAGCGGTCCTCCATCTCGCGCACGGTCCATTTCAACGCCACCACCGCCTTCTTCGGATCGGTGACGACCGGCGTGAGCAGATGCGGGATGCCGTCATAGACGGAGAGTTCCAGCATCTTCGGATCGATCATGATCAGCCGGCACTCCTGCGGCGTCAGCCGGTAGAGCAGCGACAGGATCATGGTGTTGATGGCGACCGACTTGCCGGAGCCGGTGGTGCCGGCGACCAGCACGTGCGGCATCTTGGCGATGTCGACGATGACGGCCTCGCCATTGATGGTTTTGCCCAGCGCCAGCGCGAGCTTTGCCTTGGTCGTCTCGAAATCGCGGCTCGCCATGATCTCGCGCAGATACACCGTCTCGCGCTTGGCGTTCGGCAATTCGATGCCGATGGCGTTGCGGCCGGGCACCACGGCGACGCGGCAGGCGATCGCGCTCATCGAGCGGGCGATGTCGTCGGAGAGGCCGATGACCCGCGACGATTTGATGCCGGGCGCGGGTTCCAGCTCATAGAGGGTGACGACGGGACCCGGGCGCACGGCGATGATCTCGCCCTTGACGCCGAAATCCTCCAGCACGCCTTCAAGCAGACGCGCATTCTGTTCCAGCGCATCCTTCGACAGGCTCGGGTCACGTGCGACGTTCTTCGGTTCGGACAGGAAATGCAGCGACGGCATTTCGAACTTGTCGGAGCCGATCAGCGAGGTCTGCGCCTCGCGTTGGACGCGTGCGCCAGGCGCCGGGCGCGGCGCCGGCGCCTCGACGCGGGTGGCGGCATCCGAACGGAACTGCTGCACCTTGGCCGTTGGCGCCGCACGGCGCTGGGTGACGGGCTCCTCGTCGAAATCCATGTCCTCGTCGTCGCGGTCGAAGATGTCGTCATCGTCCGGATCGACGGATACGCTGCGGTCATTGACCATGGCGGCGAAGAATTCCGGCTCGACGCGGGCGCGGCCATCCGGGCTCATCCGTTGCTCGGCGAATTCGGCCGATTCGACGCGCTCGGCGGCACGCCGCCAGGCGCTGGGGCGCGGCTCCATCTCCGGCTCGTACTCGTCGCGTTCCTGCCTGCGGCGCACCGCGCGGCGATGCATCCACGCGCGCAACGACAGCCACCAATGGGTGATGGCGCCGAGCGCCAATATGCCCTCGTCGCCCTCATCCTCTTCATTGTCGAACAGAAGATCGTCCTCGCGCGGGTCCGCGGCCGCCGGCTCTTCCATCACGGCGAAGCCGTTCTTGCGCCCGATCAGCGCCGAGCCATAGGCGAACAGCCAGAGCGCCGGCACGGCCAGCAGCACGGCGAGCACGCTGGCGATCAGCCCGGTCGGATAGCCGCCGATCAGCACGCCGGGAATCTTGAGCACCATGTCGCCAAACACGCCGCCGAGGCCGGTGGGCAGCGGCCAGGTCTTGGGCGGAACGATGCAGCCGGCGATGGCGGCGGCGAGCAGCGCGAAGCCGAACCAGAACAGCCCGCGCTTGGGCAGCCTGTCGACGCCGCGCGCCGAAAACAAGAGATACCCCCAGATGACAGCCGGAACCAGCGCCGCAACCGCGGCAAGGCCAAAGAACTGCATGGCGAGGTCGGAGAAAACCGCGCCGGCATAGCCCATGGCGTTGGTGACGGTGTTGTTGGTGGCGTGTGAGAAGCTTGGATCGGCAACGTTCCAAGTGGCGAGGCTGGCGACCCCGAAGGCCACAGCCAGAAACATGCCGGCGCCGACCAGCCGGCCGACCTGGCGCCGCGCGAAAGCCTGGATGCCGTGCCCCGTATCGGTCATCGCGAGCGGTGCTGAAGCCCCTGAACGCATGCTCTTCCCCGTCAGTGATTGCCTGGCCCGAGCGCATGACGCACTCCGGCAGATTCGGATGCCAGACTATCGGTGGGAAGGTTAAGGGGGCATTAACTATAAGAGGTTGAGATCATCAAACTCGTCACTTCAGGTTGCAGCGGAAGCGGGCGGGATGTGCAATGTCGCCGTGCGGCCACCGGGGTAGATAGAGGCATGCGGTTCTATCTTCCTTCGCGGGGCGGCCCTGGCCTGGGCAGGGCTTAGTCTCCTGCTTGCTGCGCACTGGTTTGTCGAACTCGGGATGGTGGGCTTTCCGGATGGTCACGTGACGCCCTTTGCCAGGGCGACCGGCCCGCTCCTGCACCTGCTCGCCTCCGCCTGCCTGATACAGGGCCTGTATTTTCTGTACAGGGCTCTCTTCGGCAAGGCATTTGAGGTGCCGGGTCTAGGCCTGCAAATTCTGATTGCGGCCGTACTGACGGTGGCGCCGACGTTGATTGTCCGCAATTGCCCCCGTTCCCAGATGTGCAGCAGTGCCTATGAGGCGCTGACAAACACCATGATGGACGACGGCACCGGCGGATAGACTCCGCCATCGGACGGGCATCGGGAACGCCTGCGGTCTCCGCCAAGGCGTACTGGCAAACGAAACAATGGCGGGCACCTGGACCCGCCATCGTTTCGCTCGACAACAAAAGGATCGGGCATCTGCCCGATCCCGCGCGATCACTTGTGACCGGCGTACATCATCAGGTTGGCGCAGAATTCGGCGTGAGGCTTGCTCATCGCTGCGTCCTGGCACTCCTTCATCATCTGGTCCTGCTTGTCCTTGGCCGTCGAGGCCCAGGCTGCCTTGAAATCCGCCTCGGACTTCATGGTCTTCATGCCGGCATCGGTGAAGAACGGCGCCATATTGTCAGGCTCGTCGAGCGCGCCAGCAAGCGCAACGCCGCCGACCATCGACAGAGCCAGTGCTCCCAGGAAGATGTTCTTGATGTTCATCAGTTGGTTCCTTCCCTGTTGGTAGCGAGCACCAGAACGGCGCTCGCACCTCCAGTACGGAGCCGGGAGGCTCTATGTTTCTCCTCGTTGGCTGATCACGCGAACGTGATCGCATCGAAAAACGATTCCTCCTTCTTCTTTTCGAAGCGTTCGATTTTCCAGAAAAAGAGGCCCGAATTGCTTCGGGCCTCAATGCGTGAGCCTCTTTCGAGAACGTCACGACGGGATCTCTGGAGTAGCTCCGGGAAAGCCGAATTGCAGGTTTTCCCGGGATTGCGTGAAAATATGGGGCCGGCGGGAGGAGGATCCGCCGGCCCCTTGGCGAAGCTTGCTTTACGGCACCACTTCGCCATGCTGGGAGATGTCGAGGCCTTCGACCTCTTCCTGGGTCGTCGGACGCAGGCCGACCAGCGCCTTGACGATGTAGAGGATCACGAAGGTGGCGATCGCCGTCCACAGGATGGTGAAGACGATGCCGTAGAGCTGCTTGCCGATGGAAGCGTCTTTGCCGAGTGCATTGATCGCCGGATCGGCGAGCACGCCGGTCAGCAACGCACCGACCACGCCGCCGACGCCATGGACGCCGAAGGCATCGAGCGAGTCGTCATAGCCGAACATATGCTTCACCTTGACCGCCGAGATGTAGCAGACCACGCCGGCGACGATGCCGACGATGAAGGCGCCGGTCGGGTTGACGAAGCCGGAAGCCGGCGTCACCGCGACGAGACCGGCGACGGCGCCCGAAATGATGCCGAGCACCGAGGGCTTCTTGGCGACGATCCATTCGGCGAACATCCAGGCGAGAGCCGCCGCGGCGGTGGCGACCTGGGTGTTGAGCATGGCGGCACCGGCAAGGCCGTCGGCTGCCAGTTCCGAACCGGCGTTGAAGCCGAACCAGCCGACCCACAGCAGCGAAGCGCCGATCACCGAATAGACCAGGTTGTGCGGCGCCATGTTGGTGGTGCCGTAGCCTTCGCGCTTGCCCAGGACCAGCGCGCAGACCAGGCCCGCGACACCGGCGTTGATATGGACGACCGTGCCGCCGGCGAAGTCGAGCACGCCGGCCGCGCCAAGGAAGCCGCCACCCCAGACCCAATGCGCGATCGGCGCATAGACGACCAGCAGCCACAGGGCCATGAAGATCAGCAGCGCCGAGAACTTCATGCGCTCGGCGAAGGCACCGGCGATGAGGGCAGGCGTGATGATGGCGAAGGTCATCTGGAACATCGAGAAGACGAACTCAGGAATGTTCGCGACCCCTGGCAGCCACAGCGTCGAGACGGTGATGCCGTGATGGAAGAATCTCGAGAAGCCGCCGATGTAGCTGTTCATGCTGGCGGATTCATTGGTGGTGAAGGCCAGCGAATAGCCGAACATGAACCACAGCACCGTTACCAGGCAGGTGATGGCGAAGCTCTGCATGATGGTGGCGAGCACGTTCTTCTTGCGCACCATGCCGCCGTAGAACAGCGCCAGGCCCGGAATGGTCATCATCAGCACCAGGGCCGTCGAGGTCAGCATCCAGGCGGTGTTGCCGGTGTCGAGCACCGGGGTGGGCGCGGCAGCCGGTGCGGCGGCGGCAGCGGCCGGAGCGGCTTCCTGCGCAAAGGCGGCGACGCTGCCCAATGCTGCCAGAGCAAGCGAGCCCAGAAGGGCCGCCCGTCCCGTCGTCTTCAAGGTGGAAGAAATATTCATTGAACTCTCCATTGGAATACGTGTTCGCCGCTCAGAGCGCGTCGGTGTCTGTTTCGCCGGTGCGGATGCGCACCGCCTGATCGATGCCGAAAACGAAGATCTTGCCGTCGCCGATCTGGCCGGTCTTGGCCGCGGCGGTGATGGCTTCGACGGCCTTGTCGACCATGTCGGCACTGACAGCGACCTCGATCTTGATCTTCGGCAGGAAACTGACCGCGTATTCCGCTCCGCGATAGATTTCCGTATGTCCCTTCTGACGCCCGTAGCCTTTGACTTCGGTGACGGTCAGGCCCTGGATGCCGACGGCGGTAAGCGCTTCGCGTACCTCGTCCAGCTTGAACGGCTTGATGATTGCCATCACGATTTTCATAAGGTTTCACCCTTTGCTGTTGCGGTCCCCCGCGTTTGCACGACTTCACCGATCCCAAAGAGCCGGAGAGTGCACACAAGGATTCAAGCTCCGTGCCAAGTGCCGAAGCAGCATGTTAACCTGTTGTAAACACAGGGAATGAGGCGATGGGAGGCAGCGGGTGCCAATGCCTGCGGCACGCCACATGCTCAAAAAATATGCAATTTTTCGAATTTGCCTAATTTGCCGGCTTTGAGCATGATCCCGAAAAGTCGAGCCCGGTTTTCCCGGACAAACGGTTTTCGTTTGCCCAGTGATCCTGCTCAAACAAGACTCGCAATGCTCAACGCTTGAGCCGGATCAACCCTTCCTGGGCCATCGAGGCGATCAGCGTGCCGTCGCGCGCATAGAGCGTGCCGCGGCTGAAGCCGCGCGACCCCGAACTCGACGGGCTGTCCTGCGCATAGAGCAGCCAGCCGTCGAGCGAATGCGGCCGATGGAACCACATCGAATGGTCGAGGCTCGCCGCCTGGATATCGGGATCGAACAGGCCGCGCCCATGCGCGAAGGTCGAGGTGTCCAATAGCGTCATGTCGGAGAGATAGGCCAGCAGCACCGATTGCAGCGCGCGGTCATCGGGAACCGGGCCGCCAAGGCGGATCCAGACGTTCTGCCGGGGCGGCAGCTTGTCGCGGCTTTCATAGTGCTGGAGATTGACCGGCCTGAGTTCCAGCGGCCGTTCGCGCGCCCAGAAGCGGCGCACCGCCTCCGGCACACGCTCGGCTCTTTCGAGCAGCTGGCGCTGCGTCAGCAGCCCTTCCGGCGGCGGCACGTCGTCGGGCAGCGCGAACTGGTGCTCCAGCCCCTTCTCGTCGACCTGGAACGAGGCTTCCAGCGAAAAGATCGCCTGTCCGTGCTGGATCGCCAGCACGCGTCGAGTGGTGAAGGAGCCGCCGTCGCGGATGCGGTCGACCTCGTAGACGATCGGCACCCTGATGTCGCCCGGCCGCATGAAATAGCCGTGCAGCGAATGCACGAAGCGGTCCGGCTCCACCGTCCGCTGCGCCGCTACCAGCGCCTGGGCGATGGTCTGGCCGCCGAACACGCGCTGCCACTCCACCTGGGGGCTGCGACCACGATACAGATTGTGTTCCAGCCTCTCGAGGTCGAGAATGCTCAGAAGCTCGTCGATCGCCGCCGTCATGTTTTGTGACCTCGCCGCAAAATTGCTATGGCGGTTTCCGACAGGAAGAACGAGCCGTCAAGGGCGCGAGCCCGGGCCGACGCGCAAGGAGCCAAGGCATGGAACGCAAGGCGGACGCCAAGACCAGATCCGGGCTCGATGTCCTCGTCGCCGGAGCAGGCTATGTCGGCCTGGCCACCGCCGTCTCGCTGAAACAGGCGCGACCGCATCTGGCCGTGGCGCTGGTCGATGCCGCGCCCGCCGGCGCCTGGCAACGCGACGGCCGCGCCTCGGCCATTGCCGCTGCCGCCTGCCGCATGCTCGACCAGCTCGGCGTCTGGGCCGAGATCGCGCCGCAGGCGCAGGCGATCACCGAGATGATCATTACCGATTCGCGCAGCGCCGATCCTGTGCGCCCGGTCTTCCTGACCTTTGGCGGCGAAGTGGCGCCGGGCGAGCCCTTCGCCCATATGGTCGCCAACAAGTCGCTCAACGGCGCCTTGCGCGCCAGGGCCGAAAAGCTCGGCATCGACATCATCGAAGGCGTCGCGGTGCAGGGTTTCGAGACCAATGGCGCCGGTATCACCGTGCATCTGGCCGACGGCGCCGCGCTGACGGCACGGCTGCTGGTCGCCGCCGACGGCGTCAATTCGAAGCTGCGCGACATGGCCGGCATCAAGACGGTGAAGTGGGACTATGGCCAGTCCGGCATCGTCTGCACCGTGGCGCATGAACGCCCGCACAATGGCCGCGCCGAAGAGCACTTCTTGCCCGCCGGCCCCTTCGCCACGCTGCCGCTGAAACCCGACGAAGACGGCACCAACCGCTCGTCGATCGTCTGGGTCGAACGCACGGAGGATGCCAAAACGCTGGTGGAAGGCGACGACCTCGTCTTCGAGCATGAACTGGAACAGCGTTTCAGCCTGAAGCTCGGCGAGATCCGCGTTGCCGACAAGCCGCGCGCCTGGCCGCTCGGCCTCACCATCGCGCGCGCCTTCGTCGCCCCGCGCGTGGCCCTTGCCGGCGACGCCGCCCACGGCATCCATCCGATCGCCGGCCAGGGCCTCAATCTCGGCTTCAAGGATGTGGCCGCACTTGCCGAAGTGATCGTCGAGGCCGACCGGCTCGGCCAGGACATCGGCGCGCTCGACGTGCTCGAACGCTACCAGCAATGGCGCCGTTTCGACACGGTGCAGATGGGCGTCACGACGGATGTGCTCAACCGGCTGTTTTCCAACGACATCACCCCGCTGCGCACCGTGCGCGACATCGGCCTCGGCCTCGTCGAGCGCATGCCCAGGCTGAAGGCGTTTTTCATCCGGCAGGCATCGGGATTGTCCGCAGGCACGCCGAGGCTATTGAAGGGGGAACAAATCTAGCAACCAAAAGAGGTAGTAGAAAACCACAATGGCGGCCAGCATGCCGATCACAAACCTGCCGGCCCTGAATTTGCGCAGCCAATCACCAAACAGCGTGTCAACCAGACCGCCAATTGCGCAGCCATGTAGGCAATTGCTTCCATCTGTGCCTTAACGGTTTGGTGTGCCTGCCCCTGATGTAGGTACGCCGCCTTCCGTTCAAAGATCGACGTTAACGGGTATCAGTTGACCTCAAAGCCAAGCTTCTGGCGTAGCCGCAGAATGCGCTGATCGGCGATCTCGAGGCGCTTCTCGCCGCCTTGCGCTGCCCGGTTGACCATCTGCAGCAGATCGTTGCGCTCGGCGACGTCGAGACGTTCGCGCAGGAACGGCGCCAGCTTGTCGATGACGATCGTGGTGTCATCGATCTGCGCCGCCGCCCATTTGGCGTAGATCACCGCCTCGTCGGTCTTCTTCTTGTCGGCGATCTCGGAGATTACTGCGCGGATGACGGCCTCGCGCTGCGGCAGCACGGGGCCGTTCTCGGAAACGATCGCGGTAATCAGCGTCGCGGCGGCCACCACCGGATCGTCGATCGCCGTGAGCGGCGACAGGGCCGCCTGCTTGCGCAGTTTCTTGCGCCTGATGTTGCCTTGCACGCGCCCGACGACATCGGCGACCTCGCGCGCGGCATCGTTCATGGCCTTCATCCGGTACCACCAGAACGCCGCCGCACCCAGCACGCCAAGGACAGCAATCAGGAAAGGCATGTCGAAATCCCCCGGAAATCCGAGGGACGATAAGAGAACTGTCGCGCCGCTTCAACACGCGAGAGTTGCTTGCGGCGAAGAAACTTCAATTGCGGCTGGTGAAACTTAGGCGATTAAACAGCCGGTTTGTAGCCTCAGCCGCCAAGGCCAGGCACCACCTAAGACCCCGGTATAGTGTAGATCGCCCGGACCTCGACCGTGCCGAGTTCGGCCAGCGGAATACCGGCGGCGATGTCCAGCGCTTCGTCGAGAGTGTCGGCCTCGACCATGACGAAGCCGAGCAGTTGCTCCTTGGTTTCGGCGAAAGGGCCGTCGGTGACGAGGCGCTTGCCCTCGCGCCGGCGCACCGACTTCGACGTTCTCACCGATTGCAGCGCCTGCGCGATGATCAGCTTGCCCTCCTGGTCCAGGGACCTATCATAGGCCAGTGAATCCGCGTCGAGCTTGGCCCCGCGCTGCACGGTCAATGCGTAGAGGTCCTTTTCCTCGCCATAAACCAGGCAGACATATTTCATTGCGATATCTCCTGCTGAGACGAACCATAGGATGCGACGACGAGCGTGTCAGCCTTGCCGTCGATGGCCGCCGCATGGTCGAGAAGGCATGTCGCGACCCCGATGATGGCGACCGCCGCCAGCAGCCTGGCGAAGACGGGCGCAGGCGGATCCAGCCAGAAGTCTTCCTGTCGCTCAGGCCCATGGCCCGGGCTCTTCCAAAGTGCGAAAAACAGATTGTCCATGTGAACCTCCATCAGGCCACAAATCCCATGGCCGCCCACAGGACGGACGGGCTGGATGGAAGTCGACATTTTTGCGCGACTATTTTTTTCCGGGCTGCCCGGATTTTTCCGAAGGCAAATGCGCCGTCATCGTGCCGTGGTCCAAACAGTGCAGTGGTCTTCGCGCCCACCCGCGCTATAGTTGACCGGACGCCGGGCTTCACCCGGACAAAGTTCACGACAACCCCAAGTTCACGGCAACCAAGGAGGACTTCATGGACCGCACCGCAACCGCCGTCTGGAAAGGCAATCTGAAAGAAGGCAAGGGCACGCTCGACAGCCAGAGCGGGACGCTCAAGGGCACGCCCTATTCGTTCAAGGCGCGCTTCGAGGATGAAAGCGGCAAATCCGGCACCAACCCGGAAGAGCTGATCGCGGCGGCACATGCCGGCTGCTACGCCATGCAGCTTTCGCACTTCCTGGCCGAGAACGGCACGCCCGCCGCCGAACTCGACGCCAAGGCCGTGGTGACGCTGGTTCCGGGCACCGGCATCACCGGCAGCGCGATCACGCTGGTCGGCAAGGTGCCCGGCATCGATGCGGCGAAATTCAAGGAATTGGCCGAGAAGGCCAAGGCCGAATGCCCGGTCTCCAAGGCGCTCGGCGCCATAAAGGTGTCGCTCGACGCCAGGCTCGGCTGAGCGGGGTAACCAGAAGCGACAAACGCCGGCCTGAGAGCCGGCGTTTTCATTCGAGCAACTCCAGGTGGCCTCAGCCGCCCAGCGCGTCAAGCCGGGCGCGAAGGGCCGCGACTTCCTGCTCCAGCGCTTCCACCCTCGCTTCGAGGTCGGAGTGAGGCATGGCCGGCGCGCTACGCTGGGCCGACAGGGCTGCAACGTCCACCGGGCCGGCGAGAAGATGCACGTAGCGATCCTCGCGCTGGCCTGGTCCGCGCGGGATTTCCTGGACCAGCGGCGGCCGCCGGCCGATCAGCATGTCGAGTTCAGCGCGCAGATCCTCGATGAAAATCGCGCCATGCGCTCGGCTCGAGCCAGGAGTTCATGCGCCGTCTGCGGTCCGCGCAGCAGGAGCAGGCCGATCAAGGCGGTCTGTGGCGTGGTCAGCGAGAAGCGCTGCGCCATCTGATGCTCGTAGCGCTCGACGCGCGAACCGAACATCTGCCGCACCAGCCCCTTCTGCTCGAGCAGCTTCAGCGCCCGGTGCACCTCCGTCTGCTCCAGCGCCATGACCGGGTCACGCGCCGTCTTCTGGTTGGCGGCGGCAAGGGCTGCGTTGAGCGTCAGCGGATAGACGTCAGGCGTCAGCTCCTTCTTCTCGATCAGGCAGCCGAGCATGCGCGCTTCGATGGGGGAGAGGATGGGAAGGTCTTCGCTCATGGATTTCTATACCCAAAGCTTCCGATACCATGACCGTCCGCGAAACGTCTCCCATTTTCGATCGACGAATGCGCTACGAAGCGTCACACTTTTCAGCCTTTTCTCGCATCAGGGCGCTATCTGGCATCGGACATTTGCACCGGCGCGGTTCGGCACTAGAGGGCATTAGTCCTAGGCGTCTCGGCCTTCCGCTCAGGTTTCGGCTGCCAGAATGATCTGACGAGGATATCCTCGGCATAGACCGCGTCATCGAGCAGGTCCTGTCCAAGTTCCTGGGCCAGCGTCGGCCGATCCCCGAGCAGCGAGACGCCAAAGGCGGCCTGGCCATTGGGGGGTGGCACGTCCAGCGCGTCGAGGATGGTGGGGAATATGTCGATCGTGCCCGAAAGTCCGGTATATGTCTTGGACGGAATACCGTCCCCCGAGAGGGAGAAAAAGTTGCGTCGTTCATACTTGTCCAGGCGGTCCGTCACCGCGCTAGGTGCACTGAGATGGTCGCTTTGCAGCACCAGAACGGTGTTCGCCATCAGACCGTCGGCTTCGGCTTTGTGAATGAAGTCGGCAACGAGCATGTTGGTGCATTTCACGGCGTGGAGAATATTGGGGGCTTGCGGGGAAAGTCCCGTCTTGCCGATACATTTGTCGGTCAGGTAGCCATCCATCGCGTGCCCACCGCTGACGGCGATCGTCAAGGAGAACGGTTTGCCGCCGCGCTGCGCACGCCGCAAAATGTCGAGGCTCAAATCCAGGACTTCAGCGTCGTCGGCGCCGAAACTGTTGCCGCGCCCGGCGACCGCAGCCACCACTTCGGGGCCCCCGAAAAGCGATGAGTAGCCATGGGTGGAATAGAATGTCCCCTGACCGGTGAAGCTGAGTGGCCAACCGGTAACAAAGTTCTGCTGATAACCCCGTGCCTTCAGAACATCGCCCAGGCAGGTCAGGCCAGGCAGGAATTGCGAATGCTCCTCCAGGTATTGGCGCGATGTGAAGAACGTTATCAGCAGCGGCGTTCCACAATTCGCAGCGACCATCCCTGAGATGGAATTGTTGGTGTAGGCAAGCTGCACCATGTTGCTCGCCGAAACGCCGCGCTTGTCGAACTCGAGCAGCGGACCCATGACGTCGCCGAACTCCGCCTCGTTCATGTAGGAGCGCTCGGCGCTTTCGATAAAAATATGAACGAGGTTGCTGGGCGCGACGGCCACGGATGCTGCTGCACCCTCCGGCTCTGCCAAAGCGGCAATATCGACGAACCGCTTGGACAGGAAATCATGCAGGGGATTGGGATGAATTGCTGCCGCGATCGGACGTGTCAGCATCGGGTTTGCCGCCAGGAAGAACGCCATCAGGGCGACATCCAATCCTCTCGTCAGCGTACCGCGCGCCTTCAGTGCGCCGAGACCGAGAAGAACGACCAGAATAACCAGCATCGTGCTTCCGGTATTCCACAAATACTCAAAGACGACACCGGGCGTCAGCATCCCGGCGCCGGCATGCATGAACATCGCACCCCAGTCAAAATAGCCGAAGACGCTTTCCAGATAGACATAGACAAGGAACAGAAGGCAGGGAAAGAGCGAGAAATAGGGCCTGAACCACCGGCTTCCCTGCCGATCCGCCTTCTTGTCCCGGAAGCCGTCAAGCCAGAGAAGCGCGATCAAAACCCCCAGGCCGAGAGCCGAGAGCAGCCCCTTCTCCTGAAAATAGATCCGCGACACAAGCCAGGTGAGCGAGCCGACTGTTGTGGCGCTGATCAATGGCCCAGATACTGAACACCCATTCACGATGAAGCCGCGCACCGCTTTACACTCGAACCGCGATCTCGAAAGTGAATATCGGTGACTGCTTAAAGCTACACTAAGACAATACAAGTAATCGCGCGCAACTAGCAATCAATTACTTAAGCTGTCGCTAATATTAGTCACCAAGACTCCCTCGACGCCCCAGACTAGCAAGCGACATGTTTGAAACAAGACCGGGCCGGAGCCCGCCCGTCTGGCGGCTGGACGACAGCGCAACCAGCAAGAACTGCCGGGCCATCTGAGCTGACAGCGTTCGACACAAGAGCCGGGACATCGGCCACACCAACCTCTTCTGCTCAAGTCGCTTGCGCGGTTCGACGGTTGCTTATTTCAATCAGGCAACCGAGCACACGGACTTCGATGCGGAGAGGTCCTGGCGCGACTGCCGCTTTCAGTGGCGAACAGGATTTTTACACCTGGGCTTCGCACAAGATCGAGGCGAGCGCGGAGTGCCGCTATGGCGGCGAGAGAGAAAGCGGCAGGTAATTTCGGCGTCAGACTCGGCGCTCCACCATCATCTTCTTGATCTCGGCGATCGCCTTGGCCGGGTTGAGGCCCTTGGGGCAGGTCTGCGCGCAGTTCATGATGGTGTGGCAGCGATAGAGCCGGAACGGGTCTTCGAGATTGTCGAGCCGCTCGCCCTTGGCTTCGTCACGGCTGTCGATCAGCCAGCGATAGGCCTGCAAGAGGGTTGCCGGGCCGAGATAGCGGTCGCCGTTCCACCAATAGCTCGGGCACGAGGTCGAGCAACAGGCGCACAATATGCATTCGTAGAGCCCGTCGAGCTTCTCGCGGTCCTCATGGCTCTGCAGCCATTCCTTGGCCGGCTGCGGCGACACCGTCTTCAGCCACGGCTCGATCGAGGCGTGCTGGGCGTAGAAATTGGTGAGGTCGGGCACCAGATCCTTCACCACCTGCATATGCGGCAGCGGATAGACTTTGACGGCGCCGGAAATGTCGTCGCAGCCCTTGGTACAGGCCAGCGTGTTGGAGCCGTCGATGTTCATGGCGCAGGAGCCGCAAATGCCTTCGCGGCAGGAGCGGCGCAAGGTCAGCGTCGGGTCGATCTTGTTCTTGATCCACAGCAGCGCGTCGAGCACCATCGGCCCGCAATCGTCCATATCGACGAAATAGGTGTCGATGCGCGGGTTCTCGTCGTCGTCCGGCGACCAGCGGTAGATGCGGTATTCCCGCAGATTGGTGGCGCCTTCCGGCTTCGGCCAGGTCTTGCCCTGCTGGATCTTGGAATTCTTGGGGAGCGTCAGTTCGACCATTACCTCAGGTCCTTTCGGATGACGAGCTTCAGCCCGGACCAGACTTCATTCACGGCGGCGACCTTGACGTCGACAAGGTCGCGCTTCAGCGCTTCGGTGCGGACGACACCGTCGGTGACGTCAGTCGGCACTTTCGATGCCTTCTTCGGCCACGACACCCAGACCATGCCGTCACGCTTGATCGCCGCCTCGACATCGCCGAGGCGATCCTCGATCTCGGCGCGTTGTTTGGTGAAGGCGTGCACGGCGTCGTATCTTTGATGGCTGCCCGAAATGTCGGACCATTCGGCCAGCCGGTCGACCTCGGCGAAATCGACGGCGCCGGCCAGTTCGTCGAGCTCCGGCGGCAGCGCGATGAAGGCGGCAATCATGCCGTCCTTCAGGCCGAGCTTGGCCGGAAGGGGCTTGCTGGAATATCCCGTGCCAGCCAGCGCCATCGTCAGTACACCCTGGCCTTGGGCGCGATCTTGGCGAGGCTGATGCCGCCGTCCTTTTCGGCCAGCAGCGGCTCGGTGTGCACAGGCCGGTAGCTGAGCGTCACCTTGCCGTCTTCGCTCACCCTGGCCAGCGTGTGCTTGCGCCAGGTGGCGTCGTCGCGCGCCGAAAAGTCTTCACGGGCATGCGCGCCGCGGCTCTCCTTGCGCGCCTCGGCGCTGTAGACGGTGGTGATGGCGTTGGCCATCAGGTTTTCCAGCTCCAGCGTCTCGACCAGGTCGGAATTCCAGATCATCGAGCGGTCGAACACTTTGATGTCCTTGAGCTCGCCCCAGATCTGCGAAATGCGCTTGCAGCCTTTCTCCAGCGATTCCTGCGTGCGGAACACGGCGGCGTCTTCCTGCATCGCCTTCTGCATCTTCTCGCGCAGCACGGCCGTCGGCGTCGAGCCATTGGCGTGGCGCAGCCCGTCGAAGCGGTCCATGATCTTCTCGACGGAGGCTTCGTTGGGTGACGGGATCGCCGACTTGCGGTCGATGACCTGGCCGGCGCGGATCGCCGCCGCGCGGCCGAACACCACCAGGTCGATCAGCGAGTTCGAGCCCAGCCGGTTGGCGCCGTGCACCGAGGCGCAGCCGGCCTCGCCGACCGCCATCAGTCCGGGCGACACCTTGTCGGGGCTGCGCGTCGTCGGGTTCAGCACCTCGCCCCAGTAGTTGGTCGGCACGCCGCCCATATTGTAGTGCACTGTCGGCAGCACCGGGATCGGCTCCTTGGTCAGGTCGACGCCGGCGAAGATCTTGGCCGATTCCGAAATACCGGGCAGCCGCTCATGCAGCACGGCCGGATCGAGGTGGTCGAGATGCAGGAAGATGTGGTCCTTGTTCTTGCCGACGCCACGGCCCTCGCGGATCTCCAGCGTCATGCAGCGTGAGACGACGTCGCGCGAGGCAAGGTCCTTGGCGGACGGCGCGTAGCGCTCCATGAAGCGCTCGCCCTCGGAATTGACGAGATAGCCGCCCTCGCCGCGCGCGCCTTCGGTGATCAGGCAGCCGGCGCCGTAGATGCCGGTCGGGTGGAACTGCACGAATTCCATGTCCTGCAGCGGGAAGCCGGCCCGCGACGCCATGCCGCCGCCGTCGCCGGTGCAGGTGTGGGCCGAGGTGGCCGAGAAATAGGCGCGGCCATAGCCGCCGGTCGCCAGCACCACCATCTTGGCCGAGAAGCGGTGGATGGTGCCGTCATCGAGGTTCCAGGCAACGACGCCGGTGCAGGTGCCGTCCGGCTCCATGATCAGGTCGAGCGCGAAATACTCGATGAAGAACTGCGCGTTGTTCTTCAGCGACTGGCCGTAGAGCGTGTGCAGGATGGCGTGGCCGGTGCGGTCGGCGGCGGCGCAGGTGCGCTGCACCGGCGGGCCTTCGCCGTAATTCATCATGTGGCCGCCGAACGGCCGCTGGTAGATCTTGCCCTCTTCGGTGCGCGAGAATGGTACGCCATAGTGTTCGAGCTCGTAGACCGCGGCCGGCGCTTCGCGCACCAGATATTCCATGGCGTCGACATCGCCGAGCCAGTCCGACCCCTTGACGGTGTCGTACATGTGCCACTGCCAGGAATCGGGGCCCATATTGGACAGCGAAGCGGCAATGCCGCCTTGCGCCGCCACCGTGTGCGAGCGCGTCGGGAACACTTTGGTGATGCAGGCGGTGCGCAGGCCCTGTTCGGCCATGCCAAGCGTGGCGCGCAGGCCCGCGCCCCCGGCGCCGACCACCACCACGTCGAATTTGTGGTCGACAAAATTATAGCCTGCCATTTTGGCTGATTTCGCGTCCTTGGCCAACTCAGCCTCCGAATGCCAGCTTGAGCAGGGCGAAGATCGAGGCGACGCCGACCGCTACGGTGAAAAATGTGTTGAGCGCGATCGTCGCCAGCTTCAGGCCTTCGCTGGTGATGTAATCCTCGATGATCACCTGCATGCCGAGCCGCATATGGATGAGCCCGGAGATCAGCACCAGGGCCAGCATCAGCGCCACGAACGGATTGGCGAGCGCCGCGCGCACTTCCGCATAGCCGGCGCCGTTGAGCGCGATCAGGAACCCGACGAAGAACAGCGTCAGCGGGATGTTGGCGATTGCGGTCAGGCGCTGGCGCCAGAAATGACCGGTGCCCTCGCGGGCGGAGCCGAGACCGCGGACTTTCGCCAGCGGCGTGCGCATATCGGTATTGTTCTTGCCGCTCATGATCAGGCTCCTCGCGCCATGTAGCCGGCGGTCCAGATCAGCAAGGTGAGCAGGACCGAGCCGACAAGCGTCGCCCAGGCGATCTTCGAGGCCGTATGCTTTTCCAGCCCGGCGCCCGTATCCCAGACCAGGTGGCGCACGCCGCCCAGCATGTGGTGCATCAGCGCCCAGGTGTAGCCGAACAGGATCAGCCGGCCGAGCCAGGTGCCGAAGGCCCAGTTGACCCAGTCGAAGGTCGCCTGCGAGCTTGCCGCCGCCATCAGCCAGACCGCGACCAGCAGCGTGCCGAAATAAAGCGCCCCGCCGGTGATGCGATGGATGATCGACATCGTCATGGTGATCGGCGGCCGGTAGATCGTCAGGTGCGGCGAAAGCGGCCGTTCTCGTCTGGCGAATTCGCGGGTGGCTGGTGATTTGCTCATGGCTCCCCCAGGTTCGGCGTCTTCGTGCATGTTGCCCAAAAGTGACCTCGGTTTTGGGAGGACGGCATGCACTAAACAAGAATCCGAAGCGCGTCGCATGAATCCGTTTCGGCGCGACGCGCTTTTAGCCTCAGGTGGAAATACGGCATTGCCGCTTCCGGTTGCGACTTCGGACAGCCGGTTTCTAATGCTCTTTTTGCACCGCGTCAAAGCCAGAAAATCGTTTTGGAAACGTCATTTAGTCTGACAAAAAGGCAGGCTCGGGCTTCAATCGATTAGGGGCGGAGGACCCAAAGCCGGCTCGATATCGCTGCAGTGCAGCATAAGCGACTTCCTGGCCGTGCGGCCTAGCGCCTGCAGGTCTGCGGCGTCGAGCCCCTCTTCATCACCAGCGCCTCACGCCCGTCGATCACGATTGCGTTATGCGTGGCGGCTTCCTGGTAGCGGCTGGACTGGTTGGCGGGCGACGCCGCAAACTCTTCGGTCGTGCCATTCGGCTCGATCACACGCAACAACGAGCCGAGATTCTGAATGGTGATCGTGCTGCCATTGCCGCATCCATAGGTTGCCGTACCCACTGTGGATCGCGGCGCGGTGAGATCGGTGGTGATCTTGGTTGCCGGTGCCGGAGGCGCGGATGCCGGGCGAGCCGCGGCTGCGATGGACTGCTGTGCCGGCGCGGGCGGGACGACATTGGCCGCTTTCGGCGCGCCATCCTGCGGCACACAGGCCGCAACGACGGCAAGCAACGGGAAAACGGACACCCAAACCGTCCGGCGTAGCGCCATATGCTGTCCTCCCGCGCGGCAGACTAGCCACGATGTTGCACCAAGATCAAGGTTGCCCCGAGGCTGCCTTTGGGTCCATTCGATGCCGGCCGCGATGGTGCCGCCAAGCATGGCCGAATGATGGCTATCGGGTTTTCCCTCCAGTCGGAAATTAACCATGTTTGACGAGACATCGCCGCGCAACGCGCCGGCCTCTTAACAAAGGTTAAGAAAAGGTTAATTTCTGATTCGAGGAGCCATGCATGTCGCCCAAAAGTGCGTCAGCGGTTTTGGGGCAACGACATGCATCCAGACAAGAAATCAAAAAGCGCGTCTCGACGCGCTTTGGCCTCTAACCATCAGGAAGACGCCATGCGTTCGAACTCAAGCAGATCACGCCTCTCGGCGCTTATGGTAGCGGTTTCGCTCGCCAGCCTGGCGACGCCCACGCTGGCCAATGGGCGCCACCAGGATCGCGTCTACGCCGATTCCTTCGGCAATCTCGTCATCGACAGCGCCGCCGGCTACAAGCGCATCATCGTCGGCGAAGGCAAGCTGGCCAAGAAGCTGGCCGACTACACCAGCGCCGGCCAGCCCAAGGTGATCTACCAGAATGAATCCGACGAGATTTCAGGCTATAGCGATTGCTACCGGCCGCCGGTCTTCGTCAAAGGCCGCAGCTACATGTACGGGCTTTCCGACGGCGAGATGCCGGAACTCAGCCCCTGCCGCTAGAGCGTTTCACCGTTTCACGGAAACGGCGAAGAGGTGGATCAGGATGACGATTCGACCAACGTCATGCTGATCTGGAATTGATGACGATTGCGCTGGACGACCACTCGCCTGCCGGCCCGGCCGAGACACGGACGCAGTCGCGCCCCGCATTCTTCGCCAGGTAGAGCGCCTCGTCGGCGCGCCGCATGAGATCGGCGGTGGTTTCACCGGGATGAAGTTCGGCAACCCCGAAACTCGCCGTGCAGCTGATGTGCGCGGGCAGCCCGTCGATGCGCAGCGCGCCGAACGCGCTGCGCGTGCCCTCGGCGAACAGCCGGGCGGCGGCCAGATTGGTTCCCGGCAGGATGATGGCGAATTCCTCCCCGCCGATGCGGCCCGCGACATGGTGCCCGGCGGCGGCTTCGCGCAGGGAACCGGCAAAGGTCTCGATCACCCGGTCGCCGGAGGCATGGCCGAAATTGTCGTTGATGCTCTTGAAATGATCGAGATCGGCGATGACCAGCGCGACCGGCACGCCTTGCCGCATGGCGCCAAGCACGGCCTGCTCGGCCTGGCGCGTGAAGGCTCCGCGATTGAGCAGTCGCGAAAGCGTATCGGTCTCCGATCTCGACGTCACTTCGGCCAACACATCGCGGACCAGGATGGCCAGCGTCAGCAGCGCCATGGCCAGGGCAAAGACGGTGCCGAGCGATTGCGACACCAGCGCGTAGCTGCTTTGCAGATAGGCCTGCGGATTGGCGCCCCAGCCGCCAAACGCATGCGCGATGAACGGCTTTGAGGCGAACTGCACAGCGCTGGCGGCGAGCACCGCCATCAGGATGCGATCGAGCCGGCCGCGCCTTTGCCTGGACGACCAGACGATGGCCAATCCGACGAATTGCATGACGGCATAGGGGAGCTGGTAGGCCATCATGCGGACCAGCGACTGGCGCGGCAGGTCTTGTACGAAATAGACGACGATGGTAGCGGCGACCAGGAAGAACAGCATCGGCGGCCATGGCGGCGCGACGCCGTATTTGCGGGCCAGTCCGACGTTGAAGGCTATTGTTGCGCCCAGGAAAACCGCGAAGGCAGTGACCACCGGCAGCCGGGCATCGGTGAAGGCGGGAATGCTGAATTCGATCGCCGAGTAGACCATGCCCAGCACATAGCCAGAAGCAAACCAGCGCGCCGGAGCGCGGCCGACATCATGAAACGCGACCGCCATGAAGGATGCTGCCAGCAGGCCGGCAACCGACAGATTGATCAACAGGATGAAGTTCGCGCCGCTCATCTCTTTCGCACCCCGTGTGTCACCTAACACCGACGGGCGAAAAAGACGTTAACGTGTGCTGGGACGTACGGCTTCAGCCGGCCTTGGACGGCTCCGGCACGAACAGGGTTTCGGGCCGTTCGTACGACAGGCGCACGCTGTCGCGGCCGTTTTTCTTGGCCTTGTAGAGCGCCTCGTCGGCACGCCGCATCAACGGCTCCAGCGCTTCCTCGCCGCTGCGGGCCGCCACGCCGAAACTGGCGGTGACCTTGGTGCCGGCGGGAAGCCCGTCGACGCCGCCTGCCGAGTAGAGCGTGCGCACAGCCTCGGCGAACAGCCGCGCGGCGGCGAGATCGCTGAGCGGCAGAAGCACGGCGAATTCCTCGCCGCCGATGCGCCCGGCAGCGCCGCGCGCGCCGGTGGCCGACCGGAGCTTGGCGGCGAAATCGGCGATCACCCGATCGCCGGCGGCATGCCCGTGCACATCGTTGAGCGCCTTGAAATGATCGAGGTCGGCCAGCACCAGCGCCACCGGGAACCTGGCCATTGCGCAGTGTCGCAGAAGCTGGGCCGCGCGCTCCTCGAAGCCGCGCCGGTTGAGCAGGCCCGAAAGCGGATCGGTATGCGTCTCGGCCTTCAGCGCCTTCATCACGTCGAGGGCCGCGGCGGTGAACAGGCAAAGCGCGATCAGCAGCGACAGCAGCGCATGCGACAGCAGCGCCGTCGTCCAGTAGGACGAGTTGTAGAATCCGTCATAGCTGGTGAACGGCCCGTGCGCGATGACGACGACGAGGGTTCGCACGAAGAAGTTGAGGCCCGACAGCAGCGACAGCACGAACAGGATCTTCTCGGTCGGGCCATTGTTGCGCACCGGCCGGAGTTCGGCGGCGACCAGAAGACTGAGGCCGCCGAAGGCGAAATTCATCGCCAGGATACGCCAGGTGAGATCAGGCGCGACGAAGTGGAACCAGCAGAACGAGGCCAGCCCACCACCGGCCAGCACGCCGATCGCCACATAGGGCACCTTGCGGCCATAACGGGCGACGATGGCGCTCGACAGGCAGCAGCCGGCGATGGCGAAGCAGATGTTGGACACCAGCTTGGTCAGCACCATGCCGATGGGCAAGGTGAAATACTGGAACAGAAAGCCGGGCGCCGAAACACAATAGCTGAGCGCCAGCACGGCCAGATAGGGCCGGTGACGCTGATAGGCCCATAGCACGAGGAAGGCCGCGCCGAGGGCCAGCGCGATCGTCGGATTGAGCAGCGCTATCAACAGCCCGGTGTCCAAAGGACGGTGACTTCCTCTCGCGTGACGTGAGGGAAGACCATAGGGCGCAAGCCCAAACAAGCGGTTAAGCCCGGACGAATATGCGGACCGCGCGAATGAAAAAAGACCCCGGAACCGCATTGCGGTTCCGGGGTCCGGCAATCATCGGAATGTGTGGACCGGAGGTTATTTCCAGTCGCGGATGTCGACGAAGTGGCCGGCGATCGCCGCCGCCGCCGCCATGGCCGGCGACACCAGATGGGTGCGGCCCTTGAAGCCTTGCCTTCCCTCGAAATTGCGGTTCGAGGTCGAGGCGCAGCGTTCATGCGGCTTCAGCCGGTCGTCGTTCATGGCAAGGCACATCGAGCAACCCGGCTCGCGCCAGTCGAAACCGGCGGCGCGGAAGATCTTGTCCAGACCCTCGGCTTCCGCCTGTTCCTTGACCAGGCCGGAGCCCGGCACGATCATGGCGTTGACGCGTGGATTGACGGTCTTGCCCTCGATTACCTTGGCGGCGGCGCGCAGATCCTCGATGCGGCCATTGGTGCAGGAACCGATGAAGACGCGGTCAAGCGCGATGTCGGTGATCTTGGTGCCCGGCGTCAGGCCCATATAGTCGAGCGCCCGCTGCTTGGAGGTGCGCTTGTTCTCGTCGGCGATATCGTCCGGGTTCGGCACGATGCCTTGCACGGAAACGACATCCTCGGGCGAGGAGCCCCAGGAGACGATCGGCGGCAGCTTGGCCGCGTCGAGCACGATCACCTTGTCGAAATGCGCGCCTTCGTCGGACTGCAGCGTCTTCCAGTAGGCGAGCGCGGCGTCCCAGGCCGCGCCCTTCGGCGCACGCGGCTTGTCCTTGACATAGGCGAAGGTCGTCTCGTCGGCAGCGATCAGGCCGGCGCGCGCGCCGCCCTCGATCGACATGTTGCAGATCGTCATGCGGCCTTCCATCGACAGCGAGCGGATCGCCTCGCCGGCATATTCGATGACATAGCCGGTGCCGCCGGCGGTGCCGATCTCGCCGATGATGGCGAGGATGATGTCCTTGGCGGTAACGCCTTCCGGCAGCTGGCCGTCGACGCGCACCAGCATGTTCTTGGCCTTGCGCTGGATCAGCGTCTGCGTCGCCAGCACATGCTCGACTTCCGACGTGCCGATGCCGTGCGCCAGAGCGCCGAACGCGCCATGCGTCGAGGTATGGCTGTCGCCGCAGACGATGGTCATGCCGGGCAAGGTAAAGCCCTGCTCCGGGCCGATGATGTGGACGATGCCCTGGCGGATATCGTTCTCGGAATAATATTCGACGCCAAAGTCCTTGGCGTTCTTGGCCAGCGCCTCGACCTGGATGCGGCTTTCCTCGTTCTTGATGCCGAACTTGCGCTCGGGCGAGGTCGAGACATTGTGATCGACCACGGCCAGCGTCTTTTCCGGATGCCGGACTTTTCTGCCGCTCAGGCGCAGGCCTTCGAAGGCCTGCGGGCTGGTCACTTCATGGACGAGGTGCCGGTCGATATAGAGCAGGCAGGTGCCGTCGTCCTGGCGGTCGACGACGTGGTCGTCGAAAATCTTGTCGTAGAGGGTGCGCGGTGCGCTCATGTGCGTAAATCCGTCGATATGAGAATGGGAAGAGTGTAACGCCGCAAGCCTTGGCCCGGCGAAAGCAGTCTAGCTAAGTCGGCTGGTCAGGGCGCCGCAGACGCGCGCGGAGAAGCGCGACGGCAGGCGTTTTCTGTCCTGCAGCACGAACCCCTTGTAGGCCGGATCGCCAAAAAGCTCTTCCATGGCGTGGCTCATACCAATGTTTTGGCTCTTCGGCAATTGCGGCGTGGCGGTGCGACTTTCCCTACCCCCTCTGGGGGAGGTGGCACCACTCACATCACCTCGAAGACAAACGTCTTCACCAGCGCATCGGGCTCGGCGATGGCATAGCAACGGAACCATGGGCTTTGCTCGACCAGCCGCCATTTCTTCGCCTGCGTGAGTTCATCGAACACCGCCTGAAAACCGCCGCTCTCGAACACCTGGTCGCGCACGGTGAAGATGGCGTGGCCGCCCTTCTTGGTGATGCGCACCAATTCGTGCAGGCCCGATGCCGGCGCGTGGCTGATGGTGAACACGCCGGTGGAGAAGAAGGCGCGGAAATGCCCGTCCGGCCAGGGCAGCGGTCCGCCCAGCATCGCCTGTTTCAGCTCGCCATAGGCGTTGCGGCTGCCGGCGATCTTGAGCATGTCGTCCGAGAGATCCAGCCCGGCAATGTCGCCATAGCCCAGCGCCTTCAGCGACGGCCCCGACAGGCCGGTGCCGCAGCCGGCGTCGAGCAGCGGCCCTTCGCCAGCCGGAACATGGCGTGCCACCCAGGCGGTGATGAGGAACGGCAGGAGATAGCCGAGCGAGGCGGTCTCGCTGTCATAGGTCGCGGCCCAGGCGGCATAGGCCTGCGCCAGCGTTTCAGGCGTGTCGGCGCCATAGACGGAATCCAGCGCCGCATTGGCCTTGTCGGCAATCATGAGACCTCCCTCGATGTCGACAGGATCGTAACCCTGTCTCGGCCCAAAGACTATTCCTCGTGCTGGCGGTGCAGGCGCCGCTCCAGCGCCCTGAGCGCCAGCGACAGGCCAACGGTGAGGATGAGATAGATATAGGCCACGATCGAATAGGTCTCGAAGAAGCGGAACGAGCCGGCGGCATAGATCTTGCCCATCTGGGTGATGTCGGCGACGCCGAGCACCGATACCAGCGAGGAATCCTTGACCAAAGCGACGAAATCATTGCCGAGCGGCGGCAAGATGGTGCGGATCGCCTGCGGAAAGACGATCAGCCGGAAGCGTTGCGCACGGCTCAGCCCAAGCGCCTTGGCCGCCTCGATCTGGCCCTTCTCGACTGCCTGGATGCCGGCGCGGAAGACCTCCGAGATGAAGGCGGAGTAGCCGATGGTCAGCGCCATGATGGCGCGCCACAACAGCGACACGTCGCGCACCAAGAGCTCACCGAGATAGCCGGCACTTTGCAGCGGCGCGGTCAACGCGTTCCAGGCCGCGACGAAGGCCGGCGCGCCAGCAAAGGCGATCCAGAACAACAGCACCAGGATCGGCACGCCGCGGATGATCTCGACATAGAAGCGCGCGATCTGGCGAAGCCAGGACGAGCCCGACAAGCCCATCAGGGCAACCCCGAGACCGATGATCGACGCCATGGCGAAGGCGATGACGGTCACAAAGACGGTGATAGCGATACCCTTGGCGACCGTGGCGAAGACCTGGGCATAGAGATCGCTGGCCGCGATGAACAGGGCCGCCGCCAGTGCAAGCACGGCGGCGGCGGCAAGCCACCAGGGGAATTCGGACTTGGCGGAAGAGGACGGTACCATTCAGGCGAGCGTGGCAGCGCAAGGATTGTCGGAGGATCGCGGCAAGCCACCCCCCTCTGCCCTGCCGGGCATCTCCCCCTCAGGGGGGAGATTGGATTTGGATATTGTCTCGACTTTCGCCAATCCCCGACGTCGTAAAACTGCTGCCGGCGCTGAAGCTGCTGATCTCCCCCCTTTGAGGGGGAGATGTCCGGCAGGACAGAGAGGGGTGCCCTGGCGCAGGGTCAGCGCGATTTGCGGCGCACCATCGTCAGCAAGCACGCGCGCCAACGACTACTGCCCCATCTTGTAGTCGAGAAACCACTTCTTGTTCAGCGCATCGAGCGTGCCGTCCGCCTTCAACGCCGCGATCGCGGCGTTGACCGGCTTCACCAGGTCCGATCCCTTCGGGAAGATGAAGCCAAAGTCCTCGGTGCCGAGCGGGCCGCCGATCAGCTTGAGCTTGCCTTCGGAAGCATCGACATAGCCCTTGCCGGCGGTGCCGTCGGTCAGCACGACATCGACGTCGCCCGATTTCAGCGCCTGCACCGTGGCGCCAAAAGTCTCGAACAGTTTGATGCGCGGGTTCTGCTCATTGCCGTCGAGCACACTGTAGACGGCGGTGTAGAAGGGCGTGGTGCCGGGTTGCGCACCGATCAGCCCGTCCTTGAAAGCGCCGAAGGTCTTGGCGTCGGTGAAGCGGCTTTCATCGCCGCGCACCAGCATGAACTGCTCCGAGCGCATATAGGGATCGGAGAAGTCGACCTTCTCCTTGCGGTCATCCTTGATGGTGATGCCGGTCATGCCGATGTTGTACTGCTTGTCGGAAACCGCCTGGATCATCGCGTCCCAGGAGGTGTTCTGGTACTCGACCTTGAAATTGAGCCGCTTGGCGATTTCGTTCATCGCGTCATATTCCCAGCCGATCTGCTTGCCCGTCTTGGGATCGATGAACTGCAGCGGCGGATAGGCGTTTTCGGTCACCACCACCACTTGTCTGCCGCCGAGATCGGGCAGCGCCTGCGCGAAGGCGGCAACAGGCGCCAGCACGAGGGCCAGCAGGCCGGACAGCAGCAGTTTCGATTTGGTCATGACACACTCCCGGAAAATTGAAGGCGCCCGGATGGGCTTACAGGAAATCCGGGCCGACTTTAGCTTTCCGCTTGCGTCATGCAAGACGGACCGCTGCTTCAGCGCGCGCGAAAAGGGATTCGGATGCCCTCAATTCAGGGATTTCGGGATAATCTGGCTATCTCGAACCGGAAACCAGCGCCTCCGCATCCGCCGAGGCGTCTTCCACCACGGCGTTGCGCAAGTCGGCAACGAGATGGGTGAGCGTCGCGTGCAGCGCTTTTGCTTCACCAGGTTGGAGCGGCACGCTGCAGGCAAGCGCCGCGGACACATCCTGCGCTCGCGCACTCAGAGCCTGGCCCTTGGCCGTCGGCTCGACCAGCACGCGGCGCTCATCGGCGGCATCGCGCCGGCGGGTGACGAGCCCGCCCGCCTCCATCCGCTTGAGCAGCGGCGTCAGCGTCGCGGAATCGAGGCCCAGCGCCTCGCCAAGCGCGCCCACAGTGCTCGGCGCGTGCTCCCATAGCGCCAGCATGACCAGATATTGCGGATAAGTCAGCCCGAGCGGATCGAGCAACGGCCGATAGAGCTTGGTCATCAGCCCGCTCGCCGAATAGAGCGCGAAGCAGAGTTGCTGATCGAGTCGCGGAACCCCCACTGTCCCGGCGGCCGCCGCCGGGACGTCTCTGGGGCTCTTTATGGTCTTTCCCGTCATGCCGCCTTTACCGAAAGCGCCACCTCGACATTGCCCCGGATGGCGTTCGAATAGGGGCAGATATTATGCGCTTCCGATACAAGCGCTTCCGCGGCCGCCTGATCAAGGCCTTTCGTCTGCGCCGCGAGCGCGACACCGAGCTTGAAGCCCTCGCCATTGGGAAGCAGGCTGACGGTGGAGGTTACCCCGGCATCCGTGAGCGGCAGCTTCTGTTTGCGCGCGATGAAGCGGATGGCGCTTTCGAAGCAGGCGGCGTAGCCGACGGCGAAAAGCTGCTCGGGATTGGTCGCGCCACCCGGCCCGCCGAGTTCCTTGGGCATCGCCAGATCGACCTTGAGCAGGCCGTCGCTGGTCTCACCATGGCCGGCGCGGCCGCCGGTGACGTGAGCCTGTGTGGTGTAGAGTGCCATTTCAAATCTCCAATTATCTTGTGCACGATTATTTAGTACACAAGATAATATGCCGTCAACAGCCTGATCCTGTTTCGAGGGCCGGAAGCGCTCACAGTCTGGTGAAACGAAAAAAGGCGGCCGAAGCCGCCTTTTTTGAATGGGATTTCCGAAAGCCTTATTCGGCCGGGGTCGCCTCGGCGGCCTTGGCTGCCTCAGCCTCGGCGGCGGCCTTCTTCTCGGCGGCTTCCTTGGCGGCCGTCTCGGCGGCCAGCGCCTGGGCGGCGGCGACCTTCTCGGCCTCGATGCGGGCCTTCTCAGCGTTCAGCGCGTCGCGCTCCTCATCGTTGAGCTTGCGGGCGCGGACGCCGGTGTTTTCCGAGATACGGGCCGACTTGCCGCGACGGTCGCGCAGGTAATAGAGCTTGGCGCGACGCACCTTGCCGCGGCGAACGATCTCGACGCCCTCGACCATCGGCGAGAAGACCGGGAAAACGCGCTCGACGCCTTCGCCATAGGAGATCTTGCGGACGGTGAAATTTTCCTGGAAGCCGGAACCGGCGCGGGCGATGACGACGCCTTCATAGGCCTGGACGCGGGTGCGGGTGCCTTCGGTCACGCGGACCTGGACGCGCACGGTGTCGCCGGGCTGGAATTCGGGGAGCTTGCGCTTGGCTTCGATCTTGGCGGCCTGCTCGGCCTCGAGCTGACGGATGAGATCCATCTCAATAGTCCACTTCTTGTTCTTCCGACAGTCAGAGCGTCCGACACTCGCCTTGCAGTTCCATTGACCGCTCGGCTATGTCCTTTGCCTCCGAGACATTCGTCTGCAAGACATCGGACAGGGGCGACTACACCGTCATTGTTGACGGGTCCGGCAGATTCTTCTTCCGGTTCGGCGGCGACATACAGCTATTTCGGCGCTTTGTCACGCCCGCGCACGAGTCTTTTTTGCCGGCATGGCACCATCGTAATCGCTTCGTGCCGGGTTGCGCCGGCCCTCAGGCCTTTCTAAGCCTGACATAACAGAGTTTTCCGCGGCGGCATTCCATGTCTGTCTTCGACGCCATCCTGCTGTTCCTGGCGGGCTTCCTGTCCGGCACCGCCAATGCGGTCGCCGGCGGCGGCACCTTCATCACCTTCGGCGCCATGACACTGGTCGGCGTGCCGCCGATCGTCGCCAACGCCACCTCCTCGGTCACGCAGTTCCCGGGCTACATCACCTCGACGCTCGCCTACTGGACCGATATCAGGCACTTCTGGCGCGGTGCCCTGGTGCTTTGCCTGATCTCGGCGGCCGGTGCGCTGGCCGGCGCCTTCATCCTTCTGGCACTGTCCAACCCTTCCTTCCGCGTCATGGTGCCGTGGTTGCTCTTGGGCGCAACCGCCCTGTTTGCCGCCGGGCCGTGGCTGAAGCCAACACCAAAACCCGGCCATGAGGCGGCGGTCGGCTCGCTCGCCGGTTCGCTGGCGCAGTTCGTCACCGCCATCTATGGCGGCTTCTTCGGCGCCGGCATGGGCGTGATGATGCTGGCGACGCTCGGCCTGACGCAGGCCGGCGACTACCACCGGCTGAACGCGCTGAAGAACATGCTGGCCGTGGTCGTTGCCGCGGTGGCGATCATCGTCTTCGTCTCGGGTGGCGTCGTTGCCTGGCCGCAGGCGATCGTCATGATCCCGGGCGGTGCGCTCGGCGGCTATGCCGGCGTGTGGATCGCCAAGCGCGTGCCGCAGAACGTGGTGCGCGGCATCGTCGTCGCCGTCGGCCTGTTTCTGGCGTTTTATTATTTTACCAAGGGGTGAGCGCCGAGAAGGTCCGGCCGCCTCTCGCTGGTCAGCCGCTCGGACTCCGCCCGCCGCCATGCAGCGATCTTCTTGTGATTGCCGGAGATCAGCACTTCGGGAATCGCGCGCCCCTCGAACTCCTGCGGCCTTGTGTAGTGCGGATGTTCGAGCAGGCCGTTTTCAAAACTCTCTTCCTCGCCGGACACCGCATTGCCCATCACGCCGGGCAGCAGCCGCACCACCGCGTCGAGCAGCACGAGCGTCGCCGGCTCGCCGCCGGAGAGGATAAAATCGCCGATCGACACCTCTTCCAGGCCGCGCGCGTCGATCAGCCGCTGGTCGACGCCCTCGAAGCGGCCGCACAGGATGACGGCGCCCGGCCCGGCGGCAAGCTCGCGCACCCGCGCCTGGGTCAGCGGTTTGCCGCGCGGGCTCATCAAAAGGCGCGGACGCGCATCGCCCGGCGGCGAGGCATGGTCGATCGCCTTGGCCAAGACATCGGCGCGCATCACCATGCCGGCGCCACCCCCGGCCGGCGTGTCGTCGACGGTGCGGTGCTTGTCGGTGGCGAAGTCGCGGATCTGGATCGCCTCCAGCGACCAGGTGCCGGCCTCGAGCGCGCGGCCCGCCAGCGACAGGCCAAGCGCGCCCGGGAACATCTCGGGGTAGAGCGTCAGCACCGAGGCCTTGAATGTCACCGGTTGCCCCCGGCGTCGCGCGGTCCGCGCGGCCTGCCCTTCGGGTCGAAGTCTTCCTCGCGCGGCGCATCGTCATCCTCGTCCTCGACCAGCCCGGCCGCCACCGGGTCGACGCGGACAAAGCCCTCGGCGATCGACACATCAGGCACGGCGGCCTGGGTGAATGGGATCAGCACGCCCTTGCGGCCGGCGAGCGTCACGTCGAGAATGTCGCCGCCGCCGAAATTATGCACGGCAACCACCTTGCCAAGCGCAGTGCCGGTGTCGTCGCGAACCTCCAGTCCAACCAGGTCGGCATGGTAGAATTCATCCTCCTCGCCATCGTCCGGCAGCACAGAGCGGTCGACGAAAAGCTCCGTACCGGCGAGCGCTTCGGCGGCATTGCGGTCGCTGATGCCCTTGAAACGCACCACGACGACGGTGTTGGCCGGCCTTATGTCTGTGATCTGGAAGGCGCGGCCGTCCCTGGCATAGAGCGGCCCATAATCGGCCAGCGCCATCGGATCGCCGGTGAAGGTCTTCACCCTGAGTTCGCCCTTGATGCCATGGGCGGCGCCGATCACGGCCATCTGGACAGGGTTTTGCGGCTTGCTCATCGCGAATATCCTTTGGCCTGCTCTAACCCCACGCGGCTGTCATTTCAATGACGGGCTCTTCACCGCTTCCTAACCCGGATGCAGGAAAATGCCGCCATGCAGGAATTCCTCATCCCGGCGAAACCCGATCTCCAGGCGGCGCGTGAAAGCTGGCTGAAGATGCTCGCGCGTGAACGTCGGCTGTCGCCCGAGACAGTGGAAGCCTATGAGCGCGACACGCGCCAGTTCCTGCATTTCCTGACCGGCCATTGTGGTGGCTCGCCCGGCATCTCGGACATCGCCAATCTGCGCCCGGCCGACCTGCGCGGCTTTCTCGCCGCCCGCCGCAACGCCGGCGCCGGCGCCCGCACGCTGGGCCGAGGCCTGGCCGGCATCCGCTCGCTGCTGCGTTTCCTCGAACGCCGTGGCCTGGTCAACGCCGCCGGCGCCGCCGCGCTGCGCGCGCCGCGCCAGCCCAAATCGCTGCCAAAACCGCTGACCGCGAGCGACGCCAAACAGGTCGTGTCGGTCGAAGGCCAGCTGGCCGAAGAGCCCTGGATCGCCGCCCGCAACGCCGCCGTGCTGACGCTGCTCTACGGCTCGGGGCTGCGCATTTCCGAAGCGCTCGGCCTCGCCGGCGCCGATCTGGCGTCCGAGGCCGACACAGTGCTGCGCGTCACCGGCAAGGGCGGCAAGACGCGGCTGGTACCGGTGCTGCCGGTGGCGCTCAGAGCAATCGCCGAATACCGCCGGCTCTGCCCCTATCATCTCGATCCCAAAGGCCTGTTGTTTCGCGGCGCGCGCGGCGGCCCGCTCAATCCGGCCATCATCCAGCGCGACATGGCCAAACTGCGTTCGGCGCTCAACCTGCCCGACACCGCGACGCCGCACGCGCTGCGCCACTCCTTCGCCACCCATCTGCTTGGCCGCGGCGGCGATCTGCGCACCATCCAGGAGCTGCTTGGCCATGCGAGCCTGTCGACGACGCAGATCTACACCGGCGTCGACACCGCAAGGCTGCTTGAAATCTACGAATCGGCCCATCCAAGGGCGTGAACCCTTCAATTTCGACCTACCAATTAACCGTTTTGCCGCTTTTCCCCCTTAGAAAGGGGCCATGAAACGCGTCATTGCCATCGCCGACCGTGCAGCTTCCATCTCGCTGAAGCTGCTTGTCGCACTCAACGTGCTGTTTTTCCTGTCCTTCCTTGCCATGCTGCTGTTCGCGGCCGGCAGGGCGCATGCGGACGTCCCGACCTGCAGCGGTGCCGACATGCTGTCGGCCCTGCAGAAGAGCAGCCCTGCCACCTACAGCAAGATCGAGGCGGAAGCCGCCGCCACGCTGAATGGCAAGGGCCTGCTGTGGAAGCTTGAGAAATCGGGAGAACAGCCATCCTATCTGTTCGGCACCATGCACATGACCGACCCGCGCGTCACAACGTTGCCGCCGGAAGCACAGAGGGCCTTTGACGCCGCCGGCACCCTCATCATCGAAACCACCGACGTGCTCGACAAGCAGAAGATGATGACGGCGATGCTGAAGGAGCCGGACCTGATGATGTTCACCGACTCCACGACGCTGTCATCCTTGCTGAAGCCGGACGAAGCGGCGGCGATGAATGCAGCGCTCGACGCGCGCGGCATCCCGCCGGCAACCGTCGCCAAGATGAAGCCGTGGATGCTGTCGGCGATGATGGCGCTGCCGGCCTGCGAACTCGCCCGCCAGTCCGGCGGAGCACCGGTGCTCGACGTCAAGCTGGCCGAGAGCGCCAAGGCGGCCGGCAAGCTGGTGGAAGGTCTGGAAACGGCCGAGAGCCAGCTACGCGCCATGGCCTCGCTGCCGCTTGCCTTCCACATGAAGGGCCTGGTCGACACGCTGAAGCTCGGCGACAAGGTCAATGACATCAACGAGACCATGATCGTGCTCTACCAGCGCGGCGACACCGGCATGTTCTGGCCATTGTTCCGCGCCGCCATGCCGGACGAGCAGAACGACCCCTCGGGCTATGCCGCCTTCGAGGAAACCATGATCACCAGCCGCAACAAGGTGATGGTCGATCATGCCGGACCGATCCTGGCCAGGGGCAATGCCTTCATGGCGGTCGGCGCGCTCCACCTGCCCGGTCCCGAGGGACTGGTCGAGGATTTCCGCAAAGCCGGCTATACTGTCACCGCCGTCAATTGAGTCGGATGGCAGTGGGAGGCCAAACGCCGCGTTTTCGGCGCTTTCCTTCCCTAGCGTGAAACCCATTCAACGGTTGCACGTTGATGGCTGTTGATTGATCATTTTCATCCACGGAGGACACTTTTATGGCGAATCCATCCAACGACAGGCCAAGCGGCGGTGGCGGCGGCAGCCCCTGGCTGATTGCTCTGGTCGTCGTTATCCTGGCGATTGTCGCGTATTACGTTTTCGGCAGAAGCGGCGAGCATCCGGCACCCGCCGAAGCGCCAGCGGCCAGCACACCGGCTCCTGCGCCAGCTCCGGCCCCAGCTCCGGCTCCCGCGCCAGCTCCGGCGCCAGCACCGGCTCCTGCGCCCGCTCCGGCGCCTGCGCCAGCACCCGCTCCGGCACCGGCCAACTGATCGGCTAGACATCAAGATACGAACGGCCCGTCGAAAGGCGGGCCGTTTTGTTTGTTTCGCGCGGTCGAAGGGTCGGGCGCCTTAGATATGGATCGGCTTGAAGAAGGTGGCCAGCGCCGCCTCCTTCACCGCTTCCGACATTGTCGGATGCGCGTGGCAGGTGCGGGCGAGATCTTCCGACGAGCCGCCGAACTCCATCAGCACAGCCGCTTCGTGGATCATCTCGCCGGCGCCGAAGCCGACAATGTGCACGCCGAGCACGCGGTCGCTGGCCTTGTCGGCGAGGATCTTCACGAAGCCGTCCGTGTGCAGCATGGCGCGTGCGCGGCCATTGGCGCTGAACGGGAATTTGCCGACCTTGTAGTCGATGCCGGCCTTCTTCAGTTCTTCCTCGGTCTTGCCGACCGAGGCGATTTCCGGGCTGGTGTAGACGACGCTCGGAATGACCTCGTAGTTCACATGGCCGGCCTGGCCGGCGATGGTTTCGGCCACCGCGACACCCTCGTCCTCGGCCTTGTGCGCCAGCATCGGCCCGGCGATGACGTCGCCGATGGCATAGATGCCCGGCACGTTGGTCCGCAGGTGCCCGTCGGTCTTGACGCGGCCGCGCTCGTCGACCTCGACCCCCGCCTCTTTCAGCCCAAGACTGTCGGCATAGGCGCGGCGCCCGGTGGCGATCAGCACGACATCGGCCGCGACGGTCTCGGCGGCGCCGCCTTTGGCCGGCTCGAAGGTGACGGTTGCGCCTTTCTTCGCCTTGGCGACGCCGGTGACCTTGGCGCCGAGCTTGAACTCGAAGCCTTGCTTGGACAGCAGTCGCTGGAACTGTTTGGAGACCTCGCCGTCCATGCCGCCGAGGATCGTGTCGAGGAACTCGACCACGGTGACCTTGGCGCCGAGCCGCGCCCAGACCGAGCCGAGCTCGAGGCCGATGACGCCGCCACCGACCACCACGAGGTGGCCGGGAACCTTGTCCAGCGACAGCGCGCCGGTCGACGACACGATGATTTTCTCGTCGAAATCAACCTTGACGCCGGGAATGCCGGCGACATCGGAACCGGTGGCGATGACGATGTTCTTGGTCTCGACCTCCTCGACCTTGCCGTCCTCGCCCGTCACCGACACCTTGCCTGCCGCGACCACCTTGCCGGTGCCGCGGAAACTGTCGATCTTGTTCTTCTTGAACAGGAAGGCGACGCCGTTGACGTTGGACGACACCGTCGCATCCTTGTGCGCCATCATCTTCTTCAGGTTGAGCTTCGGCGCTGGTATCTCGACACCCAGCGTGTCGAAGGAATGGCCGGCCTCGGCGAACATTTCGGAGGCATGAAGCAGCGCCTTGGACGGGATGCAGCCGATGTTGAGGCAGGTGCCGCCGAAGGTGGCGTTCTTCTCGACCACCGCCACCTTCAGGCCGAGCTGCGCCGCCTTGATGGCGCAGACATAGCCGCCGGGTCCCGATCCGATGATAACGACGTCATAAGCCATGTTTGTTTCCCTTTGCTTGGCGCTCAGCGGCCGCCGCTAACGTTCAGGATCGCGCCCGTCGTATAGGACGCGGCATCGGATAGAAGATAGAGAACCGCACCCGCGACTTCATCGGCGGTGCCGGCTCTTTTCATCGGCAGCGTGTCCTGGATCAGCGCCACCCGGTCCGGCTGTCCGCCGGAAGCATGGATGTCGGTGTCGATGATGCCCGGCCGCACCGCGTTGACGCGGATGCCTTCCAGCGCCACCTCGCGGGCGAGCCCGATGGTGAACGTGTCGATGGCGCCCTTGGAGGCGGCATAGTCGACATAATTGTCCGGCGCGCCCAGCACCGCCGCCGCCGAGGAAATGTTGACGATCGCTCCGCCGTTGCCGCCATGGCGCGTCGACATGCGCTTGACCGCCTCGCGGGCGCACAGGATCGAACCGACGACATTGATGCGCATCATGCGCTCGAGCCGTGCCGCGCTCATTTCGTCGACGCGCGCCTTGGCGTCGACGATGCCGGCATTGTTGACGAAGGCGTCGAGCCGGCCATGGGTGCGGTCGACGGCCTCGAAGATCGAGAGGATATCGGCCTCGCTGCCGACATCGCCCTTGACCGCGAAAGCATCACCGCCGGCAGCCTTGATGTCGCTGACCAGGCGTCGGCGGCAGCCTTGTTGGAGGCATAGTTGACCGCGACGCGATAGCCGGCCTTCGCGCCAAGCCGGCAGATGGCGGCGCCGATGCCACGGCTGCCGCCGGTGACCAGCAGGACCTTCTGCGCTTCGCTCATTCCTGGCATCCCTTCAACGTAAAAACGTCCGACGGCACTTTCGAGAAGCCGTTGCCGCCATAGGCCGACGACTGACGCAGCATCGGACCGAGATCCGGCAGGATCAGCGTCTTCGGCGCCTCGACGCCTTCTGCCGGCAAGAGCCCGATGCTGCCCTTGTCGTCAGACGTGTAGATGACGCCGTGCCAGGGGGTACAGGCGGCGAGCTCGGCGCCGGTGGTGTCGCCCTCCGGGCATTTGAACATCAGCGCGCCGTTCGGCCGTGCCACGCCCTCGGTCCACATGACGATGCCGTTCAGCACCACATTGTTGTCGAGGATCATGCGGAACGTGTTGGTGACGGTGGCGGAGGTGCCGGTCGGGGTAAAATCGATCTCGCTGCCGCTTTGCGCATCGCCATAGACGGCGAGTTCGATCGGGCAGGCGGCATGGGCGGTTGCGGGAGCCAGCGCCATGCCGGCCATAAGCACAGCCAGTTTGGCAGACCCAAGCAAACGGGCCATCATTGGCCGCCTCTGCCGCGAGCTGCCATCCGACCGCCTCAGAGATCGAGCACCAGCCGTTCCGGATCCTCCAGGCTTTCCTTGACGCGCACCAGGAAGGTGACCGCTTCCTTGCCGTCGACGATGCGGTGATCGTAGCTCAGCGCCAGATACATCATCGGCCGGATTACGATCTGGCCGCCGACCACGACAGGCCGGTCCTGGATCTTGTGCATGCCCAGAATGCCCGACTGCGGCGCGTTGAGGATCGGCGTCGACATCAGCGAACCATAGACGCCGCCATTGGAGATGGTGAACGTGCCGCCCTGCATGTCGGCGACCGACAGCTTGCCATCGCGCGCGGCGATGCCGAGCCGGCCGATTTCCTTCTCGATCTCGGCGATCGACATCTGGTCGGCGTCGCGCACGACCGGCACGACGAGGCCCTTCTCGGTGCCGACGGCGACGCCGACATGGGCAAAGTTCTTGTAGATGATGTCGGTGCCGTCGATCTCGGCATTGACCGCCGGGATTTCCTTCAGCGCGTGCGTGACGGCCTTGGTGAAGAAGCCCATGAAGCCCAACTTCACGCCGTGCTTCTTCTCGAACACGTCCTTGTACTTGGTCCGCAGCGCCATCACCGCCGACATGTCGACCTCGTTGAAGGTGGTCAGCATCGCCGCGGTCGACTGCGCTTCCTTGAGCCGGCGCGCGATGGTCTGGCGCAATTTGGTCATGCGCACGCGCTCTTCGCGCGAGGCATCGTCACCGGAAGATGGCGCACGCACGGCAATCGGTGCCGGCGCCGCCCTGGGCGTCTCGGCCGGCTGCGACGGCGCGCCCTTGGCGATGGCGTCGAGCACGTCGCCCTTCAGCACCTGGCCGCGCTTGCCCGAACCGGACAGCTGGTCGACCGACAGATTGTTCTCGGCGATCAGTTTTGCGGCAGCCGGCGCCGGCGGCATGCTGCGCGGCTCGACCGCGCCGCCATCGCCGGCGATCTTGGCGGTCTCGGCCGCGGCCTGCTTGCTGGTCGACGCCGCATCCGGCGACGAGGCCTGCGAAACCGCCTGCGGCTTGGTCGCCGGCGCGGCGGCGCCGCCTGCCGAGATCGAACCCAACAAAGCGCCGACACCCACCGTCTCGCCTTCCTTGGCGACGATTTCGCCCAGCGTGCCGGCGGCGGCCGCCGGAACTTCCACCGTCACCTTGTCGGTTTCAAGCTCGACCAGCGGCTCGTCGACGGCAATGGCATCGCCGACCTTCTTGAACCATTTGCCGATGGTCGCCTCGGTGACGGATTCGCCGAGAGTGGGAACGCGGATTTCGGTAGCCATTGTGCCTGTCCGTTCTTGTCGGTTCTGTTCTATTCGCCTGCTTTATTCGCCGAGCGCGTCTTCGAGCAAGGCGGCGAGCTGGGCAAGGTGCTTGGACATCAATCCCGTCGCCGGCGACGCGGCCGCCGGCCGGCCGGTGTAGCGAACGCGCTGATGCTTGGCGTCGATATGCGCCAGCACCCATTCCAGATACGGGTCGATGAACGACCAGGCGCCCATGTTCTTGGGCTCCTCCTGGCACCACACCATCTCGGCGTTGCGGAAACGCGACAGTTCGGTGATCAGCGCCTTGGCCGGGAATGGATAGAGCTGTTCGACGCGCAGCAGGTAGATGTCGTTGATGCCGCGCTTCTCGCGCTCCTCGTAGAGGTCGTAGTAGACCTTGCCCGAGCACAGCACGACGCGGCGGATCTTGCTGTCCTTGGTGAGCTTGATCGGCTGGTTGGGCAACAACTGCGCGTCGTCCCACAGCAGCCGGTGGAACGAGCTTTCGCCCGAGATTTCCGGCAGCGTCGACACCGCCCGCTTGTGGCGCAGCAGCGACTTCGGCGTCATCAGGATCAGCGGCTTGCGGAAATCGCGCTTCAGCTGCCGGCGCAGGATGTGGAAGTAGTTGGCCGGCGTGGTGCAGTTGGCGACTTGCATATTGTCTTCGGCGCAAAGCTGCAGGAAGCGCTCCAGCCGGGCCGAGGAATGCTCCGGACCCTGGCCCTCATAGCCATGCGGCAACAGGCAGACGAGGCCCGACATTCTGAGCCACTTGCGCTCACCGCTAGAGATGAACTGGTCGAACACCACCTGGGCACCGTTGGCGAAGTCGCCGAACTGCGCTTCCCACAAGGTCAGCGCCTTCGGCTCGGCCAGGCTGTAGCCATATTCGAAGCCCAGCACCGCCTCTTCCGACAGCATCGAGTTGATGACTTCGTAGCCGGCCTGCGCCGCCGACAGATTGTTGAGCGGGATGTAGCGGGTCTCGTCGCGCTGGTCGTAGAGCACGGAATGGCGCTGCGAGAAGGTGCCACGCTCGGAATCCTGCCCCGACAGGCGGATCGGATTGCCGTCGAGCAGGATGGCGCCGAAAGCCAGCGCCTCCGCCGTCGACCAGTCGATGCCTTCGCCGGATTCGATCGCCTCGCGGCGGTTTTCGAGGAAGCGGATGATGGTCTTGTGCGCCTCGAAACCCTTCGGCACCTCGGTCAGCTTCTTGCCGATTTCCTTCAGCGTCTTGACCGGCACCGCGGTCTTGCCGCGCCTTTGTTCGTCCTGATTGTCGGCCGTGCGCAGGCCAGACCAGGCGCCATCCAGCCAGTCGGCCTTGTTGGGCTTGTAATGCTGGCCGACTTCCCACTCGGATTCCAGATGCGCGCGCCAGTCGGCCTTCATCTGGTCGAGCTCGGCCTGGGTGATGTGGCCCTCGGCGATCAGCCGGTCGCCATAGATCTGCACCGTAGTCTTGTGGGTGCGGATGTTGCGGTACATGATCGGCTGGGTGAAGGCCGGTTCGTCGCCCTCATTGTGGCCGAAGCGGCGGTAGCAAAACATGTCCACGACCACCGGCTTGTGGAACTTCATGCGGAATTCGATCGCCACCTTGGTGGCGTGCACCACGGCTTCCGGATCGTCGCCATTGACGTGGAAGATCGGCGCCTCGATCATCTTGGCGACGTCGGACGGATAGGGCGACGAGCGCGAGAAGCGCGGATTGGTGGTGAAGCCAATCTGGTTGTTGATGATGAAATGCAGCGTGCCGGCGACGCGGTGGCCGCGCAGGCCCGACAGGCCGAGGATTTCGGCGATCACGCCCTGGCCGGCGAAAGCGGCATCGCCATGCAGGAGCAGCGGCAGCACCTTGGCGCGCTCTTCCAGCGGCACGATCTCCTCGCGGCCGCGGCCGAACAGATAGTCCTGCTTGGCGCGCGCCTTGCCCATCACCACGGGATCGACGATTTCCAAATGCGAGGGATTGGCGGTCAGCGACAAATGCACCTTGTTGCCGTCGAACTCGCGGTCCGACGAGGCGCCGAGATGGTACTTCACATCGCCCGAGCCCTCGACCTCGTCGGGGGCTGCCGAGCCGCCCTTGAATTCGTGGAAGATAGCCCGGTGCGGCTTGGCCATCACCTGGCTGAGCACATTCAGGCGGCCGCGATGCGCCATGCCGAGCACGATCTCCTTCATGCCGAGCTGGCCGCCGCGCTTGACGATCTGCTCCAGCGCCGGGATCAGCGCCTCGCCGCCGTCGAGGCCGAAGCGCTTGGTGCCCTTGTACTTGACGTCGATGAATTGTTCGAAGCCTTCGGCCTCGACCAGCTTTTGCAGGATCGCCTTCTTGCCGGTCGTGGTGAAGGAGATTTCCTTGTCGGCGCCTTCGATGCGCGCCTGGATCCAGGCCTTCTCCTCAGGGTCCGAGATATGCATGAACTCGACGCCCAGCGTCGAGCAGTAGGTGCGGGTCAGGATCTCCAGCATCTGCCGGATGGTGCCGAATTCGAGCCCCAGCACATTGTCGAGGAAGATCGGCCGGTCGTAATCGGCTGCGGTGAAGCCGTAATTCTCCGGCGACAGTTCGTTGTAGTCCTCGAGCGGCTTGGCGATGCCGAGCGGGTCGAGATTGGCGTGCAGATGGCCGCGCATGCGGTAGGCGCGGATCATCATGATGGCGCGCACCGAATCGCGCGTCGCCTGGTGCACGTCGGCGTCTGAGAGCACGATGCCGTTGGTGACCGCCTTGTCCTTGACCTTCTTTTCCAGATGCTTCTCGACGATGCCCCAATTGCCGTCGAGTGCCGACACCAATTCGCCATTGGCCTGCAGCGGCCAGGACGGCTTGGCCCAGGAAGCGCCCTTGGCGTTCCTGCGCACATCGCCGGCATCGTCCTTCAGCCCGGCGAAGAACTCCTGCCATTCGGGATTGACCGAGGCGGGATCGTCTTCATAGGCGGCATAGAGCGCGTCGATGTAATCGGCGTTGCCGCCGTAGAGGAACGAGGTGAGCGAGAATTGGTCGTTGGCCTGATCTTGTCTTGCCATGTCGTTTCAGCGGAGCCTGGCTCCGTCTCCTTACGTTTGCGGCAGCGCCGCGATAGTGGGCGATTCACCCGCCCTTCTTGTCCCCTCAAAGCCAACGAACCGCCGTCGGCTCTCATTCCACTGCCGGCGCCGACGCTCAGCCCTTGATGGCTTCAACCAACGTCGTGCCAAGCCGCGCCGGCGATGGCGAGACCTTGATGCCGGCCGATTCCATCGCCGCGATCTTGTCCTCGGCGCCGCCCTTGCCGCCGGAGATGACCGCGCCGGCATGGCCCATGGTGCGGCCGGCCGGCGCCGTGCGTCCGGCGATGAAGCCGGCCATCGGCTTCTTGCGGCCGCGCTTGGCCTCGTCCTTGAGGAACTGCGCGGCGTCTTCCTCGGCCGAACCGCCGATCTCGCCGATCATGATGATCGACTTGGTCTCGTCGTCGGCGAGGAACATCTCGAGCACGTCGATGAACTCGGTGCCCTTGACCGGGTCGCCACCGATGCCGACGGCCGTGGTCTGGCCGAGGCCGACATTGGTGGTCTGGAACACGGCCTCATAGGTAAGTGTTCCCGAGCGCGAAACAACGCCGACCGAGCCCTTGCGGAAGATGTTTCCGGGCATGATGCCGATCTTGCATTCGTCAGGCGTGAGTACGCCCGGGCAGTTCGGCCCGATCAGCCGCGAGGTCGAGCGGTCGAGCCGCGCCTTGACCTTGACCATGTCCATCACCGGAATGCCTTCGGTGATGCAGATGATCAGCGGGATCTCCGCCTCGATCGCTTCCAGGATCGCTTCGCCGGCGCCCGCCGGCGGCACATAGATGACGGAAGCGTTGGCGCCTGTCCGTGCTTTGCCTTCGGCGACGGTGGCGAAGATCGGCAGGCTCTCGCCCTTCGACCCTGTCCAGGTCTCGCCGCCCTTCTTGGGATGGATGCCGCCCACCATCTTGGTGCCGTGATAGGCCAGCGCCTGTTCGGTGTGGAACGTACCGGTCTTGCCGGTCAGGCCCTGCACCAGCACCTTGGTGTTCTTGTCGACGAGAATGGACATCGGAGCCCTTTTCTAAAGACTGTTGATCGAGGAAGGCGAGACGCGTCGGTAGACGCCGCTCACCATGTCTTGCCAGCCATCGCTGCCGGCGGGTTTGAAATGCAGTCGCATGCGGTAGGCATCGGCATCGTCGAACAGATACGTCACGCGTGCGGAGCCGCGCGGCGACGACCGCTCCAGAGTGAGCTCCGCACCGTTCCATGTGCCTGTCGCCGGCGAGGCCGGCACGAAGCCCATCGAATCGAACTGATGCATGGTGACGAGGCTGTTCTGTTGGTCGAAGCCGAACACGCTGTGCGAGCCGAACGAGATGGTTCCGTCGCGGCGCTGGCGATAGCGCTGCACCACGAACAGGCCGCCGAACTGTGCCTCTGCCAGCACTTCCGCCGTTGCTGCGCCGCCATCGGCCCATTGCGTATCGGCCACCTCTTCCTCGCCGCGCCACGCGCCGACCAGCGCCTGCAGGCGCTGGTGATCGGCCGAGAGCGAGGAGAAGGAAGCCGCGTTCATGGTCAGAGCCGCTTCAGGTCGGTGACGGTGAGGTCGCTCTTGGCGTTGCCGGTGTTGAGCGTCGTTGACGGTTCGAACATCAGCACCACGGGTTCCGCGGTCAGCGACCGCGGCCGGTGCTCGATGCCCTTCGGCACGACGATGAAATCGCCCTCGCCGAGCTCGACCGGACCGTCGCGGAAATCGATGGCGATCCTGCCCCGCAGCACGAGGAAGGCTTCGTCCTCATGCTCATGCGCATGCCAGTCGAAGGTCTCGCCGAACTTGGCGACCTTGGCCTGGCTGTCATTGACGTCGCCGGCGATATGCGGATCGAAGACCTTGCTGATCTTTTGATCCGCCGCCTCGACCAGGTTTATCTTGCGTGGAGGCACAGGCTCAGCCCTTCACCGCCGCCACGATCTTCTTGGCTGCGTCGTCCAGATCATCGGCCGACACGACGTTGAGGCCGCTGTCGTTGATGATCTTCTTGCCGAGTTCGGCATTGGTGCCTTCCAGGCGCACCACCAGCGGCACTTCCAGCCCGACTTCCTTGACCGCGGCGATCACGCCCTCGGCGATGATGTCGCACTTCATGATGCCGCCGAAGATGTTGATCAGTATGCCTTTGACCGCCGGATCCTTGGTGATGATCTTGAACGCCGCCGTCACCTTCTCCTTGGACGCGCCGCCGCCGACATCGAGGAAGTTGGCGGGTTCGGCGCCATAAAGCTTGATGATGTCCATCGTCGCCATGGCAAGCCCTGCGCCGTTGACCATGCAGCCGATATTACCGTCGAGCGCGACATAGGCGAGGTCGTATTTCGACGCCTCGATCTCCTTCTCGTCCTCTTCGGTGGTGTCGCGCAGTTCAAGCACGTCCGGATGGCGGAACAGCGCGTTGTTGTCGAACGACACCTTTGCGTCGAGCACGCGCAGCCGGCCGTTCTTCATGACGATCAGCGGATTGACCTCGAGCAGGCTCATGTCCTTCTCGACAAAGGCCTTGTAGAGGATCGGGAACAGCGTGCCACCGTCCTTGGCCGCGTCGCCGTCGAGCTTGAGGGCTGTGTTAAGCGCCTTCACGTCATCCGCCGTGACGCCCTTTTCCGGATCGATGGCGACGGTGATGATCTTTTCCGGCGTGTCGTGGGCGACCGCCTCGATGTCCATGCCGCCTTCGGTCGAGACGACGAAGGCGATGCGGCCGACCGAACGGTCGACCAGGATCGACAGATAAAGCTCGCGCTCGATGTCGGCGCCGTCCTCGATATAGAGGCGGTTGACCTGCTTGCCGGCCGGGCCGGTCTGCTTTGTCACCAGCGTGTGGCCGAGCATCTCGTTGGCGTTGGCGACGACGTCGGCGACCGACTTCGCCAGCCGCACGCCGCCCTTGGCGTCGGTCGACAGTTCCTTGAACTTGCCCTTGCCGCGGCCACCGGCGTGGATCTGGCTCTTCACCACATAGAGCGGGCCGGGCAGCGCGCGTGCCGCGGCTTCCGCCTCGCTTGCCTTGAACACCGGCACGCCTTCGGCCACCGGCGCGCCAAAGCTCTTCAGCAGCGCCTTGCCTTGATATTCATGGATGTTCATCGGGAACTATCTCCAGGTCGTTTTGCCGGGGTCGACGTTTTGGTGGGATTCACTTCGAGGCGAGCTGCGGCGCGATCTTGACGCAGGCCTCGGTCAGGCCCTGCACCGTCGCCACCGAACTGTCGAACATCTTCTGTTCGCTCTTGTTGAGGTCGATCTCGATGATGCGCTCGACGCCGCCGGCGCCGATCACCACGGGAACGCCGACATAGGTGCCCTTGACGCCATACTGGCCGGAGAGGTGGGCCGCACAGGGCAGCACGCGCTTCTTGTCCTTGAGATAGGCTTCGGCCATGGAAATCGCCGAGGCCGCCGGCGCGTAATAGGCCGAGCCGGTCTTGAGCAGGCCGACGATCTCGGCGCCGCCGTCACGGGTGCGCTGCACGATCTGGTCGAGCTTCTCCTTCGAGGTCCAGCCCATCTTGACGAGGTCGGGCAGCGGAATGCCCGACACCGTCGAGTAGCGGATCATCGGCACCATGGAATCGCCGTGGCCGCCGAGCACGAAGGCGGTGACGTCCTCGACCGAAACCTTGAATTCCTCGGCCAGGAAATAGCGGAAGCGCGCGCTGTCGAGGACGCCGGCCATGCCGACGACATGGGTCTTGGGCAGGCCGGAAAACTTCTGCAGCGCCCATACCATGGCGTCGAGCGGGTTGGTGATGCAGATGACGAAGGCCTTGGGCGCGTACTTCTTCAGACCGGCGCCGACCTGTTCCATGACCTTTAGGTTGATGCCCAGCAGATCGTCGCGGCTCATGCCCGGCTTGCGCGGCACGCCGGCGGTGACGATGCAGACATCGGCGCCCTCGATGCCGGCATAGTCGTTGACGCCGGTCAGCCGGGAGTCGAAACCATCGACCGGCGACGATTGCGCGATATCGAGCCCCTTGCCTTGCGGAATACCCTCGGCAATATCGAACAGCACCACGTCGCCGAGGTCCTTGAGGCCGATCATGTGGGCCAGCGTGCCGCCGATCATGCCCGAGCCGATAAGCGCTATCTTGTTGCGTGCCATGTGAGGATGTTTTCCCTTTGTCTGTGACTGCGCCCAAATCTTTGACGACTTGATGACGGCGTCGAGGAAGAGGCCGGAATGCTGAGGAAACCCGCGAGATTTCGCCGCACCCAATAGCCCCGGTGCAAGATAAATTCAAACGATTATTTTGGAGTGAACATTTTCAATCGGTTAGATGGATTGGGATTTACGTAAACGTCAAAGTTTGTAAGCCGACTTGGGAGAAGTTACACAATGAAGATGGAGATCGTAAGGCTTGAAGCCGGCGATGACGCCCTTGTGATGCGGATCGCCGAGGATGTGTTCGACGAACCGGTCAGGCCGGATCGATTGGCAGCCTATCTCAGCCAACCCGGCCATTTCATGGTCGTAGCCCTGGCTGACGGCGCGGTTGTCGGTCAATGTGCGGCGGTGATCCACCGCCATCCTGACAAGGTTGCGGAACTCTACATCGACGAGGTCGGCGTATCGCCCGCCTTCCAGCGCCAGGGTATCGCGCGCAAAATGCTCGACGCGATGTTCGCGATCGGCAGGGAGAATGGCTGCGAGGAGGCCTGGGTTGGCACCGAACCCGGCAACCTCCCGGCCCGGGCACTTTATGAGTCGCGCAAGGAGCCGCATGGGGAAGCGGAGAGTTTCGTCATGTATGCGTACAGGCTTTAGTGACCAGGGTCTTCGCTCTGCTTTGGGTCCATCTGCTTAGGACGACGAAGGCAGGGCTTGAGCCCGCGGTGCCGCAGCCGGCGGCGCCCTTTCTTTTCGCCGCTCAGCCCAGTCCTCCAGCCAGTCGCGGCTCTGCATCTCGATCAGGCGAGAGGCCGTGCGCTCGAACTCGAACACCTCGACGCCGCGTTTTGCCACGTAAAGCTCTTGTGGCGGCGCCTCGGCGCTCACCACCAGCCGCACATGATGATCGTAAAGCGTGTCGATCAACAGGATGAAGCGCTTGGCCTCGTTGCGCTTGCCTTCGCCCAGCACCGGGACATGGTCGATGAAGATGGTCGAGAACCGTCCGGCGATGGCCAGGAAATCACGCGCGCCAAGCGGTTTTTCGCACAGATCTGCGAAGGAGAACCGCGCCGCGTCGCCGGCGGCGGCCGGCACCAGAACCTGCCGGCCCTTCAGCGTCAGCGAGGTCGCGGCTGTCGGCGCGCCGCGCGTCATCGTCCGCCAGGCCTCGTCCAGCGTCCGGTCGGCCGTGTCGTCGGCTGGCGTGACATAGACCGGCGTGCGGGCGAGCTTTTCCAGCCGGTAATCCTTGTCGCTGTCGAGCGACAGCACCTGCGCGTGTCGTTCCAATATGCCGATGAACGGCAGGAACAGCTGGCGGTTGAGCCCATCACGGTAGAGATCTTGCGGCGCCACGTTCGAAGTAGCGATCAACACGACGCCATTGGCGAACAGCGCCGAAAACAGCCTGGACAGGATCATCGCGTCAGCGATGTCGGTGACCGAGAATTCGTCGAAGCACAGCACCCAGGCCTGCTCAGCCAGCGCCTTGGCCACGGGCGGGATCGGATCGTCTTCTTTGACGTCGCCGTTCTTGCGCGCCTGCCGGTGCTTCTGGATGCGGTCCTGCACATCGGCCATGAAGTCGTTGAAATGCACGCGGCGCTTGCGCCGTACCGGCAGCAGCTCGAAGAACATGTCCATCAGCATGGTCTTACCACGGCCGACGCCGCCATGGATGTAGAGGCCTTTGACGGCCTCATGCGTCTCGCGCTTGCGGGCAAACAGCCAGCCCAGCGCGCTGGACTTGTGCGCCAGCCGCTTGGCCGAGATCTCGTCGGTCAGCCGGTCGAGCGCCGCGGCGATCAGCTCCTGCGCCGGATCGCGTCCGATCGCGCCGGTTTCCACCAGGTGGTCGTAGCGCTGCCTGACGGTCGCATGGGTCTGGAGGCCGTCACGCAGATGCATCGGTCACGTCGTTTTTCTCATGCACGTCGTTGCCCCAAAACCGGAGCCCCAGTTTGGGCGACATGCACTGGGGAGATCGGGCTACCTAGTAAGCGAAATCGGCTGACCGTTGGAAGTCTGGCCGTCGAATTTCGAGCCGCCCGAGGAATAGAGCCGCGCCAGCGAGCCGCCATTCTCATCGTAAAGTGTCAGCTGCTTGCCGGCGACGTTCCACGACTTGATGCCGTCGATCGGAGCCGGGCAATGCAGCGGCCCGGCGCGGAAGCCGGCGCCGAACTTGGTCTGCGGCGTCGCGATCTTGCAGCTCTGCCCGGAAACGCTGGCATTCCAGACGCCGGCGACGGCTGCCGCGCTGAGATCCGAGGCCCCGGCGGGCGCCTGGCCGTCCGGCGGCAAGGACGCAACCTGCGTGTTCGCCGGAGCGGTCGGGAACTTCGACGGGTCGGTGGTGCCGGGCGAGGCAGGCGGCGGCAACTGGTTGGAAGTCACCTGGCCGGCCGGCGCCGGCTGCAGCGGCGCCGGTTGCTGGTCGTCCATGGACGAGAAGCGCGAGGTCGAGCAACCGCTCGCAACGAGCGCCGCCAGCGATGCGGCCACAAGACCGCTTTTCGAAAAATTCATTACAACCTCCGTCGGATCCGGCTGGGGGGAAGCCGTCCGCGCAATATCACCCTCCACCAAGATGGAGAAGGTGGCGAAATTTCAACCCGATATGGTTAAAATAGGGTTTGCGGCAAGATTGTTGCAAATTTATCGCAATCACGACCTGCCATGTTCGCCCCGTCGCTCAAATCCGTGGAGTTCGGCCGCGACCGCGCATTCGCCCTGCAAATGCTTGCGCCAACCGGCGTAACGCCTATGTCTAGGAGACGAAACCCGCTGGAGCATACCTTGGCCGCGAGAAAGAAAGCCGCCAACCGCTATTACAGCGGTCCGCCCAGCGACCATTTCGATGGCACCTTGTTCTTCAATCCCGGTGGCCGGATGCCCGGCCGCTTCACCGATCTGCTGAAATGGCAGCTCAACGGCCAACGCGCGAAATGGCCGGCGACCAGCCCGAGTCCCTTTCCGCAGGCGAGGCCGTCCGCGAGGGTCGAAGGCACCGACCTGACCGTCACCATGGTCGGCCATTCGACCTTGCTGATTCAGACGGCTGGCCTGAACATCCTCACCGATCCGGTCTGGTCGCAACGCACCTCGCCGTTCTCCTTCGCCGGGCCAAAACGCGTCAATGCACCGGGCATCGCCTTCGACGACCTGCCGCCGATCGACCTCGTGCTGGTCAGCCACAACCATTATGACCATCTCGACCTCGTCACGCTGAGGCGACTGAAGGAAAGAGACGATCCGCTGGTGGTGACGCCGCTCGGCAACGATGTGCTGATCGGCGAGGCGGTTCCCGGCATGCGGCTGGCGGCGCATGACTGGGGCGACAGGATCGACATCGGTGACCGCGCCGCCATCCACATCGAGCCGGCGCATCACTGGTCGGCGCGCGGTGCCCGTGACCGGCGCATGGCACTGTGGGCCGGCTTCGTCATCGAGACGCCGGGCGGCAAACTCTATTTCGCCGGCGATACCGGCTTCCACGACGGCATCAACTACCGGCTGATGGCGGACAAACATGGCGGCTTCCGCTTCGCCATCCTGCCGATCGGCGCGTATGAGCCACGCTGGTTCATGGCGCCGCAGCACCAGAACCCGGAGGAAGCGGTGCAAGGCATGAAGCTGTGCAAGGCCGCCTTCGCCGCCGGCTGCCACTGGGGCACATTCCAGCTCACCGACGAACCGATGGACGAGCCGGTCCGCAAACTGGCCGAGGCGCTTGAGGCCGAGGGCCTGCAGCCGGAGCGCTTTCGCGCCTTGCAGCCCGGCGAGGTCTGGGACGTGCCGGCGATCGGGCACGGCTGAAGTCTGCATTGGCCATTTACGGCACCGTCATTTTCGCCGATGGTCCGCCCAGCAGAAAAGGGGAATGCGGATGAAATCTATCCTTGCAGCGCTGATGGCACTGGCAATCTCGGTGCCGGCGGCTTTCGCGGGCGAAATCACTGATCGCGCCGCCGAGGCCGAAAAAGCGCTGCAGGCAGGTGACGGAGCCGGCGCGCTGGAGAAATTCCGCGGCGCCGAGGAGGCCTTGTGGCAAGCGATGCCGCTCGCCGTGCAGAATGTCAAACAGGTCGATTCGGCCGGCGGCTTCGGCATCTACAGCGAGCGTGCCAATCATATCTACAAGCCAGGCGAGAAGGTCGTGCTCTATATGGAGCCGGTCGGCTACGGCTATGGGTCGGACGGCCTCGGCAACAGCCAGATCGCGCTTTCCGTCGACCTCACCGTGCTTTCCGACTCGGGCGAAGCTTTGGGCACCTTCGAGAAAATCGGAAGCGTTCAGGTCGCTTCCCGCTCGCACAACCGCGAACTCTTCTTCAAACTCGACCTGTCCCTCGACGGACTGCCGCCCGGGAAATACAAGTGCAACTTCCTCATGCATGACCAGAACTCGACCAAGACGGCGCCGTTCAGCACCGATATCGAGATCGCCGGCTAGGTTTTTCCACTGACATCGCCTCGCAGCCGGCGGGAACCCAAGCGCGACAGAAGCGTTTTCATGCGGTTTTGAAATCTACCAGCTTGCGAGGCATTCCCATGATCAAATGGATCATCATCCTGCTCATCGTCGCCGCGGCGGCGAGCCTGCTCGGCATGCCGGCGCTGGCCGGAGCCGCGGCCACCGGCGCGCGCATCCTCATCGGCATCGTTCTCGTCATCTTCCTGCTGGTGGTGCTGGGCATCTTCGCGGTGACCTAAGTCCGGCGTCTTCGCCGTGACCAGTCCGGCGTCTTCGCCGTGACGGAACACGCTTGCGCACTGGTAATTCCCGCCCGTTTCCGCCATATAGCGCCAAACGGACACGGAATTTCGCGGAGCAATGGCAAGCACTGCCCCTTTCGCCAAGATGAACGGCATCGGCAACGAGATCATCGTCGCCGATATGCGCGGCCGTGCCGATCAGGTGACGGCGGCGGCGGCCCTTGCGCTGAACGCCGATGCCGCGACCCGCTTCGACCAGATCATGGCGATCCATGATGCGAAGACGCCGGGCACCGCCTACTATGTCGACATCCTGAATTCCGACGGCACCAGTGCGCAGGCCTGCGGCAACGGCATGCGCTGCGTCGTCCAGGCGCTCGCCGCCGAGACCGGCCAGAAGACCTTCACCTTCGAGACCCGCGCCGGCATTCTCAACGCCAGGGAACATGCCGACGGCACGATCTCGGTCGACATGGGCATGCCGCATTTCGGCTGGCAGGAAATTCCGCTCGCCGAGGAGTTCCGCGACACCCGCATGATCGAATTGCAGATCGGCCCGATCGACGCTCCGGTGCTGCATTCGCCCTCCGCCGTCTCGATGGGCAACCCGCACGCCATCTTCTGGGTCGACCGCGATGTCTGGTCCTATGAGCTCGAGCGTTTCGGCCCGCTGCTCGAAAACCACCCGATCTTTCCCGAGCGCGCCAACATCACCATTGCCCAGGTGACCTCACCCGAGAGCATGATCATCCGTACCTGGGAACGCGGCGCCGGCCTGACCAAGGCCTGCGGCTCCGCCGCCTGCGCATCGGTGGTGGCCGCGGCCCGCACCAGGCGCACCGGCCGCAGCGTCAGCCTTTTGACCCCCGGCGGTGGCACGCTGCATGTCGAATGGCGCGAGGACGACCACGTCATCCTGACCGGTGCCGCCGAGTGGGAATTTTCCGGCAGCTTCGATCCCTCGACCGGCACCTGGGCCCGCGACACCGAAAGCGCGGCCTGATGTCGGTTGCTCTGTCCAGGAGCCCGGATTTCGACGGCTTCCTTTCCGAGGCCCCCAGCCGCATTGACGTGGTGACCTTCGGCTGCCGGCTGAACACCTATGAATCCGAAGTGATGCGGCGCGAGGCCGAAAGCGCCGGTCTCGGCACGCTGCAAGGCGGCGCGGTGATCTTCAACACCTGCGCCGTCACCGGCGAGGCGGTCCGCCAGGCCAAACAGGCGATCCGCAAGGCGCGCCGCGACAATCCGCAGGCGCGTATCATCGTCACCGGCTGCGCCGCGCAGACTGAGCCTGAAAAATTCGCCGCCATGGACGAGGTCGATCTCGTGCTTGGCAATGAAGAGAAGCTGAAGGCAAACTCGTACCGCGCGCTGCCGGATTTCGGCGTCAACGACACCGAGAAGGCCCGCGTCAACGACATCTTCTCGGTGCGCGAGACCGCCGGCCACATGGTCGATGCCATAGAAGGCCGCGCCCGCGCTTTCGTCCAGGTGCAGAATGGCTGCGACCATCGCTGCACCTTCTGCATCATTCCGTATGGCCGCGGCAATTCCCGCTCGGTGCCGATGGGCGCCGTGGTCGAGCAGGTCAAGCGTCTCGCCGGCAATGGTTATGCCGAGATCGTGCTGACCGGCGTCGACATGACCAGTTTCGGCGCCGATCTGCCGGGGGCGCCCAAGCTCGGCAAACTGGTGAAGACCATTTTGAAGCAGGTGCCCGACGTGAAGCGCCTGCGGCTATCCTCGATCGATTCCATCGAGGCCGACGACGATTTGCTCGATGCCATCGCCACCGAACCCAGGCTGATGCCGCATCTGCATCTGTCGCTGCAGTCCGGCGACGACATGATCCTGAAGCGCATGAAGCGAAGGCATCTGCGCGACCAGTCGATCCGTTTCTGCGAGGATGTGCGCAAATTGCGCCCTGCGATCGTCTTCGGCGCCGACATCATCGCCGGCTTCCCGACCGAGACCGACGCCATGTTCGAGAACTCGATAAAAATCGTCGAGGAATGTGGCCTGACCCATCTCCATGTCTTCCCGTTTTCACCGCGCGAGGGCACGCCCGCCGCGCGCATGCCGCAGGTCCGCCGCGAACTGGTCAAGCAGCGTGCCGCCCGTTTGCGCGCCGCCGGCGAAGCCGCCTATCGGCGCCATCTGTCCTCGCTGCCTGGAACCCGTCAGTCGATCCTGATCGAGCGCGATGGCCTCGGCCGCACCGAAGGATTTACCCTCGCCGCACTCGGCACCGGCGCGCCGGGCGAGATCGTCGAAGCGACAATTACTGGCCACGATGGCGCCCGGCTCAACGCAGTGCCGCTTGCCGCACGCGCCGCCTGAGAAACGCAAAGCATGGCTGGTTTTTTCAAGAAGATATTTTCGTTCGGCAAGAAAGAGGTTGTCGAGGAGCGCGTCGACGAGACCGCCCCGCTGCCCCCGATCAAATGGGACCAGCTCGATGCGCTGAAGCCGGCTGCCGAACAGGTCGTTCCGGAGTTTTTGAAGCGCGAGGAGCTGGAACCAGCGCGCCACCCTCCCCTCGATGGGGAGGGTCGCCACGAAGTGGCGGGGAGGGGTGACAGCGCCGACGCCAGCGCCGATCACCCCCACTCCCAAGCTGCGCTTGGGACCTCCCCCATCGAGGGGGAGGTAAAGGACGCGCCTCAGCCGTCGCCTGTCGAGGAACCGGCAACCGAGCCCGCTCCGACCATCCCGCCCATGCCGGTGCCGGCGATTCCCGCCGAGCCGGAACCCCTGCCGCAGCCCGCGCCGCAAGAGGAACCCGCACCCGCGCCTGAGCCGCCGGCGCCCGAGGAAATTCCGCTTCCTCCCGCCGCTCCGGAGCCCGCTCCCGAGCCGCAGCCGCAAGAAGTCCCCGCTCCGGCACCTGCCGAGCCGGAGATTGTGCCGCCGCGCCCGGAAAGGCAGCCCGAACCGGCACCGATCGAAGTGCCAGCGCCGCCTGCGGAGATCCCGGTCGAGACACCAGCACCGATCGAGGTGCCTCCACCGGCGGCCCCGTCCGCACAGCCGACTTTAGAAGCTGGCGCCGCCCCTCATCCGCCTGCCGGCACCTTCTCCCCGTATAGAGACGGGGAGAAGGAAGCTGCCAGTGACGCCACGCCTTCTCTCGCAAACATTGAAGAAGAAGCCTCGACGCCGACGCCCCCCTCTCCCCGTACTTCACGGGGAGAGGGTAAGGGTGAGGGGCAGCGCGAGCGCACGCAAGATTTGGCACCTGCTGCCGAACTCGCGCCAGCGACTGCCGCGCCTCAGGCCCCGGCGGCGGAAATCGCGCCTCCCATTCGTCAGCCGGCACCAATCGAGACGCAGCCCGTCCTTGCCGAGATCGCGCCCGAGCCGCAGCCCGTCCCACAGCCGAAGCCGGAACCGAAACCCGCTCCCGGCAAGGTGACCGTCGCCAAGAAGGTCGAGCAGAAGGCCGAGCCGGTGAAGGCGCCGGAGCCGGCGCCGCGGCGCTCCTGGTTCCAGCGCATGCGGGACGGGCTTGCCCGTTCCTCGCGCGAGCTCACCGGCAACATTGCCGGCGTCTTCACCAGGCGCAAGCTGGACGAGGACACGCTGCAGGACCTGGAAGACGTGCTGATCCGCGCCGATCTCGGCATGGAGACGGCGCTGCGCGTTACCGATGCGCTGGCTTCCAGCCGCTACGGCAAGGATGTCTCCGACACCGAAGTGCGCGCCATCATGGCGGCCGAGGTGGAGAAGGTGCTGACCCCTGTCGCCATGCCGCTGGAACTCGACCTCTCGCACAAGCCGCATGTCATCCTGGTGGTCGGCGTCAACGGCACCGGCAAGACCACCACCATCGGCAAGCTGGCGGCAAAACTGACCGATGGCGGCCTGTCGGTGATGCTCGCCGCCGGCGACACCTTCCGCGCCGCCGCGATCGAACAGCTGAAGATCTGGGGCGAACGGACGAAATCGCCCGTCATCGCCTCCAAGCTCGGCGCCGATGCCGCCGGCCTCGCCTATGACGCCTTCGAGAGGGCCAAGGAAGCCGGCTCCGACGTGCTGATCATCGACACCGCCGGACGCCTGCAGAACAAGACTGAACTGATGGCCGAGCTCGAGAAGATCGTGCGCGTGCTCGGCAAGCTCGACCCGGAAGCGCCACACACCGTGCTGCAGACGGTCGACGCCACCACCGGCCAGAACGCGCTCAACCAGGTCGAGATCTTCCGCAACATCGCCGGCGTCAACGGCCTGGTGATGACCAAGCTGGACGGCACGGCGCGCGGCGGTATTCTGGTGGCGATCGCGGCAAAGCACAAATTGCCGGTCTATTTCATCGGCGTCGGCGAACAGGTCGACGACCTCGAACCTTTCTCCGCGAGCGAATTCGCCAGGGCGATCGCTGGAGTGGCGTAACGGCATGATCCCTTTTCAACGGGATCGTGCGTAAGAAGGAAGATCATGAACCCACCCATTCTCGAACGCGATCCGTCCGACCCGCAGAAAGAGAAGAAGGAAGGCGTCAATCCCGTGCTCAAGCTGGTGCTGGAGCTTGGGCCGCTGTTGGTGTTCTTCTTCGCCAATGCGCGCGGCGAGTGGCTGGTGCAGAAGTTCCCTGTTCTGGGCGAATTCGGCGGCCCGATCTTCGTCGCCACCGGCCTGTTCATGGCCGCAACGGCAATCGCGCTGATCGCCTCGTGGCTGCTGACGCGCACGCTGCCGATCATGCCGATGGTGTCGGGCGTCGTCGTCTTCATCTTCGGCGCGCTGACGCTCTATCTGCAGGATGACATCTTCATCAAGATGAAGCCGACCATCGTCAACACGCTGTTCGGCGGCGTGCTGCTCGGCGGCCTGTTCTTCGGCAGGTCGCTGCTCGGCTATGTCTTCGATTCTGCCTTCAAGCTCGATGCCGAAGGCTGGCGCAAGCTCACCTTCCGCTGGGGCCTGTTCTTCCTGTTCCTGGCCATCGTCAATGAAGTGGTGTGGCGCAATTTTTCCACCGATGCCTGGGTTACCTTCAAGGTCTGGGGCATCATGCCGATCACGCTTCTGTTCACCTTCAGCCAGATGCCGCTGATCCTGCGCCATTCGCTGGACGACAAGGCAAGCGGGGAAGAAAAGGCCGGCAAGTAGAGCAATTCCAGGAATAGTGTGAAGCGGTTTTCCGTCCGGAATTGCGTCCAAACAACTGAGGAGAGGGCCATGGAATTCGTCACCACGCACGAAGAATTGCGGACGATCTACAAGACGCCACGGCCGACCGACGGTTCCATTCGCAAGGAGCTCAAGGCGCTCGACGGCCATTGCCGCTCCTTCATCGGCAAGAGCCCCTTCGTGCTGATCGGCTCGTCCGATGGTGCCGGCAATGCCGACGTGACGCCGAAGGGCGACAAGCCCGGCTTCGCCGCCATTCTCGACGACAGGACCATCGCCATCCCCGACCGGCCCGGCAACAACCGGCTGGACACGCTGGAGAATATACTGCGCAATCCCTCGGTCGGGCTGCTCTTCCTCATCCCCGGCATGAACGAGACACTGCGCGTCAATGGCGATGCCCGCATCACCGTCGACGCCGGTTTGCGCAAGCGCCTCGCCGTCGACGGCAAGGAGCCGCAAAGCGTCATCGTGGTCACGGTCAAGGCGGCCTACATGCATTGCGCCAAGGCCTTCATGCGCTCCGATCTGTGGAAGCCCGACACCTGGTACGACCGCGCGACGCTGCCGACGCTCGGCCAGATCCTGCGCGACCAGCTGGTGGTCGCCGATTCGGCCGAGGCGACGGACCGCTGGCTCGACGAAGAATACAAGCAGACGATGTGGTAGGCGCCGGACCGATCTCACGCTGTGCTGAACCTTCTCGCCATCTCCGGCAGCTTGCGGGCCGCCTCCACCAATTCCGCCCTGGTCGCGGCACTGGCGCGCAACGCGCCGGCGGGCTGCCGCGTCACCATCTATGGCGGGCTCGGCCGTCTGCCGATCTTCAATCCCGATGACGAGGGCGAGCGCACGCCGCGCGAAGCGGCCGAGCTGATCGACGCCGTCACCGGCGCCGACGGCATCATCGTCTCCTGTCCCGAATATGCCCATGGCGTGCCTGGCGGGCTGAAGAACGCGCTCGACTGGCTGGTCTCGCGCGACGCCGCCATCGCCAAGCCCGCCATGCTGGCCCACGCCTCGCAGCGCTCGCTGTTCGCCCGCGCCGCTTTGGCCGAGGTCATGCGGACGATGTCCTTCGCGCTTTGTGAGGGCGGGATCGAGGTTGCATTGCTGGGGAAGAAGCCGCCGGAGGTGGATGGCATCCTGACGGAACCGGTGAGCGTGCTGGCAATGCGCAATGGGCTCACGGCCTTCGCGGAGTTTATCCGCTCGCGCTGATCTGTTGGCGGCCAACCATACGACTTCGTCATTCTAGGGCGGAGCAAGGAGCGCAGCGACGCGGCGCAGACCCCTGGAGCTGCTCAGCAGCCCAAGGAATCCATGCCGTTACACTAAGGCGCTGCAATGCTTACAGAATTCTGCACCGCAGCACTCCGAGTCGGAAGTCACGGCATGGATCCTCGGGTCAAGCCCGAGGATGACGAAGGAAAGGTGCACCCGCAGTCGAGCGTCGCCACCCTACCCCTTCCGCAGCGTCTCGACGTCGGTCCTGCCGACATACCAGTCGCGGGCATTGACCTCCTCGAAAACCACCCAGACATCGTCATTGCCAAGTCCGGTGGCGTCCATGATGGCCGCCGTGACTTTCTTGGCGATGTCAGCCTTCTTGCCTGCCGGATCGGCGGCGATCACTTCCTTGACGATGCGGATGTTGACGAATGGCATGACGCTCTCCCCTTGAATTGTGTCTGATACCGGCAAGAGACTGCTTCGAGATCCTTTCCGGAGAACTGAATGGCGGCAGCTCCGGTAGCCGAGGCGCAACTGGCGCCACGGGTATGCGCAGCAACGCCATCAAAACCCGCCAGAGAAGCGTGTCGAGCAGCCTCAAAAAGTCTTGGCCCCGTTCACCATCAGCCGCACCGAATAGAGCGAGGTGGTGCCGGCGATGTAGAGGCAGTTCAGCTTGGCGCCGCCGAACACGCAATTGGCGGTCACCTCCGGCACCTTGACCTTGCCGATCAGCGTGCCGTCCGGATCGTAGCAGTGGATGCCGTCGGCAGCGCTGGTCCAGATGCGTCCGTCGGCGTCGAGCCGGAAGCCGTCGAACAGGCCGGCGGTGCAGTCGGCGAAGACCTTGCCACCCGACACCTTCTTGCCGTGCTTGCCGACGTTGAACACCCGCATATGCGCCGGGTTCTCAGCGCCGTGCGTACGGCCGGTGTCGACGACATAGAGCAGGCTTTCGTCGAGCGAGAAGGCGAGCCCGTTGGGCCGCACCATGTCGGTGATGACGGCCTCGATCTCGCCGCTGTCGGGATCGACCCGGTAGACGTAGCAGGCGCCGATCTCGCTCTCGGCCTTGTCGCCCTCATAGTCGGTGTCGATGCCGTAGGTCGGGTCGGTGAACCAGATCGAGCCGTCGGACTTCACCACCACGTCGTTGGGTGAGTTCAGCCGCTTGCCCTTCCATTTGGCGGCAATGGTGGTGACCGAGCCGTCATGCTCGGTGCGGCTGACGCGGCGGCCCGAATGCTCGCAGGTCACCAGCCGGCCCTGCCGGTCGACGGTGTTGCCGTTGGAATTGCCCGAGGGCTGGCGGAAGACGCTGACGCTGCCATCCGTCTCGTCATAGCGCAGCATGCGGTTGTTCGGGATATCGGACCAGACGACATAGCGCCCGGCGGCGAACCAGGCCGGCCCTTCCGCCCAGCGGCATCCGGTGAACAGCTTCTCCACCTGCGCATTGCCGTTGAACAGGCGCGCGAAGCGCGGATCGAGAATTTCGTAATAGTCTGCGGCCGCCATGCATTTCCTCCCGGCATCACGTGATACCGGATCAAGCCAGCCCGCGATCGATCTGGCAAGACGCGGCCTTCGCAATTTGTATGACAAAACAGAGAGGAAGCCGCCGCCCAGGCAGTTCTGGCCCCGATCGTCCAACCAGGACGCCTTAGGACTCGATTAACCGGCTATGCGCTGCGTGCAATGGTGCATTGCAACATCTTCTTTTTGCAACGCACCAATCCTATGTCATGTTTCGTATTGACCAAGGGAGGAAGAAACCGCCGCCAGAATGCGGCACAGAAGGACCCTTGCTATGATCTTCAACGATCTCATGACCCGCGCTCGCAACAACATCGCCAAGCGCAAGCACTACAACCGCCTCGTCGCCGAAATCGACAGCTTCTCCAGCCGCGATCTGGCCGACATGCGCGCCGACCGCTCGGAAATGCTCTACCAGATCCACAAGCAGATCTACGGCTGAGTATTCGGTCGACCTATCACGTTCGTCATCCTTGGGCGTAGCGACGCGAAGCGGAGCGAAGACCCCTGGAGCTGCTCAGCAGCCCGAGGGATCCATGCCGTGATCTTCGAGCGCCGCGGCGGTGCAGAATTTCTGTCTACCGCTGTACGCAACGCCTATTCTGATCCGAAGTATCCTTGACCAACGTCCCGGCATGGATTCCTTGGGCTGCTGAGCAGCTCCAGGGTCTGCGCCGCGTCGCTTCGCTCCTTGCTTCGCCCTAGAATGACGAAGCGCGAGAACGCCATCAGTTCGGTGCTGCTAATGCCTTGTCGATCTGCGGCAGCAAGAGATCCCGCGCCGCTTCCGCCGTCAGCGGGCCGACATGCTTGTAGGCAATTCTGCCGTCCTTGCCGATGACGAAGGTTTCCGGCACGCCGTAGACGCCCCAGTCGATCGCCGTGCGGCCGGCTTCGTCGACGCCGATGGCCTGGAACGGATTGCCGAGATCGCCGAGGAACCGGCGGGCGTTTTCCGGCCGGTCCTTGTAATTCAGCGCCGCCATGGTGAACCGCTTGTCCTGCGACAGCGCCAGCAGCACCGGATGCTCTTCGCGGCACGGCGCGCACCATGACGCAAACACATTGACCAGCGTGACCTTGCCGGCGAACGCCCTGGAATCAAGCCCCGGCAGGTTTGACCCCTCCAGTGCCGGCAGATTGGTCTGCGGCGCCGGCAGCCCGATCAGCGCCGATGGCACTTCCGAGACATCGCGTCCTGACAGCAGCTGCCACAGGAACAGGCCCGCCAGGCCGAGAAAGATCAGCAGCGGCAACAGCACGAACAGGCGGCGACCACGCGTCGGCGTTTCGGTTTCGCTGCTCACGACTTTTCTGCCTCCGCCTTGTCGGAACGCCGCCGCACGCCGGCTGCTTCCAGTTCGGCAAGATCGCGCTTGCGGCCCTTTTGGTCGAGCAGGATCCAGCCGATCAGCCCGGCCAGAACAACCGCCGTGATGCCGTAGGCGGCCGTGACATAGAGTGCGTGCGCACTCATGCCTGCCGCTCCATCGGCGCGCCTCTTTCCAGCCGTCTGCCTCGTTCGATCATGCTTTCCCTTAGCGACATGCCCATGGCTGCGCAACGCGCCGTGGTTTCAAACCTACATGGCCGCCGCGCCGCCGCCCTTGATGTCGCGCAAACCATGCCAAACCTCGCTCAATCGGTTCCGTGGCGCAGCGCCAGCGCTGCCGAGGCCGGCCCTAGCACGCCAAGAAACAGCGTCAGCGCGGCAAGAATGAGGAAGGGTTGCAGGAAAGGATCGGGATCGGCCGTCGCGCCGTAGCTCGCCGAAACGCCGAAGATCAGCACCGGAATGGTCAGCGGCAGCACCAGCACCGAGATCAGCAGCCCGCCGCGCGGCAGCGCCACCGCCACCGCGGCACCAGCGGCGCCAATGAAGGTGATGGCCGGCGTGCCGACCAGCAGCGTCAGCGCGGTCGCGCCGATGCCGAGCGGCTCCATGTTCATGAACAGGCCGAGCAAGGGGGCGGCGACGACCAGCGGCAGCACGCTGCCCGCCCAATGCGCCAGGCATTTCACCAGCACGGTCAGCGCCAGCATGTGCCGGTCGTTGCCCAGCACCAGCAGATCGAGCGAGCCATCCTCGCGGTCGGCCTGGAACAGCCGGTCGAGCCCGAGCAGGCAGGCGAGCAGCGCGCCGATCCACAGGATCGCCGGGCCGATGCGGGAAAGCAGCTTCAGGTCCGGCCCGACGCCGAACGGGATGGTGGCGATGACGGCGAGGAAGAAAATGACGCCGGTCAACGCGCCGCCGCCGGCACGGATGTTGAGGCGGATGTCACGGGCGAAGAGGGACCACATTACGATATGATCCCTTGTTGAGGCAGGCGCTCTGTGGCTTCCCCCATCCTCAACTCCGTCGCCTCGATCCCCAGCGGCAGATGCGTCGCCGCGACAATCATCCCGCCAGCCACGCAATGCTTCATCATCAGTGCCGCGAACCGCGCCTCCGAAGCCTTGTCCAAACCCGCCGTCGGCTCGTCGAGCAGCCACAGCGGCCGATGGCTGACCAAGAGCTTGGCGATCGCCGCGCGCCGCCTTTGCCCGGTCGAGAGATAGCCGAACGGCAGATGGCCGATGCCGCCGAGCCCGACGGTCTCCAGCGCCTCGTCGACACTCGAATCGCCACTTCCATTGAAATCACGCCAAAAGCGCAGGTTTTCCACGACACTCAGCGCCGTCTTCATCGCGTTCTGATGCCCGAGATAATGACAGGCCGAGGCGATCGACGGAAAGTCATCGCCGCCACCTTCGATCAGCAGCCGGCCTTCGGCCTTCGGCAGCAGTCCGGCGATGATCCGGAGCAAGGTCGATTTGCCCGATCCGTTCGGCCCGGTGACGACCAGCGCCTGGCCCTGATCGAGCGCAAAGCCGACGCCGGAAAAAACCCCCTCGCCGCCGCGTTCGCCGCCCAGATTTTCGGCGATAAGCCGCATCCCTCGCCTGCCCCGAAAACAATGTTCCGCGGTCGCTGCCGCATCGCACAAATTTGCTTTTTGACTGTCTAGAACTATTCCGGAAAATTCTCTATATGCGGTGCATCCGTGCCAGCGGTCGGCTCGGGAACAGAATTAGCGCCGAACCAGCGCACGCGCCGCCTTGAACGGCTCGGGTTGCTTGGGAACGGACAGCGGAAATGGCCGTACCCGCACCTTTGCGCGTGATTGCATGCCATCGGCGTCCGTTCCCTTTCAGGCTGAACAGACAAGGACGGATCGCACGTGTCAAAATCCCTCGATAGTTTCAATTGCCGTCGCACGCTGACCGCGGGCGGCACCGAATATGCCTATTTCGACCTCGTCGAGGCCGAGAAGAACGGCCTCACCGGCATCGCCCAGTTGCCCTATTCGATGAAGGTGCTGCTAGAGAACCTGCTGCGCAATGAGGACGGCCGCTCCGTCACCAAGGAATCGATCCAGGCGGTGGCCGGCTGGCTGACCGACAAGGGCACCGCCGGCGTCGAGATCGCCTATCGCCCGGCCCGCGTGCTGATGCAGGATTTCACCGGCGTTCCGGCCGTGGTCGACCTGGCCGCCATGCGCGACGCCATGGCTTCGCTCGGCGGCGACCCGCAGAAGATCAATCCGCTGGTGCCGGTCGACCTCGTCATCGACCATTCCGTCATCGTCGACGAATTCGGCACGCCGATGGCCTTCGCCCGCAATGTCGAGCTCGAATACGAGCGCAACGAGGAACGCTACAAGTTCCTGAAATGGGGCCAGCAGGCGTTCCGCAACTTCCGCGTCGTGCCGCCCGGCACCGGCATCTGCCACCAGGTCAACCTCGAATATCTCGGCCAGGTGGTGTGGACCAACACCGAGGACGGCGAAACCACGGCCTATCCCGACACCTGCGTCGGCACCGATTCGCACACCACGATGATCAACGGCCTTGGCGTTCTCGGCTGGGGCGTCGGCGGCATCGAGGCCGAGGCGGCCATGCTCGGCCAGCCGGTCTCCATGCTTCTGCCCGAGGTGATCGGCTTCCGCCTCACCGGCAAGCTCAAGGAAGGCGTCACCGCCACCGACCTGGTGCTCACCGTCACCCAAATGCTGCGCAAGAAGGGCGTCGTCGGCAAGTTCGTCGAGTTCTTCGGCCCGGGCCTGTCCAACATGACGCTCGCCGACCGCGCCACCATCGGCAACATGGCCCCGGAATATGGCGCCACCTGCGGCTTCTTCCCGGTCGATTCGGAAACCATCCGCTACCTGACGATGTCCGGCCGCGAGGAAAGCCGCATCGCGCTGGTCGAAGCCTATTCCAAGGCGCAAGGCATGTGGCGCGAGGCCGGCTCCGCCGACCCGGTCTTCACCGACCTGCTCGAGCTCGAGCTCAGCAGCGTCGTGCCGTCGATGGCCGGCCCCAAGCGCCCCGAGGGCCGCGTCGCGCTGGAAGGCATTCCGGCCGGCTTCGCCAAGGCGATGGAGACCGAATACAAGAAGGCGGCGGAGATTTCCAAGCGCTACGCCGTCGAAGGCACCGACCATGATCTCGGCCATGGCGACGTCGTCATCGCCGCCATCACGTCGTGCACCAACACCTCGAACCCGAGCGTGCTGATCGGCGCCGGCCTTCTGGCCCGCAACGCCAACCGCCTCGGCCTCAAGCAGAAGCCGTGGGTGAAGACCTCGCTCGCCCCCGGCAGCCAGGTGGTCGCCGAATATCTCGAAAAGTCCGGCCTGCAGAAGGAGCTCGACCAGATCGGCTTCAACCTGGTCGGCTTCGGCTGCACCACCTGCATCGGCAATTCCGGCCCGCTGCCGGCGCCGATCTCCAAGACCATCAACGACAAAGGTCTGATTGCCGCCGCGGTCTTGTCCGGCAACCGCAACTTCGAAGGCCGCGTCTCGCCCGACGTGCAGGCCAACTACCTGGCGTCACCGCCGCTGGTCGTGGCGCACGCGCTGGCCGGCACCGTCACCAAGGACCTGACGACCGAGCCGCTCGGCGAGGACAAGAACGGCAATCCGGTCTACCTCAAGGATATCTGGCCGAGCTCGGCCGAGATCCAGGAGTTCATCGAGAAGAACGTCACCCGCGAGCTGTTCGCCCGCAAATATGCCGACGTCTTCAAGGGCGACGAGCACTGGCAGAAGGTTCAGGCACCGGAAGGTCAGACCTATGCCTGGGACGACAATTCGACCTATGTGCAGAACCCGCCCTATTTCGCCGGCATGACATCAGGTTTCGGCAAGATCGGCGACATCAAGGGCGCGCGCGTGCTCGGCCTGTTCGGCGACAAGATCACCACCGACCACATCTCGCCGGCGGGTTCGATCAAGGCCGCCTCGCCGGCCGGCAAATACCTCACCGACCATGGCGTCGGCGTCGCCGACTTCAACCAGTACGGCACGCGGCGCGGCAATCATGAGGTGATGATGCGCGGCACCTTCGCCAACATCCGCATCCGCAACCACATGCTGGGCGAGAACGGCCGCGAGGGCGGCTACACCATCCACTACCCGTCGAAGGAAGAGGAATCGATCTACGACGCGGCGATGGAGTACAAGAAGAAAGGCGTGCCGCTGGTGATATTCGCCGGTGTCGAATACGGCAACGGCTCTTCGCGCGACTGGGCCGCCAAAGGAACGAATCTCCTTGGTGTCCGCGCGGTCATCGCCCAATCCTTCGAGCGCATCCATCGCTCGAACCTGGTCGGCATGGGCGTCATCCCCTTCGTCTTCGAGGAAGGCACGTCCTGGGCTTCGCTCAACCTCAAGGGCGACGAACTGGTCGAGATCGACGGATTGAGCATGATCAAGCCGCGCCAGACGATGACCGCCAAGATCACCTATGGCGACGGCACGGTGAAGAACGTGCCGATCATCTGCCGCATCGATACGCTGGACGAGCTCGACTACTTCAAGAACGGCGGCATCTTGCAGTACGTGCTGCGCGATTTGGCTGCGTAGCCGCAGCCAGGGAATAGGGCTTGGGCAGTAGGGAATAAGACCCCTACTGCCTACTGCCTACTGCCTACTGCCTACTGCCTACTCCTTCGGCGCTCCAAACCGCGCCACCGCCGCCAACAGCACCCCCAGCATCAGCCCGTTGAGGAGGTGCCACAGGAAGTGCGTGCCAAGCGGAAAGCCGGCGCAGACGATCGGGTCGATCATCCGGCAGATGGCAGACACCACGAAGATCGCCGACCCCGCCAGATTGTACCAGCCGGCCCGGTTGCCGCTTGCCGTCACCCAGATGCCGAAGAAGGCGAGCGCCACGAACGGCGGCAGGTAGCTCGTCGTGCCGTTCGATGCCTGGCGCAGCCAATCCGGCACGGCGAAACTTATCGCGCCGGCCACCGCATAGAAAACGACGAAGACCGCGATCGCCTTGCCCCATTCCATGCCGAGGAAGCGGCGCAGGTTAAACAGCGTATACGCGAGCGTGAAGCTGGCAATCGGCAGGATATCGGCCCAGATCGTGCCCTTGGTGGCAAAGGTATGGAAGATGGTCGAGCCGATGCCGATCGCCACCACCCACCAAGCCAGCACCTCGGCGAAAGTGCCGGCCTTGCATCGGCGTACTTCCCGCACACCCCATAGTCCCGCTGCAATGAAAGCAAGGTTGGTCAAAGCATTGGCGGGTTCGGCCCAAAGTCCAGGCCCGGTCCGCTCGCAATAGAGATCGACAGGGGTCAGGAGAGTTTGCCACATGATGGTGATGCCACTCCCTAATCGAACCACGTCGTGAAATGCAGTGTCGGTCCTGTTGCGGCCTTACCTGCGGCGGCAAAGGCAAAAATTTCACCGCAACGTGACTTCCCGTTGACTTCCGCTTCTGCCACATATTTCAGACAATCAGAACAAAGCCGGCGCCACCGGCGGGAATTGGAATGATCATGGCCTGGCGAAGATCACTTTGGCTGGCAGCCTTCGCGCTGGCCTTCTCGGCGGTTGCCGGTGCCGGCCATGCCGGCGAGACCGAAAGAATCCAGGCCGAAAAACCCTCGCCCGACAAGCCGCTCGGCGTGGTCGAACTGTTCACCAGCCAAGGCTGCAGCTCCTGCCCGCCGGCCGATGCCTTCTTCGCCGAACTTGCCACCAAGGATGACATTGTCGCGCTCTCCTATCACGTCGACTATTGGGACTATCTCGGCTGGAAGGACACGCTGAGCCGCAAGGAAAACACCGAGCGGCAATATGACTACATGCGCGCCTTCGGCAGTCGCTCCGTCTATACGCCGCAGGCGGTGCTCAATGGCCGCGCGCATGTCAACGGCGCCAATCGCGGCGAGGTCGACGGCGCGCTCGCCCGCATGGCGAGATCCGGCGAAGGCATGCGTGTGCCCGTCAAGGTCAGCCGCACCAGCGACCGCGTGATCATCGATGCCGGCGATGCCGGCGCCGGTCCGAGCGACGCCCATGTCGTCATCGTGTATTTCGAGCCGCCGCAGACGGTCAAGATCGCCCAGGGCGAGAACTCCGGCCGCAAGATGACTTATTGGAACGCCGTCACCAGCATCCAGACCGCCGGCATGTGGCACGGCAAGGCGCAGCGCTATGAGTTGCCGATGAGCGAGATCACCAAGAAGGGCGGCTGCGCCGTGCTTTTGCAGTCGGTCGGCAAGGACGGCATGCCGGGGCCTATTCTCGGCGCTGCCTTCATCCACAAGCCCCTGAACAAGGCCCAGGACTTATAACCATCGCCGGCGAGCCGGATAACCTCACCATGTCCCGGCGAATGCCGTGCAAGCCAGCAGCACGCCGGTCAAAATGTTGGACAGGAAAAGCCTGAAATTCAGCTCCGGGCGCTGAAGGTCAATACGCCGGGCCTGCCAGGCCAGATGAGCGGCGATCACCGCCATTCCGGCGGCGTATGGCAGGGACATGCATGATAGCCAGCCGCCCAGCGACCACAATGCGACCGTGAGAGCGTAGAACAGGCCGAACAGGATTGCTGTCGGCTTCAAACCGAGGCGAGTGTCGTCTTTAACATCCACGTTGACGGTATCGGATCGCGCCGACCTACATGACACCAGCAGGTACCTGCCCGGTCACCTCGCAAGCGCCGGCAAGGTCTACGCCGATCTGGACCTTCAGGCATGAAAAAACCGACGTCAGCTTGCTTCTGACGCCGGTCATTTAGGTTTTGGGATCGTCGCACCCGATTTTTCCAAGGAAAAACCGAGGTTGGTTCGATCCGACGCAGACCCGTGGGCGGGGGGCTTGGGGTTTACGAGCCGGTGCCGGACCGAACCGTCTCAGGCAACGCCGGTAAATTCGTCGGAGATTGGGGCATGAGCGCGGATAAAAAAAGGCAGAAATGTGGCGAAGCATCACCAATTCCAACATGCGGTTTGCAAACGTGACTGGACGTGACCGAAAAGGCGCATCGCCACGACCGCTTCGCCGGCTCTTGCAATTGCCGCGCGAAGGGGCCAATTTTGGTTGGCAAAGATTCATTTGAAGGATCGAGGCATGACTGACGACAGCGGCGGGACGGGGGATGGTGACGCATCCGCAATATTGATCCCGCTGCACGAGGTGCGCAGCGCACGCCTCGACCAGCCGGTACGCTTCGACCGGCGTGAACTGGACCAGATCCTCAGGCTGTACGGACGCATGGTCGCCGCCAATGAATGGCGCGACTACGCCATCGATCATCTCACCGACAGGGCGGTGTTTTCCGTCTTCCGCCGCGCCAGCGAAGTGCCGCTGTTCCAGATCGTCAAGGATCCGAAGCTGGCCCGCAAGCAGGGCGCCTTCGCCGTCATCGCCGCCGGCGGCCGCATCCTCAAACGCGGCCAGGAGCTCGGCCGCGTGCTTGGCGTCTTCGACAGCAAGCTGAGAGTGGTCGAGGCGTGAGCCGGGAATAGGAATTGAGGAATTGAGGAATTGAGGAATTGAGGAATTGAGGAATTGAGGAATTGAGGAATTGAGGAAAAGGCACTTACCTGACGTAAGCGCCATCTTCTTTGTTCTTCAATTCTCCAATTCTTCAGTTTTCAGTTCTTCAATTCTTCTTTGTCCCCCCCAAAACTTCCGCTCCGGCAAGGAGTCCGCATCCGGCGGCAGCGACGCGCCGCCATTCAACGACAGCTGCATGAACACCGTGTCCAGCCAGCGTCCGTGCTTGTAGCCGGAGCCTTCGAGGCGGCCTGAATGGCGAAAGCCGAGCTTTTCGTGCAGCCTGACCGAGGCGCTGTCGGCATGGCCGTCGCCGATCACCGCGATGATCTGGCGAAAACCCGCCGCCTCGGCCGCCGCGATCAGGCTCCGCATCAGCTTGAGACCGATGCCCTGCCCCTTGGCGTCAGGCGCGACATAGACCGAATCCTCGACGATGAAGCGATAGGCCGGGCGCGGCCGGAAGGCGCCGGCATAGGCGTAGCCGAGCACGGCGCCGTCCTTCTCCGCCACCAGATAGGGAAAGCCGCCGGCCGTGAGCGTGGCGAATCGCGTGCCCATCTCGGCGCGGCTCGGCGGCTCCAGCTCGTAGCTCGCCGTGCCGTGAGTCACCGCGTCGGCGTAGATTTCAGTGATGGTGTCGAGGTCGGCGGCGCTGGCCGCTCGAATCACGATATTGCTCATTCTTTATGCAAGCCTTCTGTCTACCTCTGATAACAGCAAACGCCGGCGCAAAAGAAAAGGGCGGCCGTTGGGCCGCCCTTTCCAAACTCGATGGTCCAGTCAGACCTGATGCGAAGCCTTAGAGCAACCCCAGGAAAAGTGTGAAACGGCTTTCCCGGGAAAAGCGTGTAGCGCTTTCCCTTGGGAATTGCGCCAAACAAAAATTTCGAGCGGTTCGCCGTTTCCTTGAAACGGCGAGTTGCTCTAGCGGCGGTCGCCCATGAACTGCAGCAGGAACATGAACAGGTTGATGAAGTCGAGATAGAGCCTAAGCGCGCCCATGATGGCCTTGCGGCCGGCTATATCGGAAGCGTCGCCTTCGAAATACATCTCCTTGATCTTCTGCGTGTCGTAAGCGGTGAGGCCGGCGAAGACCAGCACGCCAATCGCCGAAACGGCGAAGGACAGCGCCGACGACTGCAGGAAGATGTTGATCACCATCGCGATGATGATGCCGAACACGCCCATGATCAGGAACGAGCCCATCGCCGTCAGGTCGCGCTTGGTCGTGTAGCCGTAGAGCGACAGCGCGCCGAAGGCGGCGGCGGTGGCGAAGAAGGTCTGCGAGATGCTGGCCGTGGTGTAGACCAGGAAGATCGACGACAGCGACAGGCCAACGAGGCCGGCATAGACCCAGAACGTTGTCTGCGCGGCAGCGACGCTCATCGACTGAATCCTGAACGACAGGAAGAACACGGCGGCCAGCGGCGCCAGCATCACCACCCAGCGCAGCGGCGACCCGAAGATCGCATAGCCGAAGGACGTCAGCATCTCGCCGCTCGGCAGCGTTGCGACAGCCGAGGCCGGATCGGTGGTGGTGGCCAGCATGATCGTGCCTACCGCGGCAAGACCGGTGATGAGGAGGCCAAGCCCCATCAGATTGTAAACCTTGATCATATAGGCGCGCAGACCCTGATCGATGTCGGCGCGGACGCCGGGCACCGCCGACGTCTGATAGTTGCGAATGGGATCAGCCATTGGAATCCTCTATTGCTTCTGCCCCGTCCGGTGTCGGGCCTCTTACGGACCCAGGCGCCGCTGGCAGGGCTCCAGCATGCCTATGGCGAAATATGATGGTTATTCGCGTCAAGAACAAGACCGTAACCGGATGTAACGGTTCGTGAGAGGCCGAAAGGCCGATTCCCGGGCTTTCCGACCGGCATCCTTACCAAGATTTAATCCGGGATGGTCGCTCCGGCCGCGAAATTACAGCTCGCGCAGTACTGGTGCTGCCTTGTGGCCGAGCACCCGCCAGGTGCCGGCGAGGCCGATTCCGACGGTGATCACCAGCGCAAAGACGATGGTCGCCACCGCCACCTCCGGCATGAAATGCGACGGCAGGGTCATGATGCGGGCGACAATATACCAGGCCGCGATGCCGCCGGCGGCCAGCGCGAAAATGGCGGTGGCCAATCCGATCAGCATGTATTCGAGGGAAAACGCCGTGATCAGCGTTCGCCTGGTGGCGCCGAGCGTCTTCAGCACCACCGCGTCATGGATGCGCGCACGGTTGCCGGCGGCGAGCGCGCCCGCCAGCACCAGCACCGAAGCGATCAGCGCCACGCCGGCCGCCGCGCGGATCGCCGTGCCGAGCTGCCCAACCAACCGGTTGACGACATCGAGCGCATCCTTGACCCGCACCGTCGTCACCGCGGGAAAGGCGCGGGTGACGGCATTGAGGACGCGCGCGTCGTCGGCCGTGGTGGCGCTCCTTTCGGTCAGCGTCGCCATCCAGCCATGCGGGGCGCCAGCGAATGTGTTGGGCGAGAACACCATGACGAAGTTGATGCCCATCGTTTCCCATTGGACCTGGCGGAAATTGGCGATCCTCGCCGTCACATTGCGGCCGAGCACATTGACGGTGACGGTGTCGCCGAGCTTCAGTCCGATCTCCTTGCCTTCCACAGCCGAGAAGGAAACCAGCGGCTCGCCGGCGTAATTGTCCGGCCACCATTTGCCCTCGGTCAGCGTCGCGTTTTCCGGTTGCCTGGCGTCGTAGGTCAGGCCGCGATCGCCTTTCAGCACCCAAGCGCCTTCGGCCGGCACCTTGACCTTGTCGACATCGACGCCGTTGAGCGCCATCACCCGGCCGCGCAGCATCGGCACCTTCGCCAGCGTCCCCTTTGGCGCCTCCTTGCCGATCAGCGCGGAGAATGCATCGACATCGCTGCCCTGGATGTCGACGAAGAAGAAGTTCGGCGCCCGCTCAGGCAGGCTGCCGGAGATCTGCTGCCGCAGATTGCCGTCGATCAGCGCCAGCGTCACCAGAAGCGTCAGCCCGAGCCCCAGCGACAACACCACCGATGGCGTCAGGGCGCCCGGCCGGTGGATGTTGCCGATGGCGAGCCTGAGCGCCACGAAGCGCACGCGCGGGCTTTTTCTCGCCGCCCATTGCACCAGTGCGCCGACCAGGCGCAGCACCAGGAAGGCGAAGATGGTGGCGCCGACGAAGATCGAGGCGATGCGCTGATCGCCGGAGAACAGGATCGCCAGCGCCGCCAGCAGCAGCGCGATGCCGAGCGCCGAAGCGACATAGACGGGACGAGGCTGGCCGCGGCCTTCGAGCCCCATCTCGCGGAACAATGATGTCGCCGGCACGTCGCGGGCGCGGCCGAGCGGCAGCAGCGCGAAGGCCAGCGTCACCAGCAGGCCAAACAGCGCCGCCATGGCGAGCGCGCCGGGATAGAAGCCGCCTTGCGCCGGCACCGGAATGACCGATTGGAGGGCGGCACTCGCCACGAACGGCATCAACGCGCCGAGAACGAGGCCGAGCACGATGCCAAGGGCGGCGATGATCAGGATCTGCACGAGATAGACGGCAAAGACGAAGCCGCCGGAAGCGCCGAGGCTCTTGAAGGTGGCGATGACGCCGCGCTTGCCGTCGAGATAGGCACGCACCGCATTGGCGACGCCGACGCCGCCGACCACCAGCGCCGTCAGCCCGACCAGCGTCAGGAATTGCGAGAAGCGTTCGATGTTGGACGACAGCGCCGGCGCCGCATTGTCGCGCGTGCGGATCGACCAGCCGGCCTCGGGAAAGTCTTTCGCCGCCTTATCCTGAATGGCCTTGAGCCGCGCCGCGCCGGCGTTGGCGGGCAGCCGGATCTTGTATGCGTTTTCGACCAGGCTGCCTGGCTGCACCAGCCCGGTGGCGGCCAGGCCCTCGGTCGAGATCATCAGCCTTGGTGCGAAGCCGAAACCGTCGGACACGGCATCCGGCTCGGTGACCAGTCTGGCGCGCAATTCGAAAGTGGCGGTGCCGAGCTTCAGCCGGTCGCCGGGCTTGAGGTGCAGCCGTTCGAACAGCAGATCAGGGGCGGCCGCGCCAAAGACGCCGAATTCTTCGCCGAACAGCTCCTGCCTCGACAGCTTCGGTTCCGTTTCCAGCGCGCCATAGAGCGGATAGGCGTCGTCGACCGCCTTGGCCTCGACCAACGCCTGGTCCGAGCCGTCGGCCAGCCGCGCCATCGAGCGCATGCTGGCGGTGCGCGAAACGGTGCCAAGCCCGTCGAGGAAGCCGCGCTCGGCCTGGCTGGCGTCGCGTTGGTTGATCTGGAAGCGGACATCGCCGCCGAGCAGCGTCTGGCCCTGATCGGCGACGCCGGCGCTGATCGAGCGCGCAACCGAATTGACGCCGCCGATCGCCGCGACGCCGAGCGCGATGCAGGCAAGGAAGATCAGGAAGCCGGACAGGCCGCCGCGCATTTCGCGCAGCGAGAAGCGGACCGCGAGCTTCAGCGTCTGTGCCAGCGGCATCAGGCTGTGACCTTCAGGGGCGCCGGTGTTTCAATCCGGCCCGAACGCATCGAAACCTGGCGCGAGCAGCGCGCCGCAAGCGCCGGATCGTGAGTGACCAGCACCAGCGTCATGCCGCGCTCGGCCGCCTTGGCGAACAGAAGGTCGGCGACCTGCCGCCCCGTCGCCTGGTCGAGATTGCCGGTCGGCTCGTCGGCGATGAGGATGCGCGGCGACGGCGCCAGGGCGCGGGCGATCGCCACGCGCTGCTGTTCGCCGCCGGAGAGTTCGCCGGGATAATGGGTGACGCGGTCGCTCAGGCCCACCGCCGCCAGTTCGCGCGCCGCCACCGAAAACGGATCGGCATGGCCGGCCAGTTCCAGCGGCACCGCGACATTCTCGAGCGCCGTCATATTGGGGATGAGGTGGAAGGACTGGAAGACGATGCCAATGTTTCGGCCACGAAACGAAGCAATCTGGTCCTCGCTTTTGCCGTTGAGCAGCTCGCCGGCGATTCGTACCGTACCCGAATCGACCGTTTCCAGGCCTGCCAGCACCATCAGCAGTGTCGACTTGCCGGACCCCGAAGGGCCGACGATGCCGGTCGCCTCGCCGCGCGCCACCTCGAGGCTGACGCCCTTGAGCACATGGACCGACGAAGCGCCCTCGCCGAGCGTCAGGGATACGTCTTTCAGCGCGATGACGGCTTCTGTCAAAATGAAAGTGTCCTATATGGAGCGTGAAGGCTGTGTTTGCCGGAAGCCGTCGCCCGGAAGAATCCTTTGGTCATATGGGGCCTGCCTTATGTCTTTCAAACGCCAGATAGCCGCAGGCTTGATCCTTTTCCTCGCTCTTTGCGGCGCCATTTCGTCGGCGCGGGCGGAGCCCTTCAAGATCGTCGGCTTCGGTGACAGCCTGATGGCGGGTTACGGTCTCGGGCCCGGCGAGGGTTTTACCGACAAGCTCCAGGCCGCCCTGCGCGCCAAGGGCCGTGACGTGGCCGTCGCCAATGCCGGTGTTTCCGGCGACACCACCAGCGGTGGCCTGGCGCGGCTCGACTGGTCGGTGCCGGACGGAACCCAGCTGGTCATCCTCGAACTCGGCGCCAACGACATGCTGCGCGGCGTTTTGCCCGATATTCCCAGGAAGAACCTCGACGAGATGCTGGCCAAGCTCAAGCAGCGCAAGATCGCCGTGCTTCTGGCCGGCATGCGCGCCGCGCCCAATCTCGGCGCCGACTATCAGACCGCCTTCGACGCCATCTTTCCGGAGCTGGCGAAAAAATACGATGTCCCGCTCTACCCGTTCTTCCTCGACGGCGTCGCCGGGCAGCCCGGCATGCAGCTCGAGGATGGCCTGCATCCGAGCGCCAAGGGGGTCGACCTGATGGTCGAGCGCATCCTCCCGACGGTCGAGAAAGCCATTGCCGCGGTGCCCGGAGGCGCGTGAGGCCGGCCGGAACCGCTTTCCGTTAGGGAAATTTTTAGCAAAGACTGTGACCAATAAACCTCTTGCTCCGTTCGACTATCGATGATTCGCTATGGGTGACAGTTCGATTCGAGGAAGGGAGGCTCTTCATGCCGCGTCTTTTCACCGCCCTCGAAATTCCGCGTGATGCTGCCCTGTCGCTGTCCCTGCTCCGGGGCGGCCTGCCCGGGGCCCGCTGGATCGATGTCGAAAACTACCATTTGACGCTGCGCTTCATCGGCGATGTCGAAGGCCATGTCGCCGACGAGATCGCCAACGCGCTGGACCGCGTCCACCGCCCCTCCTTCTCGCTGACCCTGTCCGGTGTCGGCGCTTTCGGCCAGAAAAAGCCGCATGCGGTATGGGCCGGGGCGTCCGCCTCGCCCGATCTGGCCGCGCTTCAGGGCGAGATCGAGCGCATCTGCCAGCGGCTCGGCATCCCCGCCGATCCGCGCAAGTTCATGCCGCACGTCACACTGGCGCGGCTGCGCAATTCGAGCCCGCTGGATGTCGCGCAATACCTGTCGGCACGCGGCAATTTCTCGACGCTACCCTTCCGCATCGGCCGCTTCGTCCTGATGTCGTCGCGCGATTCGGTCGGCGGCGGCCCCTATATCGTCGAGGAAGCCTGGCCGCTGTCCGGCAACGATGCCCGCGCCGCCAGCCGCGTCGCCAGCGCCTCCGACGCTTCGCGGATCATGCGGTAGACTTCGGTAAAGGCCTCCGGCCCGTCATAATAGGGATCGGGCACGTCACGCGCCTGTCCGTGCGCGAACTCCAAAAACAGGTGCACCCGGTCCCGCGCGGGCGCCAGCGCCTTGAGATCGGCGACATTCGAGCGGTCCATGCCGAGGATCAGGTCGAAACGGGAGAAATCCTCACGCCGGACCTTGCGTGCCCTCTGTCCGGAAATGTCGATGCCGTGACGCATCGCGACCGCGATCGAGCGTGGATCGGGGGCCGAGCCGACCTCCCAGCCGCTGGTGGCGGCCGAATCGAGCAGCATGTCGCGGCCCCGGCCACGCTCGGCCCAGACTGCGCGAAAGACGCCCTCGGCCAGTGGCGAACGGCAGATGTTGCCGAGGCAGACGAACAGAATGGAATTTATCGGCTTTAAGCTCATTCGATATGCGCCGTTTGTGCATTTGGAACCCCAAAACCGCGAAGCACTCCGGGGCAACTTGCACTATGGTGAGGGTCAAATTCGAAATAGCACGGGAAAACATCATGACGAGAGAAAAACTCAGCAAGGACGCTATCACCGCTGCCCTTGCCGAACTCGGCGACTGGTCGCTGGCCCCGGACGGCGGCTCGATCAAGCGCAGCTTCGTTTTCAGGAATTTTTCCGAAGCCTTCGCCTTCATGACCCGCGTCGCGCTGGCTGCCGAGAAGATGGACCATCACCCCGACTGGTCGAATGTCTACAAGACCGTCGACGTGACGCTGAACACCCATGACGCCGGCGGCGTCACGGCGCTCGACATCGCGCTGGCCAAGAAGATGAACCACTATTTCGGCGGCTAAATGCACGCTTGGCCGTGAGCGGCGAGCCCAAATCGGCGCCGGCATCTTGCAGCCGGGTCCGGCTTTCACCACATTTTCCCCCGCGAGGCATGCGCCAGGACGCGCATGAGCCCGCAAGGAGTGATTGATGGCGCGAGAATCCGGTTTTGATTTCTTCGGCTTTGGCGACAGGCTGGGCGGCGAGGGCGAAGTGCGCGAGAAATTCTGGCGCACGGCCAAGAAGGCCGCGCGGCAGATCCCGTTCATGGAAGAGGTCGTTGCCGCCTATTACTGCGCCATGGACAAGAACACGCCGCTGCGCGCCAAGGGCATATTGGTGGCCGCGCTCGGTTACTTCGTCCTGCCGGTGGACCTCATCCCCGACTTCGTCGTCGGCCTCGGTTTCACCGACGACATCGCCGTGCTGACCGCCGCGATCACCGCCGTCAGCGCCCACATCACGCCGGCACATCGCCAGGCCGCCAAGGACGCCATCGCCGACAGGAGCTGAGCACCTTCACGTGGCGCGCGCCCTGTGGACAGAGGCGTTTGGAGCCCTGCTGAAAAGTCAAACTCTTGCCGCTTTCGTGGCCTCCAAGTCGCCGAAGGGACGTCGCGCCGGCCGCTGACAAGGCGGCGGCGCGGGAATGGCGGCGGTTTCCTGGGGTGAGCGTCCTTTTCTTGAGGGAAATTCACCGTTTGGTAACCCAGATTAAATCAAAATGAAGCGACGGCAGGACGCCATGCGGCCCGCCCCCGCACCATTTGGAATACGGGAAAGACGATGCGCGGATTGATAGCACTAGTTTCGAGTCTGGTCCTGGTGGCCTCGGCAGCGCCCGTTCTGGCGCAGCAGGCGACCAAGATCGGCCAGCACAATGCCTGGGGCACCTACAGCTACCAGGCATCGGGCGGCAAGGTCTGCTACGTGCTCACCGTGCCGACCGACAAGCAGCCGCCGACGCTAGACCATGGCGACATGTTCTTCTTCGTCAGCCAGCGTCCCGGCCAGCAGGTGTCCTACGAGCCGCAATTCATCGCCGGCTACAATTTCCAGGAAGGCTCCAAGGCCACCGTCACCATCGACAAGAAGTCCTTCTCGATGTTCACGCGCGGCAAGTCGGCCTGGGTCGAGAACGCCGCCGAGGAGCCGGTGCTGATCGCCGCCATGAAGACCGGCACCGACATGAAGGTGACGGCGAAGTCCGGCCGCGGCAACCCCACCTCCTATGTCTTCTCGCTGAAGGGCATTTCGGCGGCGCTGTCGTCGATCGCCAAGTGCAAATAGGCTGCTGCCAACCCCTATGACAAATCGCGACATCGACGCCACGATTATGCAAATGGTCGTGGAGCGGTGGCAGAAGACCGCCATGATCGTAGCGAAGTCAGAAGAAGCACTTCGCAAAGCCGGCGTGGAAGCGTCCTGGGAAGAAATCGCCGAGCGAATAGCCGTTCTTGCCTCCCAGGGCGACATCGAAAATCAGGGCGATCTTTCCCTGTGGCGCAACAGTGAGGTTCGCCTCCCGCAGGCACCTGAGGGCCCGCCATAGGGGTTCTCGTTCAGCCCTGACCTGGTTCCGGCACGGTCTCCGCCCGCCGCCGCCGGATCGCCTCGGCGATGAAGACGCGCGACAGCGCATGATAGAGCGGCTCGTGCGAGATCATGCGCGCCGTGCCGTAGCCCAACATCGAGGCCAGCATCAGCGCGATGACATTGTCGTGATTGCCGGTCATCTCCAGGATGATGACGAAGGCCGTCATCGGCGCCTGCACGACGCCGGCGAAATAGCCGGCCGTGCCGAGCAGCGCGGCAGCCCCGGCGCTGGCGCCGAACAGCAGCCCAAGCGAACTGCCGATGCCGGCGCCGACCGCCAGCGACGGCGCGAAGATGCCGCCGGGAATGCCCGAGACCATCGACAGCAGCCCGGCCAGGAATTTCTCGGCAAAGAAGAACCATGGCAGCGGCGCGCCTTCGACAGCGCCGCGCGCCTGCGCGTAGCCGGTGCCGAAGGTCAGCCCGCCCGAGGCGATGCCGATCACCGCCACGCCGAGCCCGCAGACAGCCGCCACCAGCAAGGCGCGCCGCAAAGGCTGCTGCGTGTGCCAGCGGCGGATCCGCCGCGTGATCTTCAGCGCCAGCAGCGAGAACAGCGCGCCGAAGCCGCCGCCGATGATGCCGCAACCAAGCACCAGCGGCCAGTCGGCGGCAAACGCGATCGTCTCCTTCGAGACGCCGAAATAGGTGTAATTGCCGAGCAGGCCGAGCGAGGCGAGGCCGGCCAGGATCACCGCCGTCAGCACCAGCCCGTTGGTGCGCGCCTCATAGGTGCGGCCCATCTCCTCGATGGCGAAGACGATGCCGGCCAGCGGCGTGTTGAAGGCGGCGGCAATGCCTGCGGCCGAGCCGGCCAGGATCAGGCCGCGCGCCTGCGCCATGCCGCCCCAGCGCGCCGCCTGCAGCATCAGCGACGCGCCGACCTGCACGGTCGGGCCCTCGCGGCCGATGGAAGCACCGCAGAACAGGCCGACGACGGTGAGCGCGATCTTGCCCGCCGCCAGCCGCAGCGACAGAAGGTGGTTGCGATCGTCGTCTTCACGCAAATGGCGCGCGGCGATCGCCTGTGGAATGCCGCTGCCTTGCGAACCCGGGAAGAAGGCGTGGGCGAGCCAGGCGCACAGGACAAAGCCGAGCGGCGTGATCGCAAGCGGCAGATAGAAGCGCCGGCCGCCACCATCGCCGATCATCATATGGAACAGCGCCTGCGCCTTGTCGGCCAACACCGCGAACAGCACGCTGATGACGCCGATCGAGACCGCGCCGGCCCAGAACACCAGCCGCGGCTGCCACACACGCCGCGAGCCCCACATCGCCCGCGAGCGCCGCAGCATGGGATGTTTTCGCGATGTTCCGGCCATGTCTGTCCTCGCGTTGAATGCCCAGCCCTAGCACAGGCATGAGGTCGATCAAGCCTGCGAGGTCAGGCCGCCGTCACACGCGAGCTAAATGACGGGGAGCGGGAAACGAAGTCCGGCGAAGTTGGGACTCGTATCAAAATGACCCGCCGGCGTGTGCGCCGGCGAGTCTCGATCGTGACAGGTCCAGTCTTACATGGCCATTTTTTCACATTCGGCCTGAGCCTTCTTGGTCGACGTATCGATCATGAAGGCTTTGCCCTTGGCGTCGGTCATCATCATCATGCAGTGCTTGATCGGCTTTGCCATCTTCATCATCTCGGCACCCATCTTTGCATCCGGCATCATGGTGCCCATGTGCCCATCCGGCATGATCGCCATCACTTCTCCGCCCTTCATCATGGTCATCGTGCCCATTGCGTCTTCAGCAAATGCCTGCGAGGCGGAAAGGCCGACGAGGCCGGCAATGACGGCGAACTTGATAGAGTTCATTCTGCATACTCCCATTTTGTAGAGGCATGGTTGCCCCATTCAGACTTCGAAGGCGCGATGGGAATCGTTACGCGAACACGACCATGTGATCTCTCCTTTGCAGCGGGAAGATAGGGCAAAGCTGTCAGATAGTCGGAGCGGGCTGTCAGCCGAAGTGCGTATGGTTGCGTTCGCTCCGCATGACTCTGCCCGCAACCTGTGCTATGCGCCGCGCTTCAGTTCCCGGCACGATGGATGAAATCGGCCGCAAACCGCTTATATCAGTGCGACCATGACCCTTTCCTTCGACCTCACCACTGAAGGTGCCCGTGACGCGTTGCGCGCCCGCGCCGCGCCCGAGAAGCCGTCGCTGATCGGCCTGACGCGCGCCGAGCTTGGCGAGGCGCTGGTCGCGTCCGGCATCGTGCCGGAGCGCCAGGCCAAGATGCGCGCCCAGCAGCTCTGGCACTGGATGTATGTGCGCGGCGTTTCCGACTTTGCCGGCATGTTCAACATCTCCAAGGACCTGCGCGCCGAGCTCGACAAGCATTTCACCGTCGCGCGTCCCGAAATCGTCGAGGAGCAGATTTCTTCCGACGGCACCCGCAAATGGCTGTTCCGTTTTCCGCCGCGCGGCGCCGGCCGCCCGGTCGAGATCGAGACCGTCTATATTCCCGAGGAAGGCCGTGGCACGCTCTGCATCTCCTCGCAGGTCGGCTGCACGCTGACCTGCTCCTTCTGCCACACCGGCACGCAGAAGCTGGTGCGCAATTTGACGGCGGAAGAGATTCTCGCCCAGTTGCTCACCGCGCGCGACCGGCTCGGCGACTTCCCCGACCGCGATACGCCGGACGGCGCCATCGTGCCGGCCGAGGGCCGCAAGGTGTCCAACATCGTCATGATGGGCATGGGCGAGCCGCTCTACAATTTCGAGGCGGTGAAGAAGGCGCTGCTGATCGCTTCCGACGGCGACGGGCTTTCCCTGTCGAAGCGCCGCATCACGCTGTCGACCTCCGGCGTCGTGCCCGAGATTTTCCGCACCGGCGAGGAGATCGGCGTCATGCTGGCGATCTCGCTGCATGCCACCAATGACGATCTGCGCGACCTCTTGGTGCCGATCAACAAGAAATATCCGCTGAAGGAACTGATCGCCGCCTGCCGCGCCTATCCCGGCCTGTCGAACGCCAAGCGCATCACCTTCGAATATGTGATGCTGAAGGACGTCAACGATTCCATCGAGGACGCCAAGGGCCTGATCAAGCTGCTCAAGGGCATTCCGGCCAAGATCAACCTGATCCCGTTCAACCCGTGGCCGGGCACCAACTACCAGTGCTCGGACTGGGAGACGATCGAGAAATTCGCCGACTACATCAACAATGCCGGCTATGCCTCGCCGATCCGCACGCCGCGCGGCCGCGACATCCTCGCCGCCTGCGGCCAGCTGAAATCGGAATCCGAGCGCATGCGAAAAGTGGACCGGCTGGCGCTGGAAGCCATGATGATCGCGGGGCATGGGGAGGCGTGAGCCGTCTCGTCGCCGGGCTTAAACGCATCGCCATCATAGCCGTCGGTTACATCGCCGGTGTGCTGACCTCGATCCTGGTGCCGGTGCTGCTGATCACGCTGCTGGAAGGCATCGAATATGGCAACTGGTCGCTGGTTTTCACCTTCGACTGGCTCGGGTCCTTCCCGCTCGCCGTGCTGACCGTGGCGGTCTGCGCTCTGCTGATCGTTGGCCCCGCGATCCTGGTCGCCGAATGGCTGTCGCTGCGGGGATGGTTCTATTTCGCGGTCACGGGCGCGATCACCTCCATCGCCTTTGGCGTTCTTGTCCCGGGCTCGGCCGGAGGCTTTGTCTTCAATCCGGGCTTTCTCGGCTTCCTGGCCACGGCCGGCACCGTCGCCGGTTCGGTCTACTGGCTCCTGGCCGGGCGCAGGTCCGGCCGTCTGATGCCGCGAGATCCCGGATGACCCGTCTCGTCGCCTATCTCGTTCGCTTTGCCATGATCCTGTTCGGCTATGCCGTCGCCTCGCTGGCGGCGAGCGCCTTCCTTAACGTTCTGTTCCTGGCCTCGCTCGGCTACACGCCTGACCACACGCACCCGACGGCGACGGCTTCGCTGTATTTCTCGATCCCCTTCGTCGCTCTGTTCGTCGCCTATTTCGCCTTCCTGCCGGCGGTGATCGTCATCCTGCTTGCCGAAATCCTCGGCCGGCGCGACTGGCTGTACTATGCGCTGGCGGGTGCGGTGGTGGCGGTCGTCTTCCTCGGCCTGGTCGACCACGCCCAAGAGTCCACCTTCGCGATCACCGACACCAGCGCCATCATGGCGGTGATCGGCGGCGGCATGGTCGGCGGCATCTTCTACTGGCTGAGCGCCGGGCGCTGGGCCGGAAGCTGGTGGAAGGACGACAACGTCTCTACTTCGCCTGGGCCGTCAGGATCTTGAGCGCGAAGGCCGAGAACACACCGGCGAAAAGATAATCGACCACCCGCGTGACGCGCGGGCTGGCCTTCATCGCCGCGGAAAATTTCTCCGCCGCCAGCACCATCGGCGCTGTCACCGGGATCGACAGCACGATGAACATCGAGCCCAGGAAGAACAGCTTGCCCGGCGCGTTCGGATCATGCGCGGAGACGAACTGCGGCAGGAAGGTCATGAAGAACAGGATGATCTTCGGGTTGAGCAAATTGACGCCGAGCCCGGCCGCCCAGCTGCGCAACAGCGAGATTTGCGGGCCTGTCTTCTTCTCCGGCGAAAAGGCCGAGCCCTTGGCGATGGCCTGCCAGGCCAGGAAGACGAGATAGCCGGCGCCAAAGATCTTCAGCACGAAAAAGGCCATCGGCGAGGCGACGATCAGCGCCGAGACGCCCACCACCACCAGCGTGGTGTGGATCAGCGTGCCGCACAGCGCGCCGGCCATCGAGGCAAAGCCGGTGGCGCGCCCCTGGCTCAGCGTGCGCGAGACGAACAGGGTCATGTCTGGCCCGGGCGTGATCGCCAGGATCACGGTGGCGATGGCGAACTGGATCAGTGTGGCGGTGTCGGGAATGAAGGACATGGCAGGCCCCAGGGAACGTGTAGGCCTATACAGGATGCGTCACGCCGGCGCCAGATAAAGCGTTGATCCAGCATGGCAATCGCTTCAGTAACTGCAGTTTCAAGCCTATGGCGGCGAGCGCCAGCCGGCGGCAGCCCGCATCCTGGCAGGCGCCTCGAAGGCGGGCGGGCCGTCCTGGCCATCAGGCCCGCCGATGAGCACGATCTGATCGATCGGCTTTGGGCGGCCGAGGAAATAGCCCTGCGCCTCGTTGCAGCCCTCGACCTGCAGGATGGTGAGCTGGACATGGGTCTCGACGCCTTCGGCAAGCACGGGAATGTCGAGGCTGCGCCCCAGCGTCAGCACGGCGCGGATGATCGCCTTGGCCTGCGGGCTGCGCTCGACATCGGCCATGAAGGAGCGATCGAGCTTGATCTTGTCGAACGGGAACGAGCGCAGCGTGTCGAGCGAGGAATAGCCGGTGCCGAAATCGTCGATCGCGATCGTCACGCCAAGCGCCTTGATCTGGCGCAGCACGTGCAGCGTGCGCACCTTGTCGGCGACGATCGTCGATTCGGTCAGCTCGAGCTCGAGACGCTTCGGCGACAGGCCAGTCTCGACCAGGATCTGGTGGACGAGCGTGGCGAGATTGGCATGGGCGAACTGCACCGGCGACAGATTGACCGCGATCTTGTGGCCATTGTCCCAGGAGGCTGCCTGGCGGCAAGCGGTGCGCAGCACCCATTCGCCGATCGACAGAATGGAACCGTTCTCCTCGGCGATCGGAATGAATTCGGCGGGCGGGACCATGCCGTGCACGGGGTGCGTCCAGCGCAGCAACGCCTCGTAGCCGCACGTGGCGCCGGTTTGCACCGAAGTCTGCACCTGATAGTGCAGCGAGAGCTCTCCCCGGTCGATTGCCTGGCGAAGATCGGTGGCCAGCGCCCGGCGCGCCCGCGCCGTCTCGTCCATCGCCGATTCGTAGAAGCAGACGGCCCGCGTCACGTCGTTCTTGGCCCGGTACATGGCCAGATCCGCATTGCTGACCAGCCTCTCCCGGTCGGCCCCGTCGCGCGGATAGACGGCAACGCCGATGCTGGCGCCGGTGACGCTCTCGAAATCGTCGATCCGCAACGGCTCGAACAGTGACTTCTCCAGCCGCGACACCAGGCCGAGCAGGTCGTTCTGGTCCTTGAAGCGCTTGATGGCGGCAAATTCGTCGCCGCCCAGCCGGGCGACGAACTCACCGTCGCCGGCCAGCTTTACCAGCCTGCGGGCAATGATCTTGAGCGCCTGGTCGCCGGCGGCGTGTCCCCGCAGGTCGTTGATTTCCTTGAACCGGTCGAGGTCGATGACGATGACGGCGGTCATCGTGCCCTGATCCTCGCGCGCCCGCTCGATCTCATGGTCGAGGCGGTCGTTGAAGGAGACCCGGTTGGCAAGGCCGGTGAGCGCATCGTTGAGGGCAAGATGCTGCAGCCGCTCGAAGCTTTCGAGCCGACCGCGTTCGTCGATCAGATAGCTGGCGAAGCCGGTGGCGGCGACGATCAGACCGACCACGGCGACCGCGACGGCCATCGCGTCCAGGATATCGGGATTGGTGCCCGTGGTGATGAAGGAAAGCGGCGTCACCGCCACCGCCGCCATCGCCGTGAAATGCAGGCCGACGATCGCCAGCACCAGAAGGCCGATGCCGACATAGTGCGACCAGCGGTACGGCCGGCGCACCGCATGGCCGACCGCCACGGAGGAGAATGCCATCGCGATCAGCACGGAAGCGATGACGTAGAAGGCGTCCCATTCGACGATGCCGGCCACGTGATAGGCCATCATGCCGGTATAGTGCATGGCCGAGATCGCCAGGCCGACGGCACACCCGCCCCATTCCGGCGCCAGGCCGCGGCCTTTGCCGAGCGCAAGACCAAAGCCCGCCCCGGTTCCGACCATGGCGATGACCAGGGAGATCATGGTGAGCGCCGGATCGAAGGTGATCGGCGCGCCGGGCTGATAGGCCAGCATGGCGATGAAATGCGTGCACCAGACCGAGGAACCGGCCGCGACCGCGGTCAGGAAAAGCCATCCCCGCATCTGCACGCCGACGGTTTTCCTGGCGCGGTCCAGGAGGCCGATCGTCACCCAGCAGCCGGTGACGCACATCAGCGCCGCCAGCAGGACGAGCCACAGATTATGCTCCGTGACGATGCATGATATGACGCGCATCAGGAATGGTCCAAGCCCGAGACACCCGCAATGAGCAGGCAAAAGCCGCTTCGCCACCCTTGCGTGGCCAGGGCAATTCTGTGTCGCTGGTTTAGCGGCAGGACGTGAAAACTTGCTTAAATCCCGGGCATAAATGCAGCCCATGATTGTAGCAGGTTGTTTTCCCAGGCGCTTTATCGCAAACTGGGGACCGCGCCAGCGAAAAGACTGATGCCGTTCTATGCCCTCGCCGCGCGCTGGATCAGCAGTCTGGCGCCGCGCCTGCTTGCTCGCTTTGCCGTTCCTGCTAAAAGGCGCTCCGACAATGCGTGACGCCCTTGCCCAGGCGTCCGCCACCGACGGAGCAGAAATGTCCAAGACCAAAGACGTCAAGAAAGTCGTGCTCGCCTATTCCGGCGGCCTCGACACATCCATCATCCTGAAATGGCTGCAGACCGAACTCGGCGCCGAGGTCGTCACCTTCACCGCCGATCTCGGCCAGGGCGGCGAGCTGGAGCCGGCACGCAAGAAGGCCGAGATGATGGGCATCAAGGACATTCGCATGGTCGATGTTCGCGAGGAATTCGTCGCCGACTTCGTCTTCCCGATGTTCCGCGCCAACACCGTCTATGAAGGCACCTATCTGCTCGGCACCTCGATCGCGCGGCCGCTGATCTCCAAGCACCTTGTCGAGATCGCCAGGGAGACCGGCGCCGATGCGATCGCGCATGGCGCCACCGGCAAGGGCAATGACCAGGTTCGCTTCGAGCTGTCGGCCTACGCGCTGAACCCCGACATCAAGGTCATCGCGCCGTGGCGCGACTGGTCGTTCAAGTCGCGCACCGACCTGATCAACTTCGCCGAGCAGCACCAGATCCCGGTGGCCAAGGACAAAAGGGGCGAGGCGCCTTTCTCGGTCGACGCCAACCTGCTGCACTCCTCTTCCGAGGGCAAGGTGCTGGAAGATCCCTGGAGCGAGCCGCCGGAATTCGTCCACCAGCGCACCGTCTCGCCGATGGACGCGCCGGACAAGGTCACCGAGATCGAGATCGAATTCCTGAAGGGCGATCCCGTAGCGCTCAACGGCAAGAAGCTGTCGCCGGCGACCATGCTGGCCGCCCTCAACGATCTTGGCCGCGACAATGGCATCGGCCGGCTCGACCTGGTCGAGAACCGCTTCGTCGGCATGAAGTCGCGCGGCGTTTACGAGACGCCCGGCGGCGCCATCCTGATCGTGGCCCACCGCGCCATCGAATCGATCACGCTCGACCGTGGCGCCGCGCACCTCAAGGACGAGTTCATGCCGCGCTACGCCGAGCTCATCTACAACGGCTTCTGGTTCTCGCCCGAGCGCCTGATGCTGCAGGCGATGATCGACAAGAGCCAGGAAGACGTCGAAGGCACGGTGCGGCTGAAGCTCTACAAGGGCAATGTCATGGTCACCGGCCGCAAGTCGAAGAAGACGCTCTATTCCGACGCGCTGGTCACGTTCGAGGACGATCGCGGCGCCTACGACCAGAAGGACGCCGCCGGCTTCATCCGCCTCAATGCGCTCAGGCTGCGCACGCTTGCCGCACGCAACCGCAAGGGCTGATACCCAAACAACGGCCTGGCGCTATCAATCATGTCCAAGAAACCCGGCGTCTCCGCCGGGTTTTTATTTTGTACCGCTAATATAACGAAAATGAAGCCACCTGCAGTCGGTTCTTGTTTGACCTTTTGACAGCTTCATCTAAGTTCATTTACGGGTTTTGGGGGTTTTGACCGTGAAAAAAAGCATTCCTCTTCTGCTTGGCGCGGTCGTCGTCTTGGCAGTATGCCAGCCCTCGCAGGCCAGCGCCAAGCGCGACCCGAAGGCGGGTGCGGCCGGGTGCATCGACGTCGTCCATTCATGGAACACCACCGCCAAACACGGTATGGCTTCGTTCATGGGTGTGTCGCTCGAGCGCTTGCCGGCTTTGTTCTGCCAGCGTCTTTACGATGGTATCCACAGCGGCCGGATCAGCTATTCCGACATAAACCGCCTGCAACTCGACCAGCCGACCGAAATCTGGATGGTCCTCAAGGGCAAGCCAAAGCCGGCTGCGCCCACGCGATCCCAAGCGCCGCGGTCATCCAACTTCCGCAACTGCAGCGGTGTCGACGGCGCCTTTCAGGTTCCCATTTCCCAGAAATGCCCGCTGAGCGGCTGGGCGCATTATTGAAAGTGATGCGCTCAGGCGCTCGGATCTTACTTTTTCTTACGGGGCTAGGGGAGGTTTTACAGTGAAAAACGGAATTTTTCTGCTTGCAGTGGTCGCCGTCTTTGCCGGATGCCAATCAACGCAGGCGGCGCAGACATCCAAGTTCCGTACCTGCAAAAGTTTTGATGTTCCGTTTCAGATTCCCGCCTCCCAGCAATGCCCACTGAGCGGTTATGCGCAGGGTTCCGGAGTCCCGACGGTCATCGAGGGCAAGCCAAAGGCGGCGGCTCCGGCGCGGCGAAACCCCAATTTCCGTACCTGCAAAAGTTTCGACGGCCCCTTCCAGATTCCCGTTTCGCAGCCATGCCCGCTGAGCGGTTACGCGCAGGGTTCCGGCGTCCCGACGGTCATCGAGGGCAAGCGAAAGGCGGCTACCCCGGCCCGGCAGAACCGCTACTTCCGCAACTGCAACGGTATTGACGGCACTTTCCAGGTCCCCATCTCCCAGAAATGCCCGCTGAGCGGTTACGCGAACCATTGAGAGTGATGTGATCACGCGCCTTGCCACGCCTGGAACCGGTTTCCTGCTGGCCTTGGCTGTCCTGGCGAGTTTGGCTGTTGCCAAAGCCGACGACTATGACCCCGCCTCTCTCGACCTCGCCGCGCTGATCGAATGCCGCGCCGACGTGTCCGCTTATACTGGCTACGCCCTTTGGCTGGCCGGTGACCCCGGCGCGGCGAGCACGCTCGGCTGGAAAGAGGTGCCGTCAGGCAATGCCTTCCTGCGGCAGTATCGACTGCCCGCCCCGACCCGTGTCTTCGGGCGCGAGACGGCGACAATCGTGTTTACCGCATCAGGGCCGATGGCTGTGCTTGACGGCATTGCAGCAGCGGATCTCGCTCGGCAGCTCGACGTCCCGGCAATGGTCTCGTCGCCGGACAAGTTCCTTGGCGAGAAGGTCGTTGCCGAAAGCACAGACAACACCGGCGGCGTCAGCCTTTCCACGCGCATCACGCTCAACGTCTCGACCGTCACTTCCCATCCCGGCAAGACACTGGCCGGCTGCTCCTACGTGCTTGATGTGGAATAGAAAATCCGGGTGAAATACGCCCCCGGCTCCGGGATTTGACCGCGCATCGGCGACGACCCCGCTGCCGGGAACGCCATCGCTTCGTTATCCACGGGCGGAGCAAGGAGCGCAGCGACGCAGCGCAGACCCGAGGATGACGAAGTTGGATGCTTCGGCCATTCCCGGATCTCCGTGATCGTCCACGCAACAAAAAAGCCCGGCTCATGGCCGGGCTCTTGTCGGATAGGGACTTCAATCAGTCGCCGTCGATCGCCGTGGCGATGCGCACGATGGCCTGCTGGTAGACGTTGGCGTCATTCCAGCCGGCAATGGCGCCGATATTGTCCGCCGCGCTCGCGCCCCGCCGCCAGCCATGAGCTTTCAGGAAGTTGGCGGTGGAAGCCAGTGCGGTGGCCTTGTCGCGCAAATTGCCGCTGCCCACGCCATATTTCAGGACATTCCCGGGCAGGAACTGCGTATGGCCGATCTCGCCGTGCGCGGCGCCGACCGACGAGGCGCTCAGGGCGCCGCGATCGACCAGCTTGAGCGCCGCAATGGCATGCGGGTGAAAGAATTCCGGACGGCGGCAATCATAGGCAAGCGTCAAAATGGCCGAGACCGTGTTCTGGTTGCCCATGGATGAACCGAAGCCGGTCTCCATGCCCCAGATGGCCAGCAGCACGCCGGGCGACACGCCGTAATTGCTTTCGATCTGGCTGAACAGCGCCGCGTTCGCCTTTTTCAGCGAACGGCCCTTGGAAATAATCGCCGCGCCGCCACGGCGCTTCATGAAGGCATCCACCGAGCCGCTGAACGCCTTGTGAATGCCCCGGTCGACAGAAATTGTCTTTGTCGCGTAAGTGGCGCCGGCCAACGCGGCCAGACCCTTGGCGCCGACCCCTTCGGACTTGGCCTCTGCGGCGAACCCCGGCTTCCAGGCATCGAAACCCGCACCGTTGCTGCCACAGCTGGCCGCCGCCTGTGCGCCCGTCGCCAGCCCAAGTACGGCCACCACCGCGGCCGCTAAAATCCTACCCTTGGCAAGAAATGCCATATTGTTCTCCTGGTTGCCTGATTCACGTCCCATCTGCGAATTTGCCAGCGAAACGAGCATTTGTCACCGTCCGCCGCACGATGCTGGCGAATGCCGGGGAATTTGCCTACGATCAAGTGATTATTGTGGCGGGGTCGAAATAGCCATGGAAGACGTTGATATCACGTCGGCGGCCGCGCCTGGACCAGCGCCCGGCATGTCGGTGTGCCTTTCGACATAGGCGGCGTGATCATCGGCGGCGCGGCGGGCTTGCCGCGGCTGGCACCCTGCAGGCGATGGGCCGCATGCGGCAAAATAGCGTCGACACATGCGGAACGGCGGCCGGCGCTCGGCGTTGGGCACCTGCCGCCCGCTGGGCTCTGAGGTTTTGAGGCCGACATGAAACTGTTCGACTGCCCGCATTGCGGCCATCGTCTCTACTTCGAGAACGCGCAGTGCCTGAACTGTTCGAGCCTCGTGCTCTACGATCCCGAGCACGCCCGCTTCGCCTTGTCGGGCGCCGACGGCATCTTCCAGTGCACCAATGCCGATGAATGCGCTTGCAACTGGATGGCCGAACCGGGACAGGGGTTTTGCCGCGCCTGCGCGCTGAACCAGCTGATCCCCGATCTCTCCGTCGACGGCAACCGCCGCCGCTGGATCCGGGTCGAGGCGGCGAAGAAGCGCGCCATCTATTCGCTGCTCGCTTTCGACCTGCCGGTGGCGCCAAAACAGGCGCCCGCCGACGAGGTGGGCCTCGCCTTCGACTTTCTCGCCGATCCGATCGGCGGCGGACCCGGCGGCGAACGCATCCTGACCGGCCATGACAATGGTCTCATCACGCTCAACGTCGCCGAGGCCGATTCAGCCGAGCGCGAGAAGCGCCGCGTCGAGATGGGTGAGAATTACCGGACGCTGCTCGGCCATTTCCGCCATGAACTCGGCCACTATTACTGGGACCGCCTGATCCGCGACGATGCGCAAAGGCTGGACGCTTTCCGCGCTTTGTTCGGCGACGATCGCGCCGACTACGAACAGGCGCTGAAAGCCTACTACGCCAATGGTGCCGCGCCCGACTGGCAGCAAAACCACATCTCGGCTTACGCCACCTCGCATCCCTGGGAGGACTGGGCCGAGACCTGGGCCCACCATCTGCACATCACCGACACGCTGGAGATGGTCCACGCGCTGAACTTCCCGCTCGGCCGGCTGGAGACGGTGGAGGCCAATGATCTGCCGCGCGGCGACACCGGCGGCGAACTGCAGGCGGCCCCTTCGGAACCTGCCAACGCGCCCGAGCCCTTCAAAAAGATCCTTGCCCGCTGGCTGGTGCTGTCGGAAGCCTCCAATTCGATCAACCGCTGCATGGGTCTGCCCGACCTCTATCCCTTCGTCATTTCGGACGTGACGGCGCGAAAACTGGCCTTCGTTCACGAGCTTTTGACCGGCCTGCCGAAAGACGCGGGAACAAATCGTGAGTTGGCGCGGGCGTTTTAGCCGGAACGCATGCGCCGCTGCCCCGTTTTCACCGCCGAGGGACCATGAAAACGGAGTGAGACCATGAAATCCGTCTTGTTGCCCGCAATCGCCGGGATGATGACCGTGATGTCGGGCGCTGCCTTTGCCGACACCGCCGTCTCGGCCGTCACCGACCTCAACGTGCGCGCCGGCCCCGGTCCGCAATATCCGGTCATCGGCGTTCTCGCGTCCGGCCAGTCGGCGACGCTCAATGGCTGCATCGAAAACAGCAAATGGTGCACCATCGCCGAAGCCGGCGGCCAGGGCTGGGTCTATTCCGACTATGTGACGGCCGATTTCAGCGGCAGCCGGGTGATCCTGACGCAGCGTCCGCACGGCTCCAGTGTGGCAATCGTCTCGCCGCCGGAAGACATCGGCAATTATTCGACCGACTATACCGGTGCCATCGTCGCCGGCCAGCCGGCCGAGGACGCCTTTCCCCCGCCTCCGGCCGAGGTCCGCACCTATGTCGATACGCATCGCCTCGACCCCGTCTATCTCGACGGTGAGGTTGTGACCGGCGCGACCCTGCCCGACACGGTCGAGCTGCGCGAAATTCCCGACTACAACTACCGCTATGTCTATGTGAACGGTCAGCCAGCGCTGATCGACCCGCAGACACGGCGCATCATGTACGTGGTGCGTTGACAGAAATCGGCGGTCGCCAAGGCGGCAACAGGTTGCCTGTATTGGGAAGCGCCACCCTTTGCGAAGGCGTCCTTCTCCCCGTCACTATACGGGGAGAAGATGCCGGCAGGCAGATGAGGGGCGGCGTCGAGCTTCCTGATGCCACGATCATGGCCCGGTCAGGACTTGGAGACTGTCGCCGCCCGGCCCTTGTCTTGACTCTTCGGCCGATTTCCTGTCTACACGCCTCGAATTCCGCGACGAGTATCCCTCCGAGCAAGCCGACCAGGACGCCGAAGCCTCTATGAGGCCGTGCTGTAAATAGATCCTGGAGGCCAACACCCGGCAGCGCAATGCGCCCCCGGGTGCTTTTTGGTTTTGGGCTTTGCTTTTGCTTGGACAGTTGGCGCGAACGCATTACCTCTCGGGTCGAATGAACCGAGATCGAAGGACGCAAGATGTTTGAATCGCTGCAGGAGCGTCTTGGCTCCATCCTGAACGGCCTCACCGGCCGCGGCGCGCTTTCCGAGGCTGATGTCTCGGCGGCGCTGCGCGAGGTGCGCCGTGCGCTGCTCGAGGCCGACGTGGCGCTCGAAGTGGTGCGGTCCTTCACCGACAAGGTGCGCGAGAAGGCCGTCGGCGCCGCGGTGCTGAAGTCGATCAAGCCCGGACAGATGGTCGTCAAGATCGTCCATGACGAGCTGGTCGATATGCTGGGCGCCGAGGGCGTCGCCATCGACCTCAATGCGCCGGCCCCGGTCGTTATCATGATGGTCGGCCTGCAGGGCTCCGGCAAGACGACCACGTCGGCCAAGATCGCCAAGCGGCTGACCGAGCGCCAGAACAAGAAGGTTCTGATGGCCTCGCTCGACACGCGGCGGCCCGCCGCGCAGGAGCAGTTGCGCCAGCTCGGCGAGCAGACCAAGGTCGCGACGCTGCCGATCATTGCTGGCCAGAACCCGGTCGACATCGCCAAGCGCGCCGTGCAGGCGGCCAAGCTCGGCGGCCATGACGTCGTCATCCTCGACACCGCCGGCCGCACCCATATCGACGAGCCGCTGATGGTCGAGATGGCCGACATCAAGAAGGTGTCGAGCCCGCACGAGATCCTGCTGGTCGCGGATTCGCTGACCGGCCAGGACGCCGTCAACCTGGCCAAAAGCTTCGACGAGCGCGTCGGCATCACCGGCCTTGTGCTGACCCGCATGGACGGCGATGGCCGCGGCGGTGCCGCCCTTTCCATGCGCGCCGTCACCGGCAAGCCGATCAAGCTGATCGGCACCGGCGAAAAGATGGATGGGCTGGAGGAATTCCACCCCAAGCGCATCGCCGACCGCATCCTCGGCATGGGCGATATCGTCTCGCTGGTCGAGAAGGCCGCCGAGAACATCGACGCCGAGCAGGCGGCGGCGATGGCCAAGAAGATGCAGTCGGGCAAGTTCGACCTGAACGATCTCGCCCAGCAGCTTCAGCAGATGTCGAAAATGGGCGGCATGGGTGGCATCATGGGCATGATGCCCGGCATGGGCAAGATGAAGGACCAGATGGCCGCCGCCGGCCTCGACGACAAGATGTTCGGCCGCCAGCTCGCCATCATCTCCTCGATGACCAAGGCAGAGCGCGCCAATCCCGATATTCTGAAACACTCGCGCAAGAAGCGCATCGCCGCCGGCTCCGGCACCGACGCCGCCGAGATCAACAAGCTGTTGAAGATGCATCGCGGCATGGCCGACATGATGAAGGCGATGGGCGGCAAGGGCAAAGGCGGCGGCCTGATGCGCGGCATGATGGGCGGCCTTGCCTCCAAGATGGGTCTCGGCGGCATGATGCCCGGCGGCATGGGCGGCATGGGCGGCATGCCCGATTTGTCGAAGATGGACCCAAAGCAGCTCGAAGCCTTGCAGAAGCAGGCGCAGGCCGCCGGTCTCGGCGGCATGAAGGGCCTGCCCGCCCCCGGCGGCGGGCTGCCTGGCCTGCCCGGCGGCATGAAACTTCCGGGGCTTCCCGGCCTCGGCGGAGGCGGACTGCCGGGCCTTGGCAAGAAGAAGTGAGAATACGGATGAACGAAGAAAAGGACATGGCCGACGCCCGCACCATCCTGGCAGGCTACCGCGCTTCGATCGACAACATCGACGCCGCCCTCATCCACATGCTGGCCGAGCGCTTCCGCTGCACCAAGGCGGTCGGCGTGCTGAAGGCCGAGCATGGCCTGCCGCCGGCCGACCCGGCGCGCGAGCAGCAGCAGATCGCCCGTCTGCGCCAGCTGGCCAAGGACGCGCATCTCGACCCCGATTTCGCGGAGAAATTCCTCAACTTCGTCGTCCGCGAAGTGATCCGCCACCACGAACAGATCGCCGCTGCCAACGGCGTGACGAAAACCGGCTGAAACCAAAGATTTAGCCGAAACCATATCAGCGAAATCAGAGCTTTTAGGAGATAAGAAATGGCACTGAAGATCAGACTGGCCCGTGCGGGCTCGAAGAAGCGTCCTTACTACCACGTCGTCGTCGCCGACGCCCGTTCGCCGCGCGACGGCCGGTTCATCGAGTCGCTCGGCTCGTGGAACCCGCTGCTGCCGAAGGACGGCGAGCGCGTCAAGGTCGACGCCGACCGCGTCAAGCACTGGCTGTCGCACGGCGCCCAGCCGACCGACCGCGTGCTGCGCTTCCTCGACGAGGCCGGCCTTGCCAAGCGCGACGCCCGCTCCAACCCGAAGAAGGCCGAGCCGGGCAAGAAGGCGCAGGAACGCGCTGCCCTTTTGAAGAAGGCGCAGGAAGACGCTGCCGCTGCTGTCGCGGCCGCGTCCGCGGCACCGGCCGAGGCGGAAGCCGCCACCGCCGAATAAATATCGCTTCATCGCATCGACAAAACGGCGGGCCTGTGCCCGCCGTTTTGCTGTTTGGTCCTATCTCGCCCCGGCACCGCTGCGTCCCACTTGACGAAGCACCGCGACGTTGATTTTCTTCCGGCTTCAGAGAGGTGTGAGTCTTGAAATCAGTTCTGGTTCTGGCCATCGCGGCCCTGGCGGCGCTAACCCTTGACATGCCAGCCCAAGCGGCCGGTTTCGACAACATCGTCGTTTCAGCGACGAAGGGAGGCGAGGCCCAGAGCGAGTTCCCCGCGGACACACCGGTCGTCTATTTATCGGCTGACCTGGTGGACATCCCGGCCACGTCGACGATCACATTCTCCTGGATTTCGATCGATTCTCATGGCGTTGCGCCGGCCAACTACACGATCGACAAGGTTGACCTCAATGTCGGAGAGAACACCGAGGCGGATTCGCAACTCAGCAAGCCGACGGCGGGGTGGCCAGTTGGCACCTATCGTGTTGATCTGTCTATCGACGGTACGGTTGCGGACTCGGCACCCTTCAGCATTCGATGATTTGGCTGGCCGTAGCGCGGTTCTGTGCGAATAGGTCCCGGCCGACCACGCCTCGCTGAGGCGCCGACGGGTCGGATGGACGAACCGGCAGTCACCGAAGAAATCCTGTCCGGCGGCGTTGCCGGAACGCTGCTGCGATACGCCGACGCCAAAACGGGCGTCGTGGTGCTGGGCGGATCGAGCGGCCGTGTCGACGTCGCCCGCGCGCGGCTGTTTGCCGGCGAGGGCGCGTCCGCCCTGGCGCTCCGGTGGTTCGGCGGCGAAGGTCAGATTCCCGGCATCTGCGAAATCCCGCTCGAGATTTTTTTCGCCGCGACCGACCATCTTGTCGGACTGGGCTGCCGGCGCATCGTCTATGTCGGCACGTCCAAGGGCGCCGAGGCGGCCTTGCTCGCGGCGGTTCACGACCCACGCATCGATGCCGTGGCCGCGATCAGCCCGACATCGGTGGTCTGGGGCAATATCGGGCCGGGCGACGACGGCATCAGTTGGCCCGAGCGATCGTCATGGACGCTGAAGGGGGTCCCGCTCCCGTTCGTTCCGACCGAGCCGAACTGGCGCACGAGCCACGTCGATGGCCTTGTGTCCTACAGGGGGCTGTTCGAGCATTGCCTGGCAAGCTTCGAGCAGGAGGCCGACAAGGCCGCCATTCGCGTCGAGACTATCTCGGCGAGGCTTGTGCTCGTCGCGGGCGGCGACGACGCGCTGTGGCCATCCCTCGACTTTGCCCGGTCGATTGTTCGGCGTCGGGAGGATGCCGGAAAGACCACGCGCCTCGTTTCGAGCCCTGGAGCCGGCCACCGCATTCTCTTGCCGGGTGAAACCACCCCACGCTCCGCATTGCACGCCCATGGCGGCAATGACCAAGCCGATGCGCGTCTCGGTCAAGAAGCCTGGGAATTCATCAGGGACTTGTTGTAGGGCGGTTTCAGACGAAAACGGCAGGCCAGTGCCCGCCGTTTTGCTGTCTTCAGTGCTGGTCGCTGCTCAATAGCCACTTGGGCAGCGGTCGACATAGACACGACCATGACGGTCGCGGTAGCGGCACTGGCCACTTTCGCTGGCGTGGCCAATCAAGGCACCCGCCACGGCGCCGACAGCGCCTCCGACGACGGCGCCCTGGACCGGATCACCGGCCACGGCCGCGCCGACCGCGGCACCACCAAGGCCGCCTATTGCAGCGCCTTTTTCCGTCTGCGAGCACGCGCCCAACGCCATCGTCAGTACCAGAATGGTCATGATTTTCTTCATTTTAGTTCCTCTCACAGGGGGATCGCCATCGCTCCGCCAAGTGCTTAACTCGCAGACGGCTAATTTGATCCAAGAGAGAATGAAGATCGTGGTGCCGCTCGCCCGGGCGACTTCCCGCGAACGGCCGTGCCCGTTCGCATCATGCCTCGGCGTTGCGCTTCAGATTGGCGAGGCCGACCTCGAAATCCCGGCCGATCAGCGTGTCGAAATTCTTGAACAAGCCCATCAACTTGGCGATGAAGGGCCGGCTGCCCCGCATCGCCCAGGAGACGGCGGTGGTTTCGCCCGATGGCGTCAAGGTGAAGTCGACGCTGTTGTTGGCGCGGAACGGCTTCTCGAAATCGAGCTTGAGCGCGACCTGCGACGACGGCACCGAATTGACGATCTCCATGCGTCCCTTGCCGGCCTTGCCATTGCCTTCCCAGGCATAGACGGCGCCCTTGCCGCTTGGCGCGCCGGAGAGCGTGCGCTTCATGTTCGGGTCGAGCTTCTCGTAGGGCGACCATGTCGGCCAGCGGCCGAAATCGTTGATCAGAGGGAAGATCGCCTCTGGCGGCGCCTTGATGCTGGCCGTGCGGGTGACGACGAAATCGTTCGGCCGTGTCGCGGCATAGATGAGGACCGCGGCGATGATGACGACCAGGATGATGAGGATGGTGCTGAACATTTTTCTCTCCCGGAAAAATACCTGAAAAACTATCGGCTGAACGGGATCAGTGCGCGCACCTTGGGGTCGCGCAGATAGAGGCCGCCCCACAGGATGACACCGAGGTAGACGCCGAACAGCGTGTGCGAGAATAGCGGATTGCTGATCCGCGCATTGGTGGCGATGGCGCCGCCCATATAGGCGGTGAGCAGGATGGCGCCGAGCACCGATGTGCGCGGCAGCGCGTAGAGCGCGGTCGCGATGAGGCCGATGACGCCGAGCAGGCGCGCGACGTTGGCGTCGGCCGGCCAGCCGAGCGGCACCATCGTCTGGGTGACGACATCGAGCGGCGGCAGCTTGATGGCGCCGTCGAAGATCATGAACAGGATGATGATGCCGCTGAGCACACGGCCGGTCCACAAGGCGCCGGACGAGACAGGCGCGGTTTCGGAAATGCTCATCGGTGTTCCCTCCTGATGGTTCGAACCCCTTTCGCCGGGGTCGAACCAAGGACGCGGCATGAGGCGGCGATCCTACAGGGGGCTGGGTTTTTTCGATCCGTCCTTTGGCCGGCAAGCAGGCCAGTCCAGATTCTACGAAAAATAGAACTTCTCGGCCGGCAGCAACTTCGGCGGCGCCTCCCCCAGCGCCTCGAAGACCGAGATCTCGCAAACGCGGCACAGGCCGTCGAGCGCGAGGTCGTTGGCTTCGGTGCCGAACGGGTCTTCGAGCTCCTCCGAAAGCGCATCGAGGCCGAAGAAGGTGTAGGCGATCAGCGCCGTGAACAGCGGCGTCGCCCAGCCGGTGGTCGAGATCAGCCCGATGGGCAGAAGCAGGCAGACGATATAGGCCGTGCGGTGCACGAGCAGTGTATAGGCGAAAGGCAAGGGCGTGCCGGCGATCCGCTCGCAGCCGGCCTGGATGGCTGATATCGACGCCAGCCTCTCATCAAGAATGCGAAAGCCGATCGGATCGACGTCGCCCGCCCGGCGCTGCGCATTGGCGCGCCGTCCCATGCGCCGGACCATCTCGTCCGCCGGATTGGCGAAAGTCGCGACCGTATCCGCCTCGGCGTCGATGAAGGCGCGGGCATCCTTGATGCTGTCGATCTTGCGCAACTGGCCGCGCAGGAAATGGCAGAAGGCCAGCGCCTCCATCAGCAAGGCGCGCTGTTCGGCCGGATCGGGAATGAGGCTGGTCGTGGCCCGCGCCAGGTTGCGGATCTCGAAGACCAGCGTGCCCCACAGCTTGCGCGCTTCCCACCAGCGGTCATAGGCGGCGTTGTTGCGGAACGACAGATAGATGGACAGCGTCACGCCCACCAGCCCGAACGGCGTGATGTTGAAGACGCCGAGATCGAGCTCGAACCATCGCGCCAGGGCCAGGATGACCGCCGAATAGACGGCGAACCCAAAGATCTGCGGCAGGATGCGCGGCACCACGGAGCCGCGCATGATGAAGAACAGCTGCAGGAAGTTGGGGCGCGGGCGAACGATCATGGACGGCCTTTCACGGACCGGCATCGGCCCTCAGCTGCTCTATTGTGCGATGCGACAGATCCGCAAGCCCGGCCACCAGCGACATCGCCATGTCGTGCGCGCGGACTATCGGCGTGTGCCGGTTGCCGATATTGAGAAGCCTGTGCCCGTTCCTTTTCAGGCGAGAGAAATGACCGGCGAGACCGACCTGAAGACATTGTTGGCATCGATGACACCGGAACTGCTCGGCGGCATCCATGTCTTCGCCATGCTGGCGCCTGGGGTTCCCCAGCCGGAGGACCTCGACCCGGTGATGGTGTTTCGCGAGCGCGAGGGCACGACGCTGATCGTGACCGAGGACGCGGCGAAGGCCGCCGCACTAAGCGCCTCGTTCCGCTGCCGGATGATCACGCTGAACATCCACTCATCGCTGGAAGCCGTCGGCTTCCTCGCCGCCATCACCACGCGGCTGGCTAGCGCCGGCATGGGCGTCAATCCGGTCTCGGCTTTCTATCACGACCATCTGTTCGTGCCGGCGGAACGGGCCGAGGAGGCGATGATCTTGCTGCGTGGACTGGCGATAGAGAACGGACGGGTGGAGTAAGGCGTCAGCGCCTGCGGACATACAGAATATCCGGCAGGCCTTCCTCATTGGTCATGCCGTCGCCAAACGACTCGGCGCGGAACCCGTGGCGCTCGTAAAAACGCCGGGCGCCGGTGTTGGCCTGGAAGCAATGGAGTTTGGTGACCGGCAGGGCAGCGGTGGCGTCCGTCAGCAACCGGCTGCCGATGCCTTGCCCCGTCCAGGCCGGGTCGAGGTAGAGCTGCTCCACCCAATCGCCGCTGACGGCAATGAAACCGGCAATCACCTTGCCGGCCTCAGCGACCGTCACCTGCTGCCGTGGCAGCACGATATCGCGGATGAAKAAAAGGTCTTCCTCCGGCGTATGCAGCACCGGCATCCAGTCGAAGGAGCTGAGCGCCGCCCGCATCATGGTCGCGATGGCGGCAGCGTCCGAGCCGATGGCCGGACGCAGGATGGTATCTACGGGCTGAGCGCTAGTCATGAAGGGAACCCCAACGTCTCACTCCGCTGGAACCCCCCATCTGGCGCTTCGCGCCGATCCACCTTCTCCCACAGGGGGAGAAGGAAGAAGCGCCCCGGCCGAAGGCCGAGCCCGCGACCGCGGGCCGCCGGTCGTCCGGCGCCCTCGCGGAGGGCCCGCCGCGGCAGCGGCGATACGGCCCGTGACCGGTAAACTACGCCGCCTTCTTCTTCGGCTGGATCAGGCCGCGCTCGACCAGAAGCTCGGCGATCTGCACCGCGTTGAGCGCGGCGCCCTTGCGCAGATTGTCGGAGACGATCCACATCGACAGGCCGTTGTCGACGGTCGAATCCTCGCGGATGCGCGAGATGAAGGTGGCGTCCTCGCCGGCCGATTCCAGCGGCGTGATATAGCCGCCGTCCTCGCGCTTGTCCAAGACCTGGCAGCCGGGAGCATCACGCAGGATGTCGCGCGCCTCGTCGGCGGTGATCGGCTTCTCGAACTCGATGTTGACCGCTTCCGAATGGCCGATGAACACCGGCACGCGCACGCAGGTCGCCGTCAGCTTGATCTTGGGATCGAGCATCTTCTTGGTCTCGGCGACCATCTTCCACTCTTCCTTGGTGAAGCCGTCGTCGAGGAAGACGTCGATATGCGGAATGACGTTGAAGGCGATGCGCTTGGTGAACTTCTTGACGTCCACCTGGTCGGCGACGAACACCGCGCGGGTCTGCGTGAACAGCTCGTCCATGCCTTCCTTGCCGGCGCCCGACACCGACTGGTAGGTGGCAACCACGACGCGCTTGATGGTGGCGAAATCGTGCAGCGGCTTCAGCGCCACGACCAGCTGCGCGGTCGAGCAATTCGGGTTGGCGATGATGTTCTTGCGCGTGAACAGCGAGATCGCGTCCGGGTTCACCTCCGGCACGATCAGCGGCACGTCCTGGTCATAGCGGAAGGCCGACGAATTATCGATGACGACGCAACCCTGCTTGCCGATCTTCGGCGACCATTCCTTGGAGACATTGCCGCCGGCCGACATGACGCAGATGTCGGTGTCGGAAAAATCATACTGGTCGAGCGCCTTGACCTTCAGCGTGCGGTCGCCGAACGACACTTCCGTGCCCTGGCTGCGCCGCGACGCCAGCGCCACCACTTCGCTTACCGGAAAGCCGCGCTCTTCCAGTATGTTGAGCATTTCCCGGCCCACATTGCCCGTGGCGCCGACGACTGCAACCTTGAAACTCATAAAGATCTCCTGTCCCTCTCCGCTTGGTTTTTGGAGAAAACCCGCCGGCCAATGCGGGTTCCGTCCCCCGGGCCGAACCCGGGAGAGGGTGGTTAGGCCAAGGGAATCACACCGTTTTGGTGGTGGTTTTGGCCGTGGTTTTGCTGGAACGAGGAGACGAGCCGAGGCGCCCGGCCCAATGGTTCGCATTGAGGCTGGGGGCATCGAATGCAAGAAGAGCCATCGAAAGGCCGCGCATCGAAAAACGATCCCGTTCGAAGCGGGCTTTTACGCGGTTTGCGGCAGGAGTCAATGCGCTGCGCGTCGCATGGCCTTCATGGCGCGCCCTGTACAAGAGCGGCGGCAGGAAGTACGAACGGCCAAGATTGTTTGGCTGGCGCGGCGCCGGCCCCGGCCCGTGCTCCATGATGAGCGCAGACCCCTGAATTCCGAAAGAGCGAGATGTCCAACTTTGAAGGTATCGTCCCGGCGCTGGCACAGGCGCTGGAAAAACGCGGCTATTCCGCACTGACACCGGTGCAGAAGGCGGTGCTGGAACTTGGGTCCGCCGATGCTCTGGTATCGGCGCAGACCGGCTCCGGCAAGACCGTGGCCTTCGGCCTTGCCATGGCGCCGACGCTTCTCGACGGCGCCGAGCGCTTTGGCCATGCGACAGCGCCACTGGCATTGGCGGTGGCGCCGACGCGCGAACTGGCGCTGCAGGTGACGCGTGAACTCGAATGGCTTTACGAGCCGACCGGCGCCACGGTGGCGTCCTGCGTCGGCGGCATGGACATGCGCACCGAGCGGCGCGCGCTGGAGCGCGGCGCCCATATCGTCGTCGGCACGCCCGGGCGGCTGCGCGACCACATCACACGGCAATCGCTCGACATGTCGGCGCTGAAAGCGGTGGTGCTCGACGAGGCCGACGAGATGCTCGATCTCGGTTTTCGCGAGGATCTCGAGTTCATACTCGACGCCGCGCCGGCCGAACGCCGCACGCTGATGTTCTCGGCCACCGTGCCGCGCTCGATCGCCACGCTGGCGCAAGGCTACCAGCGCGATGCCGTGCGCATCTCCGCCGCCGGCGAGGAAAAGCAGCATCTCGACATCGAATACCGCGCGCTCAACGTCGCCCAGGCCGACCGCGAGAACGCCATCATCAACGTGCTGCGTTTCTATGAGGCGAAGAACGCACTGGTGTTCTGCAACACACGCGCCGCCGTCAATCATTTGACCGCGCGCTTCAACAACCGCAATTTTTCCGTCGTGGCGCTTTCGGGCGAACTCAGCCAGAACGAGCGCAGCCATGCGCTGCAGGCGATGCGCGACGGCCGTGCGAAAGTCTGCATCGCCACCGATGTCGCGGCGCGCGGCATCGATCTGCCCAACCTCGAACTGGTCATCCACGCCGATCTGCCGACCAATCCCGAGACGCTGCTGCATCGCAGCGGCCGCACCGGCCGCGCCGGGCGCAAGGGCGTCAGCGCACTGATCGTGCCAGGCAGCGCCCGCAGGCGCACCGAGCGCCTGTTGCAGAACGCCGGCCTCAAGGCGACATGGGCGAGTCCGCCCTCCGCCGACGACGTGATCCGCCGCGACGACGAGCGCATCCTCGCCGATCCGGCCTTCGACGAGCCGGTGAAGGACGATGAGCGCGCTTTCATCGACGCGCTTCTCAGCCGGCATGGCGCCGAACAGGTGGCGGCCGCCTTCGTGCGCCAGTGCCGCGCCAGCCGCTCGGCGCCCGAGGATCTCATGGACGTCGCGCCTTTCACGCCTTCACGCGAAAGACCGGCCGGCGAAAAATTCGCGCAGCGCGACGAGGCGCCGAGCCGCCGCGACGATTTCGGCGCCAGCGTCTGGTTCTCGCTGTCGGTCGGCCGCCGGCAGAATGCCGAGCCGCGTTGGCTGATCCCGATGCTGTGCCGCACCGGCAGCATCTCCAAGCGCGAGATCGGCGCCATCAAGATGCAGCCGGAAGAAACCTTCGTGCAGATCGCCGCAGACTGGGCCGACCGTTTTCTCGCCGCCATCGGTCCCGACCGCAAATTGCAGGGCAACATCCTGGTCAAGCGGCTGGACGGCACGCCGGACCTGTCGCGGGCCGGCCATCAGCCACCCAGCCCCGACAAGAAGCCGCATCGCGGCAAGGCGCCATTCGACCCGAACGCGCCGAAGCGCAAATTCGAGAAGCGCGCGCCGGCTTCAGTCGATCAGCGCCCGGCAGCCGCGCATGAGGCAAAGCCATGGGCAAAAAAGCCGGGCAAGCCGAAATTCGACAATGCCAGCCCGCCAAAGCACAAGAAGCCGAAGAAGCGGCCTTCATAACCCTATAAACGCCGGGACGCGCTCTCCTGCAGCCCGGCCTTGATGGCCGACCAGCTAGCGGCCGCCGGCGTCGGCCGATGGTTTTGGGCGATGCGCTCCGCCAAAGAGGAGCGCCAGGCGTGATCCTCAGCCATCTTGCGGATGGCGGCGTACCAGCCGGCCTGGTCTTCGGAATCGATCGCCGGCATCAGCCCGCCGCTCGCCTCGATCAGCGACGGCGCCGTCGACACGATGACCGGAACGCCGAAATCGAGGCATTCCGAGGCGCCATAGCCCCAGCCCTCTATATGCGAGGGAAAAACGCCGAACGTGGCGCTGCGATAATAGCCGATGAGCTGCTCGTCGCTGACCAACCCGGTGAAAGTGACCGACTGGAGCAGTTCGGGATGCGCCTTGAGAAAAGCGCGCAGCGGTTCGATCATCCAGCCCCAGCGCCCGGCGCAGACAAGCCTTGGCAGCTTGACGCCCTCTTCGCGCGCCTGCTGCCAGATCCGCGCCAGCAATATGTGGTTTTTGCGCACTTCGATGGTCGAGCAATAGAACACGAACGGCTCGCCGGCCTCGATGCGCGAGGTGCTGCCCATGCGCGATGCCGTGTCGTGCAGGATGGAGGGCATCGGAAACCGGTACACCACCGGCGCGCCGATGCCGGCCTTGCGCATATATTCGGTCAGCGTCGCGCCGACCTCGTCGGAAGCGCAGAATGCCGGCGCACCGGCGCGCACGAGCTGCTCGAGATCGGAGCCGAAACGGCGCTCGCCGGCGCTCGAGCCGATCAGGTCGGGGCGCAATGCCGGGATGATATCGTGGCACAGGAAGGCAGGCTTGCCGGCGCCGCCCGAAACGGCGGACCGGTCTTCCTGGGTCAGGATGTGATGGCTGATCAGCACAAGGCCGGGCTCCGTCTCGGCCGGCCGGGCTGGGGCATCTTCTCGCAAGCCAAAGCGGATCCGCGCCCGCTGGTACAGGCGATAAGTGCGGATCAACAGCCGCGTCACCTGCCAGGCGATCCCCATGCCGCCATTGGTCACCGTCCTGGCCAGATGGCGGTCCGCGTCACGCTTGTCCCAGGGCTGTTGCCGCACCGCCTCGAAAGCCTGCGACAGCGCCATGCGTCTCCCCGGCCACCGCTTGACACGATGCGGTGAAATCTCGCCCGCCGCGACATGGTCCTGTTCGAAAGGCGCGAGCGGCCGGAACCGGCCTTCGCCTGGCCTGAACGCCACCACCTCCACGTCTGGGTCGGGATCCGCCAATGCAGCGTTGACGAGAAAGCTCTCCACCCGTGGAATGCCCGCCAGGCCCTTGCCCGGCGGGCAGAACATCAGGCCGGTGGCATCGATGGCCAGTGCAGGGGCATACCTCGGCGGCCTTGCGACCTGCCTACCCTCGGTCCCGGCGCTGGCATCGGAATGCTCGACTGTCATGATCTGCTTTGTCGAAGACGGCTGCAAGTGAAGCCTTATGCTTGATTTGCCGCTAATATGGTAGCCATGCCGCACGGTGTTGCCCATGGGATCGGCCCTGTGCCACACCTTGGCGGGGACGCGGCGACAAGGGGGTGGGCGATGCGTGGCGAAGTGCTTCACTATGACGAAGACCAGGGTTTCGGCTTCATCACCGGAGCCGACGGCAACCGCTACACATTCACCCGCGAGAACCTTCGCCGGCAAACCGCGATGGCCAAGGGCACAACGGTGGAATTCCAGCCGGGCGGCGGCCAGGCGCGTGACGTTTTCTCGATCGCCGCCCAGGCGGCAAGCCCGGCCGCCGGCACCATTCGCGCACCGGCTCAAGCCGGTCCCGCACCTACTGCCGTCGCATCGCCGGCGCAGCATTTCGGCCGGACGTCCGAGCCCCCAGAGCCCACCGACCTCTGGTCCTATTTCTGGGGCGGCGTTACCCGGAACTACTTCAATTTCGCCGGCCGCGCCCGCCGCAAGGAATATTGGGGCTATTGCCTGTTCTGGACGATCGCGTTGCTGGTGATCGTCGGCATCGGCGTTTTCACCGATGCCGAGATCGGCAATTTCGACAACGCCGAGGTGCCGGCGATGACGGTGGGGCTTTTCGGCCTTTTCCTGCTGGCCACCTTCCTGCCCAGCCTCGGCATGATCGTGCGCCGCCTGCACGACCTCGGCCTGACCGGCTGGCTCTGCCTGCTCCTCCTGATCCCGACCTTCGGCAGCCTGATCATCCTGGTCTTTGCGCTCATCCCGACACAAGGGCGCGAAAACCAGTGGGGGCCTGTGCCGGCGGGGGTCAGGATCTAACCTAAACGTGCATCTTGCAACTACTTGCAACTTTAGGTAGAGTCCCCGCTCGGCATGACGGGGGCAAAGTATGCGTGGCACGGTCTATCACTTCGACCAGGATCAGGATTTCGGTTACATCAATGGGGTTGACGGCAAACGCTACATGTTGCCCGTAGCGATCTGAGCCATGAGGTGACCCTCGTCAGGGGCACTCTTGTCGAATTCCAGCCAGATGATGGGACGGCTCACAATATAGCCGCCGTGGCCTCAACCACGCCGTCGTCAACCCCCGGCCAGTCTGACCGTACCGGCGAAAACGGGCCCACTCGTTCCACGGGCCTGTGGGCGTACTTCCTGTGCACGGTGAGCGTGAACTATTTCAATTTCGACGGACGCGGCCGCCGCAGGGAATTCTGGGCCTTTTGGCTATGCTTTATCCTTGTGCAGTTAGCACTTGTTGGCTTCGGGATACTCGTCAATCTGGCCATCAACGGTTTCGGCATCAACGCGGGCAAAAGCTCGATAGGGTTCCTACCCGCTGTTATCTTTACACTGGCATTCGGCTGGTCGTGGATCGCGCTTGTCGTGCGGCGTCTTCACGACATCGGCCTGAGTGGCTGGCTTGTGTTGATCTGCTTCATCCCGGCTATCGGCGGGGTGGCCGTGCTGGTCTTTGGGCTTGTGCCGTCTCAGGCGGGCGAAAACCAGTGGGGACCGGTGCCGACGGGGGTCAGAGTTTAGCGACTTCGGCAGCATGCCGATCGAAACTGCATAAAAACAAGGAGTTGCACCATCCAGGCGGAGCAGCAAGATTCCTCTTGCTATTTAATCCGCGCACAGATAGTCTGTGCACAGATCTAATGATCGATCAGCCAGGATGAATGGAGCCAAGACAATGTGGAGCAATGAATACACCGCGATTTCCTCCCTTCCCGCAGCAGCCGTCTGGAATGCGCTGAAGGCGTTGCACGAGGGCCGCCTGACCTATGAAGGGTCCGACACTTTCGTGCTGCACGGCCCGTTCGCCAAGGGCACCCGTGTTTCGGTGACGCCGGTCGGGCAGGACACGTTTGAATCGACCATCGTCGATCTCGTCGATAATTTCACCTATGCCGACGAGACGTCGTTCGGTGACACCAAGCTGCTGTTCAGGCATACGCTGGTGCCGGTCGAAGGCGGCACGCAGGTGACGCACCGGCTCGAAATTTCCGGCCCTTCGGCCGCCGAGGTCGGACCCGAACTCGGTCCGCAGATCAGCGGCGATTTCGACGCCTCGATGGCTAAATTGTTCGAGCAGGCAAAGGAGTTTGCGACGGGTGGCTGATGGACAGGATTTGAAAACGCGCTTCAGCGGACCTTCGGAGAGCCCGGGCTTGTTGTTGTGGCGAACCACCATGCGCTGGCAGCGCGTCATGACGGCGGCGCTGGCGCCGCTCGACCTGACTCATGTCCAGTTCGTGCTCTTGGCCTCGGCCATGTGGCTCGGCCGCAATGGCGAGCCGCCCAACCAGGTGCAGCTCGCCGCCCAGGCCGGCACCGAGGTGAAGATGACGTCGGACGTTGTTGCCCGGCTCGAGGCCAAGGGACTGATCGCGCGGGAAGCCGACCCCAGGGATTCGCGTGCCAAGGTGATCCGCGTCACCCCGGCCGGGGCGGCCGCCGCACAGCGCGCCATCGTTGCCGTGGAGACCGCCGACGCGGCCTTTTTCGAACCGGTGGACGAAGCACAGTTCGTCGGCCTGCTGCAGCAGCTGGCCGGCGAGATCCGCTAAACCGGGAGGTCCTGCGCCAAGGTGTGTTGAGATTCAGGTCAGGCCGAGCCGAGAATGGCGACTGCCGAGAACCGGAGCGGAGCGTACTTGAAGTACGCGAGCACCGGAAGCGAGGCAGCCGTCATTCGCAGGCCGGCCTCACCTGAATATCGACACGCCTTAGCCCAGGAACTTGGCGATGATCGCATCGCCCATCTCGACCGTGCCGACTTCGGTCATGCCCGGCGAGAAAATGTCCTTCGTCCGCAGGCCCTGATCGAGCACGGCGGCGATCGCGCCTTCCAGCCTGTCGGCTTCATCGACCATGCCGAAGGAATAGCGCAGGCACATGGCGAAGGAAGCGATCATGGCGATCGGGTTGGCGATGCCCTTGCCGGCGATGTCGGGTGCCGAGCCGTGCACGGGCTCGTAGAGCGCCTTGCGCTTCTTGGTCTTGACGTCGGGCGCGCCGAGCGAAGCCGACGGCAGCATGCCGATCGAGCCGGTCAGCATGGCGGCGATATCGGACAGCATGTCGCCGAACAGATTGTCGGTGACGATGACGTCGAACTGTTTTGGCCAGCGCACCAGCTGCATGCCGCCGGCATCGGCCAGCATGTGGTCGAGCTTGACGTCGGAATAGCGCGCCTTGTGCGTCTGGGTGACGACCTCGTTCCACAGCACGCCCGATTTCATGACGTTGCGCTTTTCCATCGAGGTGACATGATTGCGACGCGTCCGCGCGAGCTCGAAGGCGACGCCCGAAATGCGCTCGATCTCGAACGTGTCGTAGACCTGCGTGTCGATGCCGCGCTTCTGGCCGTTGCCGAGATCGATGATCTGCTTGGGCTCGCCGAAATAGACGCCGCCGGTCAGCTCGCGCACGATGAGGATGTCGAGGCCTTCGACCACTTCCTGCTTGAGCGAGGAGGACGCCGCGAGCGCCGGATAGCAAATGGCGGGACGCAGATTGGCGAACAGCTCCATGTCCTTGCGCAGCCGCAGCAGGCCGGCCTCGGGGCGCACCTCGTAAGGCACGGCATCCCATTTGGGTCCGCCGACGGCGCCGAACAGCACCGCGTCCGCGGCCATCGCCTTGGCCATGTCGGCATCGGAGATTGCCGCCCCATGCGCGTCGTAGGCGCAGCCGCCGACCAGGCCCTCATCGGTGGCGAAGCCGCTGCCGAGCTTTTCGTTCATGGCCGATATCAGCTTCTTGACCTCGGCCATGGCCTCGGGGCCGATGCCGTCGCCGGGGAGCAGGAAAAGATGCTTCGTTGCCATGGAGAAACCGTCCCAGAAAGAATTTGAACCGCGGCCTTGCTAAACGCCAAGCGCTTGCGGCGCAAGCCTGCGGTTCAGAACCACGATCACCGATGTGAGAGAATGTTGACCAGCCGGCCCAGGGGATCGCGCACATAGAAGCGCCGCACACCCCACGGTTCGTCGGCCGGACCGTATTCGATGGCGAAGCCGGCGGCCAGCATGCCTTGAAGTGCCGCCTCGACATCGTCGACCTCGATCGACAGGTCCGGCACCGGCGTGCCGGAGCCGCCTTGCGCCATGAAGGAGACCTGCACCTGCATCTTTTCCGCGGAGCCGTAGGTGGCGATCCAGCCCTGATCCATCAGCATGTCGAGGCCAAGCACGTCATGGTAGAAGCGTTTCGCCGCCGCCGCGTCCTGCGTCTCGATATTGGCCACGATGCGCCGGACCTTCATGGTCTCAGCGCCTCGGAGCCGAGCGCCGCAGCGCCGTGACTTCGATCTCGATCTTCATTTCCGGCTTGTTGAGCTGGCACACGATCATTGTCGCCGCCGGCCTGATGTCGCCGAATGTCTCGCCCAGGATCGGGAAGACCACATCCACGAAGGCCTGGTCGGTGATGTAGTAATGCGCCCGCACCACGTCTGATATCTCGAAGCCGCCGTCGGCCAGCGCCTTGCCGATCGTCGCCAGGCAGTTGCGCGTCTGCGCCTCGACCGTTTCCGGCATCGTCATCGTCGCGTAATCATAGCCGGTCGTGCCGGAGACGAAGCACCAGTCGCCCTGCACCACCGCGCGCGAATAGCCGGCGGTCTTCTCGAAGGGCGAACCGGTGGAGATCAGTTTGCGCATGGGAGGCCTCCTTGGATTGTGGGCCTGCGTCTAGCAGGCGGCGCGGCGCGGGTCGTGGGCCAAGCAGGGCGGACCATTGTCACGACGCGGCGAAGTGCTGCCTCGGAGATTAGTCGGGGTATCCCTCCCGTCGTCATCCTGGGGCGTAGCAAAGAGCGAAGCGACGCGGCGCAGACCAGTGGATGACGAAGCTCTGTTGGCCGTCGCGCAACGCTAGTGCCCTAGTTCCCCGACGCCTGCGCGTCGTCGAGCGCCTTCTTGATATCGTCCGGCCAGTCCTTGAGCGGCGGCCAGGCCGCTGGCGCGCCATCGTCACCACGCCGCGAGAAATAGACCGTGTGCTTGGCCGGATCGACCGCCATGAAGCCGTCATTGCCGCCGCAATCATGCGGCACGCAGCCGGTGGCGTAAAAGGCGCCGGAGGCCGTCTTTTCCGTGCCGCCGCCGACCAGCAGGCTGGTCGCCATGTCGGGCATGGTGTCGCCGAGCAGCGCCTTGGCCGCCTTGTAGACAGCCTCGTTGTGGAAGGCATCGATGATGTTGTCGTATTTCGACGGATCGATATCCTTCCAGTCGGTGCCGGGTTCGGGCGTGTAAGCGAGGTTGCCGGAAGTCGTCAGGCCTTCGGTCGGCGACCATTGCAGGGTCGGCTTCTCGTCGCCCGGCAGCAGATAGGGCACGAAATAGATGGCGCTGTCGGAGATCGCCGCCGGCGGCGCGCCGCATTCGTCCTGCTCGACCGTCGTGGTCTTGATCTCGCCGTCCTTCGGCTTCCAGACGATGACCTTGGCCGGGCCGCATTGATTGCCGCCGTCGCCGACATCGACCAGCGCCACGTTGACGTCGCCGATCTTCACGATCTTGTCGAAGAAGACATCGTAGTTGCTGGCCAGCTGCTTGCCGTCATAGGCGAGCACCTTCTCGCCGTCCTGCTCCGGCTGCGTGATGGTCAGCTGGCCGCCCTCGAACGCTATCGGCGCCTGCTTGTCGTCGTCGGCGGGCGCCGCGTCGCTCGACGATCCCTGGTCGGTCGCCGGCTGGTCGGCTGGCTTCTGGGCTGCCGCGGGCGTCTGTGTCTGCGCAAAGGCGCTCGCGCTGGGCACCAGCAACAAGGCCAAGCCGCAAACGCCGGCAAGAAGCGAACGTGCCATGGCTGTCCCTCCCTTCAGTCGCCACCAAACCCGGCCGGAACGCGGCCGGGCCTATCGTCGGACAGTGCCGCTCAGGCCCAGGGACGCTGTTCGGCGTTCTTCTTCTCGAACGAGGCGATGGCGCCGGCCTTCTCCATGGTCAGGCCGATATCGTCGAGGCCGTTGAGCATGCAGTGCCGCTTGAAGTCGTCGAGGTCGAACTTGACGACGCCGCCATCGGGGCCGCGGATTTCCTTGGCTTCGAGATCGATCGACAAAGTGGCGTTGGAGCCGCGCGAGGCGTCGTCCATCAGCTTCTCCAGATCTTCGGGGCTGACGGTGATCGGCAGCACGCCGTTCTTGAAGCAGTTGTTGTAGAAAATGTCGGCGAACGAGGTCGAGATGACGCAGCGAATGCCGAAGTCGAGCAGCGCCCACGGCGCGTGCTCGCGGCTCGAGCCGCAGCCGAAATTGTCGCCGGCGACCAGGATCTGCGCCTTGCGGTAGGCCGGCTTGTTGAGCACGAAATCCGGATTTTCAGAACCATCGTCATTGTAGCGCATTTCGGCGAACAGGCCGGTGCCGAGGCCGGTGCGCTTGATCGTCTTGAGATAATCCTTCGGGATGATCATGTCGGTGTCGACATTGACGATCGGCATCGGAGCGGCGACGCCGGTGAGCTTGGTGAATTTTTCCATGGCTTTGGCCCGTGTTTTCGTTGCGGGGGATTTGCTGACGCCCCGTTTACACAAAGCCGAGGGCAAATAAAAGGCAACTGTTCGTGCGCGCTGGCACAAGGGGCGTACCACAAAACGACTTCGAATTCGCGAGGCGATGATGCAGTCTGACCGGCATGGCTGAAAACTCCCATGTCCTCTACACAAGCGAGTCCGCGCTCGACATCGCCGAATTCCGCCGCGTGCTGGTGGAATCCGGCCTCGGCGAGACGCGGCCTGTCGATGATCCCGCCAGGCTGCGGGCGATGCTGTCCGGCGCCAATCTCGTGCTGACCGCGCGTCTCGATATCGAAGGCAAACCGCTGATCGGCGTGGCCCGTGCAGTCACCGACTTCTCCTGGGTCTGCTACATCTCCGAGCTCGCCGTCTCCCGATCGGCGCAGGGGCTCGGCATCGGCAAGGGCCTGATGGACGAGGCGCGACGGCAGCTTGGGCCGTCGGTCGCCATCAGCCTGATCTCCATGCCCGACGCCGTCGGCTTCTACGAACGCATCGGCATGAAGCGCATGGCCGACGCTTTCTGGTTCTCCCGCAAAGGCTGACTTTTTTCTCCCGTGGCCGCGCCCAGCCGCCGGCGGCGTGCGATCTTGTCGCTTGACATGCAACCAAATGGTTGCATATTAAAGCCATGAGCATGGATGCAGTCTTTCGCGCCCTGGCCGACCCGACACGCCGGCAATTGCTGGACAACCTCCATGCCCGGAACGGGCAGACGCTGAACGCGCTGTGCGCGGAGATGGACATGACGCGCCAGGCGGTGACCAAGCATTTGGCGATCCTGGAGGAAGCCAACCTCGTCACCACGCTCCGCAAGGGACGCGAGAAGCAGCATTACCTCAATCCGGTCCCGATCAACGAGATCGCCGAGCGCTGGATCGGCAAGTTCGAGCGCCATCGGCTGGATGCATTGAGTGATCTGAAGAAACGCCTCGAAAGGGAAGACTGATGAGCAACAGCTTCGTTTACGTGACCTACATTCGCACCACGGCCGAAAAACTCTGGGAGGCGCTGACCGACCCGGAGTTCAACCGGCAGTTCTTTCTCTGCTCCTATCAGGAGAGCGAGTGGAAGGTCGGCTCCAGCTGGAAACTGATCTTCCCCGACGGCCGCGTCGCCGACTCGGGCGAGATCCTCGAGATCGACCCGCCGCGACGCCTGGTCATCAAATGGCGCAATGAATGGATGCCGGAGGTCAAGGAAGACGGCTACACGCGCTGCATCTTCACAATCGAACAGGACGGCGAGCTGATGAAGCTGGCCGTCACCCACGAGGCCGACGGCCCGCACCGGCTGATCCCGAATGTCAGCAAGGGCTGGCCACTGGTGTTGGCGAGCCTCAAGAGCCTGCTCGAGACCGGCAAGGGTTTCGAGCGCCCGCCAACGAAAGGGTGAAGGGCTCGTTTCGATACCGAAACAAAACGGAGGCACCGATGATACACGTCCTCGGGGTACAGAGCATGACCAATGGCGAGACGATCATGGCGTCGGCCGAGATCGAAGCGCCTGTGGAACGCATCTTTCGCGCGCTGGTCACGAGAGAAATCGAGCAATGGTGGGGGACCGCCGACACCTACCGGATGGCCGATTGGTCGGCCGACCTTCGCGTCGGCGGTCGCTGGACGGTCGTCGTCCGCACTGCCGGCGGCAGGGAGCTGCCGGCCGGCGGCGAATTCCTCGAGATCGAAGCGCCGCGCCGTATCGTGCAGACGCGGGCCTATGCCTGGGACCATCCGACGCTTGGCCGGCGGCAAACCACGGTCGCCTGGCTGCTCGAGCCGACCGCCAAGGGCACGCGCCTCACCATCTGCCATGGCGGTTTTGCCGGCCTGAGCGATGCGGCGGCCGAGCATGCCGAGGGTTGGGGCCGGGTGCTGGCCTGGCTGCAGGCCTATGTCGGGGATGGAAGACTAGCGGCGGCCTGAGCAGCGGGTCGGTGGCAACGGCTCGTCGTTCATCTCGTCTTGACCCACACTTCATCTGGTCCACATCCCATGCATGGAAAAGCAGGGATGTTTCATCGGCACGGCCGGCTGGGGAATTCCAACCCGATATAAGGAGGACTTGCCAAAACCCGGTTCGCATCTCGAACGCTACGCCCGCCGATTTCCGATCGTCGAAATCGACACGTCCTTCCACAAGCCACACCGTCGCGAGACCTACGAGCGCTGGGCACGCTCCGTGCCGGAGCACTTCCGCTTTGCCGTCAAGACGCCCAAGGCAATGACCCATGAGCATCGTCTCGCGGATGGCGATGCGCTTGCCGAAATGTTCCTCCAGCAGGTCGAAGGTCTCGGCGAAAAACTGAGCGTGCTTTTGGTGCAGCTGCCGCCGAGCTTGCCGTTCGAGCCGGACATCGCCTGCGGTTTCTTTGACATGCTGGGCAGGCGGACAAAGGCAAGGCTGGCATGCGAACCACGCCACCCGAGCTGGTTCGAAGCGGAGGCGGAAGCGCTCCTTGCCGACCGGCGGATCGCGCGCGTTGCCGCCGATCCCGCTCTAGTGCCGCCTGCTGCGATGCCGGGCGGTTGGGCCGGCCTTGCCTATTTCCGCTGGCACGGCGTGCCGCGTGTCTACTACTCGGACTACGACGCCGAAAGCCTCGACCGGATCGGCCGGCAGCTGCAGGCAGCGGCCGCCTCGGGCGCGGAGGTCTGGGGCATCTTCGACAACACGGCCGCCGGCCACGCGCTCGGCAATGCTCTCGCTATCGATGCGACGGTTGACTAGGCGCTTCTCAAATCACATTCAATTCCCGGAACGCCCGCCCCTCGGCCACCCGCTCATAGCCGAACGCCGAGCAATCGATCGTCCGGTACCCGCCATGCACGATCAACTCGGCCAGCGCCTTGCCGACCGCCGGCGCCTGCTGCAGGCCGTGGCCGGAAAAGCCGTTGGCGAAGAGGAAATTGCCGATCTCTGGATGCGGGCCGATCACCGCGTTCTGGTCGAGCGTGTTGTAGTCGTAGTGCCCGGCCCAGGCGCGGGTCGCCTTGATGGCCTCGAAGGCGGGAATGCGGGTCGCCAGCACAGGCCAGATCACCTCTTCGAACAGCGGCCAGTCGACCTCGAAATCGGCGGGATCGGCCGGGCCGTCGCCTTCTTCCGGCTCGGCGCCGCCTGTGAGGTAGACCGAGCCTTCCGGCCGCACATAAATGCCGGAGGGATCGACCAGCAGCGGCATGTCGGCATATTTCTCGCGCGCCTCGAACACGAAGACGTTGCGCTTGCGCGGCTCGACCGGCAGCGCCAGCCCGGCGAGGGCCGCGACCTTGCCGGCATTCGGCCCGGCGGCGTTGACGACGATGCCGGCTTCCAAGGTCTGGCCATTTTCGAGGGAGACGCCGGTGACGCGGTTGCCGTTGCGCGTAATGCCGGTGGCCGAAGCGGCGATGAAATCGATCTTCTTGTCGCGCAGCGCCTTGCGGAACAGCGTCAGCATCGCATGCGCGTCGAACCAGCCTTCGCCGGTCCGGCCATAGGCGCCGGCGGAAATGCCTTCAGCCGACAGCCAGGCGAAGCGCCGCGTCAGCTGCTCGGCGTCCTCGAGCACGATGTCGGCGCCTTCGGCGACCTGTGCATCATGGTTTGCCTTGAGCACCGGCAGGCCGTTCTCGCCGGCCAGGATGAGATAGCCACCCTCGCGGAACCCGATATCGGCATCGGCGCCGAACGTCTCCTTCAGCCGCCGGAACAGCTTCAGCGTGAATTGCGATAGCCGGATGTTTTCGGGAATGGAGAATTGCTGGCGGATCGAGGCCATGGACAGCGTCGTTGCCGCGTGGGCGAATTGCGGATCGCGCTCGATGAGCGCGATGGAGCCGGAAAACCCCTCCTCGCGCAGATAGTAGGCAATGGAGGACCCGACGATGGCCCCGCCGATGATGACGATGTCGTAGCGCACGCTTAATGTCTCTCCAAGCCTAGAGCATGATCCCGAAAAGTGGCCGCCGGTTTTCGGAAGAGATCATGCTCCCTCTCATACTACCGGCAATGTGATCTCGAAGCGCGTGCCGCGCTCGGAGTCAACCAGCCGGATCATACCATCATGCGCTTTCAGGAGGGCCAGCACGATGCCGAGGCCCATGCCGGTGCCGCCGGTGGAGCGCCGCGTGGTGAAGAACGGCTCGAAGATGCGCGCCCGGTTGCTCGGCGAAATGCCGGCGCCGTCGTCGCCGACCAGCACCGTCGCCTTGCCGCCGGCGCTTGCCGCCGTGATCGAAACGAGCGTCGCGGCGTGCCTGGCGGAATTGTCGATGAGATTGGCCAGCACGATTGCCGCGTTCTCGGCCGAGATGCGCAAGGCGAGATCGCCGCCCGCCTCGATGCGGACCGCCAGCCTGGTGTCGGCGGGCAGCAGGGCCAGCGCGGCACCGATCGAGGTGCTTTCGCCGCTCGGTGCAAGATTTTCGGCCTTGGCCAGATCGAGCAGCCGCCGCACCAGCAGATTGAGCCGCCCGGCATCGGTGACGATGTTGTTAGAGAAGCGCCGCCGCTCCTCATCATCCATCGTGCTGCCGGAATCGCGCAGCAATTCGGCCGCGCCCTGGATCGCCGTCAGCGGCGATTTGAGCTCGTGCGAGACATGGGTGGCGAAGGTCTGGATGCTATCCGAGCGCGCCTGCAGCTTTTCGGCCATGTCGAGGAAGGCGGCGGACAGCTCGGCCATTTCGTAGGTGCCGTGATGGTCGAGCGGCCGAATTGCGTCACGCTCACCGGCGGCGATGCGCTGCGTGCGGTCGATCAGCGCATAGATCGGCCGGCTGACCGTGCGCAGGAACACCAGGCCGATGAGCAGCGTGCCGCCGAGGATGGCGATCGCCGCCAGGGTCACCTTGCCGCGTTCGCCATAGAGATGCTTGATGATGTTGTTGGGTGTCCGCGAGACATAGACCACGCCGGCGACCCGGCCATCAACGGCCACCGGCAGGGCGACGAAGACCCGCACCTTGGTACCGCGGCTGACCGAATAGAGCGGTGGCGTCGGCTGGTCGGGGATGCGCAGCCTGAGCGCGCTGGCATAGTGGCCGCCAAGTGCCGTGCGCACCTCGTCGACCTCGCCAAGCGACTGCCCGACCTCGCCACGTCCGGCAATGACGACACCTGTGGGATCAAGCAGCCGGAAACCGGCCAGCGTGGTTTTCTGCGTGGCGTCGAGAATGCCGGACAGGCGCGTGCCGATCGCGGCGAAGGCCGGATCGGTGGTGGCGGGCATGGCGGCGGGCCGGGTCGGCCGCACGGCGTCTGAGGCGAGATCGAGCTGCGGCTCGATCGGCCGGTACGGGCCGTCGGGATTGGCTGCTCGGCTGGCACCGCCATTGGCCTGCGGCATCGGCGCGCCGAGTTTGTCCGGGGGAATGCCGGCGTCGCGCACTTCCTGCGCATAGATGGCGGCGATGGCCGCCCCTTGGGCGATCAGTTCCGCCTCGGTCTGGCGGATCAGCTGGTTTTCGTAGAGGCGAAAGAAGAACAGGCCGACCAGCGGCAGCGCCATCACCATGATCAGGATGGCGACGACGACCGTGGCAAGCCTTGGTCGCCATTTGCGGCCGATCCATTTGCTGGACGTCGTCAGCCGCATCGGCCGAGCCGGAAGCCGACGCCATGCACGGTCTCGATGGCGTCCAGGCAGCCCACCGCCGCCAGCTTGGCGCGGATGTTGCGGATATGGCTGTCGACGGTGCGGTCGGCGACATGGATCTTGCCGGCATAGGCGTTCGCCATCACCGCGTCACGGTCGAGCACATGCGCCGGCCGCGCCAAAAACCCTTTCAGGATCGAGAATTCGATCCCCGTCAGGGCAAGCGGCTTGCCGTCGAAGCTTGCGGCGTGGCTGGCCGGCGCCAGAGTGAGCTTGCCATGCGAAAACTGCCGGTCGTCGGCCGCCTCGGCCGCCGCCGGGCGGGCGCGGCGCAGGATGACGTTGACGCGGGCGACCAGCTCGCGCGGGCTGAACGGTTTCGTCACATAGTCGTCGCCGCCCATTTCGAGCCCGAGGATGCGGTCGATCTCCTCGTCGCGCGCGGACAGGAACAGCACCGGCACGTCCGATGTGTGGCGCAGCCGCCGGCAGACCTCCAGCCCGTCCATCTCCGGCATGCCGATGTCGAGCACGACGAGATCCGGCGCCCGGCGTCCGATCTCCTGCAAGGCGGCGGCGCCATCGGCCACGCCAAGCGTCTTCATGCCGGCCTTTTCCAGCGCGAAGCAGATCACCTCGCGGATGTGCGGGTCATCGTCGGCGACGAGGATGTGATGCGGCATCGGTCAGCGGCCCGGCAAGGAAGGTTGCGAAGGCTGAGGAAGCACGAGCGACCCCTTGCTGTCGAGATAGGCAAGCAGGCGCCAGTCGCGAAAGCTCCAGGCCCGCCAGTTTTCCTGGACGGTTCGGTACCAACCCTCGTCGATGCCACGCAGTCTCGCAAGTTCGCGTGTGGCGCCGGCGTCGGGGGTCTTGCCCTGATGATCGAAGAAGCGGTCGAGCGCCGGAAACGCGCCCGGGCCGAGCGAGCGCAGGTACCAAGCGTCGAGGGGAATACCCTGGCCGGTCATTTCGAGGGAATGGTCGACATTGTAATTGGCGATCGTCGCGGCGAAATTGATGAAACAGCAGGCATAAAGCGTCAGGGATAACGTCAGAAGATTGGCGGAGGAGAGCCATTCATTGGATTTTCCAAGCGCGATGCGGGCGGTGATCAGCGCAAGCCCTGCCGCCACCAGCCCCATCCAGACGAAAGCCGCGATGCGCCAATAGGTCAGCGCATAGATGCCGACATAGAGGTCGAGCCGCAGGATCGACGAGATGACCAGCATGATGTTCTGCGCCACCCAGGCATAGACCAGCCGGCGGATGACGGGATCTCCTGAGGTCTCGCTGCCCGGCCTGAGCGCCGCCAGCACGAACCCGGCGGCAAGCAGTGCGGTAACGATCAGGGGATAGGCGCCGCGATGCGCATAGGCGGCATAGCTCAAGCCGTCGGGAAGGGCGACACCGCCCCACAGATAGGTGGCGTCGAGCCCGGTCTGCAGCGCAAACAGCGCGTTGAAGACAATCAGCGCGCGCAGGATGGCGGGTTTGCCGAAGACGGTCTCCTCGATGACGTGTCGTTGCGGATTGGTCGCCGGTTGAGCAACGGCAAGTGGTGGCCGGGAGATGCGCCGCGAAAAACGCGGCAGGCGTGGCCGCAGAAAGGCCCAGACGCCGGCAAGCACGAACAGCCAGAAGGCGATCCGCGCCAGCTGGATGAGATCGAGCAGCTTCATCAGGTCGATCAGCGACAGCCAGTAGTCGATGACCGGATTGGCGGCGCCGAACAGCGCCAGGAAGACGGCGCCCAGCGTCAGCGGCATCACCCAGACGGCGACCGCCGCAAGCCTGACGCGGCGCCCGCCAAGCCGGCGCGCCGTCTTGCGCCAACGGATGAAATCACGGACGAAGCGGAACGGCGCCGCGAGCCCGAACAACGCAATCTGGCCGACAATACGGGCCATGCCGTGCCGCAGGCGACCGCTCAGCGAAAGCGCGAAGACGACCAGCGCCGCAAGCGCCATCGAGACGGACAGGGGGCTGACATTTTCGGCGAGCGGCAGCAGCGCGACAAGCAAGGCGGCGGGCTTGAGCCAGACCCTGATGTCGCTGAAGGCCGTGGGATGCACGGCCACGACCGCAGCGGCAATCAGGATGGCGAACAGGAAAGCTGTGATGCCGGCGGGTTGGCCGTAGAACAGGAAATCCGCCAGCACGACCAGCAGCACGGCAACACCGAAGCGGCTGCAATAACTTGGCGCGGCAGAGAAAAACGCTGTCACGACCTGATCCTCCCGATGGTGTCCAGCCGGAAGGTCGGCGGACACTTGCGGGCGAAAGGGATGAGAATCGCCATGGGATTCGCGCGTGGCGGATCGACCAGCCACCAGCCTTCGCTGCGCAGGCGCTGTGGCACGGACCAATGGGGTTTTGCTCGCTTGTGCATGCCGCCTGTTTCGCAGGCCGGCAGGGAAACGGCAGGGCGGATCCGAGGAGCTTTTCCGCAGGCCTGTGCAGTTTTCGTGCAGGGTCGCGCATCACGGCTGGTGCGCTGCCCCACCATCCTACGGACGTTGGCGCTGCCCCAGGCAGGCTCCTGTCCTCTCCCTCCGGAGGGGAAGGCTCTCTTCCGCAACTGCTGAGGAAGGGCGCCGAGCTTCTACCTCCCCCTTGTGGGGAGGTCGGACCGAAGGTCCGGGTGGGGTGCTGGCGCCGACCCCGCAGCTTCGCAGCGACCCTGCGCACAGCACCAACGCTTGCCTCGACCACCCACAGACGGCATAGATCGGATATGACCGAACCCTGCCGCCCGCGCCGCTCCGTCCTCTACGTCCCGGCCTCCAACGACAAGGCGCTGGCCAAGATCGCGCTTCTGTCCTGCGACGCAATCATCATCGACCTCGAGGACGCCGTCGCCCCGGCCGACAAGATCGCCGCCCGCGAAAAACTGCCCGCGATCTTCGCCAACCGCCCGGTCGCCAACAATCTCGGCCGCCGCTGCGAGATGGTGGTGCGCGTCAATGCGCTGGCCAGCGAATGGGGCGCCGACGACCTCTTGGCCGTGGCGAAAGTCGAGCCTGACGGCATCCTTTTGTCCAAGGTCGCCACGCCGCGCGACATCCTCGAAGTCGGCGACGTGCTCGACGACAATTTTGCCCCCGACAGCGTGAAACTCTGGGCGATGATCGAGACGCCCAAGGCGCTGCTCAACATCGGCGCCATTGCCGAACTGGGCCGCGATCCGGCCTCACGACTCAATTGTTTCGTGGCCGGAACGAATGATCTCGCCAAGGAAACCGGTGTGCTGGTGACGGCGGACCGGCGCTACCTCGTGCCATGGCTGATGCAGATGGTGCTGGCCGCGCGCGCCGGCGGTCTCGACATGCTCGACGGCGTTGCCAATGATTTTCGCGACCTCGACGCCTTTGCCCGTGAGTGTGCGGAGGCGGCGGCCATGGGCTTCGACGGCAAGACGCTGATCCATCCGGCCCAGATCGACGCCGCGAACCGCGCCTTCGCGCCCTCGCCGCAGGCGGTCGCCGAGGCACGCGCGGTGAAGGATGCCTTTTCACGTGCCGAGAATACTGGCAAAGGCGTGATCGCGCTGAACGGCAAGATGGTCGAGCGGCTGCATCTGGCACAGGCCGAAAAACTGCTGGCGAAGGCGGCCGCCATCGGCGCATGATATAGCCCCATGCTCGCGAGCTATGGGCACTTACGACAGGACTTGAGACATGAAACTCTACCGCTTTCTCACCGGCCCGGACGACGCCAGCTTCTGCCACAAGGTGACGGCGGCGCTGAACAAGGGCTGGCACCTGTTCGGCTCCCCGACCTACGCCTACGACAAGAAGGCCAAGACCATGCGCTGCGGCCAGGCCGTGGTGAAGGACGTCGACGGCCAGGAATATGGGCCGGACACCAAGCTCAGCGACTGGTAGATTTTGCAAAGCGCCGACGCAGGCTGTGTCGAGATTCAGGTCAGGCCGAGTCGAAAATGGTGGTGCCCGAGAACCGGAGCGGAGCGTACTTTTGGTACGTGAGCACCGGAAGCGCAGGGGACCGCAATTTGCAGGCCGGAATCACCTGAATATCGACACAGCCTACTCGGCTGCCTCTTCGATCTTCTCCATATCATCGTCCGACAGGCCGAAATGGTGGCCGATCTCGTGGATCAGCACATGGGTGACGATGTCGCCCAGCGTCTCCTCGTTCTCGGCCCAATAGTCGAGCATGGCGCGGCGGTAGAGCGTGATGCGGTTCGGGCCTTCGCCGGTCTGCGGGTTCCAGCGCTCGGCGATGCCGCGGCCCTCGAACAGGCCGAGCAGGTCGAACGGCGTCTCCAGCGACAGGTCGTCCATGATCTCGTCGGTCGGGAACTCGGCGATCTGGATGACGATCTCGCCGGTCAGCTTGCGAAAATCCTCCGGCAGATGGGCGTACGCCTCCAGCGCCAGGAACTCTATCTCCTCCATCGAGGGCGCGAGTTCGCCATGCCAGGTGCGGGTCTTATAGATGCGGGCCATGCTTTGTCCTTTGATCCGGCATATAGGCTTTCGCGCCGGGCGAGGCAAATGAAGTGGCCGCTACGCCCTGTCGTGCAGGGTCTGCAGGAATAAATTCCTTGTGACTCTGCTTGACTCTTCGGGTCGGCTCTGGAATCCTAGAGAACATAACAGGAACAATTGTGAGTGGACACTGACCGTCATGGCGATATCAGCCGTGGCGCGGGAGACTGTTTTTGCCCTGCGCCGCCAGATCGCGAAGATCGAGGGAACGCTGCCCGAGCGCCTGCAGGCGCCGGCTGGCGCGCCGCTTGATGCCGACGCCAGCCCCGATCTCACGATCGTCCGGCGCGGTCTTGCCGCTGCCTTGCCGGATGCCTTCCTGCCTGTCGGCGTCGACCCCCTCGATGCCGCCCTGAGCGGCGGGCTGCCGAAAGCGGCGCTCAGCGAAATCCATGGCCTGGAAACCCGCGATGCTGGAGCCGTCGCCGGCTTTGCCCTGTCGCTCGCCAGCCTGATCCTCAAGCAGGCGCAAGGCCTGCCGGTGTTGTGGATCGGCACCGCAGAAATCTTCCGCGAGGCGGGCTTTCCCTATGCCAGGGGACTGCAGGCCTCCTTCGGCATCGAACCGGAACAATTGCTGTTTTCCGAGGCGCCGAAACTCGTCGATGCGCTGTGGGTCGCCGAGGAAGCAGCGCGGATGACGGCGCTCGCCGCGGTCATCCTCGAAATCCGCGGCAATCCGCAACGGCTCGACCTGACCGCGACGCGGCGGCTGCATGCGAGGGCGCAAAGTGCCGGCCGCCCCGTATTCCTGCTGCGGCAGGCGGCCGAGCCCGAACCGACGGCGGCGCCCGTTCGCCTCATCGTCTCGCCGGCGCCGGCCGTGCCGCGCGAAACCGTCGCCGGGCCGCTCGCCGGATCGATCGGCCGCCCGGCCTTCACCATCAGCATCGGCAAGAGCCGCACGGCCCTGCCTGGACAATTCACACTGGAGTGGAACCCCGATGAACGCGTATTCGACGAAAGAAGGGGCGAAGAAGGCCGGGCAAAGAATCCTGTCCCTGTGGTTTCCCTATCTGGCGGCCGAAAGGATCCTGCGGCAGCGTCTGGGGCGGTCCTGGCGTTCCCGGCCCCAAGATCATCCGACGCCATCTCATCCGCCACTGGTGATCAGCCACCGCCACGGCAACGCGCAGCGCATCTCAGCCCTCGACGAGCGGGCTGAGGCGCTGCACCTGAAGCGCGACATGGGCATTGCCGACGCGCGTGCCATGCATCCCTCGATCGACATCGTCGAGGCCGATCCGGAGGCAGACCGGCGCCTGCTCGAAGGCCTTGCCGACTGGTGCGACCGCTACACTCCGCTGGTGGCGCTGGACGGAGCGGACGGCCTGTTTCTCGACGTCACCGGCTGCACCCATCTGTTCGGCGGCGAACGCGCCATGCTGGACGACATCCTGTCGCGCTTCCTGCATCAGGGGTTCGATGTCCGCGCCGGCCTTGCCCCGACGCCGGGCGCGGCCTGGGCGGCGGCCCGCTTTTGCGGCGACCGCATCGTCGATGGCGGCGAGGAGGAAGCGCTGCTGGCGCCCTTGCCGCTCGCCGCACTGCGCATAGCGCCGGAAACCCGCGCCAGCCTGGAAAGTGTCGGCCTGCGCACGGCGGGCGCCGTCATGGCCGCCCCGCGCGCGCCGCTTGCCCGCCGCTTCGGCGCCACCTTGCTGCTGCGCCTCGACCAGGCCCTTGGCCGTCTCGACGAGGCGGTGTCGCCGCGCCTTCCCGTGGCGCCGCTTTCGGTCGAGCGGCATCTCGCCGAACCCGTCACCCTCACCGAGGACATCGAACGCCTGGTCGGCCTGCTGGCGACGACCTTGAAGATCGATCTCGAACGCCGCGGCGAGGGCGCCCGGACGCTGGCGCTGCTGCTCTTCCGCGTCGACGGCGCCGTCAGCCGCATCGCCTTGGGCACCTCGCGGCCGATGCGCGATCCCCGGCTGATCCAGAAGCTGTTCCATGAAAGGCTGGCCGCCCTCGAGCAGGACATCGACGCCGGCTACGGCTTCGATCTGGTGCGGCTTTCGGTGCTGGCGGCCGCCGCCTTCGACATGGCGCAGGCCGATCTGACCGGCGAGGTGACCGATGACGGCGCCGACATCGCGCTGTTCGCCGACCGCATCCGCGCCAGGCTCGGCGAGGGCGCCGTGCTGCAGCCGGTCGCGGTTGAAAGCCATCTGCCGGAGCGTGCCGTCGCCATCGTCCCCTTCAGCGAAGCGCCGCGCCGGACCACGCCGCCGAAGAGACAGGACAGGGTGCAGGCGCCCAAAACCATCTTTCCGCCGGAACGGCCGATCCGGCTGTTCCGCGCGCCCGAGCCCATCGAGGTGCCGGCCACCGAAATGCCGGAGGGTCCGCCGCTGCATTTCCGCTGGCGGCGCGCGCTCTATCGCGTCACCCGCGCCGAGGGTCCCGAACGCATCGCCGCCGAATGGTGGCGCCAGGCGCCAGGCGACGCGGCGGCATCGACACGCGACTATTTCCGCATCGAGGATGCCGAAGGCCGCCGCTACTGGCTCTACCGGCAAGGGCTTTACGGCGGCTCGCAAGCCGCGCCGCGCTGGTTCATGCACGGGGTCTTCGCATGAACGCGCTGACCGTCATTCCCTATGCCGAGTTCGGCATCCAGTCGAATTTCTCCTTCCTGCGCGGCGCCTCCAAGCCGGAGGAGCTGGTGGTCGCGGCCAAGCTCATGGGTTTTTCGGCGATCGGCCTAGCCGACCGCAACACGGTGGCCGGCGTGGTGCGCGCCTGGCAGCAGGCCAAGGTCGAAAAGCTTGCCTATCACCCCGGCTGCCGGCTGGTTTTTGGCGACGGCACGCCGGACATTCTCGCCTATCCCAGGAACCGGGCAGGCTGGGGGCATCTGTGCCGCATGCTCACCCAGGCCAATCTGCGCGACGAGACCGAAAAGGGCGCCACCCTTCTCCAGCGCGGCGACCTGCTCGAATGGGGAGATCTGATGTCGCTGGCGGTCCTGCCCGATCTGGCGGCGGGCGCTGAAGACGGTCTTGCCTTGCTTGGCCAGCTCAAGGACCGCTTCGGCAGGGCCCTGCGGCTTGGCGTCTCGCCCTGTTATGCGGGCAATGACCGTTTCCGGATCGAGCAGGCAGCGGCGTTTGCCCAGAGCACCGGCATCCCGCTGATGGCGACCAACGATGTCCTCTACCACACCGCCGAACGCCGCCCGCTGCAGGACGTGCTGACCGCCATCCGCCTCAACACGCCCGTCGCCGAGGTCGGGCTGGAGCTCAGCGCCAATGCCGAACGCCATCTGAAGCCGCCGCTGGAAATGGCCCGCCTGTTCCGCAGGCATCCGCAGGCGCTGGCCGAGACGCTGCTGTTCGCGGAAGAATTGACCTTCTCGCTCAGTGATCTCCAGTACAATTACCCCGACGAGCCGACGGAATCCGGCCTCGGGCCGCAGGCCGAGCTGGAAAGGCTGGCGCGGGAGGGGGCAGCCAGGCGCTATCCCTCAGGCGTGCCTCACTCGGTGATCAAGCGCATCGAGGAAGAGCTCGCTTTGATCGAGCGCCTCAACTACGCCCGCTATTTCCTGACGGTTTACGACATCGTCAAATACGCCCGCAGCCAGGACATTCTCTGCCAGGGGCGCGGCTCGGCCGCCAATTCGATCGTCTGCTTCTGCATCGGCATCACCGAAGTCGGGCCGGACCGGATCGACACGCTGTTCGAGCGCTTCATTTCCGAAGAGAGGAACGAGCCGCCCGACATCGATGTCGACTTCGAGCATGAGAAGCGCGAGACCGTCATCCAGTACATCTACGAGAAATACAGCTCCAAGCGCACCGCGCTCGCCGCCGCCGTCATCAGCTATCGCGGCCGTTCGGCGCTGCGCGAAGTGTCGAAGGCTATGGGCCTGTCGGAGGATGTCCGGGCGTCCCTGTCCGGCTCGATCTGGGGCTGGTCGACCTCCGAGGTCGGCGAGAAGGAAGCCCGCGCCGGCGGCCTCGACCAGAGCGACCCGACATCGCGTCATGTGATGGAACGGGCCAACGAGATCATGGGGTTCCCCCGCCACCTCTCCCAGCATGTCGGCGGCTTCGTCATCACCAGGGACCGGCTCGACGAGATCGTGCCCATCGTCAAGACGGCGATGGACGAGCGCAAGATGGTCGAATGGGACAAGGACGATCTCGACGCGGTGAAGATCCTGAAAGTGGATGTGCTGGCGCTCGGCATGCTGACCTGCCTGCAGCGCGCCTTCACCCTGCTTACGGATCACTATCCAAAAGCCCGGGATCCCTATGGCCAACCCTATGTGCTCGCCACCTTGCCGCCGGAAGACAGGCGCGTCTACGACATGATCGGCCGCGCCGACACGCTCGGCGTCTTCCAGATCGAATCGCGCGCCCAGATGTCGATGCTGCCGAGGCTCAAGCCAAAGGATTTCTATGATCTTGTCATCGAGGTGGCGATCGTGCGGCCCGGCCCGATCCAGGGCGACATGGTGCACCCCTATCTGCGCCGCCGGCAAGGCAAGGAAAAACCCGAATATCAGAAGCCGGAGCTCGAGGCGATTCTCAGCAAGACGCTCGGCGTGCCGCTGTTCCAGGAACAGGCGATGAAGATCGCCATCGTCGCCGGCGGCTTCAGGCCGGGCGAGGCCGACGAACTGCGCCGCGCCATGGCCACCTTCAAGCGCACCGGCACCATCGGCAATTACCGCCAGCGCATGATCGACGGCATGGTCGGCAAGGGCTACACCAAGGACTTCGCCGAGCGCTGCTTCAAGCAGATCGAGGGTTTTGGCGAATATGGCTTTCCCGAAAGCCACGCCGCCTCCTTCGCCTTGCTCGTCTATGCCTCCTGCTGGTTCAAGACCTTCTATCCCGACGTGTTCTGCGCCGCGATCCTGAATTCGCAGCCGATGGGGTTCTACCAGCCGGCGCAGCTGGTGCGCGACGCGCGCGACCATGGCGTCGACATCCGCGAGGTCGACGTCAATTATTCCGTCTGGGACTGCACCCTGGAAAAAGCGCCGTTCGATCCGGCCCGCATCCTGCCGCGCCATGCCGATATGCGTGGTGTCATCGAGACGAACCATGCGGTGCGGCTCGGCTTCCGGCAGATCAAGGGTCTTTCCAAGGAACGCATGGAGGATTTCGCAAAGCGGCGGGGTTCAGCTTATGAAACCGTCCGTGACGTCTGGCTGCGCTCCGGCCTCGATGTCGACGAGATCGAGAGGCTGGCGCAGGCCGATGCCTTTCGTTCGATCGGCCTCGACCGCCGTGCCGCACTGTGGGAAGTGCGCGCGCTTGGCGCCAAGAGCGCGGCCGAAAAGCTGCCGCTGTTCGACCAGCCGGCACTGCGTCTGCGCGAACTGGAGCCGGAGACGAAGCTGCCGAAAATGCCGCTCGGCGAGCATGTCATCCACGACTACCGCTCGCTCGGCCTGTCGCTGAAGGCGCATCCCGTCGCCTTCCTGCGCGAGCGGCTCGACCGCGCCGGCGTCACGCCCAATGCCAACCTGCCTTCGGTACGTGACGGCAGACGGGTTTCCGTCGCCGGCCTCGTGCTGGTGCGCCAGCGCCCCGGCAAGGGCAATGCCATCTTCCTGACGCTGGAGGACGACAAGGCGGTCGCCAACGTCATCTTCTGGGAGCGGACCTTTACCCGCTTTCGGCCCATCGTCATGGGCGCGCGCTTCGTCAAGGTGACCGGGAAATTGCAGTCGGAATCCGGTGTCATCCATATCGTCGCCGAAAAGATCGAGGATCTGACGCCCTGGCTGACCGTGCTGCTGGAGAAGGTCAGCGGAGCCGGAGCGCCGGGGGCCCAACCGATGGGGTATGCCAAAGAGGTAGGCTCGGATCGCCGCAGCCGGCCCGAGATTGGGAACGCGCCGGCAAGGCAGGACCTCGCAACGCTGTCGGAAGAGGCGGAACAGGTCATGCCCAAGGGGCGCAATTTTCAGTAGGCGCGGCCCTTGTCTTCGTCATCTGAAGAGACGCCGTGATCCTTGGCGCCCCCCTCTGTCCTGCCGGACATCTCCCCCACGAGGGGGGAGATTGGCAGCTTCGATCTCGCCGCCTCTCTTAACTCGCAATGCTGAAAATTCGCGAAGGCCGAGGTGACAGCCGATCTCCCCCCTTGTGGGGGAGATGCTCGGCAGGGCAGAGGGGGGCGCTGTCCCGCCAGCCTCTCAAACTTCTACGCCCAGCTGCTTCGCGATTGCGCTGCCTTGGGAGAGCAAAACGACGGATGGCTATGCTGCTCAACCCGGCCCGCTCAGCCTCGGCGGCGGCGCCAGCACATCTTCCGCCGACAGCGTCCGCGCCTCGGAGGGCAGCATGATCGGGATGCCGTCACGCACCGGATAGGCGAGCTTGGCGACCCGCGAGATCAGTTCGCCGCGCTCCGGATCCCAGGCTAGCGGCCCCTTGGTCAGCGGGCAGGCCAAAAGCTCCAGCAGCTTGGGATCGACATCGATCTTCTTCCCGTCACGCCCATCCGCCGCCATCGGTTCCTCTTCTCAGCTTCTAGCCTAGATGTACCAAGACCCAGGTCAGGCCGAACCGGAGTCGAAGACGGGCGCGCAGCGACCAAAATGGTGGCTTCCGAGAACCGGAGCGGAGCGTACTTTTCGTACGTGAGCTCAGTTCTACTGCGACGCAGTAGAACTGAGAAGCGCAGGAAGCCTCCATTTGCAGGCCGGCATCACCTGAATATCGGCACATCTTACTGTAGGCTCGAGCCAAAGTCCTCATTCTCGCGCGCCAGCGCCATTTCGGTGATGGCGATCAGCGTTTCGGCGCGCGTCTTCAGGTCGGCGGCTTCGAGCAGCGCCTGTTTCTCGGCCGGGCCGTAGGGCGCCATCATCGACAGCGCATTGACCAGCATGGCATTTTCGGCGCGGCTGACGCTTTCCCAGTCGGCCTCGAGATCGTTCGCCTGCAGATAGGCTCGAAACGCCTTGAGCAGTGCCGGCCGGTCGATCTCGTTCGCCGCCGGATCGTCATCGAGATCGGCGAGGAAGGGCGCGGGCTTTGCCTGGCGAAACGGCGTCTTGACCGTCAGTTCATGGGCGATGCGGAAGCGGAACACACCCTGCAGCGAAATCAGGTAACGGCCGTCGCCGGTTTCGGAGAAGGCGATGATACGGCCGGCGCAGCCGACATTGCAGAGTTCCGGCTCGCCATCCTCCCGCAGCGCACCGTCCAGACGGGGCTGGATGACGCCGATCAGCCGCGAGCCGGCAACCGCTTCGTCCACCATCTGCAGATAGCGCGGCTCGAAGATGTTGAGCGGCATGCGGCCGCCCGGCAGCAAAAGCGCGCCCTCGAGGGGAAAGATCGGGATCGTCGACGGCAGATCCTTGGCCAGCCGGTAATGCGCGTTTCCCGCTTGCACCACATTCCTCCGATCGACTTCTTTCGCCCGCCGCCGGGATCGTCGGCTTGGCCGAAGTCAGCTTCCTAATCTGGCGCGGCCGCCGCCGACCACAAGCCCGTGCGACGAAACAGCCGCCGGCTCAGGAAAACAGCAGCGCCGACAATTTGCGCCGCGCCGCCAGCGTCGCCTCGTCGGTCATGCCCCAGGCTTCGAAAAACTGCAGCAATTGCGTCCTGGCGCCGTCCTCGTTCCAGCCGCGGTCGGCCTTGATGATGGCCAGCAGATTGTCGGCTGCCGCCGTGCGCTCGCCCCTGGCGTTCTGGATCATGGCCAGGTCGAAACGCGCCTGATGGTCTTTGGGGTTTTCGGCGAGGCGGCGCTCGAACTCGGCCGGATTGCCGAGTTCCGCCGCCTGCGCGGCCAGCGCCATCTTGGCGCGCAAGGCGGCGAGAACAGGCGCGTCCTTCTTGGCCTCGGGTGCCGTTGCCAGCAGCGCCTCGGCGCCTTGCGTGTCGCCGGCTTCGAACAGCAGCTCGCCCAGTCCGGCGATCGCCTCGATCGTCTCCGGCGCCTGCGCCAGGACAGCGTCAAAAATGTCGGCGGCGGTCTGCATGTCGCCGGCCTCGCGCGCTTCGGTCGCAGCCGCCAGCGCCTCGGCCACGGCCGGGGCGCCATTGCCCTTGCCGCCGACCTTGGTGATGAACTCGGCGATCTGGCTCTCCGGAATGGCCCCCATGAAGCCGTCGACCGGCTGGCCGTCCTTGAAGGCGATGACGGCCGGAATGGACTGGATGCCGAGCTGGCCGGCGATGGAGGGGTGATCGTCGATGTTCATCTTGACCAGCTTGACCTTGCCGCCGGCGGCCCGGACTGCCTTTTCCAGCTGCGGTGTCAGCTGCTTGCAGGGGCCGCACCACGGCGCCCAGAAATCGACGAGCACCGGCTGGCGGCGCGATTCCTGGATGACGTCGGCGGCGAAGGCGGCGGTCGTGGTGTCCTTGATGACATCGCCCGCGGGGGCGGCGGCTGGCGCATCGCCAAGCGAGACCTTCGCCGGCGCGGCTGCGGTTCCGCCATACTGAACGGTGGTGGCATACTGGCCGCCACTGCTGCCGAATGACCCGCCAAACGGCTTGTTGTCGCTCATCTCGTCACCCTTTCGGTCGCGCCGCCGGCCCGCGGGTCGGCGCCATGTCATTGGAAGTCGGTTTCGCCATGCATGTGGCGATCATGCCGAGACTTTCAAGATAGCAGCATCGTGCCCGGTTGCCTCGACGAATCTGATGAGATCGGCCGACGCGATCGATGTCGTCGCCTCATTGGTCAGCGGATGGGCGTTGATGACGGCATGTGCCATCAAATCCTGGTCGAGCACCAGCTTGACCCGGTTGGCCGTGTCGTTGATGACGCCGAAGACGGTGACGGCGCCCGGCGAGACGCCCAGGAGCTCCATCAGCATCTCCGGCTTGCCGAAGGAAACACGGCTGGCGGCGCCGATCAGCTGGTGGATCTGCTTGAGATCGACGACCGCGTCCTCGCCGACGGTGACCAGGAAGAAATTGTCCTTCTTGTCCTTCAGGAACAGGTTTTTCGTGTGCCCGCCGGCGATCTCGCCGCGCAGCGCCTGCGAATCGGCGACCGTGTAGAGCGGCGGATGGCGTTTTGTCGAAACGGCGACGCCGAGTTCGGCGAGAAAGGCAAAAAGTTCGGCTTCGGTCTTCGGCATCGGTCTTCTTCTTCGTCGTTTTCCCGCCTTGCCGTTTACGGCCAATGCGGTGGCCGGCACAAGGCCATCGCGCAAAGGCGCGGTGAAATCCGCGCCGCACCGGCGGTTTGCCGGCATCGTTTGGCATGTTGAAAAAAGCCTGCGATTTCCCTGTTGCAATCGCCGCGCTCTTCAGCCATATAGGCCCGGCTTGCGGCCAAGACGCCGTGTGAGCGGGTGTAGCTCAGGGGTAGAGCACAACCTTGCCAAGGTTGGGGTCGAGCGTTCGAATCGCTTCACCCGCTCCAGTTTCCTTCCAGGGAATCAAGCATCGAAAAGCCGCGGTCCGCCGCGGCTTTTTCGTTTTTGGCGGGTGGAATCTCGCCCGCCAAAGGGCCGGGCGTCACTTATGGGACTGCCGGAAGCCGGCAACGTCGTACTGAGATACGCTCTTCGGGTTCTTGGAGTTCTGCGGCTGGGTGCTGGAATCGATCAAGTAGGGATTGCGCCCGCCCGCTGTCTTGCGACGGCCGTAGGGCACGCCCCAATAATCCTAACGCGTGGCAGAGGCGGCCCATTGCCGAAGCTCGCGCCGCCCCTCATTGCCCTGCCGGGCATTTCTCCCCGTATAGTGACGGGGAGAAAGTAGCTGGCGGCGACCTCGCCGTCTTTCTTTCGACGCTTGTGGTTGGCGAAACCGTTGATGACAGCTCCCCTCTCCCCGTCACTATACGGGGAGAGGATGCCGACAGGCAGGTGAGGGGCGGCGCCAACGCCTGGAAAGAGATGGGTGGGTATCAAGTCCCACGGGTCTCCGTTGCAGTCGCCTGCAGCATCTGCCGGCCAACGCGCGATCTGTCGGCAGCCGGATCTCCCATCCGGCCCTTGATTGTCCGCGCCCGCAATGCTCCGTTGCCGCCAGGCTATCCGGAGAAACCCATGACAGGCTTTGTCGACCGCCAGCGCGCCGCGCAGTTGATGGAAGGCGCCGGCATCGGGGCGCTGGTGCTGTGCGCACCCGAGGCTTTCCATTATGCGACCGGCGCGTGGATCGGCCCGGCCGGGCTGTTCCGCCGCGCCGGTGGCGGCTTCGTTATCATCCCGGCCGAACAAGATTTGCCGATCGGTGTTGTCGTCGCCGACTTCAACGCCGTGCAGCTGCGGCTCGTCGCACCCGAAGCGGTTGTGCGGTGGCACCCGATCTGGATCGAATCCGCGCCGGTCGAGACAGCGCACGAGTTGCCCCTGGCCGAACGCATCGAGGCCGGCCTTGCCTCGCTTGGCCGGGCGCCGGACTTCTCCCGTCCCGCCACTTTCGATCTCGCCGGCTCGGTGCGCCAGCTGCAGGCCTTGCTCAAGCAATTCGGACTGGAGCGCGCAATGCTCGGCATCGACCTCGACTTCGTCCCGGCCGCCGATTTCGCGGCCATCCAGGCGCTGCTGCCGCATTCCCCGATGGTCGATGGCTCGCCGGTGCTGGACAGGCTACGGGCCGTCAAATCACAGCGCGAGATCGATCTCCTTCAGCAAGGCATCTTTCTCTCGGAAGCCGGGCTGGAGCGCTTGCAGGTGGGCGCGATGGCCGGCATGCGACAGGCCGATCTCGTCGCGCTCTACCGCAAGGGCGTCGCCGACGCGGCCGCCGGGCTGTCGCATCCGGTCGTAACAGCCGAATATGTGACGCTGGGCGGCCGCGCCAAGGGCGCCGACGCCAGGGCCGTGGCCGGCGATCCCCTGAAATGCGACATGGTCTGCACGGTCGGTGGCTACGCCTCCGACATGTCGCGCAATTTCACCTTCGGGCCGCCTTCCGCCGACCAGGCCGAGCTGCATGCCATCGCCGAGCGCGCCTTCGAGGACGGGCTGGCGGCGCTGATCCCCGGAAACACGCTCGCTCATGTGCATCGCGTCACCACCGACAGCCTGGCGCGGCAAGGCCTGCGCAGCTTCCGCCGCGGCCATTTCGGCCACAGCGTCGGCCAGTCGGTGTTTTCCGAGCAATGGCCGTTCATTGCGGCCGACAGCGATGCGGTGATCGAGGCCGGCATGGTGCTGGCCTTTGAAATCCCGCTCTACATAGACGGCCTCGCCAGCTTCAATCTCGAGGACCAGTTCCTGATCACGGCGGATGGGCCGAGGCCGATGAACCGGCTGCCAAGGCGACTGGAGACGGTTGGGTAGGGTTGGTCGTTGTCGCCGTAGGGCGCGACCGCCGATGTTTCGTTATTCGTCGCGCTCCGCCCCTGCCGCGCCGGCTAACTAACACTCACGGCTGGCCGCCGATCCCTCCACGGCATCTCCTGCTCCAACTGCGCCGATGCCGCCAGCACGGTCGCCTCGTCGCCATAGCGGCCGACCAGCTGCACGCCGATCGGCACGCTACCTTTCGACCAGCCGAGCGGCAGCGAGATCGCCGGCTGGCCTGAAATGTTGAAGGGGAAGGCAAACACCGCGTCCGTCCATTTGGCGTTGTAGCGGTCGATGTCCGTCTCCGACATGTCGTAATAGCCGAGTGGGCGCGGCAGCTGCGTCAGCGTCGGCGTGATGAAGAGGTCGTAGGCGTCGAGATCGCCGACAATGTCGCGGCCGATCTGCCTGAGCTGCTCGACATCGGAGATGTGCCTGACACCGCTGGTGGCGCGGCCGCGCGCGATGATCGCCCAGGTCACCGCTTCGACGTCGGCTGGCGTCACCGGCCGCCCGATCACCGTTTCAAGATAGTCGAAGGTCGCCGCCGTCTGCACGCAGGTCATGTTGGTGTAGGTCGCCCAGGCGCCGTTGGCGTCGAGCGGCATGTCGTGCTGCTCGACGTGATGCCCCAGCCGTTCGAGTGTAGCCACGGTCGCCAGCACCGCTGCCTTCACCTCCGGATCGATGGCCGTGCCGTTGGGCGGCGTAACGGTGAAGCCGATGCGCAACCTTTTCGGCGCCCGTGCCGACAGGCTGAGCCAGGAGGCATCGGGAACCGGCGGCGTGTAGGGATCACCCGGCAGCGCGCCAGCCACCGCATCGAGATAGGCCGCCGTGTCGCGCACGCTGCGCGAGCAGCAGAGAAAATAGGCGCCGCCATACCAATAGTCGCCGAACGGCGCGAGGCTGACGCGGCCGCGCGACGGTTTCAGGCCGACGATGCCGCAGCATGAGGCTGGAATGCGGATGGAACCGGCGCCGTCGCTGGCTTCGGCGATCGGCACCATGCGCGAAGCGACGGCCGCCGCCGCCCCGCCGCTCGAGCCGCCGGGCGTGATGCCCTCCTTCCACGGGTTCTTCGTGACGCCGTAGAGTTTCGGCTCGGTGGTGATCGACCAGCCGTTCTCCGGCGCGTTCGACTTGCCGACCAGCACCCGTCCCGCCGCTTTCATGCGGCGGACGACTTCTGTGTCGGAATCGGCGACGACATCCCTGAGGTAGAAGCAGGAATTGGTGTTCGGCGCGCCGGTCCAGGACGAAGCCAGCTCCTTGAGCAGGAACGGCACGCCGGCGAAGGGTGCCGATCTGTCGACCGTCTGCGCCTGCGCCCGCGCCATGTCGTAGAGGCGATGGATCACCGCGTTCAGCGCCGGATTGAGCCGCTCGACCAGCGTGATCGCCGCCTCGACCAGTTCGGCCGGCGAAACCTGGCCGCCGCGCACCAGCCCGACCAGATCGAGCGCATCGGAGTCCGCATAGGTTTTCAAAAGACTGTCGGTGACCATGCCTCTCTCCCAAATTTGCATGCCTCGACACCGCGCTTAAGAATGCGCGAGCTGTCGCTATCGGCTAATTGCAAATGTAAGCGCTGCCCCTCATCCGCCTGCCGGCATCTTCTCCCCGTATGGTGACGGGGAGAAGGATGAAACTGCTGCGCTGCCGGTGCCGCCTCCAGTGCCAGCAACCGGTTGCGTCAGGCCAGCTCGACCGTCCGTCCCAGCGCAATGCTCTGTTCGGCGGCGAGCACGATGCGCAGGCTGTTGACCGCCGCGTCCATCTGCTCGGTCAGATCGAGGTCCTCGCGGATGGCGCGCAGGAAGAAGGCCTGCTCGCGGTCGCACAGCTCCTGGTGGCCGGGCTCGTCCTCCATGCTGACGATCTCGTCGGGCTTGGAAAAGTTCTTGTCGCCGTCGACCTGGGCATAGTGGATCTTCAGCGCATCGGTCTTGGTGTGACGGTCGATATCGGCCGAGTTCGACACTTCGGCGTCCGAGGCAGTGCTGGCGGCCTGGCCGGCGACGATCGACACCGCGCCCTTCGGACCGACCACGTCCTTCACGAAATAGGCCGTCTCGCTCATCATCGGCCCCCAACCGGCCTCGTACCAGCCGACCGAGCCGTCATCGAAGGTGACGTGCAGATGGCCGTAATTCTGCTTGTCGGCCTCCGCCCACAATTTGGCGCCGATGCCGTGCACACGCACCGGCTTGGCGCCGGTCAGCTGGCACATGACGTCGACATAGTGCACGCCGCAATCGACGATCGGGATCAGCGAATCGATCAGGTTCTTGTGCCAGTGCCAGGCGCTGCCGCTGCTCTGCTGGTTGAGGTTGAGGCGCATCACCAGCGGCTTGCCCAGCGTCTTGCCGACCTCGATGAACTTGATCCAGGAGGGGTGGACGCGCAGGATGTAGCCGAGCACCAGCTTACGGTTCTTGGCGCGCGCCGCCGCCACGACCTTCTCGGCGTCCTCGATGTTGGTGGCGAGCGGCTTTTCCATGAACACATGGCAATTGGCCGCGATCGCCTTCAGCGCATATTCGGCATGGGTGTTCGGCCAGCTGTTGATCGAGACGGCGTCCGGCTTCGTCTCCTTCAGCGCCAGGTCGAAATCCTCGTAGAGCGGATAGCCGGCTAATTCGGCCGGTATCTTGGTGTTGCTCTTGATCGAGCGGCTCATGATGCCGACGATCTGAAAACCCTCGGAGCGGTGATAGGCGCTGGCATGCGACGCACCCATATTGCCGAGACCCACCACCAGCACTTTTACTCTGTCGGCCAAGTCAGCCTCCCGGTTCTTGATTGAATCGCACACGGCGATCGATCGCCGTTCGCATGTCCATTGGGACAATCACCTCAGGTCAGCGCCGCCGCTCGTTGCCCGGCCCCTTCCTCTCCCCCGTCGATCGAGGGAGAGGAAACGAGCCAAGACAGGGCAAGGAACGGCTTGACCTCTTTTTTGCACCCTATTTAACCGCCGAATCGAACAGATGCGCCTTGATCTTCTCGACATCGAGCGCGGCAAAGCCTTCCGACAATTTGACGCCGTCGGCATCGGCCTTGACCTTGGCCTTGTCGAAATCGTTGGCGGCCGGGATGAGGTCGTTGGTGCAGACATCCTCGGCCTTCACCGGATTGGTGATCTGGCCGATCTTGTGGATCTCGTCGAAGAAGCCCTGCCAGCTCGCCATGTCGTGCGAGCCCCAGCCGCCGCGCTTGTCCATGTCGCCGCGGAAGACGTTGATCTGCTGCAGGATCGAGGTGGTGCCGAGCTCCGGTCCGAGATTCTTGGCCAGCGTCGGGAACTGCTCGAACACCGCTTCGACCGCCGCGCGCGGATTCTGGTAGCCGAATTCGAGGCCCATCGCCCAGCCGCGCAGGTACTTTTCCAGGAACGCCTTCTTGTCGGGGTCCTCGAGGTCGGCGCTGCGCACGACAAAGGTGTTGGCCGGCAGCTTGGAGTTCTTCACGCCGAGCCAGTATTCGAAGTCGAGGCCCTTGGCGATCCATTCGGCGCGCAGCCCTTCCCACGACAGGGCTGCATCGCCCTGGCCGCCGGCCAGCGCGGTACCCCAGGTCGGCCAGCCGGCCTCGACATACTTTACTTTCTTGATGTCGACGCCTTGCGCGGCGAGCAGCGGATCGGTGATCGACTGCCAGGCGGCGGAGCCGAGCAGGATGGTCTTGCCTTCGAGCTTCTTCAAATCGTTCGATCCCTCGCCCTTGCGAAAGGCGATGCTGAACGTGTCGCGCGCGCCCATGTGGAACACCGATTTCAGCTTCATGCCGTTCTGGATGGCGAAGGAGAACACGCCGGGCGAGGGGAAGCCCATATCGGCCTGGCCGACATCGACGAATTTCACCGTCGCCGTGCCGTCCGAGGGCCCCGGCTGCATGTCGGTGTCGAGCCCGTCGAAATAGCCGGCTTTCTTGGCTGCCCAGTAGGGATAGTCGTCGAGCACTTCGAGCGTGCCGCGCGGCGAGATCCAGGTGAACTTGCCATACGCCTCGGCCCTTGCCTTGAAACCGGTGGCGCCGAGTGCGGTTGCCGTCACCAGGCCGGCGCCGGTGACCTGCAGGAAATAGCGGCGGCTGATGCGTGGCTGGTTCATCGAATTGTCTTTGGTCATGGCATTCCCCTTTTTGTTTGACGTCGGTCTGCCGCCCGCCTCCCGGGCGTCTTGCTTCAAATCCTTGTCTTCAAGCCTCCCAGCTCGCCCATTTCTTGCCGATGAGGAAGAACAGCACGTAGATCAGGATGCCGAGCGTCGACAGGATCAGCACCACGGCGAAGAACTGCGGCATCTGGATCATCGACGAATAGGTGGTCAGCCGGTTGCCGAGGCCGAAGCCGCCGCCGACCATCTCGGCGCCGACGGCGGTAAGCAGGCCGAAAATGGCGCCGATCATCAGCCCGACCAGGATCATCGGCAGCGCCATCGGCGCGCGGATCTTCCAGAAGATCTGCAAGGTGCTGGCGCCGTAGGAGCGGGCGAGCGCGATCTTGGCGCTGTCGACGCGGCGAAAGCCGGTGGCGGCGTTGATCATCACCATCGGCCCGGCGGCCAGCGCCACCGCGATGATGCGCGGCGTGTAGCCGAAGCCGAAGCGCAGGATGAGCAGCGGCACCAGCGCCAGCATCGGCGTGGTGACCAGCAGCAATATGTAGGGCGCGACGATCTTTTCGGCGAAGGGGAACTGGGTGATGACGGCGGCCAGCACCAGCCCGACGACGGCGCCGATGGCAAAGCCCGAGACCAGCTCGACGAGCGTGTAGCCGAGATGCGGCGCGATCAGCGGGAACTCGTCGAACAGCGCATAGGCGATCGAGCTCGGCGGCGGCATGATGTAGAGCGGCACATGGAACAGCCGCAGCGCGAGTTCGATGCCGCCGATGATGACCACGGCAACGGCGATGATGGCCGCCACCTCCTTGCCCGACTTGATGCCGGGGCCGCTGGCGAAGGCCGACAGATTGGTCAGGCTGACCTCCTGGCCATCGCCTGATTTGGATTTGGAGAATTCCGGGATGGCGTCGCTCACGGCCTGATCCTCACGATCTCGGCGCTGGCGCGCTCCTGTTCCGGCGCCTTCGGCCTGGCGCGCTCGCCGACAATGTCCATCTTGATCCGGTTGGTGAGGTCGAAGACTTCCTTGGTCGCCATGATCTCCAGCGAGCGCGGCCGAGCGAACGGCACGCGATACTCCTTGGCGACCTTGCCCGGCCGGGCGCTCAGCACCACCACGCGGTCCGACAGAAAGATCGCTTCCTCGATGCTGTGGGTGATGAAGACGATGGTGGTCTTGGTGTCGAGCCAGATTTCCTCGACCAGCCGGTTCATCTCTTCGCGGGTGAAACTGTCGAGTGCGCCGAACGGCTCGTCCATCAACAGCACCGAGGGCTTCAGCGCCAGCGCCCGCACGATCGCCGCGCGCTGCTGCATGCCGCCCGAAAGCTCGCGCGGGAACTTGCCGCCGAAACCGTCGAGGCCGACGCGGTTGAGCAGATGCGCGATCCAGGCGCGGTCCGGCTTTTCGCCCTTGATCTCGAAGGGAAAGCGGATGTTGGCATCGAGATTGCGCCAGGGCAGGAGGTTGGCTTCCTGGAAGACGATGCCGATATCGGGATGCGGGCCGGTGATCTTGACGCCGTCGAGCCGGATCTCGCCGCTGGTCAGGCCGTGCAGGCCCGACATCGACCACAAGAGCGTGGTCTTGCCGCAGCCGGACGGGCCGACGATCGAGACGATTTCATTGGCCCTGACATCGAGGCTGCAGCGGTCCAGCGCCAGGAGGTCGCCTGACGCCGTGTGATAGATCTTGGTCGCTGCCTGCACGCCAAGCTTCGGCGTTGTTGTCTCGCCCGCGTTCATCCGCCCCTCGGAGATTGCGTGATGATCCAGTAGGTCATCGCCTGCTAAAATCAGTCTGTAACTATCCTACTTTGCTGTCAAGCGCTCGCGGTGGTAACCGTATCATGAAAATTTCGGATTTCGCTTAATACACTGTTTCTGCTTAATTTTCCCAGCCTTGAAATACGTGTTGCTTTCCTACATACTCTGAAAAGGAAACGCGAGCCTATCGCCAGGCACGCAACGGTTGCAGCGCGGCCGGGCGCATGGAACGACGATGTGCAAACATGGTAAGAGGTCAGGTCGAAAAGACAGGGAAGACCGACTTCATGACCGAAGCTGACAGCCAGCAAGAGCCCGTTGCAAGCCACGAGCCGGAGGGACGCGACATCAGGCGCATCCCCGACATCATCTCGCTGGTCAAGGATTCCTACGCAGAGTTGAGCCCGGCAGAGCGCCGCGTCGCCGATGTCGTGCTCGACAATGTCAAATACGCCGTCGACGCCTCCAATGCGGCGATTGCCGAACGCGCCGGGGTCAGCGAACCGACCGTGACCCGCTTCTGCCGCGCCATCGGCTGCGAGGGCGTGCGCGATTTCAAGCTGAAGCTGGCGCAGAGCCTCGTCGTCGGCGCGCTCTATCTGGCCAAGCCGCCGGCCATCAGCAACGACAATGGCATGCCGTTCTGGAACGCCGTCTTCGGCGAGGCGCGCCGGGCGCTGCAGGAGGCTGAACGCCAGCTTGACCCAGGCGAGTTGCAGAAGGCGGCGGAACTCATCGCCAAGGCTCGCCAGGTCACCGTTTTCGGCCTCGGCGGCAGTTCCTCGGCGCTGGCGCAGGAGACGCAATACCGGCTGTTTCGCTACGGCATCACCGTCAGCGCCCAGTGCGATCCCTATCTGATGCGCATGACCGCCTCGACGCTGAAGCCGGGCGACCTGGTGATCGCCATTTCGGCGACCGGACGCACGCGCGAGGTGATCGAGGCCGTCGAACTCGCCAAGCACTACCGCGCCAACGCCATCGCCGTGACCGCGCCCGACACCGATCTCGCCCGCGCCTGCGATGTCCGGCTGACGGTCGCGGTGCCTGAATATCCCGACACGCTGAAGCCGACCGCTTCGCGCTTCGCCTTCCTGGCGGCGATCGACCTGTTGGCCGTAGCCTCCGCCTACAAGCTCGACGGCTCGGCGCGCGAGACGGTCCGCCGCATCAAATACAACGCCCAGATCCACCGCACCGGCAAGGAGATGGAGCCGCTCGGAGACTAGCTCCCTTCTCCCCGTTCACGGGGAGAAGGTGCCGGCAGGCGGATGAGGGGCAGCGCCGGCTTCGACGTCCCATTCAGGCAAGGCACACGCAGAAAGAGGAACACATGCTCGAAATGGCACCGACGAAACAGGCAGCCGCATGGCTGGAATCCCTGGCGCAGGCGCTCGCGGCCGGTGATGCGACCGCGGCAAGCAATTTGTTCGTCGACGACTGCTACTGGCGCGATCTTCTGAGCTTCACCTGGAACGTCACGACCATGGAAGGCCGCGAGGCCATCGTCGACATGCTCGAGGCAACGTTGGCGACGACCAAGCCCACCGCATGGCAGCTCGCCGGCGAGGCGACCTCGGACGAGGGCACCATCGAAGCCTGGTTCACCTTCGAGACCGCGGTGGCGTCAGGGCAAGGCATTGTGCGCCTGCGCGACGGCCGCTGCCGCACCTTGTTCACGGCGATGACCGACCTCAAGGGGTTCGAGGAGCGCAAGGGTTTGGCGCGGCCGCTCGGCGTGCGTCACAAGGCCGACCCCGAACGCGAGACCTGGTCGGAGGCGCGGGCGCGCGAGACGCGCGAGCTCGGCGCCACCGAGCAGCCCTATTGCCTGGTCATCGGCGGCGGGCAGGGCGGCATCATGCTGGGTGCACGGCTGCGGCAGCTCGGCGTGCCGACCATCGTCATCGAGAAGAATGCACGCCCGGGTGATTCCTGGCGCAACCGCTACCGCACGCTCGTGCTGCACGATCCGGTCTGGTACGACCATCTGCCCTACATTCCGTTCCCGGAAAACTGGCCGGTCTTCACGCCCAAGGACAAGATGGGCGACTGGCTGGAAATGTACACGCGCGTCATGGAGCTCAACTACTGGGTCGCCACAAAGTGCCTCAGCGCCTCCTATGACGAGGCGCGGAAGGAGTGGACCGTGGTGGTCGACCGTGTCGGCCGGCGGATCACGCTGAAGCCGAAACATGTCGTCTTCGCCACCGGCGCCTACGGCCCGCCGCGAAAGATCGACCTGGCCGGCGCGAGCGAATTCAAGGGCGAATTGCTGCATTCCAGCCAGTATGCCAGCGGCGACAAATTCCGCGGCAAAAAGGTCGCCGTCATCGGCGCGGCCAGCTCCGGCCATGACGTCTGCGTCGATCTCTGGGAAAGCGGCGCCGACGTCACCATGATCCAGCGCTCGCCGACCACCGTGGTCAAGTCGGATACGCTGATGGAGGTCGGCTTCGAGATCTTCTCGGAGAGCGCGCTGGCGCGCGGCATCACCACCGAAAAGGCCGACATGATCGTCGCCTCGACCCCCTTCGCGCTGGTGCCCAAGGGCCAGCGCGCGCTCTACGAGGTGATCAAGGCTCGCGACGCCGCCTTCTACGACCGCTTGCGCGCCTCCGGCTTCGCCATCGATTTCGGCGACGACGAGACCGGCCTCTTGATGAAGGCCTATCGCACCGGCTCCGGCTACTACATCGATGTCGGCGCCTCGGACCTGATCATCGACGGCAAGATCGGCATCCGCAGCGGCGTCGCCATCAAGGCGCTGACGCCGACAGGCATCCTGTTCGAGGATGGCAGCGAGCTCGAGGCCGACGCCATCATCGCCTGCACCGGCTACCAGTCGATGAACGAGAATGTCGCCGCACTCGTCTCGCGCGAAGTCGCCGACAAGGTCGGCCCCTGCTGGGGCCTCGGTTCCGGTGTCAAGGGCGACCCCGGACCCTGGCAAGGCGAGCTACGGAATATGTGGAAGCCGACGGCGCAGGAAGCGCTGTGGTTCCACGGCGGCAATCTGGCGCTGTCGCGTTTTTACTCGAAATACGTGGCGCTGCAGATCAAGGCGCGCATGGAAGGGATTGCCACGCCGGTTTACGGCAAGCCGAGCAACGCCGGGTAAGGTCGACCCCACGACGGGGAGATCGGCTAATCATGCCGGTGCCCGAAATGCCGCGCCGCCACCTCGACATGCGTATGCGCAGCATGCGCCTCGAAACGCTCGGTCTCGCTGACATCGTTCACCGCCTCGTTCGGCCACCATGTACCGCCGATGACGATGCCTTCCGACACCAGCCGCTGGTCGGCGACCAGCGCGGCCCCGACCGCGTCGACGAAGGTGAACCGGCCCGATCGCTGGCGAAGCACGGCGACATCGCCGACGGTGCCGACGGCCAGCGTGCCGAGATCCGGCCTGGCGATCGCCCGCGCCGGCGCTTGCGTCGCCGCGCGCAGCACCTCGACCAGCGGCATGCCGAGCGCCATCAGCTTCGACATGCAGACCAGAATGTCGAAGGCCGGCCCGTCGACGCAGTAGAGATGCACGTCGCTCGAGATGACATCCGGCGCCAGCCCCTCGGCCAGCATGGCGCGCGCCACGTCGAAATCGAACGAACCCATGCCATGGCCGAGATCGAAGATGACGCCGCGCTCGCGCGCCAGCCGCATGTCGGGCCGCACCGCGCCGGAGGCGAAGACCGGCGCGTTGGGGAACGGCCGGAAGCAATGGGTGAGGATATCGCCGCGGCGCAGGCGCGGCAGCACTTCCGAGCGGCCGGGCGGCGGCTCGTCAATATGCGCCATCAGCGGCAGTCCGGCTCTGTCGGCCGCCTCCAGCGCCAGATCGACCGGCGCGATGCCGCTGGTGCCGCCGGCATGCTTGCCGGAGCGGACTTTCACGCCGACGACGACATCGGCGTGCTCGCGCGCCGCGGCGACCACCTCGCGCGGCTCGCAGAGCCGCAGATCGCTGCACTCGCCGACCGACACCGACTGCGAGAAGCCGAAGATGCCGGCAAAGGAAATGTTGACATACGCCAGGATGCGCGCCCTGGAGCGCTCCATGACATGGCGGCGGAAGCCGAGGAAATTGCCGGCGCCCGCGCTGCCGGCATCGATGAAGGTGGTGGTGCCGCTTTTGGCGGCGAGCCGGTCGGCATCGACGCCGAGCGAGGTGCCGCCCCAATAGACGTGGCTGTGCAGGTCGACCAGCCCGGGCGCGACGATGCAGCCCGTCACGTCGACGACCTGCGCGGCGCGATCCGCCGGGATATCGGCATCGACCGCCGCGACCCGCCCATTGGCGATGGCGACATCGCGCAGCGCATCGATGCCGGACGCCGGATCGATCAGCCGTCCGCCCTTCAGCAGGAGGTCGAATTGCATGAGGGGAACCTCCGGTTCTTTGCTTTGTCGTCTCAAACTGGTCGATAGGCGACCGCTTCGACCTCGATCTTGATATCGATCATCAGCCGCGATTCGACCGTGGTGCGGGCCGGCGGGTTCTTCGGGAAGTGCCTGGCGTAGACCGCGTTGAAGGCGCCGAAATCGCGCGCGTCTTCCAGCCAGACGGTGGTCTTCACCACATCGTCCAGTGTGCAGCCGGCCAAGGCCAGCGCCGCCTTCACATTGGCGAGCACCTGCTCGGTCTGTTCGGTGATACCGCCCTTGACCACGATGCCGTCGCTGCCGACCGGAACCTGGCCCGAGACATAGACGAAGTCGCCGGCCCGCACGGCGGGCGACAGCGGCACATGGGATGTTCCAAAAGTCTGCTTGGGCAAGGGATCGCCTCCTCTGATGACGCGGCAGGGCACCAGGGCGGCGCCCCCTTCCGCGCAGATTTACCGCGATCGCGGCGGTCCCGATAGGGCCCTTGTTGGAAAGCAACATTCTTCGAAATCCGTGTTGCTTTATTACAGAAGCGCTTGCATCGTGCGCACCGGCCGGGCGGCCTGCGCGCCGCGACGGACAAATGCCTGTGCGAGACCGGAGAAACCGAGAATGACCTTCGACAAGAACCCGTTTCCTTCAGGCGATGCCGACCGCCATGCGCTGTGGGAGATGCTGGTGCGGCGCGACATCGACGCCTTCATCGGCCAGGACTGGTCCATGGTCGAGCACGATTTTATCACCGAAAGCTTCTTCGGCATGCATGCGCATTTCCTCGCCAATGCCGATGCCTGGCGGCTGCAGTTCCCAAGGCTGGAGGTCTACCGCGACGAGTGGCTGCGCCAGGCCAAGGAGACGGCGGCGACCAAATTCGCCGAGCCGTTGCGCGAGGCGCTGTTTCGCGTCACCAATCTGCGCGACATCGATGTCGACGGCGACCGTGCCGTGCTGCACAAGAAGTTCGACGGCTCCGTCGCCAAGGCGGATGGCAGCGTCGACCGGCTGAAATGGCAGACCCTGTATTTTTGCCGGAAGGTCGAAGGCAGCTGGAAGATCGCCGGCTTCGTCGGCTACATGCCGTATCCGCTGGGGGCCTGAGAACGCCGTAGCGGGGCGGGTTAAAGGCTGTGGTAACAGGGTACCGTCGTTCGTTGGTCGGCTTATCATAGGCGTTCGGGATTGGCCGGCCTTCCGACTTCGTCATCCACGGGCGAAGCAGCCGCGTAGCGGCGTCGCGAAGACCCGAGGATGACGAAGCAATGGAGGCCTCCGCTAATCCCCCAGCCGTTATCGCCCGACCAGCACCGCGGCGCGGTAGGCCGGATTGCCGTACCAGGCCATCCGGTCGAGTTCCGCCGCCCTAACCGGGAGGTCGACGACGTCCATCTTCTGTTCGAGCCGGGCTGGCTCGATCCAGGGATCGTTGAGGAAATAGACGCCGTCGCCATGGTCATGGACGAGCACCCAGTGCGGGCAGGTGTGGCCCATCATCGGCGCCTGGTCGATCAGCACCAGCGCCGACAGGCCGCGATCGAGCGCCTGGCCGATGTCTTCGACGGCAAAGGCGCGCCTCTCGATCGGCAATGACGCGGCTTCGGCCTCGCGCTTGAAACCTTCCTGCACGAAGCTCATCAGCCCGCGCCTTTCCTCCGAACTGGCCCGGTCGAGGAAAATCGGTTCGGCGCTGCTCATGAATATTTCGGCCCGAAGGCCCCGCCGGCGCGCCGCCAGCGCCAGGCCGTAGGGGTCGCAGCCGCCCGGACCGCTCGGGCCGATGATGGTGGTGGCCTCGCGCCAGAGTTCGACCTCCAGCGCCCGGTCCGGCCGCAAGGCCGGATCGATCCCGGCCATCGCCATGGCCAGCGCCGACGGCCCGCAGGTAAAACCCGCCGTCTGCGGCCAGGATGGCGGAACCTGCCGGCGGTTCGGTTCGCTGCCGGTCCAGCGTTGCAGGAACCCGTCGCGGCGCTGCCACTGGCCGCCGATGCGCTGCGCCGTATCCCCGTCGGCGCGCAGGCAGAGCACGTCTTGCGCAAGCGCCTCCTTCTCCAGCGCCTCCAGCAGGCGCAGGCCGTCACCCGCGATGAAATTCGGAGCAGACCAGAACAAGGCGATGCGCAGCATCGCTGCCGCCGGCCGGCGCTGCCCGACCACGATTGCCTCCGGGCGGCCCTCGCTGTAGCACGCCACGCCGGTGACCCCGGCGATCTCCCGCAGCGCCGCCAGCCGATCGCCGGCCTCGGCCGGCACCGCCGCGATCAGGTCGGCCCAGACGGCCACGTGTTCGGCCGTGAAGACCGTCACATTGGCCCCTTCGCCTTCAGCCGATACCACAGGCTCCTCGACGTGCTGCATGACCCGCAAATTAGCCGGACAATGGCCGATCAGTACAGGGTGAAGAAGGCCGGGAACAGCAGGCCCGTCTGCCGCAAGTACTCGATCAGTTCGATGGCCGGGAAGATGGCGAGGAAATAGAGCCCATCAAAGAAGGTGCGCTTGAGTGCGCGGGTCGAGAATTGCAGCTGGTCGTCGTCGCGGTAGAGCAGCGGGTTCGGCCAGAAGCGCGGCGTCGTCTTGATATAGGCGGAATAGGCCGGGCCGAACTTGCCCAGCAGATATTCGGCTTCCTTGCGCGCCGTGACGCGGAAGATGAGGAAGCTGGCGACGCCAAGCACGGCCGCCGCCACCAGCGAGCCGTAGAGCAGACCGATGCCGACCGCGCCCACCGTCGAGAAGAAATAGAGCGGGTTCTGGCTCATCGAGAACGGCCCCGTCGAAACCAGCTCCTCGTTCTTCTTGCCGCCGACATAGAGGATGCTCCACAGCCGGCCGGCAACGCAGGCGAGCACCAGGCAGAAGCCCAGGAATTCGAGCGTTTCGTGACCGTTAGAGCCCTCGCTGAGCGCCGGCTTGGTGAGAAACAGCAGCAGCACCGCCAGCACCGCCGCCACCCGAACGAAGATCAGCCGCTTTCGCTGCACGAAGGCCTGTGAAACAGGCTTGAGGGACGCGTAGGTCATTCGTGTCTTCCTGGGGCACGGATTACGGGTTCGGCCACTGGGGCGCGCCATTGATGGCGGATACAAGGCCGCCGCTTTCTATCAGCGCAGCACGCGGCGTTCGTAAAGGCCTTTTGCGCCAATCACGGCCATCCTTACGAATTTGTATGCCACGGGACAGGCTGGAGTGAAGTCGCTTCCTTATCGTTCAGATGCCGGTCCGCCAATTAGGGGTCGGCTTCAATTGCCGCGGCCCGGATCACCGGCATCAGATAGGGAATTTTTCCATGAAGAGATACGCACTTGCCGTCGCAGGTGGCGCGCTCGCCATCGCCGCCTCGATGTCCTCCGTTTTCGCAGGCCCCGCGCCTTGCGAGGAGACGCTGAAGACCCTTCGCGCAGCGGAGGCCACGGCCACGCTCAGCGCTGCCGACAAGGCCAAGGTCTCGGAGCTGGAGACCAAGGGCATCGAACGCTGCAATGCCGACGACGACAAGCGCGCCGACGACTTCTTCGCCCAGGCCATGAAGGTCATGGGCAAGTAGATCCGGCAACCATAAGGACGGCCGCCATGCTCTCTCCCAACAAAACCACTGGACCGAACCGTAACAGGGTTCCGGAGGTCACGCTCGACTTCTGGCTGATCAAGCTGATGGCGGTCACCATGGGCGAGACGGCGGCCGATTATCTCGCCGTCAATGTCGGGCTCGGGCTGACCGTCACCTCGCTGATCATGACCGGGGTGCTGATCGTCGCCCTTGGCCTGCAGTTCGCGCAGAAGCGCTACGTGCCCTGGGCCTACTGGCTGGCGGTGGTGCTGATCAGCGTCGTCGGCACGCTGATCACCGACAACCTCGTCGATACTTTCGGCGTGCGTCTGCAGACGACGACGATTGCCTTTTCGGTGGCGCTCGTGGCTACCTTCGCGGTCTGGTACGCGAGCGAAAGAACACTGTCGATCCACACCATCTTCACGACGAGGCGCGAGATCTTCTACTGGCTGGCGATCCTGTTCACCTTCTCGCTCGGCACCGCCGCCGGCGATCTCGTCGCCGAGAGTTTCGACATGGGTTATCTCACGTCGGGCCTCATGTTCGGCGGCGTCATCGCGCTGATCGCGCTTGCCTATTATCTCATTCACCTCGACGCCATCCTCGCCTTCTGGCTGGCCTATATCCTGACGCGCCCGCTCGGCGCCTCCTTCGGCGATCTTCTGTCGCAGCCGGCCGAATATGGCGGCCTCGGCTTCGGCACCACCTTCACCAGCCTGATCTTCCTGGGCTGCATCGCGGCACTCGTTCTCTACATGACGCTGAAGAGAACGGCCGACGATGCCGACGAGATCCTGCTGGAGCAGGATTAAGGACTGTGAGGATGCGCTAGCGCTGACAATTGGCAGAGAACCCCACCACTTCCTCATCCACGGGCGGAGCAAGGAGCGCAGCGACGCAGCGCAGACCCGAGGATCCATGCCGCGACTTCAAAGCGCCGCAGCGGTGCAGAATTCAGCTCCGTTGCACTCTATGACCAAGGTCACGGAATGGATCCCAGGGTCTTCGCGACGGAGTTTCGCTCCTGCTTCGCCCTAGGATGACGAAGGTGGGGAAGGCCTCGGCCAATCTCGAATGTTTATGGCGAAAGCCCCCGCCAAAGCCATCCTGCCATCCTAGGAACGGGGCCGTGCCGGTGATAGCCTGTGCCCGATATCGGCGATCAACCGGAACAGCGATGCGACTTCTTCTTGTCGAGGACGACCACAAGACGGCGGACTATATCGTCAGGGGACTGACCGAGGCCGGCCATGTCTGCGACCTCCTGCGCAACGGCCATGACGCGCTCTTTGCCGCCACCAGCGGCAGCTATGACGTGATCGTCGCCGACCGAATGATCCCCGGTCTGGACGGCCTGTCGATGATCAAGGCGGTGCGCGCGGCCGGCGTGCGCACGCCGGCGATCTTCCTCACCTCCATCGGCGGCATCGACGACCGCGTCGAGGGCCTGGAGGCCGGCGGCGACGACTATCTGGTCAAGCCCTTCGCCTTTTCCGAGCTGCTTGCCCGCATCAATGCGCTCGGACGCAGGCCGGCGGCGCAGGAGCAAAAGACGATGCTGCGGGTCGCCGACCTCGAAATGGACCTCATCATGCGGCGCGTCACGCGCCAGGGCCAGCCGATCGACCTGCAGCCGCGCGAATTCAGCCTGCTGGAGGTGCTGATGCGCGGCGAGGGCCGCGTGATCACCCGCACCATGCTTCTGGAGCGCGTCTGGGACTTTCATTTCGATCCCAAGACCAGTGTTGTCGAGACCCATATCAGCCGGCTGCGGGCCAAGGTCGACAAGCCGTTCGAGGCCCAGCTCATCCACACCATCCGCAACACCGGCTACAGCCTGCACGCGCCGCTTGCGCCATGACCGGAAGCTGGTCTCGCCTGCTGCGCAGCACGCCGTTCCGGCTCGCCCTCACTTTCGCCTTCCTGTTCATGCTGGCCTTCATCCTGTCGGGTGCCATCGTCTACCAGATGATGAGCGCCGATCTGGCCGGGCAACTCGACGACACCATCAAGGAAACCTACGCCGTCATCGCCGCGAGCTATGCCGACAATGATCCCAAGGAACTGGTCGAGACCGTCGAGAGCCACGCCACGCGCAGCCCGAAGAAGGAGCAGCTGTTTTCGCTGACCGACGCGGCCGGCAACCGGCTGGCCGGCAACTTCACCGCCGCGGGGCTTCCCGACGGCTTTTCGATGTTCGGCGCCGAAATGCCCGGCCTGCCCCAAGGTGCCGAGTACCGCGCCTATTCGGGCGCGGTCGGCAGCAACACCCTGACGGTCGCCATCAGCCTGTCCGAGACGGAGGAACTGGAGACGATCATGCTGATGAGCTTCGGCTGGGCGACCCTGATCATCACCGGGCTGGCGGTCGCCGGCGGCGCCCTGCTTGCCTCGCGTGTCCAGCTCCGTCTCGACGGCATCGCCGCCACCATGGTCGATGTCTCGCATGGCCGGCTCGATGCCCGCATTCCGCTGACCGGCACGGGCGACGACATCGACGTCGTCTCCAGCCAGGTCAACGCGGCGCTCGATCGCCTGTCGGGCCTGGTGGACGGCATGAAGCAGGTCAGCGCCAACATCGCGCACGACCTGAAAACGCCGCTCAACCGGCTGCAGATGATCCTCGACAGCGCGTCGGAAAAGAACCTGTCGGGCCAGAAAGTCGGCAGTGAACTGGCCGAGGCGCATGCCGAGAGCCTGCAGATCAACGAGACGTTCGACGCGCTGCTGCGCATTGCGCAGATCGAGGCCGGCGCGCGCAAGGCGCGGTTCACCGATGTCGACCTCGGCGAAATCCTGCAAACCATCGCCGAGATCTACACCGACGTGGCCGAGGATGACGGCAAGTCGCTGTCGTCGGTCGAGCTGCATCAGACCGCCGGCCGCATCCACGGCGACCCGGAACTGCTGACGCAGATGTTCGCCAATCTGGTCGAGAACGCGCTGCGCCATTGCCCGCCCGGCACGACGATCAAGCTGTCGGTGGCGCGCGACGGCGATCATGTCCTTGCCGGCGTCGCCGACAATGGACCCGGCATCCCCGCCGACGAACGCGAAAAGGTCTTCCAGCGGCTCTACCGGCTGGACCACAGCCGCTCGACGCCGGGCAGCGGCCTCGGGCTGAGCCTCGTCAGGGCCATCGCCGATCTGCACGGCGCCACCATCGCCCTCGAGGATTGCCGGCCCGGCCTTGCCGTAATGGTGAGTTTCCCTCTGGTCGCCGCTTCCTAGTCTACTGCCGGCGCCAGGTTATGGCGGAATTGGTGATGTAGTTCCACGCGGAGCCGACGACGGCGCCGGCAAGGCCGGCGACCCACCAGCGTGAGTGGCCGCTATAGAGAAGCGTCGACACGCCGACACCTGCCACGACGCCAAAGCTGCACAGCGCCGCGAACATGAGCAAGCCGGTCAGGAACCGCCAGCCGCGCCGGCGCTGGTCGCGATAGGTGAAGGCGTTGTTCAGCGTGTAGTTGAAGGCCATCGCCGTGAACATGGCGGCTGTCTGGGCGACGGCAAACGACAGCCCGTGCGGCAGCAATGCATGCAGAACCGCGAGATGGACGACGACACCGGCGGATCCGACCAGGCCGAAGGCAAGGAAGCGCGTCGAGATCAGGTCTCCCGACATTCTCGCGACCAGCAGGCCGGCATATTCAAGCGCGACAAGGGAATCGAGCTTGCTCTCTCCGTGCAGGCGCGGGCCGAACACGTAGGGGATTTCCTTGATCCTGATGGCGCTTGGCGAAGACGCGACAATGTCGAGCAGGACCTTGAAGCCTTGCCGCGACAGCCGGGGCGCCACCGCGTCGACGATTTCCCTGCGCAGCATGAAGAACCCGCTCATCGGATCATTGATCGGTGTTTTCAGAAGCAGGCGCGCAAGGTGCGTCGCCAGCCGGCTGGCGCCGGACCGCAGCCTGGTGAACCCGCCGCTGGCGCTGCCGTCGCCCTGGTAGCGGCTGGCAATCACCAGTTCGGCCTCGCCGCCTTGCAGGATCGCCAACATGGCGGGCAGGCATTTTTCGTCGTGCTGCAGGTCACCGTCCATGACGGCCACGATCGGCGCCGAGCTCGACAGGATGCCCTCGAGGCAGGCGCCGGCAAGACCGCGCCTGGCAATGCGCCTGATGCCGCGAACACGGTGATCGCCGGCGGCGATGTCGCGGACCGCCCGGATCGTGCCATCCTTCGAGTCGTCATCGACAAACACCACTTCCCAGTCGATGCGTGCCAGCGAATGCCGCAGCCGGGCCACCAGCAGGCCGATATTGGCGCGCTCGTTCAGGGTCGGAACCACGATCGTCAATTCCGGGCCGCCATGCCGGGCCGCGACGGGGAATACGCTGTCGGTCGCCAATGCAAGGGCGCCGTGCTGGGGGGCCGCCTGGTTCATGGCTGTCCCCGAGGCGGCTGGACATTGGCTTCCGGGAGCGGCGGCGCCGGGCGCGTCACGGGCAGGATCAGCATGTCGAAGACCGGAAAGCCGGAAAGCCGTTGCGTCATGTGCCGGGCGTCGCCGTCGACGACGAACAGGCCGCCGACACTGTCGCGATAGGCTTTCTCCTGAGCGGCCTCGTCGTCGCGGAAATTCATGGCGCCGATGAAAAAGCCCTTGGTTTGGCCGGCGAGGCGCCTGTCGTCCATGAACTGGAAGTGGCGCGGATCTCCGGGAAGCACCACGATCGGAATGTCCGGACCAAGTTCGTAGGCCAGCTTGGCGGCTTGCATCCAGTTGGTGGCAACGACATATCCGTTGGCGCGCCTGATCTCGTCGGCAACCTTGCTGTCCGACAGCGCGGACCAATCGACGAGCTGCCAGTTGACGTCGAACTTCGACGCCCTTTGGAAGAAGGGCCTGGTCAATGCCGCGGTCGTCGCCTGCACCGCGAACCCGGTGGCCAGAAGCGGAACCACGACGGCGCCGACGACGATGGACACCACGAGCAGTCTTGGCCTGCGCAACGAGAATACGACGCACCATTGACCGACGAGCGGAAAGGCAAACAGGAAGCCGCTCATCGACCAGTGCGGCAGCGAGTGCGCGCTGACCAGGGCGATCAGGTCGAAGAACACGACAGGCAGCGCCGAGAGCAGCACGAAGAGGCGATCGGCCGCCGTGCCGCTCCAGGCGCCTCGCCACAGGCACGCCATGGCGACCGCCCAGATCGGCGGCCAGACATACAGCGCCTGGCCGAGCAACGTGACCGCGAGGTTGCCGGGATGCAGCAGACGGCCGTCATTGGCGGTGCCCCGCCCGGACTGGAATGCCAGGGAAATCCAGCCATGATCCATGTTCCAGATTACGACCGGCAGCAGGCCAAGTGCCGCGATGGCTCCGGCCACCCATGGCCCTGCGGTTGCAAGCTGGGCGCGGCCGGGTTTCGTCAGCAGCAAGACCAGCAGCGCCGAGATGCAGAACAGGCCGGCCTGATATTTCGACGCCAGCGCCAACCCGAGCGCCACGCCGGTCGCGCACCAGCTCAGCAACGCAAAACGTGAGTCTGCGCCCAGGAGCATCGGCGCGGCCAGGCACGCGGCGGCAAGCAAGAAGAAATCAAGCGGCCCGTCGGGAACGACGAAATGGCCGGCGGAGATGAGAAAGAACGGGGCGACCGTATACCAGGCCACGGCCCAGAAAGCGGCGATGGCGCCGTAGGCATACCGGGTCAGTGCAAACAGCAACAGCGCCGACAGCGAGCCGAGCACGACATAGGGGAGCCTCACCACAAGCCGGCATTCGCAGCCGGAGACATCTGCCATGAACCGGGCAAGCGCGAAGCCGATCGGAGGATGATCGAAATAGGAAAGCGAATGGCTGCGCGACACCACGACCGCGTAGGCCTCGTCGATCGACAACGGAATGACCGATGCAAGCGCGATCCTGAAGGCCAGGAACACGGCGACGAGAAGTGCCATCTGGGAAGCCGGGTGTAACGGAAAAGCGCGCGCCGCGCTGGAAGCGTGCCACGTGGCTACGCCGGCGCCTTGCCAGGTCTCCTCGATCTGCATCTGGTGTCCTACCAGAACCAGAACATGTGGGACTCCGGCGCCGGGCCATTTCCCGCCATGACGACGGTCAGGCAGGCGGCAGCCAGCAGGATGATGCCGATCGTGATCCAGATCCGCTGGCCAGCCTGGGCGGGAATATTGCGCGGTACGGTCAAAGCCACCTCTCGGAACACGACAGGCTTTCGGCTCGGGATGATCTTAGCCGCAGCGGTCCAGGCGTCACACTGCCTCACCAGCCATACGGCCGCTTTGCCGGGTTCTTACAAATCAGTAAGAGGTTGAAATTGTTCACGGGTGATCCGGCGGCACAGCCGGAGCCGGCCTTCACCGATCGATGCGCGTCGACAGGATGATCGACGACGAGGTTCGCTCGACCCCGTCCATGGCGCCGATCTGGTCGAGCAGCGCGTCGAGGTCGCGGATCGACGGCGCGTCGACGATGACGATCATGTCGAAATTGCCGCTCACCGAATGCAGCGTCCTGACCGGCGGCAGCGCCTGCAGGGCGCGCACCACCTTGTCGGCGAGCTTGGGCGTCACGGTGAGCAGCACATGCGCCTTGACCAGGCCCTGCTCATAGTCGGCGGAGAGCTTGACGCCATAGCCTGATATGATGCCGCGCTGTTCCAGCCGCTCGATCCGGCTCTGCACCGTGGTGCGCGACACGCCGAGACGCCGCGCCAGTTCGGCCGTCGAAGCACGGGCGTTGGAACGCAGCAGGGAAAGCAGCGCCTGTTCGGCTTCACTGAGCATTTCGACGATCTCCTTCGGCGGATCGATGAAAGATAGGGTTCACTCTGCCAGATTTCACACTTCCTTTCGACAGGCATGCTGCGATGATTCCGCCAATTCGCGAGCAATTCCAGGAAGTGTGAAGCGGTTTCCGTCGGGACTTGCGTAAAGCAAATCGAAATTGGCAGGGGTATTTGACCATGAACAACATCGTTATCGTCGGCGCCGGCAAGATCGGCTCGACCATCGCCGGAATGCTCGCCGCGACCGGCGACTACCGCGTCACCCTCGTCGACCGCTCGGCGGCGCAGCTTGCCGCGGCCGAAGTGCCCGCCGGCGTCGAGGCGCTCGAACTCGACATCGCCGCAGCCGGCGCGCTGGAAGCAGCGCTCGCCGGCAAGTTCGCCGTGCTGAGCGCCGCCCCCTTCCATCTCACCACGCGCATCGCCGAAGCGGCGGCCAGTGTGGGCGTGCACTATCTCGACCTCACCGAGGACGTCGTCTCGACCCGCCGCGTCAAGGAACTGGCGCGTTCGGGCAAGAGCGCCTTCATCCCGCAATGCGGGCTGGCGCCGGGCTTCATCTCGATCGTCGCCAATGATCTGGCCAGCCGCTTCGACACGCTGGAAAGCGTGCGCATGCGCGTCGGCGCGCTGCCGCAGTACCCGTCCAATGCACTGAACTACAATCTGACCTGGAGCACCGACGGCGTCATCAACGAATATTGCGAGCCCTGCGAGGCGATCGTCGAGGGCGAGCTGATCGAAGTGCCGCCGCTGGAGGAGCGCGAGGAATTCTCGCTCGACGGCGTCACCTATGAGGCGTTCAACACTTCGGGCGGGCTCGGCACCTTGGCCGAGACGCTGAAGGGCAAGGTGCGCACGCTGAACTACCGCACCATCCGCTATCCCGGCCACGCCGCCATCATGAAGGCGCTGCTCAACGACCTTGGCCTGCGCCACCGCCGCGACGTGCTGAAGGACATTTTTGAAAGCGCGCTGCCGGCGACGCTGCAGGACGTGGTCATCGTCTTCGTCACCGTCTCCGGCCGCCGCAACGGCCGCCTGCTGCAGGAAACCTATGCCAACAAGATCTACTCGCAGCGCGTCGGCAACCAGGTGCGCAGCGCCATCCAGATCACCACGGCGTCCGGCATCTGCGCCGTGCTCGACATGCTGGCCGACGGCAGCCTGCCGGCGACCGGCTTCGTCAAGCAGGAAGACATCGCGCTGGATGCCTTTCTGGCCAACCGCTTCGGCCGAGCCTATGCCCAGCATGAGATGGTGAGCCGGCTGGCGAGCTGAACTCTTCACCCTCCCCTTTGTGGGGGGGGTCGGCTCGCAATCGGAGCGAAGCGGAGATTGCGGGACGGGGTGGGGGTGAGCGCCGACGATCGGAGAAGACCCCCCACCCCGCTCCGCTTCGCGGATCGACCCTCCCCACAAGGGGGAGGGTAAAACCTCTAAATATGCAGCGCGTGCCCGAGCGCCTTCAGCGCCGCTTCCTGGAACCCCTCGCCTTGCGTCGGGTGCGCATGGATGGTGCCGGCGATGTCCTCCAGCCGCGCCCCCATCTCAAGTGCCAGGCCGAACGCCGCAGCCAGTTCCGACACGCCCTGCCCGACCGCCTGGATACCGAGCACCAGATGGTTGTCGGCCCGCGCCACGACGCGGACGAAACCATCCTCGCCGAGCTTCGTCATCGCCCGTCCGTTGGCGGCAAACGGGAACAACCCGATCTTGATCTCGCCCTGAGCCTTGGCCTCCTCCGGCGACAGCCCAACCGTCACCAGTTCCGGATCGGTGAAGCAGACGGCGGGGATTGCGCGCTTGTCCCAGTTGCGCTTGTGACCGGCGACGATCTCGGCGACCATTTCGCCTTGCGCCATCGCCCGATGCGCCAGCATCGGCTCGCCGGTGACGTCGCCGATGGCGAAGATGCCGCGCATCGAGCTGCGGCACTGGTCGTCGATCCTGATGAACTTGCCTGCCCTATCGAGGTCGATCTGGTCCAGGCCCCAGCCTTCGGTCACCGGCTTGCGGCCGACCGTCACCAGGATCTTGTCGGCGGAAACCTTGGCATTCTTGCCGTCCGCCGTCTCGACCAGCAGCGCGTCGCCCTTGCCCGCCTGTCCCTGGGTCGACAGCCCCTTGGCCTTGGCCCCGGTCATGACTTCGATGCCAAGCGCCGCAAGCCGCTTCACGACAGGCCGCGTCAGCTCGGCGTCATATTGCGCAAGCACGCGCGGCAAGGCTTCGACCACGGTCACTTCGGCGCCCATCTTGGCGAAGGCCATGCCGAGCTCCAGCCCGATATAGCCGCCACCGACCACCGCAAGCTTCTTGGGCACCGCACTCAAAGCCAGCGCTTCCGTGGACGATATCACTGGCCCGCCAAAGGGAAGGAACGGCAGTTCCACCGGCGCCGAGCCGGTGGCGATGACGATCGTCTCGGCCCGGATCACCTGGCTTCCCGTCTCGGTCTCGACCTCGACGGTCTTGCCGTCGCGGAACGTCGCCCAGCCATGCACGGTCTTGACGCCGGCCTTCTTTAGCAGGCCGGCGACGCCGCTGTTGAGCCGGCTGACAATGCCATCCTTCCAGGCGACGGTTTTGCCAAGGTCGAGCACGGGCGCCGATACCGAGATGCCGAGCGGGCTCTTGCCGCCGGCCATATGCGAGACCATCTCGAACTCTTCAGCCGCATGGATCAGCGCCTTGGACGGAATGCAACCGACATTGAGGCAGGTGCCCCCGGGCTTACCGGCCTCGACGATGACCGTGTCGACGCCGAGCTGGCCGGCACGGATGGCGCAGACATAACCGCCCGGACCGGCGCCGATGACCAGCAGCTTGCAGGAGATTTCTTTCATGACGACTGCATCCCCTCAATCCACAAAGATCAGCGCCGGCGTTTCCAGCAGCGCCTTGATGCGCTGCACGAACACCGCCGCGACCCAGCCGTCGATCACCCGGTGGTCGAAGCTGGACGACAGGTTCATCATCTTGCGCGGGATGAACTGCGTGCCGTCCCACACCGGCCGCACCATCATCTTGTTGACGCCGATGATCGCCACTTCCGGGTGGTTGATGACCGGCGTCGTCGCAATGCCGCCCATGGCGCCGAGCGAGGTGATGGTGATGGTCGAGCCGGACAGCTCGTCACGCGTCGCCGTGCCTGACTTGGCCGCCTCAGCCAGCCTGTTGACCTCGGCGCCGCAATCCCAGATGTCGCGCGCCTCGGCGTGTTTGACGACAGGCACCACCAGCCCGGACGGCGTCTGCGCGGCGATGCCGATATGGATGCCGCCATGCTGGTGGATGATGCCGGCCTCGTCGTCGAACAGCGAATTGAGCTGGGGCTGGTCGGCGATCGCCTTGACCATCGCCCGCATTAGGAACGGCAGCAATGTCAGCTTCGGCCTGTCCGCCCGCTTCTCCTTGTTGAGCGCGGCGCGCAAGTCCTCGAGTGCAGTGACGTCGATCTCCTCGACATAGGTGATGTGCGGGATGCGCGATTTGGACAGCGTCATCTTCTCGGCGATCTTGCGCCGCAAGCCCACCACCTTGATGTCCTCGACGGCATCGTTGCGCGCCAGGCCCGATGCCTTGGCGACCTGCGGCCCGCGCGCCAGGAACGCCTCGATATCCTCATGGCCGATGCGCCCAGCCGGGCCGCTTCCCGTGACTTGCCTGAGATCGATGCCAGCCTCCTTCGCGCGCAGCCGCACGGCGGGCGACGCCAACGGCTTTTCACCCTCCGGGCGCGGCCCGCCGGGGACGGACCTCTGCTCGGAGCTCTTCGCAACGGCCGGAGCGGGTTTCGCCTCCAGGGCGCCGGCCTTTGGCGGGGTCTTCGCGACCGGCGCGGCGGTCTCCGGCTTCGGCGTCGGCAGCTTGGCCGGCGGCTCGGCGGCCACCGCCTCGGCCTTGGCATCGCCCTGCGGCTTTACATTGCCCTCGCCCGCCACTTTCAGCCGCACGATAGGCGAGCCGATCGCCACCGTGTCGCCGATCTCGGCGCCCAGCCACAGGATCTCGCCATCGACGGGGGAAGGGATCTCGACCGTCGCCTTGTCGGTCATGACGGCGGCAAGCACGGTGTCCTCGCGCACCATGTCGCCGACCTTGACGTGCCATTCGACGAGCTCGGCCTCGGCAACGCCTTCGCCGACATCGGGAAGCTTGATGATGTGTTCGCCCATGTCAGGCCTCCCCCACTCTAGGCTTCCAATGTTTCGATCAGCGCGCGGCCGACCCGGGCGGGACCGGGGAAATAATCCCATTCCTGCGCGTGCGGATAGGGCGTGTCCCAGCCGGCGACCCGCGCCACCGGCGCCTCCAGATGGTAGAAGCAGTTTTCCTGCACCAGCGCCGACAGCTCGGCGCCGAAGCCGGAGGTCAGCGTCGCCTCATGCACGATGACGCAGCGCCCGGTCTTCTTGACCGAGGCGACGATGGCATCGAGGTCGAGCGGCAAAAGCGTTCTCAGATCGATGATCTCGGCGTCGATGCCGGTCTCCTCGGCCGCGGCCTGCGCGACATAGACCATGGTGCCGTAGGCGAGCACGGTGACATCAGAGCCGGCCCGGCGGATCGCCGCCTTGCCGAGCGGCACGGTGTAGTGACCGTCGGCGACCTCGCCGAGCTCATGCTTCGACCAGGGCGTCACCGGCCGGTCGTGATGGCCGTCGAAGGGGCCGTTGTAGAGCCGCTTCGGCTCGAGGAAAATCACCGGATCGGGATCCTCGATCGCCGCGATCAGCAGCCCCTTGGCGTCATGCGGGTTGGACGGCACGACAGTCTTCAGCCCGGACACATGGGTGAACAAGGCTTCCGGGGACTGGCTGTGCGTCTGGCCGCCAAAAATGCCGCCGCCGGTCGGCATGCGAACCACGATCGGGCAGGTGAAATCGCCGTTTGAACGGTAGCGCAGCCGTGCCGCTTCCTGGGTTAGCTGGTCGTAGGCCGGATACATGTAGTCGGCAAACTGAATTTCCACGCAGGGCTTCAGCCCGTAGGCGGCCATGCCGATGGCCGAGCCGACAATGCCGGATTCGTTGATCGGCGCGTCGAAGCAGCGGCTCTTGCCGTATTTGGCCTGCAGGCCCTGCGTGCAGCGGAAGACGCCGCCGAAGAAGCCGACATCCTCGCCGAACACGACGACCTTGTCGTCGCGCCCCATCGACACATCCATGGCGTCGCGAATGGCCTCGATCATGGTCCGTCTCGGCATGGCTCAGACTCCCGCCTGCTGGCGCTGGCGCCGCAGATGCGGCGGCATCTCGGCATAGAGGCCCTCGAACATGTCGCGCGTCGACGGCTTGCCGCCGGCATGCAGCGTGCCGTGGCTTTCCGCCTCCTTCTGCGCCGCGATCACCGTGTCGAGGATTTCGGCCTCGGCCTGCGCGTGGCGTTCGTCCGACCAGGCGCCGAGCCCGATCAGATGGTTCTTCAGCCGCACGATCGGATCGCCGAGCGGCCAGGCGTCGGATTCGGTCTTCGGCCGGTAGGCCGACGGATCGTCCGAACTGGAATGGGCGCCGGCGCGGTAGGTGACATATTCGACCAGCGTCGGCCCGAGATTCTTCCGCGCCCGCTCGGCCGCCCATTTGGCCACCGCATGGACGGCGAGATAGTCGTTGCCGTCGACACGCAGCGACGGGATGCCGAAACCGAGGCCCCGGGCCGCGAAGGTGCCGGAGCCGCCGCGCGCTATGCCCTGGAAGGTCGAGATCGCCCACTGGTTGTTGACGACATTGAGCACCACCGGCGCCTTGTAGGTGGAGGCGAACACCAGCGCGGAGTGGAAATCGGACTCGGCCGTCGAGCCGTCGCCGATCCAGGCCGCCGCGATCTTGGAATCGTTCGAGATCGCCGAGGCCATCGCCCAGCCGACCGCCTGGATGTACTGCGTCGCCAGATTGCCGGAGATGGAGAAGAAGCCGTGCTCCTTCGACGAATACATGATCGGCAGCTGCCGGCCCTTCAGCGGGTCGGCCTCGTTGGAATAGATCTGGTTCATCATCGTGACCATCGGATAGCCGTCGGCGATGAGCAGGCCGGCCTGCCGATAGGTCGGAAAATTCATGTCGCCTGGACTAAGCGCCTTGCGGAAGGCGCAGCTCACCGCCTCTTCGCCGAGATGCTGCATGTAGAAGGAGGTCTTGCCCTGGCGCTGCGCCATCTGCATGCGGGCGTCGAAGGTCCGGAGCGTCATCATATGGCGCAGGCCTTCCAGCAGTTCTTCATTGGACAGCAGCCCGGCCCACGGGCCGACCGCCTCGCCATCGCGGTTCAGCACGCGGATGATCGAAAAGGCCATGTCGCGGATGGTGCGCGGATCGACATCGATGTCTGGGCGCGGCACCGAGCCGGCCGCGGCGATGGTCACGTTGGAGAAATCAGGGGTGCCGCCCGGCCGCACTTCCGGCTCCGGAACGTGAAACCGCAACATCCCAGCATCGGCCATGACCTTCGTCCTCCAATGTTGCCTGGCGCCGATATTTGCACATCCGCGCGTCCAGTGCGAATTCGCCGAAGGTCATCGGACCGGCCGCGCCGGCCGATCCAGCCTCCCCGGCGCCAAGATGAAGATATGTCCGCGAAATTTCTTGTCGATGTTTCACGGCGGCGCGCAATTTGGCGCAAGCTTGGGCAGGGTTTGTCGGAAGATAAGGCGATTGGGCGGCGGACCATCGCGCGGTCTTCCTTCTCCCCTTGTGGGAGAAGGAAAAGAGCGTCGGTGCCGATCGCCATTCACCCCAACCCCACATCATGCTAACCACCCACCATGGCACAGAAGAAAGCTTTCGAGGTCGATTCCTGGCTCGCGCGGCCTGACGCGCGCATCTCCATCGTCCTGCTCTACGGCCCCGATCGCGGCCTCGTCTCCGAGCGTGCTAAAGCCTTTGCCGAAAAGACCGGCCTACCGCTCGACGATCCCTTTTCCGTGGTCCGGCTCGAGGGCTCGGAGGTCGATCGCGACGAGGGCCGGCTGCTGGACGAGGCCCGCACCGTGCCGATGTTTTCCGACCGCCGGCTGCTCTGGGTGCGCAATGCCACCGGCCAGAAGGCGCTGGCCGAGGACGTCAAGGCGCTGACGTCGGAGCCCGCGCGCGATGCCATCATCCTGATCGAGGCCGGCGACCTCAAGAAGGGCGTCGGCTTGCGCGCCGTGGTCGAGGGCGCCGACAACGCCATGGCGCTGCCTTGCTACGCCGACGAGGCCCGCGACATCGACACGGTCATCGACGACGAATTGCGCAAGGCCGGCATGTCGATGACGCTGGAAGCCAGACAAGCGCTGCGCCGCAATCTCGGCGGCGACAGGCTCGCTTCGCGCGGCGAGATCGAAAAGCTCATCCTCTACGCCCATGGCCAGAAGGAGATCGGCCTGGACGATGTCAGGGCGATGTCGGGCGACGTGTCCGGCGCCTCGTTCGACGATGCCGTCGACGCGCTGCTCGAAGGCAAGATCGGCGACTTCGACACCGCCTTCACCCGCCACTGCCAGTCCGGCGGCCCGCCCTTCCTGGTGTTGTCCTCGGCGATGCGCCAGCTGCAGCAGATTCAAATCATGCGCGGCCAGATGGACTCGGCCGGGCGCAATGCCGCATCGGTCGTCGCCGGCGCCCGCCCGCCGGTTTTCTTTTCGCGGCGCAAGCTGGTGGAGAAAGCGCTGGAGCGCTGGAGCAGCGATGCGCTGAGCCGCGCACTGACCCGGCTGCAGACTGCGGTGCTGCAGACCCGCAAACGGCCCGATCTGTCGGAAGCGCTGGCGCGCCAAGCGCTGCTCGGCATTGCGGTGGAAAGCGCCAGGCTGGGGCAGCGTTAGGCGAGCGGTCCTCCCGTACTATGCGGCCAACAGCTACTCGCCGGACCAATTGATTGGGGCGTAATGTCCGTTTTGCCCGGAATTGTCCCAGCTCATGCCATGGTCGCTGAACGTACTGCTTTGCGCCCCCATCGCCATGCCGAGCCAGTCGGGATTGACAGGATGGCCGGTGGCCGCCCACATCTGCCCGTCCTCGCGCATTGTCGGCAGCGGCTCGACCGCCAGCTGCATGACGCCGGCAATCGCCACCGACCGTTTCTTGCCGTCTATGCGGTAGTCTATCGGGACCTTCTTGGCGCCGAGGTTCGTGCCGATCATGGGTGCCAACACCGCCATGGGGCCGCCCGCGGCGCCAGTGAAGATGGCACCCAGCGCCTCTGTCTGCCTGTCATCGGCCCGTTCGTCGATATAGGCCGCGGCCGTCCAATTGCCGTCTGCCATCGGACCCGGCGTGTGAGCAACCAGTGCCACACTGAGCCCATCCAATCGAACGTCGCCGTAATTGCCCGTATCGACATGAAAGACCAGGCCGACGTCGCAAACGCCTTTCGTCGGCCTCGATGTCAGCTGCGCCTTGGTGGACAGCAGGCAAGGACACACGACATCGCAGCTGCAATTTTCGAAGTAGCTTCCGGACAATTGCCAACGGACTGCCATTTGCACCTCCCATGCGTCAGGCGCGTCGGCATATTCTTTTGGCGAGGCGGTGCCATTTCACGACGACTGCAGGAATGGCAAATGGCCCTCGCCGCGACCGGCACGCCAGGGCAATTAATTTAAGCCAGGTCTAATATAAGTTACGCCGTTGCCGGGCACTGTCAAGCATAGTGCTAGACTGGAGCTGCGGTCGGCGATTGGCCGATCTCCCCCCTCGTGGGGGAGATGGCTGGCAAGCCAGAGGGGGGCGCTGGCCCGCCGACCTCTCGATCGATCGTGATGCGAGTTCTCGGCCAGCCGCAGATGACAGAGGCAGCGCTCTACGGCGCCCCCCTCTGCCCTACCGGGCATCTCCCCCAAGAGGGGGGAGATTGATCGCTTCGGCGATTTCGCCAATCACGCCGCAAACAGAAAGGGCTGACCAAACGGCCAGCCCTCTTTTTCTCTGCGTTTAGTCAAGCTTTCGCTTAATACAATTCGCCGGCTAACTACCGTTCCTGCTTCAATCTCCGGCACAGCTCATCCAGCTGCTCCAGCGAGCGATAGGACACCCTCAGCTCGCCGCCCTTGCCCTTGTGATCGATGGCCACGATCATGCCGAGCGTGTCGGTCATCAGCTTTTCCAGTGCCAGCGTGTCGGTATCCTTTTCCTGCGCGGCTTGCGGCTGCTTCGGTTTGGCCGGCGTGGGGCCGGACGGCATCTGCGCCAGCGCTTCGGCTTGGCGCACGGAAAGCCCTTCCTCGACGATGCGCTTGGCAAGGCCGGCCGGATCCTCCGCCGTCACCAGCGTGCGGGCATGGCCGGCCGACAGCGCGCCGTCGACCAGCATGTCGCGGATCACATCCGGCAGCTTCAGCAGCCTGAGCGTGTTGGCGACATGGCTGCGGCTCTTGCCGATGACATTGCCGAGATCGGCCTGGGTGTAGCCGTGATCGTCGATCAGCTGCTGGTAGCCCAGCGCTTCCTCGACGGCGTTGAGGTCGGTGCGCTGGACGTTCTCGATGATCGCCAGCTCGAGCGCGGTGCGGTCGTTGACCTCGCGGATGATGACCGGGATCTCGGTCAGCCCGGCGCGCTGCGCCGCCCGCCAGCGCCGCTCGCCGGCGATGATCTCGTAGCGGCCCGCCTGCGTCGGCGACGGCCGCGCCACCACCGGCTGCACCACGCCATGTTCGCGGATCGACTGGGCAAGATCGGTCAGTTCGGCGTCGCCAAAATGCCGGCGCGGGTTCTTCGGGTTGGGGCTCACGAACTCGATCGGCACCTTGCCGTCGGCGCTCATGCCGGGCTTTTCCGGCGCCGCCGGGCGATCGATCTCGCCGATCAGTGCCGCCAGGCCACGGCCCAGTCTTTTCCTCGAAAGGTCTTCGCTCATGTCAATTCCAGGTCTATCTTGGATAATCGTCTTTGGATCGTTTCGGTATCGAATCGGCTGTTAATTCTGCATCCGATCCAATCAAGCGGCGCGCAATTTACGCTCGCGGCGGATCACTTCCGAGGCCAGTTGCAGATAGGCCTGGCTGCCAGAGCACTTCAAATCGTAAAGGATTGCCGGCTTGCCGTAGGACGGCGCCTCCGACACCCGCACATTGCGCGGAATGATGGTCTCGTAGACCTTGTCGCCCATATGCTGGCGCACATCCTGCACCACCTGGTTGGCCAGGTTGTTGCGGCCGTCATACATGGTCAGCACGATGCCCTGGATGGTGAGGTCCGGATTGATCGACCGGCGCACCTGCTCGACGGTTTCCAGCAATTGGCTGAGACCTTCGAGCGCGAAGAACTCGCATTGCAACGGCACCAGCACCGAATCGGCCGCCGCCATCGAATTCAACGTCAGAAGGTTGAGCGACGGCGGGCAGTCGATCAGCACATAGCCGAAGCCGGCCGAACGCGCCGAGGCGGCACGCAAGGCGTTGCGCAGCCGCAGCACCCGGTCGGGCGCCGATGCGATCTCCATTTCGATGCCGAGCAGGTCGAGCGTCGACGGCACGATCGACAGGCCGGGCACGGCTGTCGGAATGGCCGCGGCTTCCAGTTCCAGCTCGCCGGTCAGCACGTCGTAGGACGAGACCGTGCGGTCCTTGCGGTCGATGCCGAGGCCGGTGCTGGCATTGCCTTGCGGGTCGAGGTCGACGATCAGCACGTTTTCGCCGATCGCGGCCAGAGCGGTGGCCAGATTGATGGCGGTGGTGGTCTTGCCGACACCGCCCTTCTGGTTGGCTACGGTGATGATTCGGGGGCCGTTCTTCATGGGTTTATGCCAGAAATTCATTTTTGGGTCGCCAAATAGCCCGACAAGTCGAAGATCAGACGGGTCGCAGGTTTGACAGTTCCAGGATCACGCCTTGGGGGTCCGTCACACTGGCATGTTCTACCAGATCGAAGGCCCATCGGTTAACGCTTTCTTGCACTTCGGCGCGATAATCCCGGCCTTTGTGGAACAGCCCGCGTGCGCCCGACATCAGCCACGGCGCCGACAGGTCGAGCAGGACCGAAAGCGAGGCCAGAGCCCGCGCCGTGACGATTTGCGGTTGCGAAACAAGCGCATGGCTGTCCTCGATCCGGCGCGCGACAACCCGCGCCGGCAGGTTGAACTGGCCGATCACGGTCTGCAGGAACGAAGCCTTTTTGCGGTTGCTCTCCACCAGATCGATGCTGGCCCCATCGCGCTCGGCGAGCAGGAAAGCCATGACCAGGCCCGGAAATCCACCGCCCGAACCGATATCGACCCAGCGCGCGGCAGTGGGCTCTATGCGCGCCAGTTGCGCGCTGTCGAGGATGTGGCGCTGCCAGACATCGCCCGCGGTCGACTGCGCCACCAGATTGATGCTGCGATTCCATTTCTGGAACATCGCTTCGAACGCCACCAGGCGATCGAATGTTTCACGTGAAACCGGGCCCGCCGCGTCCTGCAGGCTCTTCCAAGAGAAAGAGCTCACGCAACAACCCTTTGATCGCTCTGGGGCCTCTGCACACTCTCATGGTGCCGGACATGTGCGACAATGATCGCCAGCGCCGCCGGCGTCATGCCCTCCATGCGTTGCGCGTCGGCGATGGACCGCGGCCGCCGCGCCTGCATCTTCTGCTTCAATTCGTTGGACAGGCCGGGCACGCCGGCGAAATCCACCGTCTCGGGGATCAGCCGGCTCTCCTCGTGGCGGATCTGCGCGACATCGCTCTTCTGCCGGTCGAGATAGACAGAATATTTCGCTTCCGTTTCGAGACGCTCGGCGGTCTTGGCGTCGATCGCCGCAAATTTCGGCTCGACCCTGGCCAGCCAGGCAACATCCACGTCGGGATAGGCCAGCAGCTCATAAGCCGACCGGCGCACGCCGTCCCGGTTGATCTCCAGCCCATGCCGCGCCGCCTCATTCGGAGTCATCGCCACCGACCTGGCCAATTCGCGCGCCGCGTCGAGCCGCTGCATGACATCACCGTAGCGCTGCATGCGTTGCGCCGAGGCGATCCCCAGCTTTTCGGCGAGCGGCGTCAGCCGCTCATCGGCATTGTCGGCGCGCAGCGACAGCCGGAATTCGGCCCGCGAGGTGAACATGCGGTAGGGTTCGCTGATGCCGCGGCTGGTCAGATCGTCGACCATCACGCCGATATAGGCCTCGGTGCGGCTGAGCACGATCTGTTCGCCGCCCGACCCCCGTCGTGCCGCGTTGAGGCCAGCAAGCAGGCCTTGCCCGGCCGCCTCCTCATAACCGGTCGTGCCGTTGATCTGCCCAGCGAGGAAGAGGCCAGCAACGCGCTTGGTCTCCAGCGTCTGCTGCAGCTCGCGCGGATCGACGTGGTCATATTCAATGGCATAGCCAGGCTGCAGCATGACTGCACGCTCCAGCCCCGGAATGGTCTTGAGGATCTCGAGCTGCACATCCTGCGGCAGCGAGGTCGAAATCCCATTGGGATAGACGGTGTCGTCGTCGAGCCCTTCCGGCTCCAGAAAGATCTGGTGGCCGTCCCGGTCGCCGAACTTGACGATCTTGTCCTCGATCGACGGGCAATAGCGCGGGCCTACGCCTTCAATTGAGCCGGAATACATGGCGGAGCGGCCAAGATTGGCACGGATCAGCTCATGCGTGGCTGATGTCGTGCGGGTGATGCCGCACTCGATCTGCGGTGTCTCGATTCGATCGGTCATCAGCGAGAACGGCACAGGATCGTCATCCGCCGCCTGGCTTTCCAGCGACGCCCAGTCGATGGTCCTTCCGTCCAGCCGTGGCGGTGTGCCGGTCTTCAGGCGGCCGAGCTTGAAGCCGGCGCGGTCCATCGTCGCCGACAGCCCAAGGCTCGCCTGCTCATTCATCCGGCCGGCGACGATCTTCTTCTCGCCAATATGAATAAGGCCGCGCAGGAAGGTGCCTGTCGTCAGCACCACGGCGCCGCAGGCAAGCCTGCGGCCGTCGGAGAGCAGAACAGCGGCGATCCGTCCGTCGTTGATCTCGAAATCCAGCACCTCGCCCTCGACCACGTCGAGATCGTTCTGCTGCCGAATCGCTTCCTGCATGGCAACGCGATAGAGCTTTCTATCCGCCTGTGTGCGCGGGCCGCGCACCGCCGGACCCTTGCGGCGGTTGAGCAGGCGGAACTGGATGCCGGCGGCATCCGCCACCCGGCCCATCAGCCCGTCCATCGCGTCGATCTCGCGGACCAGATGGCCCTTGCCGAGCCCGCCGATCGCGGGATTGCACGACATCACGCCGATTGTGTCGAAGCGCAGCGTCACCAGCGCGGTTTTCGCGCCGGCGCGCGCGGCTGCACTGGCCGCCTCGCACCCCGCATGGCCGCCACCCACCACAACCACATCATAGTGACCGGTCATTTCGAATTTCCTGGACTCAAAAGATTGGGGGACACATGTCCCCGCAGGGGCAAGCTGTCAAGAAAACTTCGCGACAAGTTTCACGTGAAACAGAGGCGATGCCGCGCGGCGACGGTACCGCGCCAATCGGTACGGCTAATCAGTCCTGGAAGGCGCCCGCCCCTCATTGTCCTGCCGGGCATTTCTCCCCGCATAGTAACGGGGAGAAAGTAGCTGGCCGTAACACCAGCACCCTTCTTGGGACGTCGGCGATGGGCGAAACCATTCGTGCGAGCACCCCTCTCCCCGTCACTATACGGGGAGAGGATGCCGGCAGGCAGGTGAGGGGGTAGCGCCACCATCCGCCACTATCTCGCAAATTGCCCCCGCACCTGCTTCATAGGACACGGCATATTCTGGATCGCTGTGTTTCACGTGAGTCACGCAAAGCAATACGCCGCATAGTTTCACGTGAATCATTTCCCGATGCAGAACTGCGAAAAGATCACATCCAACATATCCTCGACATCGATCGCGCCGACAATTCGGCCCAACCTATCCGCCGCCAGCCGCAGCTCCTCGGCCCGCAGTTCCTGGCCGCCGGTGTGCTCATCGATCGCGCGAAGCAAATGGCGATTCGCCACACCGAGCAGTTCAACATGGCGCAGGCGGGACGGCAGGATATCGCCGACGTCGCCAGCCGCGTCCGCCGCGCAACGGCCGATTTCGGCGAGCAGCGCCTCCACACCAGTGCCATTCATAACTGAAATGACGAAGTCGTATCTGCCAGCCGCATCACCCGCCGCCTGCCCATCCAGCAGGTCGAGCTTGGTGCCGACGCGCAACAGAGGTGCCGTAGACTCGACCGCGCCGATGGCCCTGGGAGCCAAAATGTCCTCCAGCAGCAGCAAGAGATCGGCACGATCGGCCTTGGCCCGCGCCTTCTCGATGCCGATCGCCTCGACCTTGCCCGGTGCGTCGCGCAAGCCGGCCGTATCCGTCAGCCTGACGCGAAGGCCGCCGAGATCCAGCGTTACCTCGAGCAGGTCGCGGGTCGTACCGGGCTCATCCGTTACAATAGCTGCATCGCGCCTCGCCAAGGCGTTGAACAGACTCGACTTGCCGGCATTCGGCGCGCCCAGAATCACCACCTCAAAACCGTCGCGAATGATTTCGGCAGCGTGAAATCCGGCGATGTGGCGATCGATTTCACCGATCATCACCCGGACATCCGACCAGACCGTATCCGAAACGGATCCCGGCACGTCGTCTTCGTCAGCAAAATCGATCTCGGCCTCGATCATGGCCCGTGCGTGGATCAGCCGGCGGCGCCAACTCATATACAGATCGCTCTGGACACCCTCGGCATTCTGGACCGCGAAACGTCGCTGCGCCTCGGTCTCGGCATTGACCAGGTCCGCCAGCGCCTCAGTCTCGACGAGGTCGACCTTGCCGTTAAGAAAGGCGCGACGGGTGAATTCGCCGGGTTCGGCATGCCTGACGCCGTCAAAGTCGGCGATGATCTCCAACATCCGCGCCACGACGGCGCGCCCACCATGGACATGAAATTCCGCGACGTCCTCCCCAGTAAAGCTCGCCGGACCGGGAAAGAAGATGACCAACCCGCTGTCGAGGACGGTTCCATCCGGCGCTCTGAACCTGCGCAGAACCGCCGCCCGGTCCTTAACCATGCCACCGACAATCGTTTCGACTACGAATCGAGTCTGCGGACCGGAGATACGCAGCACGGCGACACCGGCCGGAAGCCGACCGCTCGACAGCGCAACGATCGAATCGCCTGAAATCATTTGCCCGCTCTGTTGAACCGCCCTAGCCTCGCGCCTTCAAACAACCCGAGTGCCCATGTGACATTGCCCGCGCAAAACCTGCTTGCCGAAGAGGCCAGCCCCTATCTGCAGCAGCACAGCGCCAATCCCGTCCATTGGCGGGCCTGGTCGCCGGCATCGCTCGAAGAAGCAAGGACGCTCGATCGCCCGATCCTGCTCTCCGTCGGCTATGCCGCCTGCCACTGGTGCCATGTCATGGCGCATGAAAGCTTCGAGAATGACGGCGTCGCCGCCGTCATGAACCGTCTGTTCGTCAATATCAAGGTCGACCGCGAGGAGCGTCCCGACATCGACCAGATCTACATGGCCGCGCTGTCCTCGATGGGCGAGCAAGGCGGCTGGCCGCTGACCATGTTCCTGACGCCGGAAGGCAAGCCATTCTGGGGCGGCACCTATTTTCCGCGCGAGGCGCGCTATGGCCGCCCGGGCTTCATCCAGGTCATGGAAGCGGTCGACAAGGCCTGGCGCGAGAAGCGCGACAGCCTGCACCAGAGCGCCGACGGGCTGACCTCCCATGTCGAGGCGCGGCTTTCCGGCACGCATGGCAAGCAGAGCCTCGACCGCGGCACGCTCACCGACTTCGCCGGCCGCATCGCCGGCATGATCGACCGCGAGCTTGGCGGCCTGCGCGGCGCGCCGAAATTCCCCAACGCGCCATTCATGCTCACCCTGTGGCTGTCCTGGCTGCGCGATGGCAACGCCGCGCATCGCGATGACGTGCTGGTCAGCCTGGAACGGATGCTGGCCGGCGGCATCTATGACCATATTGGTGGCGGGCTCAGCCGCTACTCCACCGATGCCGAATGGCTGGTGCCGCATTTCGAAAAGATGCTCTACGACAATGCGGAGCTGATCCGCTTCTGCAACTGGGCGTTTTCGGCAAGCGGCAATGATTTGTTCCGGATACGAATCGAAGAGACCGTCGATTGGCTGCTGCGCGAAATGCGCGTCGAAGGCGGCGCCTTCGCCGCCAGTCTCGATGCCGACAGCGATGGCGAGGAAGGGCTGTTCTACACCTGGAGCCGGGAAGAGATCGAAGCCGTCCTCGGCGACGATTCAGCCTTGTTTTTCAAGTACTTCACCCTCTCCAGCCCGGATGGCTGGGAAGGCAAGCCGGTCGTCCACCATTCCAGCGCCCAGCAAGCCCAAAGCGTCGCCGATCGCGAAAACCTCATTCCGCTCAAAGCGAGGCTTCTCGCCGTGCGGGAGGAACGCGTCCCGCCAGGCCTAGATGCCAAGACCCTCACGGACTGGAACGGCCTGATGATTGCGGCACTCGCCGAGGCCGGTCGCTCGCTGGGCCGGCCCGACTGGATCGAGGCCGCGGCCAAGGCCTTTGCCCATATCTCCGGCGCCAGCCGCGACGGCCGCTTGCCGCATTCCATGCTCGGCGCCAGGAAACTGTTTCCCGCTCTGTCGAGCGACTATGCCGCCATGGCCAATGCGGCGATTTCGCTGTTCGAGGCGTCTGGCGATTGGAGCTACATCGACCGGGCGAAACAGTTCATCGAGCAGCTCGACCATTGGCATGCCGACGAAGCCGGCACAGGTTACTATCTGACCGCCTCGGACAGCACCGACGTGCCGATCCGCATCAGGGGCGATGTCGACGAGGCGATTTCGTCAGCCACCAGTCAAATCATCGCGGCACTTGTGCGGCTCGCCTCCGTGACCGGCGATCTCGATCTCGGGGAAAAAGCCTGGAAGATCGCAGAGCACGCCGCCGGCCGCGCAGCGCAACAGGCCTATGGCCAGGCCGGCATCGTCAATGCCTGCACGCTTGCCATCGAGCCGTTGAAACTGGTCATCGTCGATGATCTGGAAGATCCAAAGCTCGTTCCGGTCGCGAATCGATGCCCCGACCCGCGCCGCGTCGACATCATTGCCGCGATTGGTTCGGAAACGAATCGACCCTTGCTGCCGGGCGGGATTCTGCCGCCGACCGACAGGCCGGGTGCCTGGCTTTGTACAGGGCAGGTTTGTTTGCCGGTGGTGACAGGTGCTGAGGAGTTGGACCGGTTGTTGAGCCGTCGATAGGCGGAGCCGGAGACCTAGCTGACTGCCTGCCGGCATCCTCTCCCCGTAAACGGGGCGAGGGACGCTGTTGTCGCTGCTTTCGCCAATTGTCAGCGTTCCGGAGGAAGGCGCCGGCGCTGGTTCCAGCCTCTCTCTCCCCGTTTACAGGGAGAAATGCCCGGCAGGGCAATAAGGGGCGGCGCCGACTTATGCGATTTGCCGCGAGGCCCGCCGACCTAACCCAGCAAAGAAAAACCCCATCCCAGTTTCCTGGAATGGGGCTCGATACAGGTCCGGAAGCTTCGGACCGGCCCTTACGTATTCATCGAATCGAAGAAATCCGCATTGGTCTTGGTCTGCTTCAGCTTGTCGATGAGGAACTCGATCGCGTCGGTGGTTCCCATCGGCGCCAGGATGCGGCGCAGCACGAAGATCTTCTGCAGGTCCTGACGCGGCACCAGCAGGTCTTCCTTGCGGGTACCGGACTTCAGGATGTCCATGGCCGGATAGATGCGCTTGTCGGCGACCTTGCGGTCGAGCACGATTTCCGAATTGCCGGTGCCCTTGAACTCTTCGAAGATGACTTCGTCCATGCGGCTGCCGGTATCGATCAGCGCGGTGGCGATGATGGTCAGCGAACCGCCTTCCTCGATGTTACGCGCGGCGCCGAAGAAGCGCTTCGGGCGCTGCAGCGCGTTGGCGTCGACACCGCCGGTCAGCACCTTGCCGGATGACGGCACGACGGTGTTGTAGGCGCGACCGAGGCGGGTAATGGAATCGAGCAGGATGACGACGTCGCGGCCATGTTCGACCAGGCGCTTGGCCTTTTCGATCACCATTTCGGCGACCTGGACGTGGCGCACCGCCGGTTCGTCGAAGGTCGAGGAGACGACCTCGCCCTTCACCGAGCGCTGCATGTCGGTCACTTCTTCCGGCCGCTCGTCGATCAGAAGCACGATCAGATAGCATTCCGGGTGATTGGTGGTGATGGAATGGGCGATGTTCTGCAGCAGCACCGTCTTGCCGGTGCGCGGCTGCGCGACGATCAAAGCGCGCTGGCCCTTGCCGAGCGGCGCCACCAGGTCGATGACGCGCGGCGAGATGTCCTTGGAGGTCGGAACCTCCATTTCCATCTTCAGCCGCGAGGTCGGATAGAGCGGCGTCAGATTGTCGAAGTGGATCTTGTGGCGGATCTTTTCGGGATCGTCGAAATTGATGGTGTTGACCTTGAGCAGCGCGAAATAGCGCTCGCCCTCTTTCGGGCTGCGGATCGGTCCTTCGACCGTATCGCCGGTCTTCAGCGAAAAGCGCCGGATCTGCGACGGCGAGATGTAGATGTCGTCGGGACCTGGCAGATAGTTGGCGTTGGCCGAGCGCAGGAAGCCGAACCCGTCCTGAAGCACTTCGACCACGCCGTCGCCGATAATCTCGACGTCCTGGGCGGCCAGCTTCTTCAGGATCGCGAACATCAGCTCCTGCTTGCGCATGACGCTGGCGTTCTCGACCTCGAGCGATTCGGCATAAGCGATCAGCTCTGGCGGTTTCTTGTTCTTGAATTCGGTAAGTTTCATTTCTTGCATAGACGGACTCTGGGTGAGCTTTGGGAGAAAAATATCGGCGGGATGCGACAAATGCCGGGCGCGGCCGAAAACAATGAGGGGCGGCGCATGACGGGAAGGAAGACCCGTCTTTTATCGTCGGTCGGATGAAAGAGCAAGCCGCGTTTTAAACGGCCTGATCGGCCTCAGAACGGCTTGACGACAACCAGGATCACGATGGCGATCATCAGAAATGTGGGGATCTCGTTGACGATCCGCCAGTGCCTCGCCGCTTTTTCGTTGCGATCCTCGGCGAATTTGCGCACCGCGCCGGCCAGATAGCCGTGAACGGCGGACATTAACAACACCAAACCGATCTTGGCGTGCAGCCAGCCGCCCTGGAATCCAAAGACTTTCCAGGCAAGCCAAAGGCCGAACACCCAGGTGACGATCATCGCCGGATTGATGATGCCGCGCAGCAGGCGCCGCTCCATCACCTTGAAGGTCTCCGACTGCACCGAGCCCTTCTCGGCATCGACGTGGTAGACGAACAGCCGCGGCAGATAGAGCATGCCGGCCATCCACGAAATGACGGCAACGATATGGATCGCCTTTGCCCAGGGATAGAAACTTTCGGGCGCGACGAAAAACAGAAGCGCCGTCAGCACGATCAGCACAGCGATGCTGACGACCATACGCATCATCGCCTGTCCGGTGCTGTTGGTGTTGTTCATCTCAGCCATCAGCGTGTCGCGCTCCTCACCTGCTTCACCATCGCCTCGACATGCGCGATCGGTGTCTCCGGCGTGATGCCGTGGCCGAGATTGAAGATCAGCGGCCCGTCTCCCAGCGCCTTCAGGATCGCCTCGACGCCATCAGACAGCGCCTTGCCGCCGGCCACGAGCCTCAAGGGATCGAGATTGCCCTGGACCGCACCCGAACGCTGCAGATCCTTCGCCGCCGCTAGCGGCACCGTCCAGTCGATCCCCAGCCCCGTCACACCGGTCTTCTGGCGATAGGTCCGGTAGCGCGCGCCGGCGCCCTTGGGAAATCCGATGATCGGCACATCGGGATGAACGGCGCGAACCTGGCGGACCATCTCGGCCACCGGCCAAACGCAAAACTGGTCGAACGTCGCATCGTCGAGCACGCCGGACCAGGAATCGAAAATCTGCACCACATCCGCACCGGCTTCGATCTGCCGGATCAGATAGGCCGCCGACTGGTCGGCAAGCACCGTCAGGAGATGTTGAAACGCCGCCGGCTCGCGATAGGCAAACAGCCGTGCCGGCGCCTGATCGGGCGTTCCATGGCCGGCGATCATATAGGTCGCCACCGTCCAGGGCGCGCCGCAGAAGCCGATCAGCGTGGTCTCGTCAGGCAGTTTTGCCCGCAACCGGCGAACCGTCTCGTAGACCGGTTCGAGATTCACGTGAAACACATCGCTTTCCAGAGCCATGATCTCGGCCACGGAGATCGGCGTCAAAAGCGGGCCTCTTCCCTCTTCGAAGCGAACGTCGCGGCCGAGCGCATGCGGAACGACAAGGATGTCGGAGAACAGGATCGAGGCGTCGAAGCCGAAGCGCTCTATCGGCTGCAAGGTCACTTCCACCGCAAGGTCGGGATCGTAGCAGAGATCGAGGAACGAACCTGCGCGCCTGCGTGTTTCACGATATTCCGGCAGATAGCGTCCGGCCTGACGCATCATCCAGAGCGGAGGCGGAAAGTGCGCCTTGCCCTTCAGGACGTCCAGCATGATCCGGCTTTTGGGCATTGAGCGCTTACCCTCTCCCAGCCTTCCTATAATCAAAGATTCTTATATCTAAGATTCTTCTGATTCTAAGAGTCTGTTGGTTGTGGTGGTTGTCACCTGTCCCGCTTCGCCAGCCAAAAAGCCAGCAAGCATATTGTCGCGCGCTTCCCTCTCCCGACTTAAGGGTTCTGGGGATCATCCGGAAACCATCATCGGAGTCAAAGCTTTAGCAAACCGAGGAAGAATCCCGCCCTGTGGACGGCTGAAAGGCAAAGGCGGCCGTCCCCAGACTTGTCCCCAGCCGCCCGACCAAGCTGACAGCACAGCGAATTGTGGACAAACTGCCATCTGATACAGTCGCCTCCGACCGGCGCCTCTTTCTGTCCCGCTTTATCCACATCCGCCCACAGCCCCAGGTGATCCCTGTGAACAAACCCCAGAGCTTCTTTCACCTGCACCTGATTTCCGACGCGACCGGCGAAACGCTGCTCGCCGCCGGGCGGGCGGCTTCGGCGCAATACAAGGATGCACGGGCGATCGAGCACATCTACCCGCTCATCCGTACCGAAAAGCAGGTGGCCAAGGTGTTCGAGGACATAGAGGAGGAGCCGGGCATCATCCTCTATACGGTCGTCGACCAGAAGCTGGCGCGCGGCATTGACGAGCGCTGCGCCACAATGGGCCTGCCCTGCGTGTCGGTGCTGGAGCCGGTGCTCACCGTCTTCCAGTCCTATCTCGGCACGCCGGCCGGCCGCCGTGTCGGCGCCCAGCACGTTCTCGACGCCGAATATTTCCGCCGCATCGATGCGCTGAACTTCACCATGGACCATGATGACGGCCAGCTGCCGGCGAATATGGACGATGCCGATGTCGTGCTGATCGGCATTTCGCGGACGTCGAAGACGCCGACCAGCATCTATCTCGCCAATCGCGGCATCAAGACCGCCAACATCCCGATCGTGCTCGGCGTGCCGGTGCCCGAAAGCCTGGTCAGCGCCTCCAAGCCGCTGATCGTCGGGCTGATCGCCACCGCCGAGCGCATCTCGCATGTCCGCCAGAACCGCATCCTCGGCAACAGCAGTTCCTATGTGCCGACCGACTATGTCGACCGCGCCGCCATCAACGAGGAGCTCGCCTATGCCCGCCAGATCTGCACGCGCCATGGCTGGCCGATGATCGACGTCAGCCGCCGCTCGATCGAGGAAACGGCGGCGGCGATCGTTGCCCTGCGGGGGAAGAACAGATAATTGAACGAGGAGTGCGTTTTCCGAGACTTCTTAGCGGAAACTCGGCGCCGCCCCTCACCTGCCTGCCGGCATCCTCTCCCCGTATAGCGACGGGGAGAGGGGCGCTGTCGTAGAAGGTTTCGCCAATCACCAGCGTAGCCGAAGAAGAGCGCCTGCGCTGAAGCTGCCCCTTTCTCCCCGTCTCTATACGGAGAGAAATGTCCGGCAGGACAATGAGGGGCGGCGCCAACGTTGCAGATTGAAGCTCATATCCCAACCGCGCCTGTACCTGCGCCTGAGTGAAAAATGACCGAAAAAATCATCCTCGCCTCCGGCAGTCCGTTCCGCAAGGCAATGCTTCTCAATGCCGGGCTCGATGTCGAGGCCGTGCCGGCCGATGTCGACGAGCGCGCGCTCGAGGCGCCGTTGCAGGATAGCGGCGTTTCGCCCGAGGATGTCGCCCTGGTTCTGGCCGAGGCCAAGGCCACCGAGGTCAGCGAACGCCGGCCCGGCGCGCTGGTGCTCGGCTGCGACCAGACTTTGTCTTTGGCTGACGAAGTGTTCCACAAGCCGGCCGACATGGAAGGCGCGCGCCGCCATCTCCTGGCGTTGTCGGGCAAGACCCACCAGCTCAACAGCGCCGCCGTTCTGGTGCGCGACGGCAAGGTGCTATGGCGCCATGTCGGCATCGCCGGCATGACCATGCGCAAGCTCGACCCCGGCTTCATCGGCCGCCATCTCGCCCGTGTCGGCGCCAGGGCGCTGGCCAGCGTCGGCGCCTACCAGGTCGAGGGCGAAGGCATCCAGCTCTTCGAGAAGATCGAGGGCGATCATTTTACGATTGTCGGCCTGCCGCTTTTGCCGCTGCTGGCCGAACTGCGCACGCTGGGGGCCATCGATGGCTGAGGCAACGAAGAAGGCTTTTGTCACCGGCCATCCGATCAAGCACTCGCGCTCGCCGAAGATCCACGGCCACTGGCTGGCAAAGCACGACATCGACGGCAGTTATGAGGCGATCGACGTGGCGCCGCAGGATTTTGCCGAATTCATCGCGGCTTTGCAGGCAAACGGGTTTCGCGGCGGCAATGTCACCATTCCGCACAAGGAAGCCGCTTTCGCTCTTGTCCACCGCCGCGACCAGGCGGCCGAGGAGATCGGCGCCGTCAACACGCTGTGGTTCGAGGACGGTCTCCTGTGGGGCGGCAACACCGACGGCCACGGCTTTGCCGCCAACCTCGATGATTACGCGCCGGGCTGGGCGAACACCGGCCCCGCGGTCGTGCTCGGCGCCGGCGGCGCGTCCCGCGCCGTCATCCAGGCGCTGAAGCAGCGTGGCGTCGGCGATATCAGAATCGTCAACCGCACGCTCGCCCGGGCGCAGGAATTGCGGGATCGTTTCGGCGCCGGCGTTTCGGCGCATGGCACGGCGGAGACCCACGAATTGCTGGCCGACGCCGGCCTGCTGGTCAACACCACGGCACTTGGCATGGTCGGCAATGAAGGCCTCGCCGCCGATCCGGCCTTGCTGCCGGACCACGCCATCGTCACCGACCTTGTCTATGTGCCGCTCGAAACCCCCCTGCTCGCCGCCGCGCGCGCCAGGGGGCTGAAGACGGTCGACGGCCTCGGCATGCTGCTCAACCAGGCCGTGCCCGGCTTCGAACATTGGTTCGGCATCAGGCCGCAGGTCACGGCGGAGCTTCGCGCACTCATCGTTGCCGATCTGGTGCCGAAACCATGATCGTGCTCGGCCTCACCGGCTCGATCGGCATGGGCAAGTCGACGACGGCGAAAATGTTCGCCGAGGCGGGCGTGCCGGTCCATGATTCCGACGAGGCGGTGCATCGCCTCTATTCCGGTGCGGCGGCGCCTTTGGTCGAGGCCGCTTTTCCCGGAACGGTTGTCGATGGTGTGGTCGATCGCGCAAAACTTGGCGCGCGCGTGCTTGGCGATGCCGCCGCGCTGAAGCGGCTGGAAGCGATCATCCATCCGCTGGTGCGCGCCGATGCCGACGCCTTCCTGGCCATGCATCGTAACGCCGGCGAATCGATCGCCGTGCTCGATATTCCGCTGCTCTTCGAAACCGGCGGCCGTGGCCGCGTCGACAAGGTCGTCGTCGTCACGGCGCCCACCGAAATCCAGCGCCAGCGCGTGCTGGCCCGGCCGGGCATGACGGAAGAAAAACTGGCGGCGATCCTGGCCAAGCAGGTGCCGGATGCGGAGAAGCGCAGGCTGGCGGATTTCGTCATCGACACCGGCCAAGGATTGGAGGCGGCTCGTGCCGCCGTTGCGGCCATTATCGCCGAGCTCTCCGGGGGGTCTGGTCGCTGACGCTTTCCTTCTCCCCTTGTGGGAGAAGGTGTCGCCGAAGGCGACGGATGAGGGGTGTTCCAGGGAACGCCAACGTCTCACTCCGCTGGAACACCCCTTGTATCTGCACGGAGGAGACTTTGTGCGATGGAAGCGACTGAGCCTCGAACCGGACGGCCATCCGATTCGAGGCTTGGCGAAGTCGCCCGACAC
>NZ_JBFRGG010000007.1:0-276031 GCF_052115225.1 Mesorhizobium sp. 2RAF45 | reverse complement strand
TGCGCATCACGCCGACGCCGTTCCATTCGGATGCGCTGATCGCTGGACTGCAGGACGCGCTGGTCGAGACATGGGACGCGCTCGGCATTCCCTACGGCTCGGCAGGACGGCCCTCGGTCGCCAAAAGCGACCGGATCGTTCCGCTGCTGGTGCCCAAGTCAGGCGGCTGAAGCCCATTTGAAACGCTGTTCGACTGCCGGCCGACGCAAGTCGACTAGACAGTCCTCATCCATTTCGCCAGCCGGTGCGCGGCGTCCTCGACCTGGTCGAGGCGGCGATGGAAGCACAGCCTGAGGAAGGCTTCGCCGCCGGGGCCGAAGGCGGTGCCGGGTGCCAGGCCGACATTGGCCTTGTCGACGATGTCGAAGGCGGCGGCGCGGGAATCGGTGATGCCGTCGACGGCGAAGAACAGATAGAAGGCGCCCTGCGGCACGGTAAACCGAGCGCTGCCGGTGGCGCCGAGAATACCGCAGACCAGGTCGCGCGCTTTTCTCGCCCGCTCCACCTGTTCGGCGACGAAGCCATCGCCCTCGTCAAGAGCTGCGACCGCGCCGCGCTGCATGAACTGGGCAACGCCGGAATTCGAATACTGGATCAGGTTCTCGAACACCTGCTGCAGGCTCGGATGCGTCTTGATCCAGCCGACGCGCCAGCCGGTCATCGCCCAGTTCTTGGAAAAGGAGTTGACGAACAGGATGCGGTCTTCCTCCGTCGCGATGTCGAGGAAGGACGGCGCACGGCCATGGCCATAGTGGAACAGCGAATAGATCTCGTCGGCGATGATCCAGACGTTCCGGGCGCGCGCCAGGTCGAGGATCGCCTGCAAGGTCTCGTGATCGGCGGTCCAGCCGGTCGGGTTCGACGGCGTGTTGATGAACAGCGCCTTGGTGCGCGGCGTGATCGCCGCGGCGATCTTCTCGACGTCGCAGGACCAGCCATTGCCGGAATGATCGAGCGTGACGGGCACCGGAACGGCTCCCGACAGGGCGGCGGCGGCGTCGAAATTCGGCCAGGCCGGCGACAGATAGATCACCTCGTCGCCGGCGCCGGCGAGAGCGGTAAGGGACATCTGGATGGCATGCATGCCGGATCCGGTGACGATGAACTGCTCCTCCGGGAACGTCTTGCCGAAATGCCTGGCGTAGTATCGTGCCAGCGCCTGCCTGAGATCGGGGATGCCCCTCTGCCAGGTGTAGAACGTCTCGCCGCCGGCCAGCGCCTTCGACGCGGCATCGGTGATGAAGGCGGGTGTCGGCAGGTCGCCCTCGCCGGCCCATAACGGGATCAGGCCCTCGCGCAGGCGACCGTAGTTGACGACGGCGACAATGCCGCTTTCCGGTGCGGCGCGGGCTTCGGCGCGAAAGCTATCGATCAGGCTCATGGACAAATCCGTTTTCCCTTAGAGCAGTTCACTGTTTCATGGAAACGGCAAACCGCTCTAACTCTTTGTTTTAACGCAATTCCCCAGGGAAAGCGCTACGCGGTTTCCCTAGGAAACCCGTTTCACACTTTTCCTGGAATTGCTCTAGGCTTGCCGCTCTTTACCAGATACGAAAACAGAAAACCCCAGCCGCGAACGACCGGGGTTTTGGTCCAGCAATGGTCGGCTGAATTATCGTTTGGCGAGCAGATCGCGGATTTCGGTGAGGAGCGCGACATCGGCGGGGGGTGGTGCGGCCGGGGCAGCCGGCTTCTCGCGCTCGAGCCGCCGGCGCAGATTGTTCACCCCCTTGACCATCAGGAAGATGACAAAGGCGATGATCAGGAAGTTCAGCGCCACCGTGATGAAGCTGCCATAGGCAAAGACAGCGCCTTGCTTGCGCGCATCTTCAAGGTTTGTCGCAGTCACGTTGTGCGACAGGCCAATGAAGTAGTTGTTGAAATCGACCCCTCCGAGCGCGCCAATGAAAGGCATGATGACATCATCGACCAGCGAAGTGACGATCTTGCCGAAGGCCGCGCCGATGATGACGCCGACGGCCAAGTCCATCACGTTACCCTTGGAAATGAATTCCTGGAATTCTTTCAGCATTCGACCCTCCTTGTCATGACCGGCCGCGCTGCCGTTCCGTCCTTGCGGCATCGACCCGGCGACAACATAACAAAAACCTCCGGTTGCAACATGGGCAAAAAGGAGAAAGCAACCGCTTTCTCCCTCCCCTGCGTCAACCTCGAGAAATCACGCGCTTCATGCGCCCAAAGCCGCAATGGACTCCGGCGCCAAGCTGTGATTGCGTTCGGATAAGCCGGATAAAAAGACGGCAAAGGAGGAAATTCCAGGCGTGCAAGGCTTGTTCATCGTCATCATCGCGATCGCCTATGTGACGTTGCTGTTCGCCATCGCCAGCCTGGGCGACCGCCGCTCGGCCATCTCCGGGCCCGGTCGTGCGCGACCCTTCATCTATGCACTCAGCCTGGCGATCTATTGTACCTCGTGGACCTTCTTCGGCTCGGTCGGGCTCTCCTCCGAACGCGGGCTCGAATTCCTCGGCATCTATACCGGCCCGGTGCTGGTGTTCGTGTTCGGCTTTCCGCTGCTCAACCGCATCGTGCGGCTGGCCAAGACCGAGAAGATCACCTCGATCGCCGACTTCCTCGGCGCGCGCTACGGCAAAAGCTTCACCGTCGCGGCGATCGCCACGCTGATCGCCACCATCGGGGCGGTGCCCTATATCGCGCTGCAGCTGAAGGCGATTTCCGGTTCGGTCAGCCTGATGGTCGAGCACTATACGGGGTCGCCGCCCTCCTTCGATCCGTTCGTCAGCGACATATCGCTGGTCGTCGCCATGCTGCTGGCCTTGTTTGCCGTCTTGTTCGGCACCCGCCATGCCGACGCCACCGAACACCAGGACGGGCTGGTGCTGGCGGTGGCGGTCGAAACCGTCGTCAAGCTCGCCGCCTTCCTGGCGATCGGCCTGATGGTCACCTTCCTGATCTTCGGCGGCCCGGGCGACATGTTCGCCAAGCTGGCGCAGAATGCTCAGGTGCGCCAGGCGATGGGCTACAACACCTCGCTCGCCACCTGGCTGGTGCTGACTTGTCTGAGCGGCTTTGCCATCGTCATGCTGCCGCGGCAGTTCTACGTCACCATCGTCGAGAACCGCGGCGAGGCCGAGTTGCGTACCGCGACCTGGGTGTTTCCGCTCTACCTCGTGGCGATCAACCTGTTCGTGCTGCCGATCGCCTTTGCCGGCCTGTCGCTGGTCGGCACCGGCACCAGCAGCGATCTCTATGTGCTGTCGCTGCCCCTGTTCAGCGGCCACGACGTGCTGGCCATGGCCGCCTTCATCGGTGGGCTGTCGGCGGCAACGGCCATGGTGATCGTCGAAAGCGTGGCGCTGTCGATCATGATCTCCAACGACCTCGTCATTCCGCTGTTCGTGCGCCGCCTGCTCAAGACCTCGACCTCCGAGAACGAGGACTGGTCGACGCTGATCCTCAATGTGCGGCGCGGGGCGATCTTCATCCTGTTGTTCATCGCCTTCCTCTACTATCGCGAAAGCACCAACTCAGCGCGGCTGTCGTCGATCGGCCTGATGTCCTTCGCGGCCATCGCGCAGTTCGCGCCGGCGCTGATCGGCGGGTTGATCTGGCGCGGCGCCAATGGCAGGGGTGCCGCACTCGGCATGGTCGCCGGCATCATCGTCTGGGGCTACACGCTGCTCCTGCCCTCGCTTGTCGCGCCCGACACCGACATCGTCGTGCACGGGCTCTTCGGCTTCGAGGCGCTGCGCCCGCAAGCCCTGTTCGGTACCGTGGCCGAGCCGCTGAACCACGGCGTGTTGTGGAGCCTGTCGATCAACACGCTGTTTTTTGTCCTTGGCTCGCTGTCGCGCGCGTCGGTGCCGCTGGAGCGCATCCAGGCGTCGATCTTCGTGCCACGCGACGCCGGTCCGATGCCGAGCCTGCGCCGCTTCCGCACCGCCATCACCGTCAACGACCTCAAGGACGCGATCGCCCGCTACCTCGGCGTCGAGCGCACCGAGCGCTCTTTCCAGTCGTTCGAGAAGACCAACGGCACCTCGCTGCACGGCAAGGAGCAGGCGAGCATGGACGTCATCCGCTTCTCAGAGCAGCTGTTGGCCAGCGCCGTCGGCTCCTCCTCGGCGCGGCTGATCCTGTCGCTGCTGTTCCGGCGCCATGACCGTGAATCCAGGGATGCCTTCCGCCTGCTCGACGACGCCACCGAGGCGCTGCAGCACAACCGCGACCTCTTGCAGATCGCGCTCGACCAGATGGAACAGGGCATCACCGTCTTCGACCGCGATTTCCGGCTGATCTGCTGGAACCGCCAATACCGGGTGCTGTTCGACCTGCCCGACGAGATGGGCCAGGTCGGCGTCTCGCTCGATCAGATCCTGCGCCATCTCGCCGAGCGCGGCGACATCCCCGCCGACCAGCGCGTGACGACGCTCAACCGGCTGACCAGTTTCGTCAGCCCCTGGCAGATGGAACTGAAGACCAGCGGCCGCATCCTGGAACTGCGCTCCAATCCGATGCCGGATGGCGGCATCGTCGCCACCTATGCCGACATTTCCGGGCGCGTCGAACAGGATCTGGCGCTAAAGCGCGCCAATGAATCGCTGGAGCAGCGCGTGAAAACCCGCACCATCGAGCTGACTAGCGTCAACGAGGAGTTGACCCGGGTCAACGAGGAACTGGCGCAGGCGCAGATGCTGGCCGAGGAGGCCAATCTCGGCAAGACGCGCTTCCTCGCCGCCGCCGGCCACGATATCCTGCAGCCGCTGAACGCCGCCCGGCTCTATTGCTCCTCGCTGATCGAGAAGGCCGGCAAGGGCCCAGCAGGCAAGGCGGCGGTCAACATCGAATCCTCGCTGGAATCGGTCGAGACGATTCTCGGCGCCGTGCTCGACATCTCGCGCCTCGATGCCGGCGCGATGAAGCCGGACGATACCGCCTTCAACCTCGACGGTTTGCTGCGCCAGATCGGCAATGATTTTCGGCCAATGGCCGCCGAGAAAAAGCTCGGCCTGACGATCATGCCGTCTTCGCTAACGGTGGTGACCGATCGCAATCTGCTGCGCCGCCTGATCCAGAATCTGGTCTCGAACGCCATCAAGTACACGCGCAGGGGCCGCATCCTGGTCGGCGTGCGGCGGCGCGGCGAACTGGCGGAGATCCAGGTGATCGATACCGGCATCGGCATTGCCGGCGAGAAGCTGAACACGGTCTTCCATGAATTCACCCGGCTCGATGAAGGGGCGCGCGAAGCCGAAGGTCTCGGCCTTGGGCTCTCCATTGTCGACCGCATCGCCCGGGTGCTTCGGCTGGAAATCCGCATCTTCTCCAATCCGGGCAAGGGCACGCGCTTTTCCGTCATCCTGCCCGTCGCGGCGGTGCAGGAGCCGCGACGCGAGGTCGAAACCAAGGCTCCCGCCCGTGCCGCGGCTTCGCTCGCCGGGCTGCATGTGCTCTGCATCGACAACGACGCCCGCATCCTCGAGGGCATGCGGCTGCTGCTCGAAGGCTGGGGATGCAAGGTCGATACCGTGTCCGGCTCCCGGGATCTGGAGAAGGCCGCAATACATCGCCCGGATATCGTGCTTGCCGACTACCATCTCGACGGCGAAACCGGCCTCGACATCATCGCCCGACTGCGGGCGACCCATGGCAACGATCTGGCCGCCGTGCTGGTCACCGCCGACCGGTCCAACGAGGTGCGGGCGGCGGCAGGCGGGTTCGATATTGCGGTGATCAACAAGCCGCTGAAACCGGCGGTGCTGCGCTCGATGATGGCCAGGGTGAGGCCGCTGGCATCTGCCGCTGAGTGACGCCAACGGGCCGGCCGGCCACGGCTGGCTATCTCAAGCCCTGTGCCCCAGGCTCCTGAGGTAGGCGCAGAACATATCGGCTATGGCATCGGAATAGGTCTCGATCTCCGCCGGCATTCGCGGACTTGCGGAAAATTCCCGTCCCCCCGCACTGAGCATCGTTATGACCAGGTCGCCGGCCAAGGCTCGGGTGGCATCCGGGGCCTCTGGTAGTGTCTCCTGCATGAATATCTCGACCGTTCGCTGCGCCGAAGCCCTCGCCGCTTGCGCCTCGGGCGCGTCCCGATAAAGCGGTGCCGCGTCGTCGAGCGCGCCACGCACTGCCGCTTCTTCACATTCCGAGCGGACAAAGGCATGAACCAGGACGCGCAACCGTTCGAGGGGAGGCTTCTCGACCTCCTGGAGAATACGGCACAGCAGGTCGGTCGTTTGCTGCCATTCGTCGCTCTGCAGCCGGAACAGAAGCGCCGCCTTGTTGGGGAAATACTGATAGAGCGAGCCAACGCTGACCCCAGCCTTTTCCGCCACCCGCGTGGTGGTGAAACGCTGCGCGCCTTCCTTCTCCAAAACCTGAACAGCAGCTTGCAAAATCGCCGCGACAAGGTCCGTGGCACGAGCCTGTTTGGGCTGTTTTCGTGAGGAAATCGAAGGGCTTGGGCGTCCGGTCATGTCGCGGCTCGGCAATGCGAATTGGAAACCTGAAGGATTATTCGTATTTTTCGGCACAACACAAGCACGCAGCCATTTCGACCGGAGACTTTCATGACGACGCTGACCAATGTCCCGCTGGCCCCGCTGCTCGCCCGCCTGTTCGAAGAAGCCAATGCCGCGACCAGTCCGGCGGTGGCCGCACTCTCGCACGAGGAACGGGCGCGCCTGCTCAACAGCAAGACCGAATATCTCGATTTCTACGGACGGTTGAAGGACCTCTGGCTGGCGATCTCGCCGGAGACCGGCACGCTGCTCTACATGCTGGCGCGCAGCAGCGGGGCGCGCATCATCATCGAATTCGGCACCTCGTTCGGCATCTCGACGCTCTATCTTGCCGCGGCGCTGCGCGATAATGGCGGCGGTCGCCTGATCACCACCGAATTCGAGCCGTCCAAGGCGATGCGGGCCAAGGCCAATCTGGTCGAGGGCGGCCTCATCGACCTGGTTGAGATCCGCGAAGGCGACGCGCTTGAAACGCTGAGCGCCGACCTGCCCGAAACGATCGACCTCTTGCTGCTCGACGGCGCCAAGGCGATCTATCCGGAGATCCTCAGCCTGGTCGAGAGCCGCTTGCGGCCAGGCGCGCTGGTCATCGCCGACAATGCCGATTTCTCGCCTGAATATCTGGAACGGGTGCGCTCGCCGGCATCGGGCTACATGTCCACGCCGTTCGGCGAGGACGTCGAACTGTCGGTGCGGCTCGGCTGAAGCCGGCCCCATCGCCGTCTGGGATTCTACCACGCGGCTCAAACCTCCCTGTCGCTCCAGGGCGACCGTAGGCGTTCACGTCAATCAACGCGCGAACCCCGGGCCGTCGACCAAAGTCAGGCCACCATGCGCAGGTGACGTCATGATCAACATGCTTCCTTCCTCATAGCCGACCGCGTCGGCCGGCGGCCGGTGCTGATTGCATCCTCGCTCGGCGTCGGCACCGGCTTCCTGGCCCTGTTCTTTGTGCACGGCGTCGCCGTTACCGCGATCGTTCTGCTTGCGACCGGCATATGCGAATCGGTGCTTCATCCGACGATCTTGACCGCGATCGCCGACGTGACCCCGCCATCCGCCCATCCGCGCTGGTTCAGCCTGGCGCGCGTGAGTTCGAGCGTCGGGCAGATTCTCGGGCCGGCCTGCGGCGCCCTGCTTGCGCTCGTATCGCTACGCAGCGTTTTCCTCGCCGGCGGCACGATACTTGTGCTGGGCGGGATCGTGATGCTCTTCGCCCTGAACGAGACGAGCGGCATTGGCCGCGCCGCCGGCGACGATCGCCTCGACGGTGGGGACGATGAAGAGGAAGGGCTGTCCGCGCTGCTGCCGGCGTTCCGCGACGGCCGGCTGGCGAAGCTGCTGCTCTGGGTCATGCTGTTCGAGGTCGCCGGCAACTGGATCGAGGCGGTGATCCCGCTCTATGCGCAGGATGCCGCGACGCTGACGCCATCCGGCGTCGGCGCACTGTTCGCCTATGCCGCCGCGCTGACGGTCGGCCTGCAGATGCTGGTCAGCCGCCTGGTCGAGGTGCGATCCGCTCTCTGGTTGACGGTCGGTGCCGGCCTGGCGACGATCCTCGCCTTTGCACTGCTCGCCGCCTCGCCGGCGATGCTGACGCTGATCGGAGCCGTCAGCCTGTGCTCGATCGCGCAGATGCTGGTCGGGCCATTGGTGCCGACCGCCGTCAATGCGTTGGCGCCGCCCGCGCGACGCGCCTCCTACATGGCGGCCTCGTCGGTGGCGGTCGACCTCAAGGACTCGCTTGGGCCATCGATCGGCACGGCGCTCTACGCGCAGGCGCCACGCCTGCCCTGGATCGCCGGCATCCCGCTGGTGGCGATCGCATCGCTCGGCCTTGGCGCCGCGATAGGCCGTGCGCGGCGCCCTTCGCGGCCGACCGAGGATGATGCCACGCCGCAACTGGGCTCAGCCGTCGAAAACTATCGCTGAGATAGTCGTTCGACATCATCGCGCAGACACGGGTCGGAAACCTCAGACGGGGTTGTCGACCATCTGCGAACTGCGGAACCGGGGCCTCGCGCCGTTGGCCGCCGCGGACGGACGATGCTCGCGAAACGCCATGGCAAGGGTGCGCAACGCATCACGCGATTGAGCGTCCGAGAGCGTGGACAAAAGCATGATCTCCGACGCCGGCAACGGCGGCAGGCCGAATTTGCGGCTGACCTCGATGGTGCCGGGCGGAACCAGGCGAGACGAGAAGGCCCCGGCTGCGAGGCCGGCGGAAACGGCCTCGGCAACGGCGAAGGATCCGCAGCCGAGGAAAACCTGCGTCCACGGTATTCCAACCGCATCGAGCGTGCCGGTGATGACGTCGCGGATGCTGCAGGATGGGGCGGAGGCGGCCAGCCGCAGTGGCTCGCCGGCGCGGTAGACGAAATCCGGCGTGGCGTACCAGCCGAAATGTTCGGGCGCCAGCACCTCACCATCGCGGCGGTCGTTCTCGCGCCGGACGATCGCGGCATCGAGCTCGCCGCGATCGAACGCAGCAATCAACTCGCGTGTATCGTCAAGCCGCACCTCGATGGTCAAGGCCGGATCATGCGCATTGAGGCGTGCCAGCAAGGTCGGCACTTCGGCACCGCCGACATGGGTGGCAATGCCCAGCCGAAAATGGCGGCGAACAGCAGCGAGACTGGCGACGGCACGGTCGTGCGCGGCGAGCAGCTCGCGCGCCGGTTCGAGGAACACCGCACCACGCGCTGAAAGGCGCACCAGTCGCGGCGTCCGCTCGATCAGCTTCTGCCCCACCCGATCCTCCAACCGCTTCAGCTTGACGCTGATTGCGCCTTGCGTGCTGCCAAGCGCCTCGGCCGCGCGCGTAAAACTGCGCAACTCGGCGACGGCGACGAAAGCTTTCACCGCATCTACGTCCAGCGTCATGTCAGTTATCTCGCTTTGTTGTCTCTGAAATAGCCAACCATGCAATTCTAAAATGATCAAGCCTGCCCTAGTCTGGCTTGGCGTGGCGGCCGTCATACCGGTTCGTCCTGCCCAAGAAGTCGAAAGGTTTGATCATGCCCACTGCCCTGACCCGTCGAGGCATCGTCGTTCTGTCCGCCGCATGCCTGGCGTGCCTGACGTTCGGGCTGGAGATTTCGAGCATTCCCACCATCCTGCCGACATTGGAGCAAGAGCTGCATGCCGACTTCAGGCAATTGCAATGGGTGATGAACGCTTACACGATCGCGGTCACCACCGTGCTGATGGCGGTCGGCACCATCGCGGACCGCTACGGACGCAAGCGCGTCTTCCTGGTCTCCATCGCCGCCTTCGGCCTGACGTCGCTGATCTGCGGCCTGGCGGACGATGTATCGACCTTGATCGTCGCCAGGTTCCTGCAGGGTTTGAGCGGCGGCGCGATGCTGATCTGCCAGCTCGCCGTGCTGTCGCACGAATTCAGGGAAGGGCGTGAGCGCGCCGTCGCCTGGGGCTGGTGGGGCGTGATCTTCGGTGTCGGCCTCGGCTTCGGACCCATCATCGGCGGTGGCATCGTCGCGGTCTCGAGCTGGGAATGGGTGTTCCTCATCCACGTGCCGGCAACCGCCGTGGCGTTCGTGCTGGCCTGGACCGGCGTCCACGAATCGAAGGATCCGGAGGCGGGCAAGCTCGACCTTGCGGGCATCGTGACGCTGTCGCCGTCGGTCTTCTGCCTGGTCTTCTATATCACCCAGGGACCGGATCTCGGCTTCGCCAGTCCGGCCGCGCTGACGATCCTCGGCCTCTCGATCGCGAGCTTCATCGCCTTCTTCATCGCCGAGCGGGTCAGCAAGCGGCCCATGTTCGACTTCTCGGTCTTCCGGATCCGGCCCTTTTCGGGCGCCATCGTCGGTTCGGCGGCGATGAACCTCTCCTATTGGCCTTTCATGATCTACCTGCCGATCTGGTTTCATGCCGGACTGGGCTATGACAGCGTCTCGACCGGTCTTGCCTTGCTTGCCTACACGCTGCCGACGCTCGTCATGCCGCCCCTGGCGGAGCGGCTTTCGCTGCGCTACCAGCCCGGCATCATCATTCCGGCCGGGCTTGCCATCATCGGCGTCGGTTTCATCCTGATGAAGTTCGGCAGCGCCGCCGCGCGGCCTGACTGGTTGACGATGTTGCCCGGCTGCCTGATCGCCGGAGCCGGTCTTGGCATCACCAACACGCCCGTCACCAACACCACGACGGGCTCCGTTTCGAGCGACCGGGCGGGCATGGCCTCGGGCATCGACATGAGCGCCCGCATGGTTTCGCTGGCGGTGAACATAGCGGTGATGGGCTTCATCCTGGCAAGCGGCGTGCTGGCGCATCTGAGCACAGCACTGCCCGACCTCGACCCCAGCCAGCTGCGTCACTTCGCCGGCGGGATCGCTGCCGGAAATCCCAACCCCGGTCTTGCCGATTCCGTTGTCCACAATGCACTGCGCAACGGCTTTGGCTGGGTGATGCTCTATGGCGGCATCGGCGTCTGGATGATGGCCGCCATCAGTTTCGTGAGCTTCAACGCCCGACCTGTGCGGACGGAGGTTCAGTGTCCCGATTGAACGGGCGACGCAGACGCTCAGCTGTTGGTCTGCAACGGGTCGGTGCCGATCTTGGACAGAAGGATCACCGCCTGGGTGCGGCTGTCGACGCCGAGCTTCTGCAGGATGGCCGAGACATGCGCCTTGATGGTCGCCTCGGAAACGCCGAGCTCATAGGCGATCTGCTTGTTGAGCAAGCCTTCGGCCAGCATGCCGAGCACGCGGGTCTGCTGCGGCGTCAGCGCCTGCAGCCGCTTGATCAGGTCCGATATTTCGGGATCGCGCTCGACACCGAGATCGACGCCGACGGGCGCGGCGATGTCGCCGGCCAGCACCGATTGCACGGCGTTGCGGATCTCCTCCATGCTGGCCGATTTGGAGATGAAGCCGGATGCGCCGAGATCGAGCGCCCGCCTGATGGTCGTCGGATCGTCATGCGCCGAGACCACGATCAGCGGTACCGCAGGATGAATGCCGCGCAGCGAGACCAGGCCGGAGAGGCCGCTGGCGCCCGGCATCGACAAATCGAGCAGCACCAGATCGACATCCTCATTGGCCACGACCAATGCCTTGGCGCTTTCGAAATCGCCGGCCTCGTGGATGGCGGCGACATTGCCGATGCCGGCAAGCGCCTCGCGCAGCGCGCCGCGAAACAGCGGGTGATCGTCGGCGATGACGAAAGAATAGCCTGACGGCAAATGTTCCTCCCCGAATCCCGTCGATGATTTTTAAGCTTTTCGGGACCAGTCGGACGATTATGAGGGGCAGCGCGCGGTTTTCAAGCGGCAAAACCAGCGCGCCGCGTTTTCCCTACTTCGCAAGATCAAAGTGCTACAGCGTCCTTTGCGCGTCCAAAAGGACGCGCGGCGCTGCCGGAAGCTCAGGTCTTCTGCGAGTTGAGCTGGGCGCCGCCGCCATTGTCCTTGTCCATATCCTTGACGATGCCCATGAAGCCGCGCAGGAAGCGCTCCATATAGCTCATCGTCTTGTTGAAATCCTCCTCGCTCGGCAGTTTCGATTCGAGGCGGACGGAGAGCGAATTCTCCAGCTTGGTGACGCGCTCGTCCATTGCCTTCATCGAGGTCTGCAGGCGGTCGATTTCGTCCTGGAACGCGGCGCGTTCGTCGGCCGCCACCTTGCAGACGAGCTGACCCGAGCGTTCCTCGCAGATCGACATCGCACCGGTCTGCGTGTCCATGCGGACATAGCCGTTGGCGGATTTTTCCAGCCGGTAGCGGTCGGTCTCTTCCGAATAAGCAGATACCGCGACCAGTGAAACCAGCGCGGCGGGGATCAAGATGTGTTGCAGACGCATGTTGTCCTCCATGGCCAAGGCTTGAAATATCGCATGTTTGCGCCGGAAATGGCGAAGACCTTTGGCGTGGTCTTCCCCGCACGACTGGTTCGGACTATAGCGCAACCATGTCTCAGTTTATCTACAAGATAACCCCGCAAGCGCTTTGGCGCGAGGCCGAAGCCAGTGGCCGCTTCACCGGCGCGCCGATCGACGTCGCCGACGGCTTCATACATTTCTCCACGGCGGCGCAGGTCCGGGAAACCGCGGCAAGGCATTTTTCCGGCCAGACAGACCTTCTGCTGGTCGCCGTCGACGAAGTCAGCCTGGGCGACGCCCTGAAATACGAGGTTTCACGCGGCGGCGCGCTGTTTCCGCATCTTTACGGTGTGCTGGAGCTGGATACCGTCAAATGGGTGCGGCCGCTGCCGCTCGGTGCCGACGGTACGCATCAATTCCCGCCGTTGGAGGGCCAATGAGCGTGCTCGACCGGCTCGGCCAGAAGCTGCTGTTCACCTTCGATCCTGAAACCGCGCACGGCCTGTCGATCGCAGCGCTGCGCTGCGGCCTGCCGGCCGGCGTGCGGACGGTGCGCGACATCAGGCTGAAGGTCAGCCTTTGCGGCCTCGATTTCCCCAACCCGCTCGGCATGGCGGCCGGATACGACAAGAATGCCGAGGTGCCCGACGCACTGCTTAGCCTTGGCTTCGGCTTTGCCGAGGTCGGCACCGTCACGCCGCTGTCGCAGGCCGGCAATCCGAAGCCGCGCATCTTCCGGCTGACGGCGGATGAAGCCGTGATCAACCGGCTGGGCTTCAACAATGAAGGTCATGCGGCGGCTGAAAGACGCCTTGCCGCGCGCAAGGGACGTTCCGGCATTGTCGGCGTCAACATCGGCGCCAACAAGGACAGCGCCGATCGCATCGGCGACTATGAGCGCGGCGTCACCCGCTTTGCCCCCTATGCCAGCTACCTCACGGTCAACATCTCCTCGCCCAACACGCCCGGCCTGCGCAACATGCAAGCACGCGAGCAGCTCGGCGAACTCTTGTCGCGTTTCATGGCCGCGCGTGCGTCAGCCGCAGCCCAGCCGCCCATTTTCCTCAAGATCGCGCCGGATCTGGTCGAGGCCGAGCTGGAGGATATCGCCGCCGAGGTTATTGAAAAACGGATCGACGGCATCATCGTCTCCAACACCACCATTTCGCGGCCGCCGCTGCGCAGCGGCGACGTCGCACGCGAAACCGGCGGGCTTTCGGGAAAACCGCTGTTCGAACGCTCGACCACCGTGCTGGCGAAGATGCGCAAGCTGCTCGGGCCGGGCATCGCCATCATCGGGGTCGGCGGCGTCGATTCCGCCGAGACCACGCTGGAGAAAATCCGCGCCGGAGCCGATCTGGTGCAGCTCTACACCGGCATGATCTATGCCGGACCCGCGCTGCCGGGCCGTATCGTCGCCGGCATGGCACGCTTTTGCGAGGCGGAGCGGTTGAAGTCCATTGGCGAATTGCGCGACAGCCACCTCGATCGGTGGGCGTCCAAGCCGCTCAGCTGAACGCCGTCCGCACCCGCAGCCGCAAAATGGTCAGCAGGCTGAAACCGCGCGCCAGCAGGAAAACGTGCAGCGCCGCCCACAGGCCATGATTGCCGAAGGCAGGCGCCAGCGTCAGCAGCGCGACGGCAAAGACCAGGAACGACAGCAACATCATGTTGCGCATGTCGCGCGACCAGGTTGCGCCGATGAAGACGCCATCCATCTGGAACGCCAGCACGCCGCTCAGCGCGGTGAACGCCGCCCAGGGCAAATAGATGTCGGCCACGGAGCGCACCTCCTGCGAGGTTGTGACGATGGCGACCAGATTGGCGCCTGCCGACAGCAGCACCAGGGTCGCGGCGCCGGCCAGCCCTAACCCCCAGAACAGGGTCAGCCGCACCGCCTGCCGGAAGGGCTGTTCGGCGCGCGCGCCGACGGCGCGGCCCGCGAGCTGCTCGGCCGCGGTGGCAAATCCGTCGAGGAAATAGCCGGCGACAAGGAAGAAGTTCATCAACACCGCGTTGGCGGCCAACGTCACCGTGCCGAACTGCGCGCCCTGGCGGGTGAACAGTGCGAAGGCGGCAAGCAGCGAGAACGAGCGGATCATGATATCGCGGTTGAGCGACAGCATGCGCAGGAAGGCGGCCATGTCGAGCAGCCGATGGCGCGGCAAGGGCGAGGTCGCGCGGAAGCGGCGGACCACGATGGCGAGGCCCAGCAGCATGGCCAGGAATTCGCCCGTGACGGTCGCCCAGGCGACGCCGGCAACGCCCCAGCCAAGCTCCAGGCCAAGCAGGAAGCAGAGCGCGATGTTGATGCCGTTGAGCACCAGTTGCAGCACAAGGCCGAGCCCGCCCTCGCCACGCCCCAACACATAGCCGAGAATGGCGTAGTTGATCAGCGAGAACGGTGCGGCAAGCAGCCTGATCCTGATGTAGACGCCCATCGCTTCGCTGACGCGCGGTTCGGCGCCCATGAACCATTGGCCTGCGATAGCGATCAGCGGCGAAAGCGCCGCCAGCACGATGCCGGCAACGACCGCGATCAGCACGGCGCGCCAGAACACCGCCTGTTCCTCCAGCGCGTCGCCACGCCCGAAAGCCTGGGCAACGAGGCCGGTGGTGCCAGAACGCAGGAAATTGAAGCTGGTGAAGACGACGTCGAAAACGAGCGCGCCCGCCGCAAGGCCGCCGAGAAGAGCCGCGTCGCCGAACTGGCCGACAACAGCTGTGTCGACCAGGCCGAGCATCGGCGTGGTCAAATAGGCGAGTGTCATTGGCACCGCTATGGCGAGCACGGAACGGTTGGTGACGACAAAAGATCTGGCGTCGACTGGAGTTGCGCCCTTGTCCAAGGGATTGCTGCCTTGCTGATTTGCGGCTTGATCGAAGAGCCGATGTGCCCCATTTTCCGGCCACCGCGCAATCATTCTTCCCGCGATGGCCAACCGAAATCCCGGTCTGGCGCGAAGCCGCCGGATTCTGTTCATGCCCCTGCAGATCGTCCACCACCCCGACTACGACGCCGGCTTTGCCACCAACCATCGCTTCCCGATGAGCAAGTACCCGCTGCTGATGGAGGCTTTGCGCGCACGCGGCCTGGCCAGGCCTGAAGCGCTCAACACGGCTGAGCCGGCGCCTGCATCATGGTTGAAGCTTGCCCATGCCGCCGACTATGTCGACCAGGTCATCAGCTGTTCGGTGCCGGAAAAAATCGAACGCGAGATCGGCTTTCCGGTCGGCCCCCGCGTTTCGCTGCGCGCGCAGCTTGCCACCGGCGGCACGATGCTGGCGGCGCGGCTCGCCTTGCGCCATGGCATCGCCTGCAACACCGCGGGCGGCAGCCATCATGCGCGGCGCGCGCAAGGCGCCGGCTTCTGCACCTTCAACGACGTTGCCGTGGCCTCGCTGGTGCTGCTCGGCGAGGGTGCCGCGCAAAACATCCTGGTCGTCGATCTCGACGTGCATCAGGGCGATGGCACCGCGGACATTCTGGGAGACGAGCCAGGCGTGTTCACCTTCTCCATGCATGGCGAGCGCAACTATCCCGTGCGCAAGATCGCCTCCGATCTCGACATCGCGCTTCCCGACGGCACGGGCGATGCCGGCTATCTCCGGAGGCTGGCCACGATCCTGCCGGAGCTGTCGGCCCGGGCGCGCTGGGACATCGTTTTCTACAACGCCGGCGTCGACGTCCACGCCGAGGACCGGCTTGGCAGGCTGGCGCTTTCCAATGACGGCCTGCGCGCCCGCGACGAGATGGTCATCGGCCATTTTCGTGCGCTCGGCATTCCGGTCTGCGGCGTCATCGGCGGCGGCTATTCCACTGATGTGCCGGCCCTTGCCGCACGGCACGCCATCCTGTTCGAGGTTGCCTCGGCCTGCGCCTAGAGCAGTTCACCGTTTTACGGAAACGGCGAACCGCTCTAACTCTTTGTTTTGACGCAATTCCCAAGGGAAAGCGCTACGCGCGTTTCCTGGAATTGCTCTAAAAATCACTTCCGATAGTTGGCGATCCTGAGCAGGATGAAAGCCGGCACGACGATCGCGGCACCAAGCAGGATGTAGCCGAGGAAGCGGTCAATGGCGTGGAAGCCCAGGTTCCAGAGGTCGATAAAGAACTTCTGGATGCCGTAGAAGACATCCATCGGCGACCAGCCGAAGGCATTCATGACAAGGCCGACGAGGAACGACACCACCAGCAGCTTCAGGATCACCCTGAGCGGCGAGTCGCCGAGGAAGCGCGTCAGTGCGGACAAGGTCGTCTCCCGATTGAGATGCCCAGACTCACAGGCATGGCCCAGAGATACGTGCTTGGCGGCCATCCATCAAGCGCGGTTGTGCCCGGGGAAGCCTGGAACAGGTGATCGAGACGCCGAGCCTCAGACGGCTCGCAATTCTTAAATATAGGTAAACAAGATCATTTTAATTTGTTGAAAATAAAGCACAAAATCGTCATTTTTCGATTTCGCGCAATGTGCGTGCAATTTTCACTTGCGAGACAGTCGGCGTCTTTCAGGTGACTGGTTGCGCGGCGCTCCGCCCCCCTACCACAGCTGGCGAACGCCAGTCTCAGGGCCGTGCAGCCACCCTGAAAGACACCAAACCGGAGCCTGACCGCCCTAACGGCCAAGCTCCTCGGGAGTTAACCTGCGTGTCGATTGCTGGATGCGCGTTTGTGTTGGAGTAATGCTGTGTCCTCTCGAGTAAAGATCGTCCTGACGGCGGCTGGCCTCGCCTTTTGCCTTCTCGGGCCGGCGATGGCCGCCGACCTTTCACCCACCTACAACGACCCGCCCGCCTTCCAGTGGAGCGGCGCCTATGTCGGCGTCCATGGCGGCACGGCGTCCACCGGGATGCCAAACCCGTTTGCAGGCCGCAATGGCTTCAGCGGCGGGGTCCAGGCCGGCTACAACCAGCAGATGGGTCCCACGGTTCTCGGCGCCGAGATCGAAGGCTCCTATCTGGGCGGCGCCGAACACGACGTCCAGGGCGGCAAGATCAAGGAGAAATGGCGCGGTGCCGCCAAGGCCAAGGCTGGATTGAGCTTCGACCAGACGCTGCTGTTTGGCACCGGCGGTGTGGCCCTGACCAAGTTCGACAAGGGCGACAACGTCAGCAGCACCGACGGATGGAAGGTCGGCTACCTCCTGGGCGCCGGCATCGAGCAGGGCTTCGCCGGCGGGCTGTCCGCCAAGGTCGAGTACGACTATGTCCGCACCCCCAGCGTCGAGACGACATCGGCTCTTGGCACGTCGAAGACGACGATCGGCAGCCATGAACTGAAGGCCGGCATCAACTACCGGTTCTAGTACGAGCGAACCGGATTGCGCGATGCCGCTGGGCACAGCGCAATCCGGTGTCTCGATATCCACCGCACAGCGGCTTTTTCCGCAATGGCGCCCTTCCCGCGCCGCGCTGCAATGTCGATGCAATCTTCGCGATCTAGGTCCGTGCGTGAATTTTCACCATGGGAATCTGTTCCAATATGTCCACGCATGGCGCCAGCCTCCTGACACAGGCCCCGAAGGTCTTTTTCATCGCAATCGCGCTCGCAGGCTGTGCCTCCGACATCATGAAGAACTATGTCGGGCAGCCGGTCGAATCGGTCGTCCTTGATTATGGTCCGCCCACGGCGATCGTCGATCTTGGCCAGGGTGAGCGCGCCTATCAGTGGCGCAAGGTGTCGACGTCGGCGGTTTCCGGAACATCGAGCGGCGAGGTTCGCGAGACAAAGCACGGAACCGTCTATGAAGAGACCGAGACGCCCGGCTATATCGAGCGTCAGGAATGCTTCTACACATTCTATGCCCGCGCTTCCGGCGGCCGCTGGTTCATCACCAATTTCCGCCAGCCAAAGCTGGAATGCGAATGAATTGCCGCGGCCGCAGACCCGGACCGGCCGCGGATAAAGGAGACTATTCATGCGCGTCCTGTTGATCGAGGACGAACCGGAAATGGCCTCCGTGCTGAAGGCCGCGCTCGAGCGTGTGGACATCATCGTCGACCATGCAGCGACATTGGCCGATGCCGAGGCGATGGCCCGCCTGGGCTATCACGACGCGGTGGTGCTGGACCGCCGGCTGCCGGATGGCGACGGTCTCAGCCTCATACCGCGCCTGCGTGCCTTGCATCTGGATGTGCCTGTCATCGCACTGACGGCGATGAGCGGGTTGGACGACCGGGTCGCCGGGCTCGATGCCGGCGCCGACGATTACATGGTCAAGCCCTTCGCCACGGTGGAACTCGTCGCGCGGCTTCATGCCTTGCACCGGCGCTCGTTCACCTCGCGCGCCAACCAGACGATGGTCGGCCGCCTCACCTATGATTTCCGCCATCGCGAAGCGCTGATCGAGGACCAGGCGCTCGATCTGCCGCGGCGCGAGAGGCTGGTGCTTGAAACGCTGCTCCGCCGGCCGGGCCGGACCATCATGCGCAGCGCGCTAGAAGAGGCCGTCTACGCGTTCGACGACGAGATCGGCTCCAATGCGCTCGATGCGCATATTTCGCGGCTGCGCCGCAAGCTCGACGATGTCGCCGCCGGCATCGAGATCCGGGCGATCCGCAACCTCGGCTATCTTCTGCGGGCGGTCTCGTGAAGAAGGTCCGTACCGGCTCGCTGCAATGGATCCTGGTCCGGCGGCTGATCCTGCTGCAGGCGGCGACGCTGCTCATCTTCATCGTGCTTTGCGCGGCAGCCCTTTGGATCGCCAACCCGCGCCTGCTGATCGACAATGAGGCCGCCGTCGCGGCCGTCAAGGATGCGGTCGACCGGGACAAGGACGGCAGGCTGATCGTGCGTGAAACGGAAGAACTCACCGCGTTTCGCGAGAGCTTCCCCAATGTCTGGTACATCGTTCGCGACGGCAGCGGCGGGAGCGTCCGTGCCGGCAACATACCCGACATCTACACCAAAGGCTTCGGCGAGCTGCTTGACAGGGCCGATCACGCCACGATCGGATTCTCCGACAAGGACATGCGGCCGGAAGCCTTTATCGAAAACGCGTCGACCAAGGCCGGCACGGTGCAGATCGTCGCCGCGACGCAGTCGTCGCGCCAACAGACAGACGGCCTCGAGATCAACATTTCGGCCACTGTCGAAGTCGCCCGCAATCCAGACGGCAGCAGGAATTGGGAGCGCGCCCTGCCGGCCCTCGCGCTCGTCATCGCGATCCTGCTTTTGCCCATAATCCTCGTCATGGGCGCGACGACGCTGGTGACGACGCCAGCCGTGGTGCGCCGTTCCTTCGCCGGCCTTGTCGAAACGGTCCGCCAGGCAGCGCGCATCGACATCGGCACCCGCGCCATGCAACTGCCGGTCAAGCAGGTGCCGCAGGAAATCGCGCCGCTCGTGCATGCCTTCAACGAGGCGCTTGCCCGCCTCGCCCACGGCTATGACCGCCACAACCGCTTCCTCACCGACGCGGCGCATGAACTGCGCACGCCGATCGCCATCCTGCGCACACGCGCTGAATTGCTGAAGCAGGAGCCACAGAGCGCCCGGCTGCTGCAAGATATCGAACGCCTGTCGCATCTTGCCCAGCAACTGCTCGACCATCAGTTGCTCGACCGCTCGTCGGACCAGCGCCAGATCGTCGATCTCGACGATCTCGTCAGCCGGGTGGCGGCCGACTTCGCACCGCTGGCCATCGAGGCTGGCTATGACCTTGCCTTCGAGCCGTCGCCAAACAAGGCCCGAGTAGAAATCAATGTCCTGCAGATCGACCGGGCGCTCGCCAACCTCGTGCGCAACGCGATCGAGCATGGCGGCGGCAGCGGCACGATCACGATCGCCATCGACGAGGCCGGTGGAATCGAGGTGCGCGACGAAGGGCCGGGCATTCCCGCGGAAGAGCGCGAGAACGTCTTCGAGCCCTTCTATCGCTTGCAGCCGCAGTCGCGCGGCGCGGGGCTGGGACTGAACCTCGCCCGGCAGATCGCGCTGCTGCATGACGGGACGATCCGCATCCTGACGGGCTCCTGGCGCGGCGCCCGCATCCGCATGGAGTTGCCGGTGCGTTCGTGACGTGCCGAGCCATCGTCTCGGCCGGCCGAAGCCCCCATGTCGATCCCTGGCTTATCTGTTTTCTAACCAATTGCCGCTATTGCCATTCCAAGAGCGGGAGCCAGGCTTTGGTGGGAACGGGAAAAATCGGCGCGCGCCGCGCGGTCACGCTTTCGGTCGTCGTGCCATGCTACAATGAGCGTGACGGCGTGGCCGAGCTTCACCGACGCGTCAGCGCCGTATGCCTTGAGCAAAGCCATTCCTACGAGATCGTGCTTGTCATCGACGGGGCGACCGACGGCACCCGCGAGGCCATTTTCGAACTGGCCGAAAAGGACGACCATGTCGTCGCCATCGACCTTGCCCGCAATTACGGCCACCAGATCGCCTTGAGCGCGGGGCTGGAATTCTGCCGCGGCGAGCGCATCCTCATTCTCGACGCCGATCTCCAGGATCCGCCCGAATTGCTCGGCGCGATGATGGCGAAGATGGATGAAGGCTTCGATGTCGTCTACGGCCAGAGGGTGAAGCGCGACGGTGAAGGCTGGTTCAAGCTGGCCTCCGCCTCGATGTTCTACCGCCTGCTCGGCCGGATGGTCGATGTCGAGATCGCACCGGACTCCGGAGACTTCCGGCTGATGAGCCGCCGGGCGCTCGACCATCTGAATGCGATGCCCGAACGCTACAGGTTCATTCGCGGCATGGTGAGCTGGATCGGGCTCAGGCAGGTCGCCTTCCCCTATGAGAGGCACCGCCGCTTTGCCGGCACCACCCACTATCCGCTGAAGAAGATGATCCTGCTGGCGGTCGACGCGATGACCAGCTTTTCGATCGTGCCTTTGCGGTTTGCCTCGATGCTGGGGATGATGTTCGGCCTGCTCGGCCTGGTCGTGCTCGGCTATACACTGCTTGAATGGTCCAGGGGCAACGTGGTGCCCGGCTGGACGAGCCTTGCCGCGATCATGCTGATCCTGGGCAGCGTCCAGCTTCTGGTGCTCGGCATTTTCGGCGAGTATCTCGGCCGCATGTACATGGAGACGAAGCGGCGGCCGCTCTACTTCGTTAACGAAATCGTTTCGCGCGACCAGCCGGCCAAGGACAGCGACCTGCCCGTCCATCGCCTGCAGGAGATGGCGAAAAGAGCCGCGCGTGGCTGAGGCGAAGGTCGAGCGGATGCAAGGGGAACGGCATGGGCAGGATGCGGTCGGCTCTTCCGTTTGACGTCTCGCGGATGCTGCGCTTTGGCGCCGTCATGTATGCAGGCCTCATCGCAATCGCGAAGGCGACACCGTCACCTGGAGCCGTGACATGACCCAGGCCGCTGCAATCGCGACGGCGACGCCATCGCTCGGGGACGCGCAACGCAGCAGGCTGATACTTTGCCTTCTCTGCGCCTGCCTGGTGGCCTATTGGCTTGCCACCTCTGCCAGCGCGATGCTTCAGGATCCCGACAGTTGGTGGCAAGTGAAGGTCGGGCTGGACTTTCTGGACAACCGGACGTTTCCCGTCGTCGACCCCTATTCCTATACGTTCGCCGGTCAGCCCTGGATCGCCAAGGAATGGCTGGGGCAGGTCTTTCTGGCCCTCGCCTACCGTGCCGGCGGCTGGAATGGCGTCGTCACACTGATCATCGCCACGGTCAGCTTGACGGTCTTCCTGATGGGATGGTTCCTCAGCGCATGGCTGAAGCCGACACTGGCGATAGCGCTGGCCTTCGCCGCGGCTTTGCTGATCGCCCCGATCTATACGGCTCGTCCACACGTCTTCACCTTGCCGATCATCGTCGTCTGGACGGCAATGCTGTTTCGCGCCGCGCAGGAAGAGAGAGCCCCGCCTTTGTGGCTGCTCGTGCTTGTGGTCTTGTGGGCCAACCTTCATGCCACGTTCACCCTTAGCTTCGTCATTGCTGCCTTTGCCGGGCTCGATCTCCTGGCGCGCTCGGGCTTGTCGAAACCCGCCCTCCTGGCAAAATGGGTTGCTTTCGGCCTGCTCTGTCCGCTGGTCAGCCTGATGCATCCCTATGGGATGAAAGCCATCCTGGCGACGTTCACGGTGGCCTATGGCAACGAGGCGGTGCCACTCATCCTGGAGTGGCGGGCGTTCAACGCGCAGGAGCAGGTCTTCCAGGAAGCGGTGATGCTGTTGGCGCTTTTCGGACTTTTAGTATCGAGGCTGCGGATCGGCTGGGCCAAGGCGGTGTTCATCGTCTTCGCCTTGCATGTCTATCTCGCCCATCTGCGGTTTGTATATCTGCCCTTCCTGCTGATCCCCCTGGTGATCGCGGTCGAGGTCGCCCGGCAATACCCCACAGTCTCGACCACGACCTGGCTGGCGGAAAAGCGTGACGGACTGGAAAAACTCTTCGCCAGCCAGTTTTACGCGATCTGCGGCGCAATCGCTGTCCTGCTGGTCGGTGCGGTCGTCATCCTCGGCAGTGCCTACCAGGTTGCGCCGAGCCCGAAGACGGCGGCCAGCGGCGCCCTCGCATACGCACGGGATCACCAGCTTTCCGGCAACGTGCTGAATTCCTATAATTTCGGCGGCACGCTGATTTTCCACGACATCAAGACCTATGTCGACGGCAGGACGGACCAGTTGTTCCTCGGCGGCTTCACGAAAGCCGAGGACGCGACGGGACACAGCGACGGAAAACCACTGCTCGAGGCCCAACTGAAGAAATACGCCATCGGCTGGGCACTCCTTACATCAGACGATACCCGCATCCCCTTCTTCGCGGAGTTGGGCTGGAAGCGAGCCTATGCGGACGACGACGCCGTGATCTACCTGCCCCCCGGCGCCTGACTTACAGCGTCCGGACGAAACCGGTTTCGTCAGCGTTCGAAGGTCTGGCGTCCGCCTTGACATGGATGTTGCAGTGCAGCAAACTTGTGTTGCAGAGCACAGTCCGTAAAGCCCACGAGCCACGATTTTTCGAACGACGGGGACATCGCCGCATGAGGAGCATGTCAGGTTCTGCCGCACGGCTGCCAAGGACCTCGGCGTACGGACCCGCCGAATGAACTACAGGCGCGATATTGATGGCCTGCGGGCCGTTGCGGTGCTGCCCGTCGTGCTCTTCCATTTCGGCGTATCGGCCATTCCCGGCGGCTTCACCGGTGTCGATATCTTCTTCGTCATATCGGGCTATCTGATCAGCGGCAGCCTGCTCGACGATCTCGAGCGCGGCCAGTTCTCGATCGGCCGCTTTTACTGGCGCCGCGCGCGGCGCATCCTGCCGGCGCTGACCTTCGTCATCCTGCTCGCCAGTATCGCCGCCTGGTTCATCCTCCTGCCGTCGGATCTCCATGAGTACAGCCTCAGCGTGATCGCGGCCTCGACCTTCTGGTCGAACATCTATTTCTGGAAAACGACCAACTATTTCTCCATCGACGCGGAATTGCGGCCGCTTTTGCACACATGGTCGCTTTCGGTCGAGGAGCAGTATTATATCTTCGCGCCGGTCCTCGTATATCTGATCTACCGATACGCCTCGAAGCGCTGGCTGACGATATTGCTGCCGATTGCCATAGGCAGTTTTGCCCTGGCGGTCATGGCAACCACGCTGGCGCCGACCGCCGGCTTCTACCTCTTGCCGACGCGCATCTGGGAACTGGCGCTGGGCGCCATGCTCATGCTGAGAAAGCCGCCGGCGCTTGCCAGCCGTCCGCTGACTGAACTGATCGGGCTGGCCGGTTTTGGCCTGATCGCCTTCGGCTTCCTGACGATTTCGGAAAGCGATCCGTTTCCGGGCTACAATGCCCTGTTTCCCTGCATCGGAACGGCGCTGCTCATCTATGCTGGCCAGCCCCATGCGGACAGGCCGGTCCCTGTCGCCACGCAGGTGCTGCGGCTCACACCGCTGGTGTGGATCGGCCTTATCTCCTATTCGCTCTACCTCGTTCACTGGCCGATCAATTCGTTCGTCCATTATCTCTCGCTCAAGGCCATCGGCGTGCCGACGATCATGGCGATGATCGTGGCCAGCGTCGCGCTGGCGACGTTCTCGTGGAAATATGTCGAGCAGCCCTTCCGCCAGAAGCGGGCCTTCACTGCCCCCCTGCCCATCTTCGCGTTCTCGGCGACGGCGATCGCCCTGTTGTGCGTCGTCGGCTTGGCTGGTGCGCTGGGCAAGGGTTTTCCGCAGCGGTTCCCCGATTTCTCGACGGAACGGGTCCTGGTGGGTGACTGGCGCAACGGCGTCTGTTTCAACGAGGGCGGGAGCCGGATCGAGAACTGGAACCTCGCCGACTGCACGCGGACGCATGGCTTTGCCACCAATGTGCTGCTGTGGGGCGATTCCTTCGCCGCGCACTACGTGTCGGGGCTGGAGGCCAATGCACAGAAGATCCAGGCCAACGTCGTCCAGTACACCTATGCCGGCTGCCCGCCCAATCTGAGCTACTTCTCCTATGCTCGGCCGGCCTGCACGCGCTTCAACGAACGGGCGCTGTCGATCATCCGCGATGCCAACATCCAGGCGGTGATCCTGAGCGGCAGATGGACCGACTACCAGGCAAGGGGCTTTGACGGTCTGCAGAAGACGGTGGACCGGCTGCGCGACATGGGCGTCAAGGTCTATGTCATCGGCCAGTCTCCGGAGTTCATCGCCGACGTCCAGAAAATCGCGTTCTTCGCAAAACGGGAGCACGCCGCGAACACATCCTGGCCGATGGCCATGGATCCGGACATCAACAAGCAGGTGTTGCCATTCGTCAAAGGGGCAACTTTCATCGACCCGTTGGCCTATCTGTGCGACCCAGCAGGCTGCTCCTATGCCGACGCCGGCACCCGGCAGTTCCTCTACTTCGACTACGGTCATTTCTCGTCCGCCGGCGCGACGCTCGCCATCTCGAAATACTGGCCAAGCTTTGCCGCCAGCAACAAGGTCGCCAAGGCAAAATAGGAATCGCGGCCAGCGCCGAGGGAGGCGAAAGAGCGTTTGTTCGAGGAACCGCTTTGCGATTGCCCGAAGGCCGAACCTCATGGTAACGAGAGCACGCGCGGGTATGATGTAATGGTAGCCTGTCAGCTTCCCAAGCTGAACGCGCGGGTTCGATTCCCGCTACCCGCTCCAGTTTGCCGCCCCGGATTTTGCTGCTGATTTGATCGGTGCCGGAACCTGCCGAAATGGCTGAGCCGGCACGAATTGGTCACGCGTAACTATCCCTAGCCAATGCGCATCTGCTTCTTGAGAAAGCCGGGCGAGGTTGTCGATGTTTCGCGGCGCCACCTTACCCGCACAGCCGCGTGGCGACGACACCGGCCACGTCGCTGTGGCCGGCCTTTTCGTCAACGGTTCGTCACAGCCAGACGCGGAGCCACACCCGCTCGCGCCAGCAACGCACATGACGGCGTCCATGGCGCCAGTAACGACGGCAAACCCGTCTCCAGCCGCGGCGCCGCCGCCTCTCTCCGTAATGGCGATCTCCGTAGTAGCGATGATGCCAACGACGGTGAGAGACCTTTTCCACTTCGAGGTCGTCATCGCCTTCGAAGACAGCCGGATCCGGCTTGTCCAGTTCATCGAGAATTCCGTTGCCCTGAGGAATACCGGCAACCGCGCGGCCGGGTCCGACTACACCCGCAAACGCTACGGCCCCCGCAACGCCCAGCATTCCAGTGAGAAACAACCGACGTTCCATCAAAACCTCCCGAGTTGTTGACATCGGCACCTCGTTCCCTCGCCCAAAACGGGCTCCAGCGAGCATGCCGATTTGGCTGAACGCGCGACTGCACTTCTTGTTCCATCACCCCACTTCGCGCAGGATGAAGTCGTGAAGCATCTTGGCGGCCGGCGACAGGGCGCGATTCCTGACCGTGATCAGGCTGTAGGGCCTGACCTCGATGTCGAATTCGGTCTGGACGACATCGATGGCGCCGGCGAGCCCGTCGGGGTTCTGGATGAATTTCGCCACCTGCACCGAGACCGGCGCGATGGCGTCGGACTGCGCGACCATGACCAGCGTCAGGAGCAGCGAACTGGTGTTGAGGATCCGGTCCGGCAGCGCGATGTTGCGGTTGAGGAAATTGCTCTCCATCGCCTGACGCAAAGGCGAGCCGCCCGACTGGAAGACCCAGTCATAGGCGGCAGTGTCTTCCAGCCGCACCACGCTGCCCCTGGTCAGCGGGTGGCCCCGACGCACGATCAGGCAGGCTTTCTCGACACCGATGACACGCGATTCGAACAGCCGCGGATTGAGATCGTCGGGGATGCGCGCAATGATGAAATCATGGCGTGAGGCGATCAGTTCGCGCGCCAGCACATTCGAGGTCTCGACCTGCATCGTGATCTCGATGCGTGGATAGATGCGGCGGATTTCGCGGATCGCCGGCACCGCCAGTTCGATCGCCGGCGCCGTCACGGCACCGAGAAACACGGAACCGCCCTTGCCCGCCTTGAGTTCGGAAATCTCGCGGTCGACCTCGCGCATCTCCAGCAGGATCGAACGCGCACGCCTGGCCAAGGCCTTGCCGTAGGGCGTCAGCGTGATGCCGCGCGGCAGCCTCTCGCACAGCTTGACCTCGAGCACCGCCTCCATCTCGGCAATCATGCGCGATGCCGCCGGCTGCGAAATGTTCATGACCTGCGCAGCCGCGCTCACCCGGCCATGATCGTCGAGCGCGACGATCATGCGCATATGACGCAGGCTGAGGCCGCTGCGCAGCAGGGTTTCGCCATCGCCCGGAGTCTCGTTGTAACTATTTGAACCCGCAGCCGGATTCCGTAACACCGCCATGGTTTTTTCCTGCCTCCGCTCGCGGCCCGCCGGCATTTGCCAGCAACCCGTCACGCGTCATAACATATACCACTTGCGGTATAGCAACCATCAAAGATCGCATTTGACAGTTATGGCAAAAGGGCGGCAACGTCACCGTGTTCCGAGACGCAACGGTCGCCAACGATAAAATCGTATCGATTGAAATCAGCGGCTCGGGGCCATGGGAGGATACCGGAGATCGATATGACGGCAGCAGTGCCTTGGCGCTTCTGCACGATTGCGCGGCCCGCGACCCCCGGGGTGCTGCGTCCATCAACCAGGGAGAGTTACGTGAAAATCATCAAGACACTGGCCGCAGTCGCGGCTCTTGGCATCGCTGCCATGACCTATTCGGCGCACGCGGCCGACAAGGGTCTCGTCGGCGTGCTGATGCCGACCAAGACTTCGCAGCGCTGGATCAATGACGGCGACGCCGTCAAGTCCCAGCTCGAGGCACTCGGCTACACTGTCGACCTGCAGTATGCGCAGGACGACATCCCCAACCAGCTCAGCCAGCTGGAAAACGAAATCACCAAGGGCCCGAAGGCGCTGATCATCGCCTCGATCGACGGCACCACCCTGTCGGACGCGCTGCAGAAGGCCGCTGACGCGGGCGTCGTCGTCGTCGCCTATGACCGCCTGATCAAGAAGACCGCCAATGTCGACTATTACACCACCTTCGACAATTTCGGCGTCGGCGTGATCCAGGCGAATTCGCTGGTGAAGGGTCTCAAGGAGCGCTTCCCGAACACCAAGCCGTGGAACGTCGAACTGTTCGGCGGCTCGCCCGACGACAACAATGCCTTCTTCTTCTACAATGGTGCGATTTCCGTCCTGCAGCCGCTGATCGACGACGGCTCGATCAAGATCAAGTCCGGTCAGATGGGCATGGACAAGGTCGGCACGCTGCGCTGGCTCGCCGCCACCGCCCAGGCGCGCATGGACAACCTGCTCTCGGCCAACTACTCGGACGGCAGCCGCGTCGATGGCGTTCTGTCGCCCTATGACGGCCTGTCGCGCGGCATCACCGCCTCGCTGCGCGCCGTGGGCTACGGCACGGCCGCCCAGCCCTGGCCTGTTGTGACCGGTCAGGACGCCGAGACCGCCTCGGTCAAGCTGATCATCTCGGGCGAGCAGTATTCGACCGTGTTCAAGGACACCCGCGAACTGGCCAAGTCGACTGTCGAACTGGTCGACAAGGTGCTGTCGGGCGGCAAGCCTGACGGCCTCGACACCAAGACCTACAACAACGACGTCAAGGTGGTTCCCTCGATCCTGCTGACGCCGCATGAGGTCGACAAGTCGAACTACCAGAAGCTGGTCGTCGACTCCGGCTACATCAAGGCCGAAGACCTGAAGTAATCTCGGTTATAAAATCTGGGGTCCTGCGCGACGCAGGGCCCCTTTTCGTTCACAAGCGACCCCGGTATTGTTTCTGCCGGCCTAGAGCAATTCCAGGAAAAGTGCGTAGCGCCATCCCCTGGGAATTGCGTAAAAACAAGAAAGTCTGGGAGCTTGCCCTTATGACCTCGACGATTTTGGAGATGCGCGACATCACCAAGACGTTTCCCGGCGTGAAGGCGCTGTCGAATGTCAACCTCAGCGTCGAGGAAGGCGAAATCCACGCCGTGGTCGGCGAGAACGGCGCCGGCAAGTCGACGCTGATGAAAGTGCTGTCGGGCGTCTATCCCGCGGGCACATATGACGGCCAGATCATCTTTCAAGGCCAGGAATGCCAGTTCAAAGGCATCCATGACAGCGAACACAAGGGCATCGTCATCATCCACCAGGAGCTTGCGCTGGTGCCGATGCTGTCGATTGCCGAAAACATTTTCCTCGGCAACGAACACGCCAAATACGGCGTGATCGACTGGGATGCCAACGAGGCGCGCACCAGCGCGCTGTTGAAGAAGGTGGGCCTCAAGGAGGACCCCAAGACGCTGATCACCAATATCGGCGTCGGCAAGCAGCAGTTGGTCGAGATCGCCAAGGCGCTGAGCAAGGAAGTCAAGCTCCTGATCCTCGACGAGCCCACCGCATCGCTCAGCGAGAAGGACAGCCAGGCGCTGCTCGACCTTTTGCTCGAGTTCAAGCGGCAAGGCATGACCTCGATCCTGATCTCGCACAAACTCAACGAAGTGAACCGGGTCGCCGACAAGGTTACCGTCATCCGCGACGGGCGCACCATCGAGACGCTGGCCAAGAAGGATATCTCGGAAGACCGTATCATCACCTCGATGGTCGGCCGCTCGCTCGACGACCGCTATCCGCCGCGCGAACCAAAGATCGGCGAGGTCGTCTTCGAAGTGAAGAACTGGTCGGTCTATCACCCGATCCATGCCGAACGGCAGGTGATCAAGGGCATCGACATCAATGTGCGCAAGGGCGAGGTGGTCGGCATAGCCGGGCTGATGGGCGCCGGTCGCACCGAATTCGCCATGAGCCTGTTCGGCCGTTCCTATGGCCGCCGCATCACGGGCGAGGTGCTGCTCAAAGGCAAGCCGATCGATGTCTCATCCGTGAGCAAGGCGGTCGAACACGGCATCGCCTACGTGACCGAGGACCGCAAGACTTACGGTCTCAACCTGATCGACCATATCAAGCACAACATCACGCTTGCCAATCTCGGCGGCGTGTCGCGTCACAGCGTGATCGACGATCTGCGCGAACTCGCCGTTGCCAACGATTATCGCAAGAAGACCAATATCCGCGCTTCGAGCGTCTATCAGATGACGGGCAATCTTTCCGGCGGCAACCAGCAGAAGGTGGTGCTGTCGAAATGGCTGTTCGCCGACCCGGAATTGCTGATCCTCGACGAGCCGACACGCGGCATCGATGTCGGCGCCAAGTATGAAATCTATACGATCATCGCGCGTCTTGCCTCGGAGGGTAAGGCGATCGTGGTCATCTCGTCGGAAATGCCGGAATTGCTCGGCATCACCGACCGCATCTACGTCATGAACGAAGGCCGCATCGTCGGCGAAATGCCCGCGGCGGACGCAAGTCAGGAAAAAATAATGCGCGCCATCGTTCGGGGAGAAGGAAAAGCAGCATGAGCACCGACAGCGCCCCCGCCCCACAGGGCAACATCGCCGAGGACCAGCGTCCACGCATTGCCGTCTCGGCGCTGACGACGAACCTGCGCGAATACGGTCTCATCATCGCGCTGATCGTCATCATGCTGTTCTTCCAGTTCACCACGTCGGGAACGCTGTTCAAGCCGGTCAACCTCAGCAATCTGGTGCAGCAGAACTCGTTCATCATCGTGATGGCGCTGGGCATGCTGCTGGTCATCGTTTCTGGCTATATCGACCTCAGCGTAGGCTCGGTCGCCGGTTTCATCGGCGCGCTGGCGGCAAACATGATGGTCATCTGGCAGCTCGGACCGCTCAGCAATCCGCTGGTGGTTTCAATCGTCTGCCTGGTCGTGGGCGGCCTGATCGGTGCGGCGCAAGGCTATTGGATCGCCTATCACCGGATACCGAGCTTCATCGTGACGCTGGCCGGCATGCTGATCTTCCGCGGCATCTGCCAGGCGCTGCTGGGCGGCGGCTCGTCGGTAGGCCCACTTCCGGACGGCTTCAAGGCGCTGAGCTCGGGCTTCATCCCGGACGTTATCGGCCCGCTGACGCTGATCCCGCCCACGGTGAACGCCGCCGGCAAGACCATCGTGGGCAGCGGCCTGACACTGCACATGACGACGATCGTGCTCGGCCTGATCGCCGTGGTGGCCTATGCCTATTTCGGGGTGAGGACACGACGCAAGCGCGAGCGCCACGGCTATGAAGCCGAGCCCTTCCCCCTGTTCGTCGTCAAGACGCTGGTCGCCAGCGCGCTGGCGCTGTTCCTGGTCTATGAGTTCGCCAGCTACAGGGGCCTGCCGGTGGTGCTGCTCGTCATGGGCGTGCTGATCTCGCTGTTCGTCTTCGTCACCAAGCGCATGACCATCGGCCGCCGCATCTACGCCATGGGCGGCAATCCCAAGGCGGCGCAGCTGTCGGGCATCAACACCGAGCGGCTGACGCTGCTGGTGTTCATCAATATGGGCGTGCTGTCGGCGCTGGGCGGCCTGATCATCGCGGCTCGCCTTGGCCAGGCAGTGCCGGCGGCCGGTCTGGGCTCAGAGCTCGACGTCATCGCCGCCGTCTTCATCGGCGGCGCCTCGGCGATGGGCGGCGTCGGCCAGGTCATCGGCGCCGTGGTCGGTGGCTTCATCATGGGCGTGATGAACAACGGCATGTCGATCATGGGTGTCAATGTCGACTGGCAGCAGGTCGTCAAAGGCCTGGTGCTGCTCGGCGCCGTGATCTTCGACGTCTACAACAAGAACAAGGCCTGAAAGGGGCAGTTCCAGGAAAGCGCATCGCGGTTTTCCCACAGGAATTGCGCAGAAACAAAAATACCAGGAGCGGGCCGAACCGCTCCGGCGAGGCAACGAGGAAGGCATACGGGTCACATCGCGGCGCTGCCGGCAACCAGCCGGCGCGAAGAAGTTCCCTCAAGGAACCAGGCCCCGCGAGCGCAATCCGAACGGACAATTTCACCCGTGGCATGGGCGACGTCCCAGCCGCGCTTGGGAAGGTTTGCCGCAGCGGCAGCCATGCCAAGGCACATGAGAGAGGATTGATCATGCTGATCTCGCAGATTCTCGATGACGCCGAGACCATCCGCGTCGTTGCCCGCAATGGCGGCAAGACCCGGATCATCAACGGCGCCCGCAGCGTCTATTCGCTGGCGATGGAGGCAGCCCGCACCGGCGTCGGCCTAGCCACCCTGATCGAGCGCAAGGGGCTCGGCGAGGCGGTCGATCTCGATGCCGCCTACAAGAAAGGGCGGCTGTTGTCGCCGATCAATCACCCCGATCCGGCGCATCTGCATCTCACCGGCACCGGCCTGACGCATCTCGGCTCGGCGGCGACGCGCGATTCCATGCACAAGAAGCTCAGCAGCGCCGATGGCGAGGAGCAGCTCACCGATTCCATGAAGATGTTCCGCATGGGTCTGGAGGGCGGCAAGCCCGCCAAGGGCCAGGTCGGCGTGCAGCCGGAATGGTTCTACAAGGGCAACGGCACGATGGCCGTGGCGCCGGGAGCCGCACTCCTGTCACCGGCCTTCGCCAAGGACGCCGGCGAGGAACCCGAAATCGCCGGCATCTATGTCATCGGCGATGACGGCGCGCCCTTCCGCGTCGGCTTCACGCTGTCGAACGAATTTTCCGACCACGTGACTGAGCGGGTAAACTATCTCTTTCTCGCCCATTCCAAGCTGCGCAATGCCTCGTTCGGACCTGAGATCCTGATCGGCGACCTGCCTTCCGACATCGGCGGCACCTCGCGCATCGTGCGCGATGGTAAGACGCTTTGGGAAAAGCCGTTCCTGTCGGGCGAGGCGAACATGTCGCACACCATCGCCAATCTCGAACACCATCACTTCAAATATTTGGCGTTCCGCCAGCCGGGCGACGTGCACGTGCATATGTTCGGCACCGCGACACTGTCCTTCGCCGACGGCGTCAAGACCGAGGCCGGCGATGTGTTCGAGATCGAAGCCGGTGATTTCGGCCTGCCACTGCGCAACCCGCTCGAGATCGAAAAGCCGGTGAAGGTGGCGGTGAAGGCGCTTTGAGATAGCGCCCCTTCCTTCTCCCCTTGTGGGAGAAGGTGGATCGGCGCGCAGCGCCGAGACGGATGAGGGGTGTTCCAGCGAAGTGAGGCGTTGGCGTTCCCTGGAACACCCCTCATCCGACCTCGCTTCGCGAGGCCACCTTCTCCCACAAGGGGAGAAGGAAGAGGCAGCTTCGACGTCTCAATAAATATCGAAGTCGAAATACTTGGCCTGGATCTTCTTGTAGGTGCCGTCGGCGACGATCGCGTCGATGGCCGTGTTGAGCTTGTCGCGCAAGGCGGTGTCGTCGAGGCGCACGGCGATGCCGGCTTGCGTTTCCGTGCCCTTGACGTCGCCGACCAGCTTGCAGCAGCCGTCGCTTGCCTTCTTCAGCCAGTCCACCAGGACGAACTTGTCCGAGATCACGGCATCAAGCCGGCCGTTGGTCAGGTCGGTGATCGCTTCTTCCTGGGTTGGGTAGAGCTTTGCCTCGGCACCTGCCTTGCCATAGGTGTTCTGGGCATAGTCGGCCTGCGTGGTCGAAGCCTGGGCGCCCACCGTCTTGCCGGCCAGGGCCGCCGGGTCGGCCGACGTCAGATCGCTGTCCTTCGGCGCCACCAGCGCGAGCGGGGTGGTGTAGTATTTGTTGGTGAAGGCGACCTGCTTCTTGCGCTCTTCGGTGATGCTCATCGAGGCGATGATGGCGTCGAACTTCTTGGCCTGCAGGGCGGGGATGATGCCGTCCCAGTCCTGGGTGACGATCTCGCACTCGACCTTCATCTGAGCACACAGCGCATTGGCGATGTCTATGTCGAAACCGACAACCTTGCCGTCCGAGGTGATGGTGTTGAACGGCGGATAGGCGCCCTCGGTGCCGATCTTCAGTTTCTCGGCAGCCTGCGCCGACAAAGAGCCGGCGGCCATCGACAACAGGGCGGCGCCTGCCGCCGACAGTATCCGTTTCGAGATCTGCATTTTCTTGTCCCCTTGAGCGCCGCCATCTCGACGGCCGACAAGCCAGCCAAGCATGATGTACCGGCGCAGGCAAGTATCTTGCCTGGCGGCAAAACCGGGGTTCAGCGCGCAGCGCGGAAATGCTTGGAGAGCTTCAGGCCCTGTGCCTGGTAGTTGGAGCCGAGAGCGGTGCCGTAGAGCGCCTGCGGCCGCTTCAGCATGTGCTCGTAGACCAGCCGGCCGACGATCTGGCCATGGTCGAGGATGAACGGCACCTCGTGGCTGCGCACTTCAAGCACGGCCCGGCTGCCGGTGCCACCGGCCGCCGAATGGCCGAAGCCCGGATCGAAGAAGCCGGCATAATGGACGCGAAATTCGCCGACCAGCGGGTCGAAGGGCGTCATCTCGGCGGCGTAGAGCGGCGGCACATGCACCGCCTCCTGGCTGACGAGGATGTAGAATTCGTCTGGATCGAGCACCAGTTCGCCGGCGCCGCTCTTGTGGATCGGTTCCCAGAAATCGACGACATCCTGGGCGGCGCGCTTGTCGACATCGACGAGGCCGGTGTGATGCTTGCCGCGATAGCCGACCAGCCCTTCACTGTTGCCCTTGAGATCGATCGACAGCGCGATGCCACCGCCCGAAATATTCGGCGGCTCGGTGGCGACCAGCATCTGCGCGCGGTGCAATTCATGCAATTCGGTCTCCGAGAGCAGCGCGTTGCCGGTGCGGAAGCGGATTTGCGACAGGCGCGAACCGGTGCGCACGACGATCGGAAAGGTGCGCGGGCTGACTTCCAGATAGAGCGGACCGTTGTAGCCGGCGGCGATCTTGTCGAACTCGTGGCCACGGTCGGTCATGACACGGGTGAAAATGTCGAGCCGCCCGGTCGAACTCTTCGGATTGGCCGAGGCCGAAATGTCCGCCGGCAATGCCAGGCTTTCAAGCAAGGGCACGATATAGACGCAGCCGGTCTCCAGCACCGCGCCCTCGGCAAGATTGATTTCGTGCAGTTGCAGCCGGTCGAGCTTTTCCGAAACCCTGTGGTTGGGACCCGGCAGGAACGAGGCCCGCACCCGCCAGGCCTTGTCGCCGAGCCGCAGATCAAGGCTCGCCGGCTGGATCTGGTCGGCGTCGAGCGCGCGCGGCGACTTCAGCGCGCCGGACTGGAACAGCGCCGAGATGTCCTGATCGGGAAGAATGCCTGTCTGCCGCAAGGCTCCGCTCCTAGGCCAGACGAATTTCCTACCAACAGGTTCTCACCGGAAAACATGGAACATTCTTGCGGAACCTGCCTGGTACAAACCTCTTAATGAAGCCGGCAATTGACGCAAGCGTGGTACGGGTCTAAAGGGTCGTTATCCCGTGGTGATTTGGCCGGTCGGCTTGCAGCCACGTTAAACAAGTCGCTAAAGGACCGTTGGCCGCGAGGCCGTATGGACCGGTTGCGACTTTCGCGGCCGGTTTTTTTGTGTCTGGAACAAAGCGATGAGCAACAAGAAGCGCAACTGGAAGCCTCAGACAGCCCTCGTGCATAGCGGAACCCTGCGTTCCGGCTTCGGCGAGACCTCCGAGGCAATGTACCTGACCCAGGGCTATGTCTATCAAACGGCGCAAGCCGCCGAAGCCCGTTTTAAGGGCGAGGAACCCGGTTTCATCTATTCGCGCTACGCCAATCCGACCGTCGACATGTTCGAAAAGCGCATGTGCGCGCTGGAAGGCGCGGAAGACGCACGCGCCACGGCATCGGGCATGGCGGCCGTGACAGCGGCGCTTCTGTGCAGCGTCAAGGCCGGGGACCATATCGTGGCGGCGCGCGCGCTGTTCGGCTCCTGCCGCTGGGTGGTCGAGACGCTGGCACCGCGCTACGGCATCGAGGCGACGCTGGTCGACGGCACCGATATCGCCAACTGGGAAAAGGCGGTCAGGCCCAACACCAAGCTGTTCTTCCTGGAAAGCCCGACCAACCCGACGCTGGAAGTGGTCGACATCGCCGCTGTGGCTGCGCTCGCCAACTCGATCGGCGCGCGGCTTGTCGTCGACAATGTCTTTGCCACGCCACTGCAGCAGAAGCCGTTGCAGCTCGGCGCGCATATCGTCGTCTATTCGGCAACCAAGCACATCGACGGCCAGGGCCGCTGTCTCGGCGGCGTGATCCTGTCGGACAAGAAGTGGATCGACGAGAATTTGCATGATTATTTCCGCCACACCGGCCCCAGCCTGTCGCCCTTCAACGCCTGGACGCTGCTGAAGGGCCTGGAGACGCTGCCGCTGCGCGTGCGCCAGCAGACGGAGAGCGCCGGCAAGATCGCAGATTTCCTCGCCGAGCAGCCGCAGATCGCCCGCGTCATCTATCCCGGCCGCGCCGACCATCCGCAGGCCGCGATCGTCAAGAAGCAGATGTCGGGCGGCTCGACGCTGATCTGCCTCGACGTCAAGGGCGGCAAGCAGGCGGCCTTCGCCCTGCAGAACGCGCTCGACATCGTGCTGATCTCCAACAATCTCGGCGACGCCAAGAGCCTGATCACCCATCCGGCGACGACCACGCACAAGAACTTGAGCGACGAGGCGCGCGCCGAACTCGGCATCGGGCCAGGAACGCTCAGGCTGTCGGTCGGCCTGGAGGATACCGATGACCTTCTGGAAGACATCGCGCAGGCTCTCAAGGCCGCTAAATAGAGGGTCGTCGAGGTAGGTCGTCCGCGCCGCGATCAGGCGCGCGACGACGCCTCTTCCAGTTCGGCCGCCTTGGTGCCGATGGTCATCGCATTGCCGCGCCAGTCGACGGCGCCGCCGAGCCAGCCGCGCCCCCACATGGTTGGAAGCAGCAAGTCCCGCGCAATCATCGCCGCGACCGTGCGCGGCGAAAGGTGCCAGCCCTTGGACCAGGCCAGGGCGCATTCCGCGAGATAAAAGGCCGCCAGCACGGCGATGGCCGTCAGCGGCAGGCTGAAGCCGGCGCTTGCCGCCGCAACCAGCGCAAGCGCCAGCGGCACCACCGCGCCGGTCAGGATTTCCGGCGCGAAGAACCGTGGGAAGGTGACGCGGCGCAAGCGCGCCCAGCGGGCCTGGCGCGACCAGATCGTGCCAAGCGTGCGTCGGCCAAGCGGCTGCTCGAAGGGTGCCGCGACGAGATTGACGCGCAGGCCAAGCCCACTGACCAGCTTGGTCGCGGCGGCGTCTTCGGCGATTTCGGCGGCCAGCGCGCGGATGCCGCCATTGGCATCCAGCATCGGCTTGTTCCACAACATGCTCTTGCCCTGGGCAAAGCCAAGGCCGAGCGCCTCGCCGGCATATTGCCAGCGCGCCTGCAGCGTGTTGAGGAAGGCGCATTCGACCTCGGCCCAGAAGCCCTCCGGCCGCGAACCGATCGGTGTCGAGCAGACAAGGCCGGTGTCCGGCCGCCACGCCGCCATCAGATGCTGGACGTAGTCTCTCGGCATCAGCACGTTGGAGTCGGCCAGGACAACCCAATTGTGCCGCGCGGCTTCCCAGCCCTTGACGCAATTGTTGAGCTTGGGATTGGCGCTGACGCGGTCGTCGCCGATCAACAGCCGGGCCGGCACTTTTGGAAAGCGGCCAATGGCGGCACGGATCAGCCTGACCACTGGGTCGTCTCCATGAGCGACGCAGAAGATCAGCTCGTAGCGGGGCCAGTCTAGCGAGAAGGCGCGCTCCAGCGTCTCCTGCGTGAACGGCTCGACGCCGCGCGAGGGTATGACAATCGATACCGGCGGCGATTTGCCGGCCGGCGGTGCGATCGTCGTGCGCCGTCTCAGCTGTGAGGCGGCGAGAAGGATACTTGCAGTGTTTGAAAGGATAAGAGCAGTCGAAAGCGAGGCGGCTATGAGAGCGAGTTCCATCGAGATCTGGTCACTCCAGAAGAGACGGCCCGCATCGTGGCCGTTTTCAACAGTTCGACAGAGCGCGGAGTCGCCCGGTTCGTGCACACCACCATTGTCATGTGTCACTTAAATGACATTCTTTGCCGGCACCTGCGTTTCAAGACGAGGCGCGACAAGACGCGCACGTTGACCTGCTCGCCGGGAGCGCCGAAAGGTTCTGTTGGTTTGAGCATGATCTTTTCCGAAAACCGGTTCCCACTTTTCGGGATCATGCTCTAGATTGTTTTGGAGCCGCTTATGTACCGCGCCGTCACGCGCAAAATCGAAGTGCAGGTCAGGCCGTTCTATCTCGAGGACCGCTCCGATCCTTCCGAGAACCGCTATGTCTGGGGCTATCAGATAACGATCGACAACCAGTCGGACGAATTCGTGCAGCTTCTGTCGCGCTATTGGCACATCACCGACGGTGCCGGCCGAGTCGAGGAAGTGCGCGGCCCGGGCGTCGTCGGCGACCAGCCCGAACTCAATCCCGGCGACAGCTATCAATACACGTCCGGCTGCCCGCTCTCGACGCCCTCAGGCATCATGGTCGGGCACTATACGATGCGCAACAAGCGCGGCGAGACCTTCGACATCGCCATCCCGGCGTTCTCGCTGGATCTGCCGGGGACGCGGCGGACGGTGAATTAGCGTCCTTCTCCCCGTTCCACGGGGAGAAGGAATGGCTTTACTGTGCGGCAAATTCCGCCGGATCGAAGTCGTACTGTGTCGAGCAGAATTCGCAGGCGACGTGGATGCCGCCATCCTCGGTGCTGTCCTCGATCTCCTGCGCGGAGAAGCCCTCGAGGATGCCGCGGATCTTGTCGCGCGAGCATGAGCACTGGTCGGCCACGGGAACGCCGCCGAAGACGCGTACGCCATGCTCGTGGAACAGGCGATAAAGCAGCCGTTCGGCACCGATCGTCGGGTCGATCAACTCGGTCGGCTCGATCGTGCCGAGCAGCGCCAGCAATTCCTGCCAGGAATTGTCCGTGGGATCATGGATCTCCTCGCGTGGATCGCCGTCGCCGCCGTGCAGGTCCGGAACGCGCATGCGCTCGGGCGATTGCGGCAGGAACTGCGCCAGGATGCCGCCGGCGCGCCACTGCTCGCGCGCCCCGCCGACGCCTGGCGTCAACAGCTTGGCGACCGAGAGCCTGATATCCGTCGGGATCTGCTCCGACTGGCGGAAATAGGTGCGCGCCGCGTCTTCCAGGGTTTCGCCATCGAGCTGGACGATGCCCTGATAGCGCTGCGTATGGGCGCCCTGGTCGATGGTCAGTGCCAGCACGCCGCCGCCGAGCAGCGTCTGCTGGGACGTTTCGCCTGCGGCGACCAGCGCCTCGAGCCTATCGGCATCGAAGCGCGCATAGGCGCGCAGCGCCGACGGCGTGGTGAAATCCGCCACCAGCATGTCGACCGGCCCATCGGTGCGGGTCTGCAGGATGAACTTGCCCTCGAATTTGAGCGAGGTGCCGAGCAGCACCGTCAGCACACAGGCTTCCGCCAGCAGGCGGGCGACCGGCTCGGGATAATCGTGGCGGCTGAGAATGGCGTCGAGCATCGGCCCGAGCTGCACGGTACGGCCGCGCACGTCGAGCGGGCCGACCTCAAAGGGCACGACATGATCGTCGCCGGCATAGCCGAACTCGCCGAGTTTGGGGTGATGTTCAGTCACTTGATGCGTTTCCAACATGACAAAGCTCCAGGGCGCGGCCATGCCGCCCCCTGGGGTGCATGCGTCCAAACGCGCTTGATTTGCGTGATGCGGCGCAGATAGGCATCGCGCCCCCGCAGATCAAGCGCCCGGACCTTTCAAACTCCAAGCCACCTCAAGCCCCAAGACACTTCAAGCCCCAAGACACCAGGCAAGCACCGCCTTCTGGGCGTGGAGCCGGTTCTCGGCCTCGTCGAAGACCACCGAATGGGGTCCGTCGATAACCTCGTCGGTCACTTCCTCACCGCGATGCGCCGGCAGACAGTGCATGAACAGCGCATCCGGCTTGGCATGCGCCATCAGCTTGGCATTGACCTGGTAGGGCGAGAACACGTTATGGCCGCGGGCGCGATGCTCCTGGCCCATGGACACCCAGCAATCGGTGACGACACAGTCGGCCTGGTCGACGGCTTCCTCGGGCGAGCGGGTGAAGTGCAGCTTCCCGCCATGGGCCTTGGACCAGTCGATATGCTTCTGCGCCGGCTCGCTGCCTTCCGGCACGGCGACGTTGAGGTTGAAGCGGAACCGCGCCGAGGCTTCGAGCAGCGAATGCAGCACATTGTTGCCGTCGCCGGTCCAGGCGATGGTCTTGCCGGCCACCGGACCGCGATGCTCCTCGAAGGTCATGATGTCGGCCATCAGCTGGCACGGATGGGTGTCATCCGTCAGCCCGTTGATCACCGGAACCGTGGCGTTCTCGGTCAGCTCCAGCAGCCGCTCATGCGAGGTGGTGCGGATCATGATCGCGTCGACATAGCGCGACAACACCTTGGCGGTGTCGGCGATGGTCTCGGAGCGGCCAAGCTGCATTTCGGTGCCGGTCAGCATGATGGTCTCGCCGCCGAGCTGGCGCATGCCGACATCGAAGGAGACGCGCGTGCGCGTCGACGGCTTGTCGAAGATCATCGCCAGCACCTTGCCTTCGAGCGGCCGGGTGCGCTCGCCGGCCTTGAGGCGCGCCTTTCGCACCACCGCGTCGTCGAGCATGACGCGCAGGTCGCCCTCGGAAACGGTGGAAAGATCGGTGAAATGGCGAACTGACATCAGCAATTTTCCGGAATTACTTCGCGGCGGCCACGGCGATGGCATCCGCCAGGCCTTTGGCACCGGCGCGGATGCGGTTGAGCGCTTCGTGGATCTCGGCGTCGGTGACGGTGAGCGGCGGCAGCAGGCGAATGACGTTGTCGCCGGCCGGAACCGCCAGCAAATGCTGGTCGCGCAGTGCCATGTTCACCTTGTTGTTGGGCATGGCGCATTTGAGGCCAAGCATGAGGCCGGTGCCGCGGATGTCTTCGATGACATCGGGAAACTCGTCGGCGATCGCCGCCAGACCTTGCTTCATCAGCAATGCCTTGCGCTGGACGTCTTCGAGGAAGCCGTCTTCGAGCACCACGTCGAGCACGGCATTGCCGACGGCCATGGCCAACGGATTGCCGCCAAATGTGGTGCCGTGCACGCCAGCCGTCATGCCGACAGCTGCTTCGTCGGTTGCAAGGCAAGCGCCCATCGGGAAGCCGCCGCCAATGCCTTTGGCGATCGCCATGATGTCGGGCGCAACACCTGACCATTCATGCGCGAACAGCTTTCCGGTGCGGCCAATGCCGCATTGGACCTCGTCATAAATCAACAACAGGCCGTGCTGGTCGCAAAGCTGCCGCAGCCGCTTCAGGGACTGCGTCGGGACCGGGCGGATGCCGCCCTCGCCCTGCACCGGTTCGATCAGGATCGCGGCGGTTTCCGGCGTGATCGCCTTCTCGGCGGCATCGATGTCGTCGAAGCCGACCTGGTCGAAGCCTTCGACCTTGGGGCCGAAGCCTTCAAGGTATTTGTACTGGCCGCCGGCCGCGATGGTCGCCAGCGTGCGGCCATGGAAGGCGCCTTCGAAGGTGATGACGCGGAAGCGCTCGGGATGCCCCTTGACGAAATGGTAGCGCCGCGCCGTCTTGATCGCGCATTCCAGCGCCTCGGCGCCGGAGTTGGTGAAGAACACCTTGTCGGCGAATGTGGCATCGGCCAGGCGCTCGCCAAGCCGGCTCTGCGCGGGAATCTCGTAGAGATTGGAGACGTGCCACAACTTCGCCGCCTGCTCGGTCAGCGCCGCGACCAGATGCGGATGGCTGTGGCCGAGCGAATTGACCGCGATGCCGCCGGCGAAATCGAGATATCGCTCGCCCTTGTCGGTAACCAGCCAGGTGCCTTCCCCGTGGTCGAAAGCCAGGGGAGCGCGAGCAAAGGTCTCGTAAAGCGCCGAACCGCTCATTATATGCGTCTCCGGTACCGGAAAATCAAAAAAGCCGCCAAAGCGGCGGCGTTGTGCGGCTTATCGTGTTTTTCGGCCATGAAGTCAACGAAAACGTCGCGTAGTGGCACGCGGCAAGCCCCCTGACGAGACGCCGGCTCACAAGCGACCGGGCAAGTTGGGGAAAACCGAAAAAACCGATTCGTGTTGCACTTGGGACTCTTGTCACCGAGTCTGCGCATAAGGTAATTGTAGTCGAGAAATAACTAGATTTCGTGCGGCGGACCTAATCACCAGGTATATGTGGTGTCTGCCCCAGCAGTGGTGCTGGGTCGGGAAAGGATTCTGATTGCCGCACGCTTAGCAGGAGCGCGGTCTCATGAACTGGACTGACGAGCGGGTCGAACTTCTCAGAAAATTGTGGTCGGAGGGTCTGAGCGCAAGCCAGATTGCTGCCCAGCTTGGAGGGGTGAGCCGAAATGCCGTCATCGGCAAGGTGCACCGTCTGAAGCTGTCGGGCCGCGGCCGCGCAACGGCGACGCCGGCACGCCAGAAGAAGACGACACAGGGCTCGACCGTTCAGAAATCGGTGGCGCGCGCCGCGAGCACGGCTCGCCACGTCACGACATCGATCGGCGCGACCGCCCTTCAGACGCAATTCGACGCCGAGCCGGTGGCGCGGCACTATATCCGCCCGGTCGAGAATGTCGTGGTACCGATCTCACGGCATCTGCAGCTCGTCGAGCTGACCGAGCGGACCTGCAAATGGCCGAACGGCGATCCGCTGTCGGAGGACTTCAACTTCTGCGGCAACGAGGCCGCCGAAACGGGGCCCTACTGCAAATATCATGCTCGCGTGGCGTTCCAGCCGGCGGCGGAGCGGCGGCGGAATCGATAGGTAGGGAATAGGCAGTGGGGATTGGGCAGTAGGACAATACTGCCTGTATGCCTTGGGCGGCGCTCGCGAGGCGCTTCTTAGCCTACTGCCTACTGCCTACCCTCACAGCCAGCCATTCTTGCGAAACCGCCAGTAGAGAAACGCGCAGATCGTCGCGATGGTGGCCAGCACGATCGGGTAGCCATACTCCATCTTCAGTTCCGGCATGTCGGTGAAGTTCATGCCATAGATGCCGGCGAATGCCGTCGGCACCGCCAGTATGGCCGCCCATGAGGCGAGTTTCTTGGAAATCGCGGTTTCCTGGCTCTGACCGACCAGCAGGCTCGCCTCGAAGGCGAAGGCCAGCACCTCGCGCAGGCTGTCGATCTTTTCCTGGACGGTGCGGATGTGGTCGGTCACGTCGCGAAACAGCGGGTGCATGGCTGAATGGATCTGCGGCAGGTCGGCGCTGGTCAGGCGGCGGCAGACCTCCACCAGCGGAAGTGCCGCATTGCGCAGGCGCAGCAGATCGCGGCGCAGCATGTAGAGTCGCTCGATATCAGGACCGGTCATCGGCTTCAAAAGCACCCGGTCCTCGATCACCTCGACCTCGTCCTCTATCTGCTCGAGCACCGGCATGTAGTTGTCGACGATGAAATCGAGAATGGCGTAGAGGACGAAATCCTCGCCCTTGGCCAGCGAATGCGGACAGCTTTCCCAGTGCTGACGCACGGCGGCGTAGGAGGTCGACGGGCCGTGCCTGACGCTGACGATGTAGCCCGAGCCGACGAACAGATGCGTCTCGCCGAAAGTCACCCGTCCTTCGATCAATTGCGCGGTGCGGGCGACGATGAACAGCGCATCGCCATATTGCTCGATCTTCGGCCGCTGGTGCGGATGCTCGGCATCCTCGATCGCCAGCTCGTGCAGATGGAACTGCGCCTGGACACGCAACAAAAGCTCGCGATCCGGTTCGAGCAGCCCGATCCAGACGACATGTCCCGATTTCTTGGCCCATTCGCCGGCTTCCTCGATCGGAATGTCGGCGATGCGCCGCCCGGCCGTGTAGACACTGGAGGCGATGATGCCTGATGTCGGCGCCGCGGGCTTGAACTCTCGGACATATTCCATCGCGGCCTCCTGAAGCAGGCCCCTTATAAAGGCCTGAGAAGCTTAACGCCGGGATAGTTTAGCGCAATATGATCTGGCGTTCGAGAGGATGAACGTTCATTTCGCCGGAAGCGGCGCCGAAAGGCTGATCTTGTCGGTCTTGTCGCCTTTCGGCCGCTCGGCCGGCATCTGGTCGCCGGTGACGATGTAATAGATGGTCTCGGCGATGTTGGTGGCATGATCGCCGATGCGCTCGATGTTCTTGGCGCAGAACAGAAGATGCGTGCAGGGCGTGATGTTGCGCGGATCTTCCATCATGTAGGTCAGCAATTCGCGAAACAGCGACGTGTACATGGCATCGATCTGATCGTCACGGTCGCGCACGAAGCTGATCTTGTCGACTGAGCGCGATGCGTAGACGTCGAGAACTTCCTTGAGCTGGGTCAGCGCCAAATTGGCCAGGGCCTCCAGGCCGCGAAACAGGCTGGTCGGCTGGCGGCCGTCGGTGACGGCGACCACCCGCTTGGCCACGTTCTTGCCGAGGTCGCCGACCCGTTCGAGGTCGGCCGAAATGCGGATGGCGCCGACGATCTCGCGCAGGTCCGTCGCCATCGGCTGGCGCTTGGCGATGATGATGATCGCCTTGTCGTCGATCTCGCGCTGCCCCTCATCCAGGACTGCATCGTCGTTGATGACCTTCTGGGCCAGCCCCGGATCGGCATTGACGAGAGCGGCGACCGCCTGTTCGACCATGCGCTCGGCATGACCGCCCATCGCCGCAATGCGCTTCGACAGATATTTCAGCTCCTCGTCAAAGGCGCTCATTATGTGCACGGACTGCATGGATGAAATGCCTTCCCACGGGTTCTTGAGTCGTTTCCTCGAATCCCCGCTGATACGCTAGCCGAATGACAGAAAAAAGAAACGGTTCCAGGGGAAACTAGGGCACTATCCGTGCGTCGGCAAATGAACCGAGAAGGCGGCGCCCTTACCGACCTCGGATTTGATCGTCAGCCTGGCATTGTGGCGCGTCAGGATGTGCTTGACGATGGACAGGCCAAGGCCGGTGCCTTTCTGGGTCCGGCTGGTCTCGACATCGATGCGATAGAAGCGCTCGGTGATGCGCGGAATGTGCTCCTCGGGAATGCCGGGACCGAAATCCCGGATGGTGACGTCGATGCCGGGTTCGGAACCGTCATCGGCGTGCGCGATCGACACCACCACACGGCCGCCGGACTGGCCGTATTTGCAGGCGTTTTCCAGAAGATTCTCGAAAACCTGGAACAACTCGTCGCGATCGCCCGGCACATTGAGGGGTCCCTTGGCGAAATCGCGCTCGATGACGACGCTGTTTTCGTGGGCAAGCGGGGCCAGCGAATCGATGACACTGTCGACGGTCTGGCGCAGGTCGACCTCTGTTCCGGGCTTCAGATAGGGCTTCATCTCCAGCCGGGACAGCGACAGCAGGTCATCGATCAGGCGCGCCATGCGGCCGGTCTGGTTCTGCATGATCTGCAGGAACTGCTCGCGTGCCGCCGGGTCGTTGCGGGCCGGTCCGCGCAATGTTTCGATGAAACCGGCGATCGAGGCCAGCGGGGTGCGCAATTCGTGGCTGGCATTGGCGATGAAATCGGCGCGCATGCGGTCGATCCTGCGCGTTTCGCTCTGGTCCTTGAACACCAGCACATAGAGGTCGGTGCCGTGCCCGACCGAGGACGCGCTGACCCGGTAGGCCCGTTCGACCGGCAGCTTCTCGGTATAGTCGACGACATCGGAGGCGATCGTGCCCGACAGCACGCTGTCGAGCAGCGTCTGCATTTCCGGCGCCCGGAATTTCAGCGGCAGCGACAGGCCCGGTGCGATGCCGCCAAAAGCGGCAAAGGCGGCGGCGTTGGCATGGACGATGGCGGCCGAGCGGTCGAAGATGATCAGCGGATCGGCGACGGCGGCCGCCAGATATTCGCCCGACAGGCGCTGCAGGCCGATCGCCTCGATCGCGGTGGCATTCTCGCCGGAATGGCGCAGGCCGGTGGCCGGCAACAGCGCGGCAGCCAGCAGCAGAAGCAGCGCCGGCACCAGCACATAGGCAGAGATCCCCGCGAAGGCAAAAGCGACTAGGATACCGATAACGCCAGCGACGAGCAGCCAGCGACTGTTCCACAGCCGGATGGCCATGGCTTGCGCCACACTTGCCTGCTCTGCGCTTTGCTCAGCCATCCCCGGGTCCTATAGCCCTCTCGGGCGCTGTCCGGCCGTATGGCAACTTCCTGCTAGACCGGCATGGAGGCTCCCAATAGCATGAGTCCGTAAGCTGGAAAGGGTTCGTCTCGATGAAAAAGGCCAAGGAAAATCCCGCAACGCCGACGTCAGGTCCGCTGAAGATCAGGATCGGGGGCAAGGAGCGGGAGTTCGACATCGAGAATCCCGAGCTCCCGGACTGGGTCGAGGACCACAAGCTGACCGCGGGCGGCTACCCCTACGACAAGAAGATGAACAGCGACGACTATAACGAGACGCTCGAGAAATTGCAGATCGAGCTGGTGAAGGCGCAGGCATGGCTGCAGGCGACCGGCAAGCGGGTGATGGCGCTGTTCGAGGGCCGCGACGCCGCCGGCAAGGGCGGCACGATCTTCGTGGTGCACCAGTATCTCAACCCGCGCACGGCGCGCAACGTGGCGCTGACCAAGCCGACCCCGCCCGAGCTGGGACAATGGTACTACCAGCGTTATGTCGACCATTTCCCGACGTCGGGCGAATTCGTCACCTTCGACCGCTCCTGGTACAACCGCGCCGGCGTCGAGCCGGTGATGGGCTTCTGCACGCCCGAACAGCACGAAAAGTTTCTCGACGAGACGCCGCATTTCGAACGGATGATCGTCAACGACGACATCCATTTCTTCAAATTCTGGCTGAACATCGGTCGGGAAACGCAGCTCGAGCGTTTTCACGATCGCCGCTACAGCCCGCTGAAGAGCTGGAAGTTCTCGCCGATCGATGTCGCCGGCATCACCAAATGGGACGATTATACCAAGGCGCGCGACACCATGTTCGAGCGCACCCACAAGGCGTTCGCGCCATGGATTATCGTGCGGGCCAATGACAAGCGCCGCGCGCGGCTGGCGGTGATGCGGCGCATCCTGTTGTCGGTACCCTATGAGGGGCGTGATCTCGATATCATCGGCAAGGAAGACAAGAAGATCATCGGCGAAGGGCCGTCATTCCTAGGCAAGGAAGGCTAGGCCTTCTCGCGCCGCGCGGCCACCAGGCAGCGCGGCGCGTGGTTCTTGACGTCGTTGCTCAGGCCGCGAGCCGGGCGATCCGCTGCAGGCGCCGCAGCGTGGTGTCGTCCTGCAACGCCTGCTGGAACAGCGATATCTCCTGGTCGATGCGGTCGCACAGCGCGCCGGTATTGCCCTTGAGCAGGCCGCGGGTCTGCAGCAGGGCGGCAACCGGCTTCTTGGCGAGCTGCCTGGCGCGGCCGAGTGTCGCCTCCTCCACGCCGTCATGCACGATCTCGGCGACGAGGCCGAGTGCCCTGGCGTCCTCGGCGTGGAGCGTGTCGCCGAGGCAGAAGAAGCGGAAGGCGCCGGCATAGCCGAGCTTCTGCGGCGCCAGGATGCTGGTCGCCGCATCCGGCACAAGGCCGAAATCGACGAACGGCACCCTGAACGTGCTTTCATTCGAGGCGATCACCATGTCGCAGTGGAACAGGATGGTGCAGCCGACACCGACGGCATCGCCGTCGACGCAAGCGAGGATGGGCTTGGGGAATGTCGCCAGCGTGCGGAACATGTCGGTGACGGCGGCGATCAGCTTCTGGTGCTTGGTGGCGTCGAGGAATTCTGAAAAGTCGCCGCCGAGGCAGAAGCAGCCTGCCAGGCCACGCAGCACGACAACACGGACCTCGTCATTGTCGGCGGCTTCATGGAACGTCTTGGCAAGGCTTTCATAGGCCCTCCTGTCCAGCACCGGCCGGCCATCATTCGACGACACGGTGACGATCAGCGTGTGGTTGCGCAGTTCCGGTTGCGGGTGCGGGTTCATGGCGGTCTCCGACCTCATGACGCCCTCCTTTGGCCGAACATGTCGGGATATCCCCGGGCCAGGACGGGAGCGTGGTGGTTGCGGCGCGAACGCACAACGTCCAGCGTGTGCTCATTGAAGGAGAGCAGGGTCGCCACGACCTGCTGATTGCCGTAGGTGCGCTGATAGCCCAGCGGCGTCGCCAGGAAATGCAGCTGCAAGGCGCGCAGCACCCACATCGGCTCGAACTCGATGATCACCTTGTCGACACCGCGCTTCAGCCCCCACTCGACGAAGCCGGCGATCAATTCGGTACCAACGGTCGAGACGCCGCGACGGCCATCGCGAAAGCCGGGAGCCACCGCATAGCGGGTCAATTCCCAGATGTCGGGGCCCGATGGCGGCGTTCCTTCGGAAAGGTCGGTCAAGACCTCGGTCAGCAGATGGGGCCGCGTGGTCGGCAACATCCGCTGATAGCCCGCGACTTCGTTGCCTCTGATGACGATCTGATGCACCGCCTCGTCATGGTCGAACTGGTCGACCTCGAATCCGTCCGGGCGCCGCAGGTCCTCCCACCCCATTTCCTCGACAAATATCTGGTAGCGCAGGCGATGGACGGCCTCCCAAAGGTCGGGACGTTCCATCAATTCTTGAGTTGTAAGACAAAAAAGCATGCCGTCGTCTCCTGGGTTTAAGAGGAAGATACGGCCGTGCTTCAACGAGAAAATTGCGTGATCACGTAGGCAAGAAATTCCAGGTCGGCACGGCCGACCTAGCTAATGTAGCCGCGCCTTATCGCTTCGGCGACCGCCTGGACCCGGTTGACGGCACCGAGTTTGCTTTTGGCGTTAAGAAGATGTTTCTCCGACGTGTGTTCGGAGATGCCGAGGATTTGCGAAATCTCCCATTCCGACTTGCCGACGGCGGCCCATTGCAGGCATTCGCGCTCGCGCGGGGTCAGTTCGATATGGTCGATGGTACTGGTCGCCATGGTGTGGATTTGCATGGCGCGGCCGACGGCATACGTCGAGACCAGCGACACAAGGCCGAACTCGGCACCCGACAGCTGCACGGCCTCGCCACCCAGCGACACCATGACGATCTGGCCATCGAGTGTGATCAGCGGGAAGGCCAGCCCGTCGCGCAACTTGAAGGCGCCGGCATCGCCCATCACCTCATCGCTGCTCTTGTCGAAGCTAATGCCCTGGGCGGCTTCGCGCCACTGGAACGGCGCCTGCAGCTGCTTCATGTGGCTGACCACGGGATCGTGGTCGACATAGTTGCGCGCCACGTAGCGCTCCAGCCATTCGACGGGCCAGTCGCAAAGCAGCACATGTTGCTTCTGCTGCCCGCTCGGCGTGCCTGGCTGCGGAACGGTTCCCGCCATCAGCGCGGTCAGACCGAAATCCGATGTAATGCCTAGCAATTTCTCGCAAACCGCCGCCGCCGTTCCGGCGTGTTGCAGTTGGTCTATGTATTCCAGCGTACGATCAAATTGACCCATCGCAACATCAACCCCATGTTGCCTCATGCATTGAGATCAATGGTCCATGCGTTGTCTGCATTTCGCCACCGACCACGGATTGCAACACGCACATTCTCGGTTGTGGTTCTCGACCCTAATTCCCCAACCAGGGCAGCCACCGCTGTTTGCAAACGTGCTAAAGCATAGCCTGAAATTGGCGCGTTGAAATCAAAAACCATTGTGCCTGTACCATTTTCGTACCAAAACCGGTGCGAACACGAGTGCGGCGGAGTTCTATCGTGGCGTTCCAATGGAGGTTCCTGGTCCTGGCGTCGCTGCTGATCGCCGCCCTGCCACTGGCTCCTGGGGCGCGCGCGGCCGAACCGCAGGTACCAGTGTTGTGGGACGCCAAGGAACGGTTGCCGAAGCCCGACCTTTCGGCACTGCCACGGCTGCGATTCCTGACGACCACGGATTTTCCGCCCTTCAATTTCCTCGATGGCGCGGGAAAGCTGTCCGGTTTCCATATCGACCTAGCGCGCGCCATCTGCGCCGAACTCGGCATTGCCGACAAATGCCAGATCCAGGCATTGCCCTGGGGTGAGCTTGAAGGGGCGCTCGAGAAAGGCGAAGGCGAAGCGATCATCGCCGGCATCGCCGCGACGCCGCAATCGCGCCAGACATACGCCTTCTCGCGCTCCTATCTGCAGTTTCCGGCGCGCTTCATCACGCCGAAGAACAAGGCGTTTGCCGAACCGGTCTTCGACAAGCTGCGCAGCAAGCGCGTCGGCGTTCTCGCCGGCTCGGCGCATGAGCGCATGCTGCGCGACTATTTCAACACGGTCCAAATCGTCTCCTTCGACGGACCGGAAGCCCTCTACGGCGATCTCAAGGCGGGCAAGATCGATGCCGCCTTCGGTGACGGCATGCGTTTCGCATTCTGGCTGGGCGGCTCGGATGCAGGCGGGTGCTGCCGTTTTGCCGGCGGTCCCTATCTGGCGCCCGAATATCTGGGCACGGGCATGGCTATCGCCACAAGGGCGGACAATCCGGCGCTGGCCGCCGCGATCGATTACGCGCTGCAGGAGATCTCGATGAAAGGCACCTTCGCCGAATTCTACCTGCGCTATTTTCCGGTCAGTTTTTTCTGATCCGGTCCCGGTCAGCTTTTTCTAGTGATGCTCAGGTCAGCGTGCGCAGCCGCGCCTTGGCCGCGCGGCCGATGGCGGCGACGGTCAGCGTGTCGAGATCGAGCTTGCGGCGGATCAACTGCAGCACGCGCACTTCCTCCATGCGCATTTCGAGATCGACGGCGGCCACTTCGAAGGCGGCGGCATACGCGGTGTCGCGCAGGCGCTCTGGCAGGGCTTCGGCAATTTGGGCCAGGACACCCTCGAGGCCATCCTTTTCATGCAGCAGCTTCTGGCAAGCCTGGGCGACGGGAACCAGGCGGTCCTGCTTGAAATCCTCGAACACCGGCCATGAGCGGACAACGTCGCCGATCCGGGCCAGTTCGACATCGGTCATGTCGCGGTCGGAGGCCGAGGTGATGACCATCAGGTAGATCAGGGCTTCATGCGGGGTCGGCGACGGCATTCTTTACTCCTTGAACGGGTTTCGAAGGTAGGAACGGGGGTCGAAGGTCGCAAGGAAAAAGCGCCCAACGCGTTGACGCTCCGGCCATGCGCGCCTAGAGGACCGGTTGAAAATCGACACTGCGACCATACCGGCGAACAATTTGGAAAACACGACCATGGCGGGATCAAACATAATCGATCTCAACCCCGAACTGCTGGCGGCAGCGGCCGAGAGCAAGGCATGGCCGTTCGAGGAAGCCAAGAAGATCATCGAGCGCTACAAAGGCAGCGACTTTCCCGAAACGATCCTGTTCGAGACCGGCTATGGCCCATCGGGCCTTCCGCATATCGGCACGTTCGGCGAGGTGGCGCGCACCTCGATGGTGCGCCATGCGTTCCGCGTGCTCACGCAAGACAGGGTCGCCACCAAGCTGCTGTGCTTCTCCGACGATATGGATGGGATGCGCAAGATACCCGACAACGTGCCGGATCGCGCGGCACTCGAGCCGCATCTGCACAAGCCGCTGTCTTCGGTCCCCAATCCGTTCGGCGGCGACTATGCGAGCTTCGCCGACCACAACAATGCGATGCTCTGCCGCTTCCTCGACACGTTCGGCTTCGACTACGAATTCGCCAGCGCGACGCAGTACTACAAGTCAGGCCGTTTCGACGCGATGCTGCTGCGCGCCGCCGAACGCTACGACAAGATCATGGCGGTGATGCTGCCGACGCTCGGGCCGGAGCGGCAGGCGACCTACAGCCCGTTCCTGCCGATTTCCCCAAAGAGCGGCCGCGTGCTTTACGTGCCGATGAAGCATGTCGACGCCAAGGCCGGCACCATCACCTTCGACGACGAAGGCACCGAGACCACGCTTTCGATCACCGGCGGCCGGGTGAAGCTGCAGTGGAAGCCGGATTTCGGCATGCGCTGGGCAGCGCTTGGCGTCGATTTCGAGATGTTCGGCAAGGACCACCAGACCAACGCGGTGGTCTATGACCGCATCTGCAACATTCTGGGCGGGCGCGCGCCGGAGCATTTCGTCTACGAGCTGTTTCTCGACGAAAACGGCCAGAAGATCTCGAAGTCGAAGGGCAACGGCCTGACGATCGACGAGTGGCTGACCTATGCGCCGACCGAAAGTCTCGGGCTCTACATGTACCAGCGGCCGCGGCAGGCCAAGAAGCTCTATTTCGACGTCATTCCGAGGGCGGTGGACGAGTATTACACCTTCCTGGGCGCCTACCCCAGGCAGGACTGGAAGGAGCGGCTGGGCAATCCTGTCTGGCACATGCATGACGGCAACCCGCCAGCAATCGACATGCCGGTGCCGTTCTCGCTGCTGCTCAACCTGGTCAGCGCCTCCAATGCGCAGAACAAGGACGTGCTGTGGGGCTTCATCTCGCGCCATACGCAGGGCGTGACGCCAAAGACGCATCCCGAGCTCGACCAATTGGTCGGCCACGCGATCCGCTATTTCGACGATTTCGTGCGGCCGACGAAGACCTTCCGTGCGGCCGACGAGGTTGAGCGCGAGGCGCTTGAGGCCCTGGACGGGGCACTTGGTGCATTGCCGGCGGATGCCGGCGGCGAAGCGATCCAGAACGCTTCGCTCAACGTGGCGCGCAAGATCGAGCGCTATCAGGATCATTCCAAGCAGAGCCCGGAGGGTGGCCCGGGCGTTTCGGGCGCCTTTTTCCAGATGATCTATCAGGTGCTTATCGGCCAGGAACGCGGCCCGCGCTTCGGCTCGTTCGCCGCGCTCTACGGCGTCGCCGAGACCCGCGCGCTCATTCAGCAGGCGCTGGCTGGTCAGCTGGCTTGAGGGCGCCGTCGACCTCTTCCAGGATCGAACCCGGCGCCTGAGGCGCCGGGGCTGGCGCGGGCGGCACCGCCGAGACGCCGGCCAGGTTCGGCGCCGATCCGAAAATGCCCTTCTTTGCGCTTTGCGCCTTTTCACCGGCCTCGACATAGGGTCCGCCCTTGGCGGCACGCGCCCAGCCATTGTCGACCAGCCATTGGCCGACGTCCTGCTTGCCGATCCGGCATTCCGCCGCGATGCGGTCGCGTCCGCCTTCGGGCGGCACCGTGCAGACCACGGCGCGGCCGCGCAGGAAGGAGCGGAACGCCGTGCGCGCACGGATACCGCACGGCCATGACTTGCCGTCGGTGGTGCAGGTCTCGTCCTGCCCGACGACATCGATGCCGGAGATCGCGACCGAATAGCCTTTCGCCTCGATCAGGCCGGCGGCGGTCGCGACCGGCTGGAACAGCTTCGTGCCATTCCAGTCATCGGGCATCTTCGGCTTGGGCGGCATGGCCAGCGCCAGCTTGCTCAGAGGCTCGCGCGGCTCGACCCGCTCGAGTTCCCCGGTGGGCAGTTCCGGCGGCGCGACGACATCCGGATCGATCGCCCGCGAACGCGCCGCCGGCTTTGGCGGCGGCGGAGCGGCGGGCGCGGGAATGGCTGAGGTGGCTGGTTCGTCAGACCCGGCATCGGTGCCGGCCTGAGAGATCGTGTCCACGCCGGGATCGATCTGATCCACCGCGCCGGTGCTTTGGCTTCCTTTCAGCGTGCGGCCGCCGGCGACAACCAGGGCCGCCATCACCGGGACCATCAGAACCGCCAGAATGAGATGAGGAAACCGCACCAGCCCGACCTACTGGCTTGCCCAGACAATCCGCGCCACCCATTCGACCTCGCGCATGGGAATGTCGCGGTCGGGATGATCGGGATTGAGTGAGACCAGCGCGATCGACTTGACGGTCTGGCGCTCGAGTACCTTGGCCATCACCTCGCCCGATGTGGTCTTGACGACGACGCGATCGCCCTTGCGGGTGATAGCGCCCGGCTCGACGATGAGGACGTCGCCATTGCGATAGAGCGGCAGCATGGAATCGCCCTGCACCTGCAGCGCATAGGAGCTCTCGGTCGATTGCGCCGGCAGTTCGACCAGATCCCAGCCCTGCCCGGCCGGAAAGCCGGCATCGTCGAAGAAGCCGCCGGCGCCGGCCTGGGCAAAGCCGAGCAGCGGCACGGAACGCCTGTGGGCGGGCGCGGCGGCCATGCGGCCTTCGATCAGCCCGGTGAATTCGTCGAGCGAGGCACCCGTCGCCTCGATGATCTTGGCCAGTGATTCGGTCGAGGGCCAGCGCGGCCGGCCATCCGAGGACAGACGTTTCGACTTGTTGAAGGCGGTCGAATCGAGGCCCGCGCGCCTTGCCAGACCTGACGCCGAAAGCGAATAGCGCTCGGCAAGAGCATCGATGGCGGCCCAAACGCGGTCGTGCGAGAGCATGTCGTGCTCTCCTTCCAGACAGGAAAAAATGCCTCTCCTGTCTAACTCGCAACCGCCGGCATGTCCACCGCGCAGGCGACGGATCACGAACAAAACTGTGCCGCAACGACAGTGCCGCACACTCTCCGGACGCGGCTTCAGGCGGGTCCTTTGGCCTGGCGGCGCAGGGCTTGGTGAGATTCGATGAACAGCCGCTCCGCCTCGGTCGGCGGACGCGGGTTCACCGAGCGACCAAGCGCGGCGACGACCTCGTCGATATCGAGAAAGCGGCGCGCCTTGCGATCGTAGACGCCTGCGGTCGTCAGGATCAAGGCAGCCGTCTCGCCATTGTCGAAGACGAAACGGTGCTTGCCGATGACTTGGCTGCCTTCCCAGGTTTCGATGGAAGACACCACTTCGAAGCGGCGCCACAGCCTGATCTCGCGTGCGTAGACCGCCTGCAGCCCGCCCATCATAGGCGCCCAGCCATTCTTGCGCGCCAGCGTGATCAGGCCGGCACGGACGAACAGGTCGATCCGGCCGAGATCGGCCAGCATCATGTAGCGCGCATTGTTGAGGTGGACGTTGAAATCGATGTCGGTCGGCAGGCAGCGAAAGGCCAGGCGGCTTTCACCGCCCATCATATAGGGGCCACGGCTTCGCGCCGTGGCCAGCATGCGCGCCATGCGCGCCCAGACATACATGACCTGCCGTCAGGCGGCCTGTTTCACGTCGCCCTTGGCGTAGGGATCGAAGCGCTGGTAGAAGGTTTCGCCCTTTTCGGCCATGTCGAGTAGCAGCTTGGGCGCCTTGAACTCGGCGCCGTATTTCTTCTGCAATCCCTTGGCGATCTTGACGAATTCCTTGGCGCCGATGCCGTCGATATAGGACAGCGCGCCGCCTGTGTAGGGCGCGAAGCCGAAGGCCAGGATCGAGCCGACATCGGCCTCGCGCGGATCGGTGACGATGCCTTCCTCCATCACCCGCGCCGCTTCCAGCGCGATGGTGACCAGCAGCCGCTGCTGCAACTCCTCGTAATCGACCTTCTCGGGCGAAAGCTGCGGATAGAGGTCCTTCAGTCCCGGCCACAGCTTCTTCTTGGCGGGTTTGGCGGGATAGTCATAAAAACCCTTGCCGTTCTTGCGGCCGAAGCGGCCATGGTCGTCGACCATGGTGTTGATCAGCGCCATCTGCTTGGGATCGACGGCCTTGTCGCCGAGATCCCTGATGGTCTGCTTCATGATCTTCTGGGCGAGGTCGATCGCCGTCTCGTCGGTCAGCGCCAGGGGACCGACCGGCATGCCGGCGGCCTTCGCCGCATTCTCGATCATCGGCGCGGGCACGCCCTCGATCAGCATCTTGTAGGCTTCCGACATGTAGCGCAGCACGCAGCGGTTGACGTAGAAGCCGCGCGTGTCGTTGACGACGATCGGCGTCTTCTTGATGGCGCGGACGAAATCGATCGCGGTCGCCAGCGCCTTGTCGCCGGTCTTCTTGCCCAAAATGATCTCGACCAGCATCATCTTGTCGACCGGCGAGAAGAAGTGGATGCCGACGAAATTCTTCGGCCGGGCCGAATTCTTCGCCAGCGACGTGATCGGAATGGTCGAGGTGTTCGATGCGAAGATCGCGGACGACTTCAGCGCGGCTTCCGCCTGTTCGGTGGCTGCCTTCTTGACGGCCGAATCCTCGAACACCGCCTCGACCACCAAGTCGCAGCCGGCAAGATCGGCATAGTCGGCTGTCGGCGTGATGAGCGACAGGAGCTTGTCCTTCTCCTCCGGCTTGGCGCGGCCCTTCTTGACCTGATCCGAGACCAGGCTGTCTGAATGCGCCTTGCCCTTTTCGGCCGACTCCATGTCGCGGTCGAGCAGCACCACCGGGATGCCGGCCTTGGCCGTGACATAGGCGATACCGGCGCCCATGAAGCCGGCGCCGAGAATGCCGATCTTCTTGAATTTGGTTTCCGGCACGCCGGCCGGGCGGCGGGCGCCCTTGTTCAGTTCCTGCAGCGAGACAAACAGCGAGCGGATCATCGCCGCCGCTTCCCTGGTCTGCATGATCTCGGTGAAATAGCGCTGTTCGATCCTGAGCGCGGTGTCGAACGGCACCAGCAGGCCCTCATAGACGCATTTCAGGATAGCGGCGGCGGCCGGATAATTGCCATAGGTCTCGCGACGCAGGATGGCGATAGCCGGCGGCCAGAGATTGAAGCCGGCCGGCGAATAGATCTGACCGCCAGGCAGCTTGAAACCCTTCTCGTCCCAAGGCTGGACGGCTTTCAGTCCGTTCCTGATCATGGCCTTTGCCGTCTCGACCAGCTTGGCCGGCTCGGCGATCTCATGGATCAGGCCCATGGCCTTCGCCTTCTGCGGCGACAGATTCTGGCCGGAGGTCAGCATCTGCAGCGCCTGCTGCTGATCGGTCAGCCGCGGCACGCGCTGGGTGCCGCCGGCGCCGGGGAAGATGCCGACCTTGACTTCCGGCAAGGCCATCTTGACCTTGTCTGAATCAGCGGCGACGCGACCGTGGCAGGCCAGCGACAATTCGAAGGCGCCACCCATGCAGGTGCCGTTGATCGCCGATACCCAGGGTTTGCCTGATGTTTCGAGCTTGCGCCACAGGCCGCCCATACGGCCGGCATTGTCGAACAGCAGCTTTGCCGCCTTCTGCGGGTCCTTGGTCTTTTCCCTGGCGAACACGGCAAGCATCTTCTGCAGCATGGTGAGATCAGCGCCGCCGGAGAAGCTGTCCTTGCCCGAGGTGATCACCGCACCCTTGATGCCGGCGTCGGCCACCACCTGGTCGATGATCTTGTCGAGTTCGCCCATCACCTCCTCGGTGAACACGTTCATCGAGCGATCCGGCATGTTCCAGGTGACGAGCGCAATGCCGTCGGCGTCGGTGTCGAGGGTGAAATTGATGTAGCTCATTGTTCTCTCCCCGTCAGACGCGTTCGATGATCGTAGCGGTGCCCATGCCGGCGCCGATGCACAGCGTGACCAGCGCGGTGTTCAGATCGCGGCGCTCGAGTTCGTCCAGCACCGTGCCGAAGATCATCGCGCCGGTGGCGCCGAGCGGATGGCCCATGGCGATGGCGCCGCCATTGACGTTGATCTTGTCGTGCGGGATGTCGAAGGCCTGCATGTAGCGCAGCACGACCGAGGCGAAGGCCTCGTTGAGCTCGAACAGGTCGATGTCCGACAGCTTCATCTTGGCGCGCTTCAGGAGCTTCTCGGTAACGTCGACCGGGCCGGTGAGCATCAGCACCGGCTCGGAGCCGATATTGGCGAAGGTGCGGATGCGGGCGCGGGGCTTGAGACCCATCGCCTTGCCGGCCTTCTTCGAGCCGAGCAGGACGGCTGCCGCGCCATCGACGATGCCGGACGAATTGCCGGCGTGATGGACGTGGTTGACCTCTTCCACCTCGGGGTGCTTCTGCACCGCGACCGCGTCGAAGCCGCCCATTTCGCCGGGCATGACGAAGGATGGGTTGAGCGATGCCAGCGACTGCATGTCGGTCGAAGGCCGCATGTGCTCGTCATGGTCGAGTATGGTCAGGCCGTTCTGATCCCTGATCGGAATGACCGAATTCTTGAAGCGGCCATCGGCCCAGGATTTGGCGGCGCGCTTCTGGCTCTCGACCGCATAGGCGTCGACGTCGTCGCGTGAGAAACCGTATTTGGTGGCGATCAGGTCGGCCGAAATGCCTTGCGGCACGAACCAGCCAGGCAGGCCGACCGAAGGGTCCATGAACCAGGCACCGCCGGAGGCACCCATGCCGACGCGCGACATTGATTCGACGCCACCGGCGATGACGATCTCGTCGGCGCCCTGCGCGATCTTGGCGGCGCCGAAATTGATGGCGTCGAGACCCGAGGCGCAGAAGCGCGAGATCTGCATTCCGGGCGCCTTGGTGTCGTAGCCGGCCTCGAAGGCGGCGGCGCGTGGAATGACCGAACCCGCTTCGCCGACCGGATCGACGCAGCCGAAGATGATGTCGTCGACTGTGCCGGTGTCCAGCCCGTTGCGGTCGCGCAGCGCTTCCAGCGTCTTTGCGGCAAGCCGCACCGCCGGCACTTCATGCAGCGATCCATCCTTCTTGCCCTTGCCGCGCGGCGTGCGCACGGCGTCATAGACGTAAGCCTCAGCCATTTTCGTGCTCCTTGGGTTTGCCGGTCGCCGCTCTCAGAGCGAGCGGCCGATCAGCAATTTCATGATCTCGTTGGTGCCGCCGTAGATGCGCTGGACGCGAGCGTCGCGGAACATGCGGGCGATCGGGTATTCATTCATGTAGCCATAGCCGCCATGCAGTTGAAGGCATTCGTCGACGACTTTTCCCTGCAGGTCGGAGAGCCAGTATTTCGCCATCGAGGCCGTCACCGGGTCGAGGCCGCCATTGATGTGGCGCGTGACGCAGTCATTGTAGAAGACGCGGCCGATGGTCGCCTCGGTCTTAAGCTCGGCCAATTTGAACTGGGTGTTCTGGAAGTCGATGATCGCCTTGCCGAAGGCCTTGCGTTCCTTGACGTACTCGATGGTCAGCGCCAGCGCGCGCTCGATCATGGCGATGGCGCCGGTGCCGATCTGCAGCCGCTCCTGCGGCAATTGCTGCATCAGCTGGATGAAGCCCTGCCCTTCCTCGTGGCCGAGCAAATTGGAGGTCGGGACGCGCACGTCGTTGAAGAACAGTTCCGACGTATCGTTGGCCTTCAGGCCAATCTTGTCGAGGTTGCGGCCGCGCTCAAAACCTTCGACCTCGTCGGTCTCGACGATAATCAGCGAGGTGCCCTTGGCGCCCTTTTCCGGATCGGTCTTGGTGACGACGATGATGAAGTTGGCCAGTTGGCCGTTGGTGATGAAGGTCTTGGACCCATTGATCCTGTACTGGTTGCCGTCCTTCTCGGCCCGCGTCTTGACGCCTTGCAGGTCGGAACCGGCGCCCGGTTCGGTCATGGCGATGGCGCCGATGAGCTCGCCGGTGGCGAGCTTCGGCAGCCACTTCTTCTTCTGCTCTTGCGAACCGTAGTGAAGGATGTAAGGCGCGACGATCGAATTGTGCAGGCCGATGCCAAAACCGTCGACACCGACATGGCCGATGGCCTCGATGATGGCGCTCTCATGCGCGAAGGTGCCGCCGGAGCCGCCATATTCCTCCGGCATCGAGGCGCAGAGCAGCCCGGCGGCGCCGGCCTTCAGCCAGCTTTCGCGGTCGACCATCTCGTTCTTCTCGAACTCGTCGTAGCGCGGCGCGATCTCCTCCGACATGAAGCGGGTTGCCATGTCGTAGAGCATGCCGACCTCGTCCGCCGCCCAGGCGGGCTTGGGAAGGCCAAGTATTTCGGCGGGGCTGGTCATTTGGATATGGTACTCCTCCCAGAGCGCATCGTCAGCGTTAAGGCCGGCGCACGTCACGCTGGCCTCAACCGACCCTCCCCCCGAGGGAGGAGGGCAACTATCTTTAGAACGCTTCCGCGGGCAGGGCCATCAGCGTGTCCGCACCACTCGAAATACGGGCGAGATGGGCCGACGTCTCCGGCATGATCCGCTCCATGAAGAAGCGCGCCGTCACCACCTTGTTGTCGTAGAAGGACTGGGTGCCGTTGGCGCCGGTCTTGCCCTGAGCCGCCTTGGCCATCTGCGCCCACATGTAGCCCAGTGCGACAAGGCCGAAGAGATGCATGTAGTCGGTCGAGGCCGCGCCGGCATTGTCGGGCTTGGCCATGCCGTTCTGCACCAGCCACATAGTCGCCGCCTGCAGATCATTGAGGCCCTTCTTCAACCCCTTGGTGAAGGGCGCCATCTTCTCGTCGGCGCGGTTTTCCTCGCAGAATTCGCCGACCTCCTTGAAGAAGGCCTGGATGGCGCGGCCGCCATTCAGGCCGAGCTTGCGGCCGACGAGGTCGAGCGCCTGGATGCCGTTGGCGCCCTCATAGATCATGGCGATGCGGGCATCGCGCACGAACTGGCTCATGCCGTGCTCTTCGATATAGCCGTGACCGCCGAATACCTGCTGGGCCATGACGGCGTGGTCAAAACCCTTGTCGGTGAGCACGCCCTTGACCACCGGCGTCATCAGGCCGGTGTAGTCGTCGGCCGCTTGGCGGTCCTTGTCGTCTGCGGAGCGATGCGCGATGTCGGACTTGATCGCCGTCCACAGCGCCAGCGCGCGACCGGCCTCGTTGAAGGCCTTCATGGTCATCAAAGAGCGACGGATGTCGGGATGGACGATGATCGGGTCGGCCTTCTTGTCCGGCGCCTTGGCGCCCGACAGCGAACGGCCCTGCAAGCGGTCCTTGGCGTAGGCGACGGCGTTCTGGTAGGCGATCTCCGACAGCGAAAGCCCTTGCAGGCCGACGCCGAGGCGGGCCTCGTTCATCATCGTGAACATCGCCTTGAGGCCGCCATTCTCCTCACCGAGCAGCGTGCCTTCGGCCTCGTCATAGTTCATGACGCAGGTCGAATTGCCGTGGATGCCCATCTTCTCCTCGATCGAGCCACAGGAGAGCGTGTTGCGTTCGCCCGGATTGCCCGAAGCATCGAGCTTGAGCTTCGGCACGATGAACAGCGAAATGCCCTTGACGCCTTCCGGCGCGCCCTCGATGCGGGCCAGCACGAGATGGACGATGTTGTCCGACATGTCGTGTTCGCCGGCCGAGATGAAAATCTTCTGGCCCGAGATCTTGTAGGTGCCGTCGCCGTTCGGCACCGCCTTGGTGCGCAGCAGGCCGAGATCGGTGCCGCAATGCGGTTCGGTCAGGTTCATGGTGCCGGTCCAGGAGCCCTCGACCATCTTCGGCAGCCATTTGGCCTTCTGCTCGTCGGTGCCGTGGGTGATGATCGCCGCGATGGCGCCCTGGGTCAGGCCCGGATACATCATCAGCGACATGTTGGCCGAGACCATATATTCAGCGACGGCGGTGTGCACGGCATAGGGCAGGCCCTGGCCGCCGAACTCGACCGGCGCCGCCAGCCCCATCCAGCCGCCTTCGCGATACTGGTCGAAGGCCTCCTTGAAGCCTTTGGGCGTGGTCACCGAGCCGTCGTCGTGACGCACACAGCCTTCCATGTCGCCGACACGGTTGAGCGGATGCATGATGTTTTCGGCGAGCTTGGCGCCTTCAGCCAGAATCGCTTCCAGCACGTCCGGCGTCGCGTCGGCAAATCCGGGAAGGTTCGAATAGCGCTGATAGCCCAGCACATCATTGAGTACGAACAGCGTATCCTGGACCGGAGCCCTGTATGTCGGCATGCTTTTTCTCCACCCTGCGGACCTGGTCCGAAAGCCCCCGAATTCATGTCAGGGCAGCATGCGGACCCGTGTTGAAGCCGGGATAGCAAAAATTGACGTTTGCGTAAACGTCAATTTTTTCGATGCGACAAGATTTCCCGCCCAGCCCAGCTTGGTTAAGCTGGCGGCGCGACGCCATGCAGGCCAGCGCCGAGGGAACCAGTTGGGCAGACGCAGGCAACGAAAAAGCCGCGCGGCAGAGCCACGCGGCTTTGATGGTCGAGACTCCGACGGGGTCGGAACCGGTAGATTGCTTTAGCTCGCGACGCTCGCCTGCGGCGCCGTGCGCTCGGCCAACATTTGGCGCACCGCCGACATCGAGCCGGAGAGCTCGTTGATGGCGTCGTCGATCAGCGCCCGCTGCTTCTGCAGGCGGGCGAGCTGCTTCTCCGACTTGTCCAGCGCCAGCCGCAGCTGCTTGGTGTTGGAACCGGTCGGATCATAGAGATCCATCATCTGCTTGACGTCGCGCAGCGAGAACCCGACCTTGCGGCCGAGCAGGATCAGCTTCAGCCGGGCCTTGTCGCGGCGCGTGTAGAGACGGGTGGAGCCGTCGCGCTGCGGGTTGAGCAGGCCCTTGTCTTCGTAGAAACGCAGCGTGCGCAGCGTCACGCCGTATTTCTTGGCCATTTCGCCGATGCGGGCGAGGTCCTCGCCGGCTTCGACAGATACATTATTGGTATTGGCCGCGGTCTCGCCGGCCGAGATAAGCTTCATGGTCACTGGCTTTCCCCGTCTGGTGGCGTCGCGGTCCTGGACCATGCGTCGCCTGACTGGAAGCGGGGGCGTGCTTCCGGCCGTGGTTTCGACAAACAAAATCGCAAACAGCACACTCAAATGCGCCTTTTACGTTTACGTCAATTCTATACCGATAGCCGCCTCATGACGCAAGGGGCGTTCTGTGAAGGTGCTTTATGCCGCACCGTGGAAGCGAGAGCGAACTTCCTTCCAACTTCTTAAGCTTGGTTAACGCGTTGTTTACCACGTTGGGGGAAATGTGGGCGCGTCGGCTACCCGTGTTTATCCTGTATCGAATTTTTCACGGTTTTTCGGAGCGCGGGTGAAACCCCGGGAAGCTTGTCTTCCACCGTGGAAGCGCGGTCGCCTTCGTTCCGGCAGGGACTTGGGGAGCTGGTCGAAAGCCGGCCAATCTGAAAGACGGACGCACCGATGAACAGCAAGCGGTCCTATCTCGATACACTCAACGCCGGCAGGCAGCGCAAGCCGCAGACCACGCTCGAGCAACTGAACCGCTCGCTGGAGACGCTGGAACAGCGGCTGGGTCAGACCCGCGAGGAGGTGACGGCCCGGCCCGCTCCGCACCAATACGGCACCGACCCGCGCTATCCAGCCACCGAGCCGCGCTATCCTGCGGTCGACCCGCGTTATCCCGCCGCCCAGCCAACCGCTCAGCAGCGCTGGTATGAGGATCCGCGGCCAGCGGCGCGCCCGCAGACCCCGGCACCGGCCCCCAGCTTCGACCAGAACTACCAGGCCATCGCCCGTGACATCGACCGCGTGCGCGGCCAGGAAGACAGCGTCGCCATGGTCGGCAAGATCGCCGGTGAGTTGCGCGGCATGCGAGAGGAACTGCGCCACCAGATGACGGCGGGTCTGCAACGCGAATTCGATGCGCTGCGCAAGGATATCGACCGCGCCTTCCAGGCCAGCGCCAGGCCCGGCATTGCTGGCAAAGGCAGCGCCGAACTCGGCGTCGAATTCGAACGGCTTTCCGGCGCCATCAAGTCGCTGTCGGAGAAGAGCGACGACAGAAGCGTCAACATGCTGCGCCTGGAGCTCGAGCAGGTGAAGGCTGCGCTCGACACGCTGGCGCGCGAGGAGAGCGTGCAGAAGGTCGACCGCCGCTGGGACGATTTCGACCGCCGCTGGACGGCTTTCGAGGACCGTGTCGACGCCGATCAGCGCAAACGTTCCGACGATCCCGCCCTTGCGGCGCTGACCGACCGGCTGGAGCAGATCAGCAACGCCGTCAACAATCTGCCGGAATCGCTGTCGCTGCGCTCGCTCGAGGAAAAGGTGCGCACGCTGGCCGGCGCCGTCGAACACTTCGCGGGCCAGCAGGACAATCGCGGCAGCGACACGCTTGCCATGATCGACGAGCGGCTGGACGAGATTTCCCGCGCCATCGTTGCCTCGACCGTTGCGGCACAGGCCAATTCGGTCGATCACGAAGCCTTCGATCGTATCGAGAAGCGCATCGACTCGCTCGCCCGTCAGATCGAGGAAGTGGCGCAGGATCGCCCCGGCAACGCGGTCATGGATCGCCTGAGCACGCTGTCGAGCCGCGTTGACGAACTCGCCGGCCGCGCCAATTTGCCCGAGCAGGCGATGGAGCGGCTGGCCAAGCAGATCACCCTCATTGCCGACAAGATCGACCAGGCGCCGGCCATGCCCGACGCCGACTACATCTTCCACGGGCTCGAGCAGCGCTTCGATGTTCTGTCCGGCATGATGGAACGCCGCCAGGGCGATGCCATCGAACAGGGCAACATGCTGTTTCGCGATCTCGAGCGCCGTCTCGACGAGGTCGCCGACCGGCTCGACCAGCGCATCGCACCACAGATCGACAGCGCCGGCATCATGGAAGCCATCGACGCCCGCTTCACCGCACTCGCCACGCGCATGGAGACACGTGCCGCCGATCCCGCCGGCGAAGCGGCGATCCGTGGACTGGAAAGCCGGCTCGAGGACATTTCCAGCCGGCTCGACGCATCTGCGGCCCAGGTGGCCGGCATCGATCCGGCGCTGATCCGCAGCCTGGAGGCGCAAGTCGCCGGCCTGTCCGCGCATCTGTCCAGGCCCAGCACGCCGCTGCCGGAATTCGAGGACATCAGCCCGCGCCTCGACGAAATCGAAAAGGCGCTGGCCGGGACCCGCGATTCCATCCTCGGCGCGGCACGGGACGCGGCCGAGAACGCGGTGCGTTCGCTGGCCGGGTCGGACGCCAACGCGTCGGCGGTTTCCGGACTCGCCCAGGATCTGAAGACGCTGGAAACGCTGACGCGGCGCTCCGACGAGCGCAATTCGCGAACGTTCGAGGCCATCCACGACACGCTGCTCAAGATCGTCGACCGGCTGGGTTCGCTGGAAACCGACGAGCCGTCCGAAGCGGTGAGCGAGCTTCTGGCCACGCGCCAGGACGAGGCGGCCGGCAAACGCCGCACACGGACCACCAAGATGGCTGTCGAAGCGCCGTCGATGGATATCGACGAGCCGATGCCGCTGACCGGCGACATGGCCGATCTCGATGGCCGCGCCGCCGCCATAATGCGCAACGAGGGTGCGCGTGGCGACATGGGTGCGCGTGGCGACCTGGGCACGCGCACGCCGGCGGAAGCAGCAGCAGCCGCCGCCATGGCCGCACTCGGTTCCGATACCATCGCCGAAAAGGACCAGCCGGCAGGCCGCAAATCGATGTTCGGCGGGCTGGCCCGCGCCTTCAAGGGCAAGAAGGCGGCGGCGGACGTCCCGCCGCTGGCCGGTTCGCCGCCGAGCAGCGATATTCCGACTGTCGATCTTGACGAGCCGCTCGACCCGAAAGTGGCCAACCGCCCGCTGGAACCAGGCTCCGGCGCGCCCGACCTCAATGCCATCATGAAGCGGGTTCGCGACGAACGTGGCCAGCCGGCAAAGCTTGGCGAAAGCGACGCCGCGAAATCGGATTTCATCGCGGCCGCGCGGCGCGCGGCGCAGGCCGCCGCCGCCGAGGCCGACGCCCTGAAGCGACAGTCGACGGTGAAAGGCCCGGTGAAAGCGCTCAGGATCGGCGACCTGCTCAAGGCCCGACGCAAGCCGATCCTGATGGCGGCGGCGGCGATCATGCTGGCGCTTGCCGGCCTGCAGCTCGGCAAGGCGTTCCTCTCGGATCCGGTTCAGGTGGCAAACAACGACGCCGCACCGATCGTTGCCGCGCAGCCAGCGCAGACGGCATCCGTCGACACGGCGAGCCAGCCGAAGGCGCAAGCCCAGCCGGCGGCGACGGACAACGCGCCGGCCCGTGCCGTCAGGCAGGCCGAACAATCCGCGCCCATGACCAAGGACGACATGGTGGCGCAGACCGCCATGGCGATGCCGTCGGACACGGACGCAATGGCGAATACGGCGCCGGTCGCAGAGCCCGCCGCGCCTGCTGCTTCCACCGCCTCTTCCGGCCCCACGGCTTCGGCCGCCCCAGCACCAGTTGCGCCTATTGCCACGACCCCGATGGATACGACGGCTTCAGAGCCGGCAGCTGCTACCGGCGGTGCGCAAGCGACGGATACCGATACCCAGCCGGTCGCAGCCCCAACGGCGGCCAACGACGCCATCGCCAAGGACACGACCGGCGCCGTCGCGCCGGCAGGTGCAGCAGTCGCGAACAAGTACGACATTCCGGCCGATGCCGGCCCGGCCGCGCTACGCGATGCCGCCGCGGGTGGCGACGCCAAGGCGCTGTTCGAGATCGGCTCGCGCTACGCGGAATCGCGCGGCGTCAAGGAAGACATGGCCGCGGCCGCCAAATGGTACGAGAAATCGGCGGAACTCGGTTTCGCGCCGGCCGAATACCGCATCGGCAATTTCTATGAGAAGGGCATCGGCGTCGCCCGCGACATCAAGAAGTCGAAGACCTGGTACCAGATGGCCGCCGAGCAGGGCAATGCCAGCGCCATGCACAATCTGGCCGTGCTGTTCGCCATGGCCGCCGATGGCGTGACCGACAATGAATCGGCCGCGCACTGGTTCCAGGAGGCCGCCGATCTCGGCGTCAAGGACAGCCAGTTCAATCTCGGCATCCTCGCCGCCAAGGGCGTCGGCATGAAGCAGAACTTGGAGGAATCCTACAAATGGTTCGCTCTCGTCGCCAAGACCGGCGACAAGGACGCGGCCGCCAAGCGCGACGAGATCGCCAATGCGCTGCGGCCCGAGCAGCTCGAGCGGGCGCGCGCCGCGACCGAATTGTGGAAGGCCAAGCCGCTCAATGCGGCGACCAATTCGGCCGACATTCCCGAATCCTGGCAGGAAGGCACGCCGCAGACGACCGCCGGCATCGACATGAAGAAGGCGGTCAAGAACATCCAGCTCATCCTCAACAAGAACGGCTATGATGCCGGCGGCGCCGACGGCGTCATGGGCGAGAAGACCAAGAACGCGATCATCGCCTTCCAGACCGACAACAAGCTGCCGGCGACCGGCGCCGTCGATGAAAAACTGGTCCGGGCGCTGCTGGCGCGCAAATAACAGCGAAGCGTCGTTTCCACGACGCTCTTGCCACACATTTGCCTGTTAACTGATTGAGATATTTTTTGTTTCGGCGCGGCGACGGGGTTTGACCCCGCCGCCGCGTCGGTGCAAGGAAAAATTGGCTTTTCGGTGCGAGACTGCCCGGAACGGCTGCATTCGCCGACAGGCAAACTGATCGAGACTGACGGGTGGGCATCTATCTCCCGATTGCGGAAATTTCCGTCAACGTCTTCGTGCTGCTGGCCATGGGCGCTGCGGTGGGCTTCCTGTCGGGCATGTTCGGCGTCGGCGGCGGGTTCCTCATCACGCCGCTCCTGATCTTCTACAACATCCCCCCGGCGATCGCGGTCGCCACCGGCGCCAACCAGGTCATCGCCTCTTCCGTCTCCGGCGTGCTTTCGCACATGAAGCGGGGCACGCTCGACTTCAAGCTCGGCGGCGTGCTCCTGGCCGGCGGCATCATCGGCTCCACCGCCGGTATCTACGTGTTCGCCTTCCTGCGCCGGCTCGGCCAGCTCGACCTGTTCATCTCGCTGCTTTATGTCGTGCTGCTCGGCACGGTCGGTGGGCTGATGCTGGTCGAAAGCATCAATGCGCTGCGCGCCACACGCAGTGGTGCGGCGCCGGTGCTGAAGAAATCCGGCCAGCACAACTGGATCCACCGGCTGCCGCTGAAGATGCGCTTCAGGGCGTCGAAACTGTTCGTCAGCGTCATCCCGGTGCTCGGCCTTGGCGCCGGCATCGGCTTCCTGTCGTCGATCATGGGTGTCGGCGGCGGCTTTATCATGGTGCCGGCGCTGATCTATCTGCTGAAAGTGCCGACCAATGTCGTTATCGGCACCTCGCTGTTCCAGATCATCTTCACGTCCGCCTACACCACGCTGGTCCACGCCACCACGAACCAGACGGTCGATGTCGTGCTGGCCTTCCTGTTGATGGCGGGCGGCGTCGCCGGCGCGCAATATGGCGCCAAGGCCGGCCAGAGGCTGCGCGGCGAGCAGCTCAGGGCGCTGCTGGCCTTGCTGGTGCTGGCTGTGGCGATCCGGCTCGCCATCGATCTCTTCGTCACCCCGCCCAATCTCTATTCGCTGTCCGCCGCGGGCCTCAACTGATGGAAGGCCCGAAAACATTCGCAGCCGCCATCCTCCTGTCACTGTTTGCCGCCGGCGCACCGGCGAAGGCACAGACGCCGCTGACGGAAGGCATCCAGATCGGTCTCTCCACCGACAATGTCTCGATCACCGCCGGTTTTTCCGGCGCCGACCTGACCATCTTCGGCTCGCTGGAAAATCCCGATCCGCTGGTCGCCCGCCAGGGTCGCTACGACGTCATCGTCGTACTCGAAGGGCCACCCAAGCCGGTCGTGGTGCGCCGCAAGGACCGGGTGCTCGGCGTCTGGGTCAATCTGGACTCCGAAACCTTCGAGAACGTGCCGGTCTCCTATTCGGTGGCGACGACGCGGCCGCTGCAGGACATCACAGAACCGAACAGCTACAAGCAGCTGTCGCTCGGCGCCTCCAATCTCTACATGCAGCCCGCCGACGCCGGCGACAGCCCGGCGACGATCGAGGAATTCACCGCGGCGTTGCGCGAGCGCAAGGGAGCGGCAGGCCTCTACAGCGAGAATGTCGGCGGCGTGCAGTTCCTGTCGCAGAACCTGTTCCGCGCCACCGTCAGGCTGGCACCGAATGTTCCGGTCGGCACCCACAAAGCCCGCGCGTTCCTGTTCAAGAGCGGCCTGTTCATCAAGGAGAGCTCTGCCCAGCTCGAAATCCGCAAGTCCGGCTTCGAGCAGTCTATCTTCCGGGTCGCCCATGACTACTCCTTCCTCTATGGCGTCTTCGCCATATCGCTGGCCATGCTGACGGGCTGGCTCGGCAGGCTGATCTTCCGCAAGGACTGAGACGTCCAAAAGGGGGTTTCCCTTTCCCGCGCCATGCTATAGACCGCACCTCCCCGCCCAACGGGCAAGCACGCACAATTCAATTCGGCAGAGCGGTCCGGTCGCCCGGAACCACAGCGCACGCTTCTCCCGCGAGCGCCGATCCGCTGTCTGCCGCCAATGACAGGAGGCTGCTTTGCGACCAGCATTCGCCGGTATCGATTTCGGCACTTCGAACTCCACGGTCGGCGTGGTCCGCAACGGGCAACCGCACCTCGTCGCGCTTGAAGGCGGCCAGGTCACGCTGCCCAGCGCGGTGTTCTTCAATTTCGAGGATGGCCGCATCTGTTTTGGCCGCCAGGCCATCGCCAACTACACCGACAGCGTGGAAGGCCGGCTGATGCGCTCGCTGAAGAGCGTGCTGGGCAGCTCGCTGGCGCATGAGAAGACGCGCATCAAGGCGCGCTCGATCGGCTTCATGGAGATCATCGGCCTGTTCCTCGGCCATCTGAGGAAGAAGCTTGAAGAAGATGGCGGCGATCTGGTCGAGACCGTGGTGCTCGGCCGTCCGGTACAATTCGTCGATGACGACCCACAGGCCGACGCGAACGCCCAGAGCGACCTGGAAAAGGCCGCGCATGCGCAAGGCTTCAAGCACATCGCCTTCCAGTTCGAGCCGATCGCCGCCGCACTCGATTACGAGCAGAGGGTGACGCGCGAAGAGCTGGCGCTGATCATCGACATGGGCGGCGGCACGTCTGACTTTTCAGTCGTGCGCGTCTCGCCGGAGCGTGCCCGATTGCCGGACCGCAAGGACGATATCCTGGCCAGCCGGGGTGTCCATATCGGCGGTACGGATTTCGACCGGCTGCTCAGCATTGCCCATGTCATGCCGCAGCTCGGCTATTTGACCCCGACCAAGGACGGCAAGCGCAATCTGCCGGCCAGCTACTTCATCGATCTGGCGACATGGCAGCGCATCAACCTGGTCTACACCGCCAAGGCGATGACGCATCTGCGCCAGATCCGCTACGAGGCCGCGCGCGCCGACCTGGTCGACCGCTTCATCCACATCGTCGAGCACCGCTATGGGCACGCTTTGGCGGCATTGGTCGAAAAGGCCAAGATAGAGTTGACCGACCTGTCATCGGCCGAAGTCGCGGTGAGGCTATCCGACGTGGAGTTCGCCGCCGAAATCACGCGTGATGGACTGGACGCCACCATCGCCCGGGACATCGAGCGGGTCACCGCGACGGTGGCTGAGACCATGCGCGATGCTGCGGTCAAGCCGTCCGACATCACCGCGGTGTTCCTGACCGGCGGCTCGACCGCGATTCCGCTGGCAAGACGGGAAATCCTGTCGCTGGTGCCGCAGGCTTCGGTCATCGACGGCGACATGTTCGGCTCGGTCGGGCTTGGCCTGGCTTTGGATGCCCAGCGCAAGTTCGGCTGACTAAAGGTCGCTCCCCTTAGTGTCTGCGCCGAGATGCGCCTTCAGCGCCATTTGGGCCAGGCTTGCCTGGCGGTCGCGGTGGGTGATCATGGCGAAGTCGCGTTTCGGCAGTTCGAGCGGCACGGACCGCAGGCTGCCTTCGGCAACGGCGCGTCCGACGACGAGCTCCGAAATGATGGTGGCGCCGGCACCCGCCTCGACCGCCTGGCGAACCGCCTCGTTGCTTGGCAGCACCAGGAACACCTGCAAATCGGCTAGCGAAATTCCCTCGCGCCTCGCCAGATCCTCCAGCACCTCGCGCGTGCCCGACCCACCCTCGCGGATGATCCAGCGCAGGCCCTTGATGTCGGGACGGCCCGGCGCGGTTTCGACGATTTCGGGATGTGACGCGGCAACCACCAGCATCAACCGGTCGGTGTCGACCTTGGCGCGGCGCAATATGTCGGATTCGGTGCGCCCCTCGACCAGGCCGAGATCGGCTGTTCCATCCAGCACGCTGGCCTCGACCTGTCTCGTGTTGCCGATGCTGACGCTCAGCCGCACCGCGGGGTAGGCCTCGTGGAAGGAGGCCAGCCTTCGCGGCAGCCAGTAGCTGGCGATGGTCAGGCTGGCGGCGATAGAGAGGCTGCCGGCGACCGTCTGCGAGACATGTTCCAGCACATTGCGGGCGGCGGCGGCCCGCTCCAGCACGGCCTTGGCTTCCGGCAGGAACCGGTGGCCGGTCTGGGCAAGCTCTATGTTGCGGCCGACGCGGTTGAACAGATGGACGCCGTGCTGCTCTTCAAGCGCGCGGATGGCAGCCGACGCCGCCGACTGGGAGATACCCAAAAGCTCCGCCGCCTTGGTCATGTGGCCGCGCTCGGCGACGGCGACGAAAATGCGCAACTGATCCAGGGTCATGTCAGCATTAAGAACCAATATCGATCGAATTTACAAGAACAACTGATTAGACGGATCGATAGCTTCATTCTACATTTTCACGCGAAGTTAGAAAAAATTCGCCAGCGGATGGCAGAGACTAAAATGATCGGGCGGTTCAAGTCCCTTCTCGCACATTGGACCCGCGGCATCCGCAGACGGCTGACCGGCGATCGCTACCATCCGGAAGAGCATTACATGCGCGGCCCCGGGCCGAAGACTCGAGCCAAATCCGCCGGCCGCGCGGGCACATCCGGATCATGAGGCATTCACCGCCGCGCGGCGCGAATTCGGCACCATCGCAACGCCCGCTTGCCGACACGCGCGCGCCCGATGAAGGCGACGGCGTCGACACCTCGCCTGGCATTTCCGACAGCGTTGCCAAGACCACCTGCTACATGTGCGCCTGCCGCTGCGGCATCGACGTCCATATCAAGGACGGCAAGGTCCGCTACATCAACGGCAACAAGGACCATCCGGTCAATCGCGGCGTGATCTGCGGCAAGGGCAGTTCCGGCATCATGCAGCATTACAGCCCGGCCCGGCTGAAGAAGCCGCTGCTGCGTTCCGGGCCGCGCGGCTCGGGCGTGTTCCGCGAGATCGAGTGGGAAGAAGCGTTCTCGATCGCGACGGAGCGTCTCTCGGCAGTTCGTCGTACCGATCCGAAAAAACTCGCTTTCTTCACCGGCCGCGACCAGTCGCAATCCTTGACCGGTTGGTGGGCGAGTCAGTTCGGCACACCGAATTTCGCCGCCCATGGCGGCTTCTGCTCGGTCAACATGGCGGCCGGCGGGCTCTATTCGATCGGCGGCTCGTTCTGGGAGTTCGGCGAGCCTGACTGGGATAACACACGATATTTCATGCTGTTCGGCGTCGCCGAAGACCATGATTCCAACCCGATCAAGATCGGGCTGGGCAAGCTCAAGGCGCGCGGCGCCAAGGTGGTGTCGATTAATCCGTGCCGCACCGGCTACAATGCGATTGCCGACGACTGGATCGGCATCCGGCCCGGAACGGACGGCCTGTTCGTCTTCGCCCTCATCCACGAATTGCTGAAGGCCGGCCGCGTCGATCTCGACTATCTGCTCCGCTACACCAACGCCCATGTCCTCGTCGTGCAGGAGCCTGGCGCCTCCGACGACGGGCTGTTCGTCCGCGACGCCGACGGCAATCCGCTGGCCTGGGACAGGGTGGCGAAGACCGCCGTCAAGGCAACCGACACGGAAGCGAAGCCGGCGCTGACCGGCAGCTTCGAAGTCGGCGGCCGCCGCTGTACGCCGGTGTTCCAGTTGATCGCCGACCGCTATCTCGATGACAGCTACGCGCCGGATGCGGTCGCCGAGCGCTGCGGCATTGCCGCCGATAGGATCCGCCGGATCGCCGCCGAACTCGCCCATGTCGCCTTCGAACAGGCAATCGAACTGCCGGTGGCTTGGACCGACTGGGCCGGGCGCCGGCACGAGACGATCAAGGGCCGACCGGTTTCGATGCATGCCATGCGCGGTATATCAGCCCATTCGAACGGTTTTCACTCTTGCCGCGCCATCCATCTGCTGCAGGTGCTGCTCGGCACAGTGGATGTTCCCGGCGGCTTCCGCTTCAAGCCGCCCTACCCCAGATCGGCGCCGCCGGGCCCGAAACCCGCGGGCAAGACGGTCAAGCCGATGACGCCGCTGGACGGCATGCCGCTTGGCTTCGTCTGCGGACCGGACGACCTGCTGGTCGACGAAGACGGCACGCCGACCCGCATCGACAAGGCCTATTCCTGGGACGCGCCGCTGGCTGCGCACGGGCTGATGCACACCGTCATCCGCAATGCCTGGGCGGGCGATCCCTACAAGATCGACACGCTGATGATGTACATGTCGAACATGGCCTGGAATTCCTCGATGAACACCGTCGAGACGATTGCCATGCTGACCGACCATGACGAGGCGGGCAACTACAAGATCCCCTTCATCATCTATTCCGACGCCTATTATTCCGAGACGGTGCCGTTCGCCGACCTCGTGCTGCCGGATACGACCTATCTCGAGCGGCATGACTGCATCAGCCTGCTCGACCGGCCGATCAGCCATGCCGACGGGCCGGGCGATGCCATCCGCCATCCCGTCGTCGAGCCGGACCGCGACGTCAGGCCGTTCCAGTCGGTGCTGATCGAACTGGGCGCCCGGCTGCGCCTGCCCGGTTTCGTCGACGAGGACGGATCGGCGAAGTATGCCGACTATGCCGACTATATCGTCAGTCATGAACGCACACCGGGCATCGGCCCGCTGGCCGGCTGGCGCGGCAAGGATGGAACGTCGATCGGCAAGGGCGAGGCCAATCCGGACCAGTTGCAGCGCTACATCGACAATGGGGGCTTCTGGCATCACGACTTCGCTCAGGACCAGCGCTACTACAAGATGGCCAACCGCTCCTATCTCGATTTCGCGGTGCAGATGGGTTTCATCCCGAAGGCGGAGCCGATCATCTTCCAGCTCTATTCCGAGCCGTTGCAGCGGTTTCGGCTCGCCGCACGCGGCCATGGCCGTGTTCAGCCGCCGGAGGCCGAGCGCCAGCGCATCGAGACCTACATGGATCCGCTGCCGTTCTGGTACATGCCGTTCGAGGAAGCGGTGGTCGACCTCGAAAAATACCCACTGCACGCGCTGACGCAGCGGCCGATGCACATGTATCATTCCTGGGGCTCGCAGAATGCGTGGCTGCGGCAGATCACCAGCCAGAACCGGCTGTTCGTGCACCACCGCACTGGTGCCGGTCTAGGCCTCGTCGACGACGACTGGGTGTGGATAGAAAGCATCAACGGCAGAGTGAAGGGGCAAATCAAGCTGGTCGACGGGGTGAACGAAAGCACGGTCTGGACCTGGAACGCGATCGGCAAAAGGCGCGGCAGCTGGGGACTGAAAGATGATGCCGCCGAGAGCAATCGCGGCTTCCTGCTCAACCATATCATCGGCGACCAGACCTCGGCCGACGCACAGGGCAAACGCTATTCGAACTCCGATCCTGTCACCGGCCAGGCCGCGTGGTTCGATCTGCGCGTGCGCATCGTCAAATGCGCTGATGAGGAAGCCGGCTTCACCGAGCCGCAATTCGAGCGTTTCAGCCAACCGCCGCATTTCGAGCCGTCGCTCGACAGATTGAGCTTCGGCGCCGAATTCCGCCGGGCAAGAGAGGCCGCCGAATGACCTGCCTTCCCGCCCAAACCGACAAGAAACTTGGTCTCGTCATCGACCTCGACACGTGCGTCGGCTGCCAGGCTTGCGTCACCGCCTGCAAGGAATGGAACACCGGCGGCCACATGGCGCCGTTGACCGACATCGACCCCTATGGCGGCCATGTCGACGGCGTCTGGTTCAACCGCGTGCACAGCTATGAGCACACGACAGAGATGGGCGGGCGCACGGTCAACTTCCCGCGCTCCTGCCTGCATTGCGAGACGCCGGCCTGCGTCACCGTCTGCCCGACCGGCGCCTCTTACAAGCGAGCCTCGGACGGCATCGTGCTGATCGACGAGGACAAGTGCATAGGCTGCAAATTGTGCAGCTGGGCCTGCCCCTATGGCGCGCGCGAATTCGACACCGATGTCGGCGTGATGAAGAAATGCACGCTCTGCATCGACCGCATCTACAACGACAATCTGGCTGAAGAAGACCGCGTGCCGGCCTGTGTGGCCGCTTGCCCGACGAGCGCCCGGCATTTCGGTGATCTCGGCGATCCTCACTCCGCCGTCTCGCAACTGGTGGCGGAGCGCGGCGGCGTCGACCTGATGCCGGAACTGGGCTATCACCCGACCAACAAATATCTGCCGCCGCGCGCCCATACAAAGCGCGCCGCATCGGTGCCGGCGAAGGCGCTGGAGCCGGTGCGGGCCGAAGGCGGCTTCCTCGGCTGGGTCGACCGCATGCTTTCGAACTGACCATGCATCCAGCCTTTTCCGTCGTCTTCTTCACCACCGCCACGGGCGCCGGCTACGGCCTGCTGGCAGTGCTTGGCGTGCTGGGCGGGTTGCAGATCGTCCCCGCCCAATTTTGGCTCGGCCTCGTCGGCCTGGGGCTGGCGCTCGGCCTGATAGCGGCGGGACTGCTGTCGTCGACCGGCCATCTCGGCAGGCCGGAACGCGCCTGGCGGGCGTTCTCGCAATGGCGCAGCTCCTGGCTGTCGCGCGAAGGCGTGGCCTCGGTCATCACCTTCATCCCGGCGGGACTGTTCGGGGTCGGCTGGGCGTTCCTAGGCCGCACTGGCGGCTGGGTGGCCATTGCCGGATTGCTGGCTGCCATCGATTCGGTCATCACCGTCTGCACAACAGGGATGATCTACGCGTCGCTGAAACCGATCGCCCAATGGCACAGCCGCTATACTTTGCCGGCCTACCTGATCTTCGCCGCCATGACCGGCAGCGTTCTGTTGAACGCGCTGCTGCAGGGCTTCGGCATCGGTTCCACGGGCGTGCTGGTATTGTCGCTGCTTGCCACTCTTGCCGGCTGGGGCTGGAAGCTCGCGACCTGGCGGCACAATGACCGTCTCGAGATCCCGACCACCGCCAACACCGCGACCGGTTTGGCTGGCGGCACGGTGCGCTCGCTGGAATGGCCGCATACCGAGGAAAACTACCTGCTCAAGGAAATGGGTTTTCGCATCGCACGCAAGCACAGTGCGAAGCTGCGCATGCTCGCACAGGCATTGGCCTTCGCCCTGCCCGTCCTGCTGATCGCCGCCACCTTCGCCTTGCCCTGGCCCTATGCGGCGGTGCCGTCGGTGCTCGCCGCGATCGTCCAGTTCGCCGGCATGCTGGTCGAGCGCTGGCTGTTCTTCGCCGAGGCAAAGCACACCGTCACTCTGTATTACGGCAGATAGGCTGCTCAGCCCGGCCGCAGCATCGAGCGGGAGATGGCGAAGATGCGGTCGGCGCCAAGCATATAGGCCATCAGCGATTCCAGCCGGAACAGCCCGGCATAAGCGCGATCGAGCACGTTAAGCGAGCCGGTATAGGCGCCGAAGGCCGGCATGATCATGCGGCCGCCATCGCCGGCAAAGCAGCGCCGACGCACCGAACGGCCGCGCTGGACGATGCGCGCGCAGGGATGCAGATGGCCCGCGATCTCGCCCTCGACGCGCACTTTCGACGGCTCATGCCGGAACAGCAGCGAGCCTATGGCCAGTTCCCGGACCGTTTCACCGGGCAGATCGGCCGGCGCTTCCGGATCATGGTTGCCGGCGACCCAGAACCAGTCGCGGCCTGCCATCAGCGCTTCCAGCCGCTCGCGAAAACTCGCATGCATGCGCTCGGCGCCGCCGCCATCGTGAAAGGAATCGCCCAGGCTGATGACGATCGACGGCTGGTAGTCGGATATGACGGCCTGCAGTCTGAGCAAGGTCGCTCCGGTGTCATAGGGCGGGATCAGCGCGCCGCGCCTTGCCAGCGACGAGCCTTTTTCCAGATGCAGGTCGGAGACCGTCATCAGCCTGAGCTCGGGAAAATAGAGCACGCCGCGCGGATCGCAGACCGCACGCTCGCCGGCGATGCCTATCATGTCGGCCTCGGCAATCAGCGACGTGCGCGCCAGCGAAAAATTCATCCCTCACTCATTTCCGGCCCCATGGCCTCTTCGACCAAAGTCGCCGCATCCATCAGCAGTGTTTCATCGGCTTCGCCGTTCACCGGCATCTTGCCGATCTCGAGCATGATCGGCACGGCTAGTGGCGAAATCTGCTCGAGATTCTTATGCATGATTCTACCCTGGACGCGCGAGAGCATGTCGGCAAGTCTGCTGACATCGAGCAGACCGGCCGCCGCATCGGAGCGTGTCGCCTGCAGCAGGATATGGTCCGGCTCATGGCTGCGCAGCACATCGTAGATCAGGTCGGTCGACACGGTGACCTGACGGCCGCTCTTCTCCTGGCCCGGATGGCGTTTCTCGATCAGTCCCGAAATCAGCGCGCAATTGCGGAAGGTGCGCTTGAGAAGCCAGCTGTCGGCCAGCCAGGCTTCGAGGTCGTCGCCCAGCATGTCCTCGTCGAACAATGCGCCGAGAGACGGTTTCCTGGCTTTGAACATCGCGCCCATATCGCCCAGCGACCATATGGCAAGGGCGTAATCGGTGGCGACAAAGCCAAGCGGCCTGGCGCCTGCCCTGTCGAGGCGCCGGGTAAGCAACATGCCGAGCGTCTGGTGGGCCAGCCTGCCCTCAAAGGGATAAGCGACCAGATAGTAGCGGTTGCCGCGTGGAAAGGTCTCGATCAGCAGGTCATCGCGTTTGGGCAGAACCGATTTGTCGGCCTGGAATCGCAGCCAGTCGGCCACCTGCTCCGGCAGCTTCTTCCAGCGCTGCGGATCGTCCAGCATCATGCGGACCTGCTCGGCAAGGTAGGTCGAAAGCGGGAACTTGCCGCCGCCATAGTAGGGCACCTTGGCGTCGCTGCCGGGCGCGTTCGACACGAAGCATTCATTCTCGCGAATGCCTTCGAAGCGCAGCACCTTGCCGGCGAACATGAAGGTGTCGCCATGCGTCAGCGTTTCGAGGAAGGCCTCCTCGATCTTGCCGAGAACGGCCCCGCCGCGTGTAGCCGAGCCTTTGCTGCCTGCTTTGACGTAACGCACGTTGAGCGCCGGCACTTCGATGATGGTGCCGACATTCAGCCGATATTGCTGAGCCACGCGCGGGTTGGAGACGCGCCACAACCCGTCCTTGTTCAGGCGGATACGAGCATAGCGCTCGTAATTCTTCAGCGCATAGCCGCCGGTGGCGACAAAATCGATGACGCGGTCGAAGGTAATCCTATCGAGGCTGGTGTAGGGTGCCGCCGCTCGCACTTCCTCGTAAAGATCGTCGGCACGGAACGGTGCGCCGCAGGCGCAGCCGAGTACGTGTTGCGCCAGCACATCGAGGCCGCCATCGACCAGCGGCGGCGTGTCCTGCGCGCCAAGATAGTTGGCATCGAGGGCAGCCCGGCATTCGAGCACCTCGAAACGGTTGGCAGGGATCAAGATCGCCTTGGACGGTTCGTCCATCCGGTGGTTGGCACGGCCGATGCGCTGCGCCAGCCGGCTCGCCCCCTTCGGCGCGCCGACATGCACGACCAGATCGACATCGCCCCAGTCGATGCCGAGATCGAGCGTCGATGTCGCGACAATGGCACGCAGCGCGTTCTCGCCCATCGCCTTCTCGACACGCCGCCGCTGGCCGACATCGAGAGAGCCGTGATGAAGCGCGATCGGCAAGGTGTCCTCGTTGACCCGCCACAATTCCTGGAAAAGCAGTTCCGCCTGGCTGCGGGTGTTGACGAACAGCAGGGTCGTCTTGTGGCGCTTGATCTCGCGGTAGATCTCCGGCGTGGCATAGCGCGCCGAATGCCCCGCCCACGGTACACGCTCTTCGGAATCGAGAATGGAGATTTCGGGTTTAGCTCCCCCTGTGACCACAATCAGTTCGGACATGTCTCCTAGTGGATTCTGGCTGACCAGCCAGCGCCGCAACTCGTCCGGCTCGGCCACCGTCGCCGACAGGCCGATGGTCTGCAGGCCGGGCACGTAGTTGCGCAGCCGCGCCAGGCCGAGCGCCAAGAGATGGCCGCGTTTCGAGGTTACAAGCGAATGCAACTCGTCGAGCACGACATAGCGCAGATCCTCGAAGAAGCGTCGGGCGTCGCCTGCAGCAATCAGAAGCGCAAGTTGCTCGGGCGTGGTCAGCAATATATCCGGCGGCACCAGCTTCTGGCGCTGGCGCTTGTGGGAAGGCGTGTCGCCGGTGCGCGTCTCGATACTGATCGGCAGACCGATCTCCTCGACCGGCTTGCCGAGATTGCGCTCGATGTCGACGGCCAGCGCCTTGAGCGGCGAGATGTAGAGCGTGTGGATGCCGCGCTGTCCCTGCCCCGGCTTTCGCCTCGGCCTGACCGCCAGTTCCGTCAGCGAAGGCAGGAAGCCGGCCAGCGTCTTGCCGGCTCCGGTCGGCGCGATCAGCAGCACCGATTGGCCGCTTTGAGCCTTCGCCAGCAATTCGACCTGATGTGCGCGCGGCGACCAGCCTTTCTCGCCGAACCATCGGAGGAATGGCTCGGGCAGGGCAATGGCGGCATTCTGCTCGGCAAGGCGCGGCTCAACTGTCACGCGCCAGAGGTAGCGCGGCTACGGGCGATCGCCAAGGAAAATCGGAACAAAAGGGGATCGTGAAAGCTCTTCCCTTCTCCCCCTGTGGAGAAGGACAGGCGCTTGTGCTACGGCCTGCGAAACCCGGTCGGGCCGCCATAGAGGTAGCCGATGCGGGCGATGGCGTCCTTCAACCCTTCGCGCGAGACCAGCATGGTGTGCCCGTTGGCGTGGATCATGGTCTCAGCGTCGGTCATGGCAGCGACATGGCCTTTCCAGAAGACGAGATCGCCCCTGCGCAACCCGGCATAGTCCGGACCCGGCTCGAGCGGCTCGCCGATGCTTGCCGCCTGCATGTCGGAATCGCGCAGCACGTTTTTGCCCGCCATGCGCATCGCCAGCTGCACCAGGCCGGAACAATCGATGCCGAAGCCGGATGTGCCGCCCCACAGATAGGGTGTGCCAAGAAACGTCTCGGCAACCGCGACATAGTCGGCGGCAATTTCGCCGATTGGCCTGAGGTGACCCGCGATGATCGCTTCGCCCGATGGCAGGACAGCATAATGTGTGCCGCGCGTCTCGGCGGCGCCCGTCACCGTCACCGTCGACCCCATCGACAGCTGTCCCGCGATCGGAAAGCGCAGATCCGGACCGGGATAGAGAAAGGTGCGGGGCACCGAGACGATATGGGTGGGCGCATGGTCGCGCCCGCCCAGCATGGTGTTGGCGACATAGCCGACATAGCCGTCGCGTTCGGCCTGGATCCAGGCCCAGCCTTCGGCATCCTCGAAAACCAGCACATCGTCGCCGAACAGAGCTTGCGTGTTGACGCCGGCATCCGCACGCGGCGCCTTGCGGATGTCTGCCACCGAGGCCGAAATCCGCGCCGGCCGGCCGGCGACAAAACGGTCGGCAGAAACCTCGCCTTTCAGCCTTGCGTCGGCAAGGTCGGAACGGAAGGCGTGGAGACGGGCATCGTGAGCAGTCAAAATCGGTAACCCTGCTGTATGGGCAAAACGGTCAGATGGGCAGTTCGTGAGCCCTGGCGATGATACCATCGCCGAAGCGCTCGACAAAGAGCGCGCCCTCGACCGTGCGCTTGATCAGCACGTTGCGCTTGTCGAGTTCGTCGCGATGGCGCGACACCAGCTTCAGCGCGCCCATGGTGTCGAGCGCGCGCGTGATCACCGGCTTGGTGACATTGAGGCGGGCGGCCAGCCCGCGCACCGTGTGCGGCGGCGGATCGAGATAGATGGTGAACAGGATCGCCGTCTGGCGCATGGTCAGGTCGGGCGCATCGTCGCGCACCTGCGACAGCATGACTTGCTGCCACAGTCGCAAGGCCTGGCTCGGGCGCATCGCAATCGACATCGCGCCAGCATGACGGCAAATTGTTTCGGTTCCGTTTCAGTTTCAGCGATTTGCCGGCTCTGCTTCCCGCCTTCAGCCAAAGCGTGTCGAGATGATCCGCTCCAAGGCGCGAATGCCTTGTGCCTCGCCGCCGGCAGGCCCATGCGCACGGTCGGCGGGGTTCCAGGCAAAGATGTCGAAATGCGCCCAGCTCGCCGTCTTCTCGACAAAGCGCTTGAGGAACAGTGCCGCCGTGATCGAACCGGCGAAACCGTCCGTGGTGACATTGTTGATGTCGGCGATCTTCGACGACAGTTTCGCATCGTAGGGCCGCCACAGCGGCAAGCGCCACAGCGGATCCTCGACCGCCAGCGATGCCTCGGCGAGGTCCGAGGCCAGCGCCTCGTCGCCGGTATAGAAAGGCGGCAGATCGGGGCCAAGCGCGACACGGGCCGCTCCGGTCAGCGTCGCCATGTCGACCAGCAGCTGCGGTTCCTCGTCATCGGCCAGCGCCAGCGCGTCGCCGAGCACGAGCCTGCCTTCGGCGTCGGTATTGCCGATCTCGACAGTGATGCCCTTGCGGCTCGCCAGCACGTCGCCGGGTCGAAAAGCGTTGCCGGCGATCGAGTTCTCGACCGCGGGTATCAGCACGCGCAGCCGCACGTTCAACCCGGCGGCCATGATCATCGAGGCCAGGCCAAGCACATTGGCGGCGCCGCCCATGTCCTTCTTCATCAAGAGCATGCCGGATGACGGCTTGATGTCGAGACCGCCTGTGTCGAAGCAGACGCCCTTGCCGACCAGCGTAACCTTCGGCGCGCCCGGTTGCCCCCAGATCATGTCGATCAGACGCGGCGCGCCGGTCGAAGCACGGCCGACGGCGTGGATCATCGGGAAGTTCTGAGTCAGCAGCTCGTCGCCCTTGATGACGGAGACTTCGGCCTTGTGAGCCGCGGCCAGGGTGCGCACCGCCTTCTCCAGATCATCCGGTCCCATGTCGCTGGTCGGTGTGTTGACCAGATCGCGGGCCAGGAAGACGCCATCGGCGATGCGGCGAACGCGCGCCGCGTCGACGCCGGCCGGCACGTCGAAACGCAGCGCCTTGCCCGGCTTCTTGCCGTAACGGGTAAAGACATAGCCGCCGAGCGCCAGCGCGATTGCCGCGAGTTCCGGCTCGGCAGGAATGGAGGCGAAATGCCAATCCCCTTCCGGCAGGGTTTTCGACAGTGCACCGAGCGCGAGTGCGCCTTCCCCGTCGCCTGTGCCGAACAGGGCGCCGGCAAGTGCGCCGTTTTCGCCGGGCACGGCGAGCGTCCTGCCTGCCTCGCCGGAAAAGCCGTTGGCCTTGGCCCAGGCGACAGCAAATGGCGCAAGGCCCGCGGCCTCCAGGCCGTCACGGGCCACCAGATGCACCGGCAGCGCACCTTGCAATTTCGTCTCGACGAGTTCGACAGGCATTCGATGTTCTCTCCTGCCGACCCTTCGCGAGTCGGCGTTTCTTAACTCTCCGTTAGGGTTAACAGAATATTTCTGCGGGAGGGAAGATGGCCACGCTATGGCCGCGCGCATGAATGGAGGCTTAGGTGTCGATGCCGACCAACCGCACAGTGAATGCCAGAGGAAAACGGCTCGCCACCACCGCCCTCATGCTGGCGCTCGCCGCGGGCGTCGCCGGATGCGGAACCAGCAGGATGACTACCGGCTCGATCGAACGTACCAGCGGCAAGCCGCTGGAGAGCATGTCGGCGGGAGAAGTGCACAATGCCACGGCCGCTCTCGGCCAATCCTACTCAAAGAATCCCAACGACAAGCGAATCGCAACCAACTTCGCGGCCGCGCTGCAGATGGACGGCGATGCCGACCAGTCGCTGGCCGTGATGCGCAAACTGGCGATCGCCTATCCCAAGGACCGCGACGTGCTCGCCGCCTATGGCAAGGCGCTGGCCGCCAATGGCCAGCTCGAGGCAGCGCTCGACGCCGTGCGCCGCGCACAGACGCCGGAATATCCCGACTGGAAGCTGGTGTCGGCGGAAGCGGCCATCCTTGACCAGCTCGGCCAGAAGGACGATGCACGCCAGCTCTACCGCAAGGCGCTCGAACTCAAGCCGAACGACCCCTCGGTTCTCTCCAATCTGGGCATGTCCTATGTGCTGGAAGGGGATCTGCGCACCGCGGAAACCTATATGCGTTCGGCCGCCCAGCAGCCCAACGCCGACAGCCGCGTGCGCCAGAACCTGGCGCTGGTCGTCGGCCTGCAGGGCCGCTTCGACGAAGCCGAGAAGATCGCCTCGCAGGAGCTCTCGCCCGAGCAGGCACAGGCCAATGTCGCCTATCTCAGGCAGATGCTTGCGCAACAGAATGCCTGGGGACAGCTCAAGGATCAGGACAAGGCGAAGCCTGCAACCAACTGAGGGCGACGATCTGCAAAGGTCCCAATTGAACGAAGAAGCCGCGCTGAGCTCAGCGCGGCTTCTTCGTTTATCTCCGCGTGCCCCGCGGCTACTTGGCCGATGATGACGGATGATCGGTGCCGAAGATGCCGCGCTGGCTGACCTGGATGCCGGCAGGGCCCAGGATGATGGCGAAAAGCACAGGCAGGAAGAACAGGATCATCGGCACGGTGAGCTTGGGCGGCAGGGCTGCGGCCTTCTTTTCGGCGGCGTTCATGCGCTGGTCCCGGCTTTCGGCGGCAAGCACGCGCAATGCGTGCGCCACCGGCGTGCCGTAGCGTTCGGCCTGGACGAGCGCCTGCGACACCGATTTGACCGATTCCAGACCGGTACGGTTCGCAAGATTCTCATAGGCCTGCTTGCGTTCCTGCAGATAGGAGAGCTCGGCGTTGGTCAGGATGAATTCTTCCGCCAGAGCCACCGACTGCGCGCCGATCTCGTCGGCGACTTTGCGGAGCGCGGCTTCCACCGACATGCCCGACTCCACGCAGATCAGCATCAGGTCCAACGCATCCGGCCACGCCATCTGGATCGACTGCTTGCGCTTGGTGGCGCGGTTGTTGACATAGACGACCGGCGCGTAGAAGCCGCCATAGGCGACCAGGATGCATACGAACAGCCGGATGACCAGGGGTTTGTCGGGCAATCCTCCGAGCACGAATATGTAGACCAGCCCCAGCGCGAAGCCGACAAAAGGCAGAACGAGGCGAAAGAAGAGGAAACGCGTCAGCGGGTTCTGTCCGCGAAAGCCGGCGACCTTGAGCTTCTGCAAGGTGCTCTCGTCGGCCAGCGCGCGCCGCAGGTCGAGCCGATCGACGATGTTGCGCATGCCGACCGACTGTTGCTCGCGCAGGCCCTTGCGGCGGCGATCGGCCTCGCTCGCAAGCCGCGCGCGCTGCTTGGCGCGAAGCTCGTCGCGCTCCAGCGCGACCGACTTCATGCGCGACTTGAGCTGGTTTCCGCCGAATGCCGGCAGCAATGTAAAGACCGTCGCGAACACGGCGATGGCGACCAGCAGCGCGATCAGCAGGCTGGGGTCCGTCAGTGATTTGATGACTTGTTCGGTCATGCCGCGGCCCTAGACTTCAAAGTTCATCATCTTGCGCATGACCAGGATGCCGATCGACATCCAGACAGCGGCACAACCCAGTATCAGATTGCCAACGCTGGTGTTGAACAGCGGCATCAGATAGTCGGGGCTGGAAAGATAGACGAGAAAAGCAACGATGAAGGGCAGCGCGCCGATGATGGCAGCGGACGCCTTCGCCTCCATGGACAGCGCCTGCACCTTGGCTTTCATCTTCTTGCGATCACGAAGCACGCGTGAAAGGTTGCCCAGCGCCTCGGACAGATTGCCGCCGGCCTGCGACTGGATCTGGATGACGATGCCGAAGAAACTCGCCTCTGTGCACGGCATGGTTTCGGGCATACGCAAGGTCGCATCGGGGATCGAAATGCCCATCTGCTGCGAATCAACGATGCGGCGAAACTCCGCCTTCACCGGCTCGGGGGATTCGTTGGCGATGAGGCGCACGGCATCGTTCAGCGGCAGGCCGGACTTGACCGCGCGCACGATGATGTCGAGTGCGTTTGGAAATTCGTTGAGGAATGCCTTGACCCGGCGCGCGCGGCGAAACGATACGAACCAGCGCGGCAGGCCGAGCGCGCCGGCCAACAGCACGCCGGGCAAGACAAGCATCGGCGCGCCGGCCACGAATGCGACCACCGTCAGCGCGAGACCGCATATGGCGGAATAAATGTAGAAACGCTCGATTGGGACCTTCATCCCGGCCTGCCGGAGTTGCGCCTTCAGCGGCGGCTTCTTGATGGCGCTGTCCTTGGTCTTCTGCTTCTCGTCGAGTTCCTTCAGCGAATCCTGCACGGATTTCCGACGCTTGGCCGCATCCGTCGCGCGGTCGCGGGAGGCCTTGACAACCGACCGGTCCGTCTCCGCGGCCTTGATCGTCTCCAGCCGCTTGCCAGCCTGCTTCTCATTGCTGATCTGGTTGAACAGGAATGCATAGGCGACCGCGCCGGCGCTGAAGCCGGCGAGCACGACAAACGCCAATACGGTGCCGTCAATTCCAAACATCGACCAGAACCCTCAACGCCGCGTCAGTCAGCGCGTTTCTCCATTGCCTCGAGCGCAACGGCGAGGCGCTGCTCCTCGCCGTAGTAGCGAGCCCTGTCCCAGAAATGCGGGCGGCCGATGCCGGTCGAGACATGCTCGCCCAGCAGCCTGCCGTTGGCGTCCTCGCCCTTGATGTTGTAGAGGACGATGTCCTGCGTGATGATGACGTCGCCTTCCATCCCGATCACCTCGGTGATGTGAGTGATGCGGCGCGATCCGTCGCGCAGACGCGCCGCCTGGATGATCACGTCGATGGAGCCGACGACGATTTCACGCACGGTTTTCTGCGGCAGCGAATAACCGCCCATGGCGATCATGGATTCGATACGATTCAGGCATTCGCGCGGGCTGTTCGAGTGGATCGTTCCCATCGAGCCGTCATGGCCGGTGTTCATCGCCTGCAGAAGATCGAACACTTCGGGTCCGCGCACCTCGCCAACGATGATGCGCTCGGGCCGCATACGCAGGCAGTTCTTGACCAGGTCGCGCATCGTTACCTCGCCTTCACCTTCGAGGTTGGGCGGGCGGGTTTCCAGACGTACGACATGCGGCTGCTGCAGTTGCAGTTCGGCCGAGTCCTCGCAGGTGATGACGCGCTCGTCGCGGTCGATGTAGTTGGTGAGGCAGTTGAGCAGAGTCGTCTTGCCGGAGCCGGTGCCGCCCGAGATGACGATGTTGCAGCGAACACGACCGATGATCTTGAGGACTTCGGCGCCCTGCGGCGAGATGGCACCGAACTTGACCAGCTGATCGAGCGTCAGCTTGTCCTTCTTGAATTTGCGGATGGTGAGTGCGGTGCCGTCGATGGCGAGCGGCGGAGCGATGACGTTGACGCGAGAGCCGTCGGGAAGGCGGGCGTCGCAGATCGGGCTGGATTCATCGACGCGGCGACCGACCTGACTGACAATGCGCTGGCAGATGTTGAGAAGCTGCTGGTTGTCACGAAAGCGAATGCCGGTCTGCTCGACCTTGCCATTGACTTCGATGTAGACGTTCTTGGAGCCGTTGACCATGATGTCGGCGATGTCGTCGCGGGCGAGCAATGGCTCGAGCGGCCCGTAACCAAGCACGTCGTTACAGATGTCCTCGAGCAATTCCTCCTGCTCGGCGATCGACATTGCGAAATTCTTGATCGCGATGATGTCGTTGACGATGTCGCGGATTTCCTCGCGCGCTGTCTCCGGGTCGAGCTTGGCCAGCTGCGACAGGTCGATCGTGTCGATGAGCGCCGAGAAAACCTGGCTCTTGGTGTCGTAATAGGTTTCGCTCTTTTCGCGCTGGGGCCGCTTCGCCTCCGGCGCGATCGGCGGCGCCTCGACGGCGCGGCGAGCCGGCGGCGCCACAGGCGCGCTTGGCTGCAGCGGTGCCGCGGGCCGGGCAAGAACCGCCGTATCCGTCGAACCCGCGGGCGGCGGCGCGGCCGGTGCCGGCTGGCGGAATTCCGGCGTGAACCGGTTGCCGTCGTCGTTGCCTCTTTTACCGAACATGATCGACTACCGGTTCCAAAAACGTCACTTCCTGTTGCGCGAGAGCTTGCCGAGCAGACTGCCCAGGCCAGCCTTCTTTTTCGTGCGGATTTCGCTTCGCCCGGTCAGCACGTGCGCAATCTCGTTGATGATCGCGACAACCGGGTTCTTGGCGTCCATCTCGCCGAGCATCCGCCCGTTGTTGGCGGCATTGCCGAACAGCAATGGATCGAAGCCGATGACCGACATCGGCGTCAGGCCGAGCGGCTCGGCGAAATCGGACGGCGAAATTTCCGGCCGCTTGGGAACGCCGGCCTGGTTGATGATCAGCTTCGGCGGCGGGTCGTTGGGGCGAAGCCGCTTGAGCATGTCGACCATGTTCTTGGTGTTGCGCAGATTGGCCAGTTCCGGGGTCGCCGTGATGACGATCTCGTCGGCCTTGACCAGCGTGTTCTTGGCCCAGCCCGTCCAGACATGGGGGACGTCCAGGACCAGAAGCGGCACGCTGCGCTGCGCGGTATCGACAAGCTGCGCAAAGGCATCGGGATCGAAGTCGTAGACGCGTTCCAGCGTCGAGGGCGCGGCGAGCAACGACAAATGCTCGGCGCACTGCGTCAGCAGCCGGTCGAGATAGACTTCGTCGACGCGTTCGGGTGAGAACACCGCTTCGGCAATGCCCTGGGCCGGATCCTGGTCGAAATTGATGTTGGCCGTGCCGAAGGCGAGATCGAGGTCGGCGACGACGACCTCGGATTTGAACAGGGAGGACATTGCCCAGGCGACATTGTGGGCGATGGTCGAAGAGCCCACACCGCCCTTGGCGCCGACAAAGGCGATCGAACGGCCGATCGGTTCAGCCTCCGGATCGACGAAAATCGACGACACGACACTGACGATGTCGGCCATCGAAACGGGCGCGATGACATATTCGGAGATGCCGGAGCGGATGAGTTCGCGATAGAGACCGACATCATTGTAATGGCCGATCACCACCACTTTCGAGGATGGATCGCAGTATTCAGAGAGCTGGGCGAGTTGCTCCAGCAATTGCTTGGGTTCGCTGCGTGACTCCAGCAGGATCAGGTTAGGGGTCGGCGCCGACTGGTAGAACTCGATCGCCGTGGGAATGCCGCCCATATGGACCTTGAGATGGGCCTTGGTCATACGGCGGTCCTCGCCGGCGCGCTCGACCGGATTGGCAACGCCCTCGGTCTCGCAGAATGCCTGGATCGAGATGCGCGGAACCGGCCGCAACGCCTGCATCGCGGCGATGTCCTGCGGCGATGTATCACCGCCGTCCACGGTGGCGTCATAGGCAAGATTGCTCATGGTCATGCTCTTTTCCGTGGCCTTTTTCTTTCCGTGGCGTCTCTTTCCCGAAGGTGGCTTAGTAGGTCACTTCTGAATTGCCCAGGAATTCACCCGAAATGCCCCTGGCGCGGTAGACATCGATCACCGCGCCGCGATTTTCCGCGTCGATGGTGCTCTGTTTGCGCGGCCCGAGCAGATCACCCGGGTTGGCCATCTGGGCAGCGAGATTGTTCTGATAGGAGCAGCCGAAGTCGGCATAATGCTTGTTTTCCGACGTCTCGAGCAGATCATCGGGCCAGCGCCCGCATTTGTCGGTCTGCGCCCTCACTGCGATATAGGAGACGCGAACCGGAGCCGATGCCTCACTCGATCCGGCCTGGTAGGAGGTGACGACGATGCGGTTGCGTTTGATACCGCTGGCGACCGCGAGCCTGGCGAAATCACGGCCGGCCGCCGTCGCGGCAACCTCGTTGGCCGATCCGCTCGGAATCTGGATGGTCAATGACGGAGCGGCACTCTTGTCATAGCCGTCAAGGAAACCCAGCAGCGTGTCGCGCTGCGAACCGGTCATGCCGCGGTCGCCGGCGCCGACAGGCAGGTCGATCTTCTGGTTCTTCTCCGCGATGACGATCGGATGGTTGGTGCGATAGTCGTCCGGAATGGCGCCGACGGTGATGCTGTCGCGCTGGGCGCACCCGGCCAGCAGGGCGGTCATCGCTGCCGCCAGAACCGGCAGCACCCGCAGGCCGGTCCGCGAATGGCTGGCGCGCATCGTCGTGGCGATGGTCCTTGTCTTCAACGCTGACTGAGACATGTCGGCTTCCCCATTCACTTGTAGATGTAGCCGACAACGCCGTGGTAACGGCCGTTGGGCTTATCGGTCTGCATGGTGCCGTAGACGCGATTGACCTTGCCAAGGAAGTTGGCGGCGCCGTCGCTGGCAGGGTTGAAATTGTCGTCCGGCTTGGCGAGATCGTTGCGTGCCACCGGCTTCGCCAGATAGGGCGTGATGAAAATCACCAGCTCGCTTTCGTTGCGCACGAAGTCCCGGCTGCGGAACAGGGTGCCAAGGACCGGGATCTTGGCGAGACCTGGCAGTCCGGAGACCGCTTGTCGCACGTCGTCTCGGACCAGACCCGCAATCATCATGGAGCCGCCGGAAGGCAACTCGACCGTTGTGTCTGCCAGGCGCTTGCGGATCGACAACAATGTGGTTCCAGGCAAGTTGCCCGCGCCTTCGACGGTGGTGGCGCCTTCCGTCGTTGGCTCCGACACCGAGGTCCTGACCTTGAGGCTGATCCGGCCGGCCGACAGCACGACTGGCTGGAACTCGAGGCCAATGCCGTATTCGATCTGCTGGTTGGTGTACGTAATCTGACCTGTCTGGTTCTGCTGTGAAACGTTCTGTGAGCGCTGGGTAATGATGTTGAACTCACCGCCGACCTTGAATGTCGCCTTCTCACCCGAGACCGCCGTCAGCGTCGGTTCAGCCAGGGTTTTCATGACTCCCGACTGTTCCATCGCATTTATGTAGGCCTGAAAGGGCGAGCCTGGGTTGCCGAGGCCAAAGCCTGAGTACTGCGATAGCGGTTTGCCCAAGCCGTAATTCTGCGAGCCCAGCGCATTCCAGCTGATACCGTTGCTGTTGCCGCTGGCGATCATGTTGACGCCGAGCTGCTTCATCACGGAGCGGCTGACTTCAGCGACGGTCACCTTGAGCGTGACCTGGTCGTCGCCGATGATCTGCAGAAGATTGACGATCTTCGAGACGCGTCGTTCCTGGTCGGGGTTGTTGATGTCGACGCCGCCCTGGGCCGAGCCGCCGGCCGCGGTCTGCGAATACTGTCCGGTCGTTGCTTCACCGCCGGAGACGAAGATCGTCGCCAGGTCGACCGCCCGCTTCGCGTCCAACGGTGTATCGACCATTCCGGTCAAGACGACGTTGTCGTTCAGCAGTTCCACCTTGACGTCCGAGGTCGGAAGGAAACGCTTGATATAGTCCTCCAGGCCGGCGACGTCGCGTTCGACTGCCAGGTCCAGGCTGGCGATCTGTTCGCCGTTCGGACCGAAGACGAAAATGTTGGTCTCGCCGACCGATTTGCCGAACAGATAGATACGCCTTGCGGTGCGGGTCACCGCATCGGCAACGGTCGGGTTGGCGACGAGAATGTCGTAGGCATCGCTCGGCAGGTCGATGACCACCGATTTGTTGAGGCCGAGCTTGACGCGCTGCGTGGCTGTCGTGGCCGATACCTGCGTGCTCTTCGCCTCGACGACGCCCTGCACATTCGTTCCGACGAGCAGCAGGCCCAATGCCGCGGCTGCGATTGCCGGCAGTTTACCGCTTAGCCTCATTTCCTTGCCCCTACTTCGGAGACTTCGCCCGACTTGATCAGTCTCACCGTTCCCTTGCGGCCATTGCCGGAAACGAGATAGTCGGCCTCGCCCACATTCTTTTCCTGGGTGTCCGCGACCGCGCGCAAGGCCAGCGTCAGGCGATCCGCCATCTGCTGGGCGACGGTGATGATCTCCGCCTGCTTGGGCGTCAGCTCCAGCGTGGCGGTCTGGCCCACCCTGGTCTTCTTGCCCTCCTCGTCTTCCTGGATCGTCTGGTCGATTGCCAGGACGCGGATGTTCTTGAGGATGGTTTCGGTGTTGAAGCCGGTGCTGCCGCTGTTGGCATCCGCCCTGCGGGTCATGATGACGTCGACGAAATCGTTGGGAAGGATGAAGCCGCCGGCCGAAGTGTCGGCCGAGATGGTCGTAGCGACCGCCCGCATCCCGGAGGGCAGGATGGACGACATGAAGCTCTGCCCCTCGCCGATCAGCTTGGAACGCCGCACCGGCTCACCGGCATACATCGGCACACGGGCGATCGATCCCTTCAATTTCTCCAGGGCGTCGGGAGCATTGGCCTTGGTGATGAAATTCGCGTTGACGCCGTCGGCCGGCCAGGATTGCCAGGAAATGTTGTTCTGAAGCGCGTTGCCCATCGCGACATCGCCCGAGAGCACAAGCACGTCCTGCAGGGGCACGGCGGGAGCTTGGGGGCCGGAATCGACCACGATCTGTGGCGGCGGCGCTGCGACCATGTTCTTCGCGACATAGCCAGCGCCACCCGCCGCGGCCACCGCCACGCTCAGAATAATAAGTCGGGATGCTGGCATCTGTCCGAACCTCGCCCTTGGCAAACCACGTAGCCAAGCCGGACTTTGCAGCGGCAATCGTCAAAACAAGGTTAATGTAATGCTTACGATCGTGATTAATTTAAGGTTTACATAAATTAGCTGGATCGTGCCGCCACGGATTCAAGGGGCCTGGCCAAGGCTCATTTCAAAGCCGGCCTGGCAATGCGGTCGGGGAAATGGAAAACAGATCGCGTTTAGCTTGCAAGCCTGGCCAGCGCCCACACCATCAAAGGCGAATCCGGATAGGTCAGCAGCCCGCCAAGGCCGAGCGCGATCCCGTAGGGAATCCCGACCGACTCTTCCGCGAAATGGCGCAGGAAGGGATTGCGGCCCGTCATAACCGCCAGCGGCGACTTCCGGTACAGCAGGATGGCGATCGTCAGCAGGCCGCCGATGAGTGTCGAGACCACAAGGTATTGGACGAGCTGGATGTTCAACCCCATCCACACGGCCGTTGCGGCCAGCAGCTTGGCGTCGCCGCCTCCCATGCCACCCATCGCGAACAGGCCGAACGTCACGGCAAGGACCAAGGCGCCGGCGGCGAAATGCCAGCCATAGGCTGCCCATTCCATACCCGTCAGCGGCGCGACCAGCGCGAACACGACGACAAGCAGCACCGACACGCGATTGGCAATTGTCATCGACAGCATGTCGGAGATCGCTGCAAACAGCATGCAGAACGGAAAGACGACGAAGATCAGGGCTTCAAGCATCGGCGCCATGCCTATTGTTCACGGGCTCAATCTAGAATGGATCGATTAACGATTGATGAGGTCTGGATGAACACGCGGCTCTGTCGGCCGCGACTTCGACAAGCAACAATAAACAGGGGCCGCCCATATGGGCGGCCCCTGTCAGAAAGACAATCTGAACGTTCAGCAATAAGCGGATTAGCTGCCGCTGGAGTTCAGGGTGTTGCCGATGTTGGAGAACTTGGCATTGATTGCATTGCCGAGGGCGCCGGCGCCGGTGATGATGGCGAGCGCGATGAGGGCGGCGATCAGACCATATTCGATAGCGGTCGCGCCGGATTCGTCCTTCACGAAACGTGCAAAAAGGTTAGACATTCGAGAGCTCCTACTCCACGTGTTACAGCACTTCCGTCAACTTCTGTGATGGTTGATCGGATGCTGCCAATCTAGGGAGAAGCTCTTTCGATCGGCTTAATAAACAGCCTTACCGATTCCTTTCCTGGCTCGAACGGAGCGCGTGGTTAACCCGACGCTAAGCGCTGGCTAATGTACTGTTTCCCAAGCCAATGCCGCAAAAGGCAAGGGCTTTGGCAAAGCTTGCGACCGGCGCGGATCCGGCCATGTGAACAGCCACGCCGATCGTCACATCCGGCGTCGGCAAGCGGACTTAACCGTTGGTTCACCAATCTCGTTCATGTTCCGTTGAACAGTTTGCTTGCGGGAGCGCATCGATGGCCGTGCAGAGATCCTCAATCCTGATTGCCGTGCTTCTTGCCGCCACGAGCTTGATCACGCCAGCCATGGCCGCCGCCGATATCGAAGTGACGATGAATCAGGCCAAGATCGTGAAGTTGTCGCGTCCCGCCGACACGATCGTCGTCGGCAACCCGGCCATCGCCGATGCCTCCGTCCAGGACGCCTCCACGATCGTGCTCACCGGCAAGGGTTTCGGTGTCACCAATCTCGTCGTTCTCGACCAGGAGGGCAGCCCGATCGTCGACGCGCAGGTTACCGTCGTGCGGCAGGCGGCCTCGTCGGTTCGCATTTACCGGCGTGCCGAGGTCCAGACCATGTCGTGCACGCCCTATTGCGAAAGCTCCTACAAGAGCGAGGCTGAAAAATCCTCCGAGGCCGAGATGAGCGCAAGCAAGTAGGCTGCGCGCCCCACCAGCCTGTCCAGGTTACCGGCCGGTTAAGGCGCCCGCGCCGACTTTAACGATCATTCAAACCGGGCCTCAATTGGTTTGCGCTAATACACCTGTCGGAACCGTCCAGGGGTGGCAGGAACAGGACATGGGCAACGAATTCAGCTCGACAGATCAGCACAAGGCGGAGCGCGCCGGGTTTCTGACGCGCTTCGTTCGCAATCGCCGTGGCAGCACGGCCATCGAATTCTCGATACTTGCATTGCCGTTCGCCCTCCTCGTATTCGCCATCCTTGAAAGCTGCATCTCGTTCGCCGGCCAGGAAGTGATGGCCAACATCACCGACGATGTCGCGCGTCAGTTGCGCACGGGCCAGCTGCGGCCGGCCGATGTCGCCGGGAGCAAATTGACGACCCTGATCTGCGGCAGGCTGCAGATCATCGTCTCCACGGATTGCCCGCAACAGCTGCTGGTGGACCTTCGCGAGTATCCGACCTTCGCGGACGCGGCCACCGCGACCTTCAAGATTCAGAACGGCGATGTCGTGCTGATGCAAGGCACGAACTCACAGACTTTCGCAAACACGCCTGGCCTGGCGGAATCGAAGAACATGCTGCGGGTCTTCTATAAATGGCCTGTCATGACCGATCTGATGGCCAAGTCGATGGCCAATCTGAGTGGTGGCAGGACGCTGCATTTTGCGTCGGTGACCTGGCAGAACGAGCCGTTCGACAATTGAGTTCGGAACTACCAACAAGAAAAAGGCAAATGCCATGATGCGTGCGGGGGCACATCTGAAAATTGCGGAGTCCTGGAGCAGGGCGATCGGATTCTGGTCTAACCGCAAGGGCATCGCGGCGGTCGAGTTCGCTCTTATCGTTCCGATTCTGCTGGTCATGTATTTCATGACCATGGAGGCTTCGCAGGCCATCGAGACCAGCAAGAAGGTCAGCCGCATCGGCAGCATGGTTGCCGATCTCGTCACGCAGCAGCCGACCATCGTCAAGGCGGATCTCGACGCCATCATGAAAATCGGCACCTCGACCATTCAGCCCTACAACCGCTCGACCCCGAACATCACCATCACGGCAATACAGGTCACCACCGATACACCGCCCAAGGTCCTGGTCGTGTGGTCGCGCAAGGTTGACACTGGCGTCTATAGTGCCGCGGCCGCCGCGGGCACGGCCACAACGGTTCCGGCAACGCTCAAGGTGGCCGGCACCTTTCTCATCCGCGTGGACAGCAATCTGAGCTATACGCCGATCATAGGCTGGACGACGGACACCCAACAAAAGCTTGGGCTGACCAAATCCCTCACCACCACGATCCCGATGGGCGAGACCTACTATCTGCGTCCGCGCAGAAGCCTGACCATCCCCTGCGGCGATTGCTGAAGCCTTTTACTGCCGGCCACCATCGGCCGACACCAGGCGCACGATGGCCTCGGCCGTCGCATAATCCTTTCGGGCCACGGTCAGAAAGCCGCCGGAGTGCTTCGATTCCAGGAGATCGTAGACATCCGGCGTCGTCGATTTGAGGTTGGTGAGAAACACGGTCAGCCGGCGCCTGGCTTCCGGGTCGAGATCGCTGCGCACGGCATGGGGACCGTATCTCAGCAGGCTCGACATCCACACGACCTGGAGGGCCGATGGCGAAAGGCCGGCCGCTTCGAGCCTGGCCTGCGTGCCACCGGATAGCAGCGGCTGGCCGTCGGCCGCGGCCCTCACCCAGCCGAACGTGGCGTCGGCCCGGCCGTCGACAAGCATGGTTTCCGCCGCGGACGCCGTATCGGTATGGATGAGAAACGGGGCATCGTCCGCAATCTCAGCGTGTTCGGCGGCCAGCTCTGTCAGCGGCAAAAGCGAGCCCCCGACACTGTCCGGCGGCGGCATGGCGATCCGGTGCGTCTCCATCGCCGCCAGGCCGGACAGCTTGCCGTCCCGGGTCAACAGCACGGAGCGGATGCCGGCCGCACCATCGGAATCGACCGGAGCCACAAGCGGTTCGACACATCCGCAACGCTGCAGCGCCGTCGCGTAGGCCGTCGTCGAATAGATGGCATACTCGATCCGGGCGTTGGCCTGCGCCTCGATCAGTGCCGCGTAATCGCGCGCAACGACGAACTCCACCTTCATGCCAAGGGCGTTGGTAAAGGATTGCGTCAGCAGCGCCAGTCCCGGAACGGTGTTGCCGGCGCCGGGCTCGGCGACGATGCCAATGCGGAATGTGCCGATATCGTCGCGCCAGTCGGCCCGCGCCGGACCACAGCAGAGCGCGCCGTGCATAACCACAAGGGCAGCACATGTCTTCAGCGCGGCGTTCATGACAAGACCGTCCTGCATTTCCTTCGATCCATGCCCAAGCCCGTGCGTCGTGACGCTTTACATGTCGGATTGGGCCTGCCGTCGTTGCCCCAAACCTGCGCGCACTTATGGGCGACATGCTCTCTTGGTTTGTCCATGTCGTTGACCCAAAACCGCTGCGCACTTTCGGGCGACATGGACAGGACTATCGCGCCAAGCCGTTGCCGTTTGGTTTCCGAATTGCCAATGCCGCCTTGGAACCCTATGTCTGGGCGTCCAAACTGGCAACAATGACCCGATGGCGCGCGCTTTCCTCTTCGTCCTGGACTCTTTCGGCATCGGCGGTGCGGCCGACGCCGAACGCTATGGCGACGCCGGCGCCAACACGCTTGCGCATATCGCCGAAGCTTGCGCCGAAGGGCGCGCGGATCGCGAGCGGCTTCGGCAAGGGCCGCTGTTCGTCCCGCATATGGCGTCGCTCGGGCTTGGCAAGGCAGCGGAGACGGCGACAGGGTTGGGTTTTGCCCATTTCGGGACGGATCTGGTCGCCAACGCCTTCCATGGCGCGGCACAGGAAGTTTCGAGCGGCAAGGACACGCCCTCCGGCCACTGGGAGATCGCCGGGCTGCCGGTGCGTTTCGACTGGGGTTACTTTCCGGATACGGTTCCCGCCTTTCCGGCAGATCTGACCGCGGCGATGATCCGCGAGGGCGAGGTGCCAGGCATTCTCGGCAACTGCCATGCGCCGGGCACCGAGATCATCGAACGGTTCGGCGAGGAACACATCCGTACCGGCAAGCCGATCTGCTACACCTCCGTCGACTCGGTCCTGCAGATCGCCGCGCATGAAGTTCATTTCGGGTTGGATCGGCTTTATGAATTCTGTCAGGTGGTGCGCCGGCTGGTTGATCCGCTCAGAATCGGACGCGTGATCGCACGGCCGTTCGTCGGCGAGACCGCCGCCACCTTCCAGCGGACCTACAACCGCCATGACTATGCCGTGCCACCGCCGGAGCCGACCTTGCTTGACCGGCTGACGGCGCGGGGAAGCCGCGTCATCGCCGTCGGCAAGATCGGCGACATCTTCGCCCATCGCGGGATTTCGGAAGTGCGCAAGGCTGCCGGCAACATGGCCATGTTCGACAAGGCGCTCGGTGCGATGGACGATGCCGGCGACGGCGATCTCGTTTTCGCCAATTTCGTCGATTTCGACACCGAATTCGGCCATCGCCGCGACGTCGCCGGCTATGCCGCCGCGCTCGAGGCCTTCGACCGACGGCTGCCGGAAGCATTCGCCAAGCTGCGGCAGGGCGACCTGCTCATCCTGACGGCCGACCACGGCAATGATCCGACCTGGCGAGGGACCGATCACACGCGTGAACGCATCCCGGTGATCGGCATGGGACCGGGTCTGGCAGGTGGCGACATCGGACTGAGAACGACCTTCGCCGATATCGGCGAAACCGTCGCCGAACACCTCGGGCTGGCGCCTGGCCGCCACGGCACTTCTTTCCATGCGATGATTGGCGGCCATGCCTGAATTGCCCGAAGTCGAAACGGTCCGGCGTGGCCTGCAGCCGGTCCTGGAAGGTGCCCGTCTGACCAGGGTCGAGGCGCGTCGGCCAGACCTGCGGTTTCCCTTTCCCGAACGGTTTTCGGAAAGGCTGACCGGCAGGACCATCACTGCACTCGGCCGCCGGGCCAAATATCTGACCATGCATGTGCAGGACGGCCCGGTGCTGATCTGCCATCTCGGCATGTCGGGCTCCTTTCGCATCGAGACCGGCGACGACGGCGAGACACCCGGCGTGTTCCACCACGAGCGCTCGAAAAGCACGGCACACGACCATGTCGTGTTCGATGTGGTCGGTGCCGACGGCGCCCGGTCACGCGTGATCTTCAACGACCCGCGCCGCTTCGGTTTCATGCTGTTTGCGGAAGGATCGCCGGAGACGCACCCGATGCTGGCCGGACTGGGCGTCGAGCCAACGGGCAATACGCTGGACGGCGCGCTGCTCGCCTCGTTGCTGCAAGGCCGCGGATCGCCGCTGAAGGCAGCACTTCTTGACCAGAAGCTGATCGCGGGACTAGGCAATATTTATGTCTCGGAGGCGCTTTGGCGCGCCGGCCTGTCGCCCTTGCGCGAGGCGGGCACCATCGCCAAGCCGGGCAAGAAGGCCAGACAACAAAGCGAACGCCTGGCCGAGGCGATCCGCTCTGTCATATCGGACGCCATCGCCGCCGGCGGGTCTTCGCTGCGCGACTACATGCACACCGATGGATCGCTGGGCTATTTCCAGCATTCCTTCGCCGTCTACGACCGTGAGGGCGAGCCCTGCCCGAAGCCCGGCTGCGGCGGCCATATCGAGCGCGTCGTGCAGAGCGGACGCTCGACCTTCTATTGCCGGACGTGTCAGAGCTAGTTAGACCGGGGTCGAGCGAGGAGAAGCAGCCATGGCCTATGAAACGATCATCACCGAGACGCGCGGCAAGGTCGGACTGGTCACTCTGAACCGGCCAAAGGCGCTCAATGCGCTGAACCTTCAGCTACTCGCCGAACTGGTCGCAGCCGTGAAAGACTTCGATGCCGACGCCGGCATCGGCGCCGTGGTCATTACAGGTTCCGACAAGGCCTTTGCCGCCGGCGCCGACATCAAGGAAATGCAGGCAATCTCCTTTGCAGATGCGTATCTGCAGGACCTGTTCGTCGGCTGGGAAGAGCTGACGCGGGTGCGGAAACCCGTTATCGCCGCGGTGGCCGGCTACGCGCTCGGCGGCGGATGCGAGTTGGCAATGATGTGCGACTTCATCATTGCCGCCGACACGGCCAAATTCGGCCAGCCCGAAATCACCCTCGGCGTCATTCCCGGCATGGGCGGGTCGCAACGCCTGACCCGGTTTGTCGGCAAGTCGAAGGCGATGGACATGTGCCTGACCGGACGGATGATGGATGCGGCGGAAGCCGAGCGCTCAGGCCTGGTGTCGCGGGTCGTGCCCGCCGCCGAGCTTGTCGAGGAGGTGGTCAAGGCGGCGGCCAAGATCGCCGACTTCTCGCTTCCGTCGGTGATGATGGCGAAGGAAGCCGTCAACCGTTCCTATGAGACGACGCTGGCCGAGGGATTGCGGTTCGAACGTCGTCTGTTCCACTCGCTTTTCGCGCTCGAAGACCAGAAGGAAGGCATGGCGGCCTTCGCCGAAAAGCGGAAGCCGAATTTCGCCAACCGGTAGAGCCGTGCCCGCCCGCGATCGAAACCCTGTGGCGTCGGCCAAAAAGAACGCCAGGCAGCGTTGACGCGCCGGAAAAGCTGAACTATAAGCCGCACCAACCGAGGCGGCCCTGTGGCTGCCCGTTTGTTTTTTGCGCCCTGCGGCATGCCGCGTGCGCCGACCAGATCAGAAGAGAGGCATCATGGCCAACACATCCTCGGCCAAAAAGGCAACGCGCAAGATCGCCCGCCGCGCAGCGATCAACAAGAACCGCCGCTCGCGCGTGCGCACCTATGTCCGCCAGGTCGAGGAGGCGCTCGCCTCCGGTGACAAGACTGCCGCGCAGGCCGCCTTCAAGGCCGCCGAGCCGGAATTGATGCGTGCCGCAACCAAAGGCGTCATCCACAAGAACACAGCGTCCCGCAAGGTCTCGCGTCTGGCTGCACGACTCAAGGTGCTGTCGGCCTAACATCGCCTATACAGACTAGCTTGTCTAAAACCCGGCCGATTGTGCCGGGTTTTTTTCGTTTGCCGGCAAGTACTTAAAAAGAATGCTCGGAGACGTCGCCCAAGGCGGATTCCAAGCTTCGAAATGCTTTGCCGGCACATACATGCCCGCTGATGGTTGATATGCTTAAAAAGTGCCGCTCTAGAAATTCTCGATTATCATAAATAAGCAATATTTTTCAGATAGTTACTCACGGTCATCCACAGCCTGTCCACAGCACCCCAAAGGGACGGGAGGACAACTGCCTGTCAAGCGAATTATTTCAGAATATTTCGTATCGCCCCGGCTTTTTCATATTCGCCGGAAAAGGGTTTGAATCACAATGGCTTTGTCAAAATACGCAGCTGCGGTATGGCGCCCGAAGGCGCCGGAGGTAACCAGATTCCTTAAAAATCCGTTAGACGTGGCCTTGCCCTATCCACAGCGATTTCGGTAATGTCCATCCATCGAAGGGGACGGGCCTCTGGCCCTTAACCCAGCCTGACGCGGCCAGCTTAAATTGGCGGGATTTGCGACGCGGATCAAGTCCGCGGACGGCTTTGGTTTGCTCTTTTCGATACGGTAGGGGACTGGCGTAACGAGACATGGCAGGTTGACAGCGCGCCGGCGTTTTTCGCCGGACGATGTTGTATTGCCCGGACATACCCAACGCGGACTGGCTTCCATGGGCCGGCACCGGTTCCCTTCGATACTGGGCGACGTTCATTGCCGGCGGCGGCAACGGGCATCGTAGCGAAGACACAGTCGCTGGAAACAAGGATGCAGGAGGCGCATCCCCGGCGAAAAAACAGGTACTAGAAAGACAAGGAACTCGATCATGCAGAGCGGCATCGAAAGGGAGCTTACGGGCGACCTCCCATTTCCTGGAACTTTGATCGGAGCAAACGAGATGGCGGTCTCCAGCGACGCGGAACAGAAGTTCGACCGGGTCAAGGCCCAGTTGAAGGCGCGTCTGGGAGCTGAAGTCTATTCGAGCTGGTTCGGCCGCATGAAGGTCGCGGAAGCGTCCAAGGGCATTGTCCGCATCTCGGTCCCCACCGCGTTCCTGCGCTCGTGGATCAATGGCCATTATCTCGACCTGATCTCCGACCTGTGGAAGCAGGAGGATGCCGATCTCCTCAAGATCGAGATCGTGGTGCGCACGGCCACCCGTCAGGGGCGCAGCCATGTCGAACCGGAATTGGCGCCGGCGCGCAAGATGACACGACAGACGCAGACGGCGCTGGCCGCCGGCACCGTAAGCCCCGGCAGGGTGGAACGCCCCCCCGTGCCGCGCCCGGGTGCGGCGGTCGAGAGCGAGTTCCGCCACAATGTGCTGGGGTCGCCGCTTGATCCGCGCTACACGTTCGGCTCCTTCATCGAGGGGCCGTCGAACCGGGTGGCCTTCGCCGCCGCCAAGGCCGTGGCGGAATCGCAGTCGAGCGCCGTGCGCTTCAATCCGCTATTCCTGCATGCGACCGTCGGGCTCGGCAAGACCCACCTGCTGCAGGCCATCGCGGCGGAATCGCTGAAGCAGAACCCGAAGTCCCGCGTCGTCTATCTCACCGCGGAATATTTCATGTGGCGCTTCGCCACGGCGATCCGCGACAACAACGCGCTGACGCTCAAGGAGCAGCTGCGCGACATCGACCTCCTGATCATCGACGACATGCAGTTCCTGCAGGGCAAGTCGATCCAGCATGAATTCTGCCATTTGATCAACATGCTGCTCGACAGCGCCAAGCAGGTCGTTGTCGCTGCCGACCGGCCGCCGTCGGAGCTGGAATCGCTGGAGCCGCGCGTCCGCTCGCGCCTCAATGGCGGCGTCGCGCTTGAAATGTCGGCGCCCGATTTCGCCATGCGCCTCGGCATGCTCAAACTGCGCCTGGCCACGGCCAGGATCGACGACGCATCGCTCGACATTTCCGAAGAGATCCTCAATCACGTCGCCCGCACCGTGACCGGCAGCGGACGCGAACTGGAGGGCGCGTTCAATCAACTGCTGTTCCGGCAGTCGTTCGAGCCGCAGATCACCATCGACCGCATCGATGAGATCCTCGGGCACATCTATCGCACCGGCGAGCCGAAGCGGGTTCGCATCGAGGATATCCAGCGCATCGTGGCGCGCCACTACAATGTGTCGAAGACCGAATTGCTGTCCAATAGGCGCACGCGCACCATCGTCAAGCCGCGGCAGGTCGCGATGTACCTGTCGAAGGTGATGACACCGCGTTCCCTGCCCGAGATCGGACGGCGCTTCGGCGGCCGCGACCACACCACGGTGCTGCACGCCGTGCGCAAGATCGAGGACCTTTCCGGCAACGACAACACGCTGGCACAGGAACTCGAGCTGTTGCGACGGCTGATCAACGACCAGGCCTGACCGTTCCGGACAGGCAAGCCGGAACTGCGCTGGAATTCAACAGCTTACCTGCCCGGCGGTGAGCCCGGAATGGGCTCGCGGCATCGGCTGGCGACGATCCGGATTCCGGATTCAGCACACCGACTGACGGTCTTCGCGGTGTTTATCCCCAGAAAGCCCGCGCAGCCGGCCCGAACCGGTGTCGCGGGCTTGCGTTTGCTGGCTTTTTCCTGTCAGTTTACGCAGATTCTGAGCCTGTTCAGACCTTTCGCGGGGCGCCGCCAGCCGGAGACCCGCTCATCCTTTCAAGCGAGCCTGTTTCGTCATGCGTGTTATCCTGGAACGGTCAAATCTCCTGAAGTCGCTCAACCACGTCCACCGTGTGGTCGAACGGCGCAACACGATACCGATCCTGTCCAATGTGCTGCTCAGCGCCGAAGGCGCCAGCCTGGAAATGAAGGCCACCGACCTCGACCTGGAGGTGACGGAAGCAACCCCAGCCAAGGTGGAGCGTGGCGGGGCGACGACGGTTCCCGCGCATCTGCTCTACGACATCGTGCGCAAGCTCTCGGACGGCGCCGAGGTGATGCTGAAGACGGACGAGGACGGCAACGCCATGACGGTGACGTCGGGCCGCTCGAGCTTCCGCCTGCAGTGCCTGCCGCAATCCGATTTCCCCGAACTTTCGGCCGGATCCTTCTCGCATATCTTCCGGCTCGACTCGGTTGGCCTGAAGGGGCTGATCGAGAAGACGCAGTTCGCCATTTCCACCGAGGAGACGCGCTATTATCTCAACGGCATCTACCTGCACACGCATGAAGTCGGCGGCAAGCTGAAGCTGCGCTCGGTGGCGACCGACGGCCACCGCCTGGCGCGCGCCGAAATCGACGCGCCGGCGGGTTCCGAAGGCATGCCGGGCATCATCATTCCGCGCAAGACGGTGAGCGAGCTGCAGAAACTGGTCGACGATCCGGATGTCGCCGTGACCACCGAACTGTCCGATACCAAGATCCGCTTCACCATCGGCAGCGTGGTCCTGACCTCGAAGCTGATCGACGGCACCTTCCCCGATTATCAGCGGGTCATTCCGACGGGCAACGACAAGAAGCTGATCCTCGACCGCCAGAGCTTTGCCGCCGCGGTCGATCGCGTCTCGACCATTTCCTCCGAACGCGGCCGCGCGGTGAAGCTTTCGATCAGCGAAGGCCAGGTGACGCTTGCGGTCAACAACCCGGATTCCGGCAGCGCCACCGAGGAACTGGCGGCCGATTACTCGTCCGACCCGATCGAGATCGGCTTCAACGCCAAATATCTGCTCGATGTCGCCGCGCAGTTGACCGGCACGGAAGCCAAATTCATGCTGGCCGATGCCGGTTCGCCGACCCTGATCCACGACATGGCCGACGAGACCGCGCTTTACGTGCTGATGCCGATGCGGGTGTAGCCTGCGGGTCATCGATCCGACTCAGCAATGGTTGCGGCACTTCTATAGGCGGATAGCGGTTGCCGGCACAGACGCATATAAGTAAGCTTACACTTACTAATTTCCGCAACTATGCGGCGCTGGCGATCGATCTCGCCCCGGGCGCCGTTGTGTTTTCCGGCGACAATGGTGCCGGCAAAACCAACCTGCTCGAAGCGATTTCCTTTCTGACGCCCGGGCGTGGCCTGCGCCGTGCCCCTTACGCCGATGTCGCGCGCGAAGGCGGCGACGGCGGCTTTGCGCTGCATGCCCGGCTCGACGGGCCCGACGGCCAGGTCGAGATCGGCACGGGCATTTCGGTTGGCGAAGGCGAGGGTGGCAGGCGGGTTCGCATCAACGGCGCGACCGCCCGATCGGCCGAAGACATGCTGGAATGGCTGCGCGTGGTGTGGCTGACGCCGGCCATGGATGCGCTGTTCACCGGCCCGGCCGCGGATCGCCGGCGCTTTCTCGACCGGCTGGTGCTGGCGATCGATCCCGGCCACGGCCAGCGTGCGCTCGACTACGAAAAGGCGATGCGGAGCCGTAATCGCCTACTTACGGACGGATCTCGGGATGATCGCTGGTTCGAGGCGATCGAGACGCAGATGGCCGAAACGGGCGTCGCTATTGCGGCGGCGCGCGCCGAACTGGTGCGCTTGCTCGCCGCCATGATCGACAGGCTGCCCGACACAGGGCCTTTCCCTCAGGCCGACATCAGCCTTTCAGGCGATCTGGAAGCCGAGGTTTCCAGCGCACCGGCGGTCGATGTCGAGGAGCGGTTCCGCCGGGCGCTCGCCGGCGGACGTGATCGCGATCGTGCCGCGGGACGAACGCTGGAAGGCCCGCACCGTTCCGATCTTCTGGTGCGGCACCGGCCCAAGGCGATGCCGGCCGAGCTCTGTTCGACCGGCGAGCAGAAGGCCTTGCTGGTCGGCATCGTGCTCTCGCACGCACGGCTAACCGGCGAGATGTCCGGTATGACGCCGATTCTGCTGCTGGATGAGATCGCAGCACACCTCGACGGCGGGCGGCGGGCGGCACTGTTCTCGATCCTCGAGGAGTTGAACTGCCAGGCCTTCATGACGGGAACCGATGCCGCGCTGTTTTCCAGCCTCAAGGGGCGCGCACAGTTCCTGACGGTCGACCATGGCACGGTTGGGCCAACCGAAGACGCCTGACAAGGTTTTTCGGCCGCTGTATTGTCCTGACATGACCACCACGCTCACCGCCGACGAGATCGAACGCTATGCCCGCCACATCGTGCTGCCGGAGGTCGGCGGTGCGGGCCAACAGAAGCTCAAGCAGGCGCGCGTATTGGTGATAGGCGCCGGCGGGCTGGGCGCGCCGGTGCTCGAATACCTTGCGGCGGCCGGCGTCGGCACGCTCGGCATTGTCGACGACGACACCGTGTCGCTCTCCAATTTGCAGCGTCAGGTCATCCACGACACCGATACGGTCGGCAAGCTGAAAACCGACAGCGCCAGGGCGGCAATCGCCCGCATCAATCCCAACACCGCGGTCGAGACGCACACGTTCCGGCTGAGCGCGGACAACGCCCCTGCCCTCGTTGCCCGATATGACATAGTGGTCGACGGTTCCGACAATTTCGAGACCCGTTATACGGTGGCCGACGCCTGTGCGAGCGCGCGTAAACCCCTGGTGCATGCCGCCGTTGGCCGCTTCGACGGCTCGGTGACGGTGCTGAAGCCTTTCGGGGTCGGCAAGGATGGCAAGCCTAACCCGGGCTATCGCGATCTCTTTCCCGAAGCGCCACCGCCCGGCCTGGTGCCCTCCTGCGCCGAGGCCGGGGTGCTTGGTGCGCTGACCGGCGTCGTCGGCACGCTGCAGGCGATGGAGGCCATCAAGCTGATCACCGGCATTGGCGAGCCGCTGGTCGGCCGGCTGCTGCTCTACGATGCGCTCGCCGCGCGCTTTGAGACGATCCGCTACGGCAGACGCTGATCTTGGAGCGGACCATGCCCCTGACAATCGACCGCATTCCGGCCGATTTCGGCCGCTGGGACGAGGTGCTTGCCTTGATCATGCATGCCTTCGCCTTCATGGACGGCGTCATCGACCCGCCGTCCTCGGCTCACCTGCTCACCGTCGATACACTGCGCGACAATGCCTTGCGCGAGACCGGTTTCGTGGCTCTCGATGACGACAGGATCGTCGGCTGCGTCTTTGCTCAGGAAAGGGCTGACGATCTTTATGTCGGCAAGCTCGCCGTCGCCCCGGACTGCCAGAGGCGAGGCATCGGCCGGCGGCTGATGCAGGCGGTCGAACGTCTCGCGCTCGACGGCGGCAAGGCGGCGCTGGAACTGCAGACGCGCATCGAACTCACCGCCAATCACGCCGCCTTTGCCCGCCTCGGCTTTCACGAGACCGGGCGGACGGCGCATGAGGGCTACGCCAGGCCGACCTCTATCACCATGCGCAAGGCTCTTTCGTAAGCCTTGGCTTCCATTTGAAGAACGAACCAGGAGCGCGCCGCCGCGATACCGTCAGGTTCTGAGCGGCAGCACGCGGTCCGGCGGGCGGTGACCGTCAACGAAGGCGCGGATGTTGATGATGACCTTCTCGCCCATGTCGATGCGGCCCTCGAGCGTCGCCGAACCCATATGCGGCAAAAGCACGACCTTGTGCCGGGCGGCGAGCTTGAGCAGCTTGGCATTGAGCGCCGGCTCGTGCTCGTAGACGTCGAGGCCGGCGCCGGCGATCTTGCCGTCCTGAATCAGCTTGACCAGCGCTTCCTCGTCGATGATGTCGCCACGCGCGGTGTTGACGACATAGGCCGTGGGCTGCAGCAGCGCCAGGCGCCGTGCCGACAAAAGATGGAAGGTCGCGGGCGTCGACGGACAATTGACGGAGATGATGTCCATGCGGGCCAGCATCTGGTCAAGGCTCTCCCAATAGGTCGCCTCCAGCCCGTCCTCGACCGCCGGCAAAACGCGATGGCGGTTGTGATAGTGGATGGAAAGGCCGAAAGCCTTGGCCCGGCGCGCGACGGCCGTGCCGATGCGGCCCATGCCGACAATGCCCAGCCGCTTGCCCCAGATGCGCCGGCCAAGCATCCAGGTCGGCGACCAGCCGGCCCATTTCTTGTCGCCGGTGAGCACATTGGCGCCCTCCGCGAGCCGGCGCGGCACCGCCAGCATCAGCGCCATTGTCATGTCGGCGGTATCTTCGGTCAGCACATTGGGCGTGTTGGTGACGGTGATGCCCCTCTTGGCGGCCGCAGCCACGTCGATCTTGTCGACGCCGTTGCCGAAATTGGCAATCAGCTTGAGGTTGTCGCCGGCCTGGGCGATCAGCGCCGCGTCAATCTGGTCGGTCACCGTCGGCACCAGCACGTCGGCTTCCTTGACCGCGGCGACCAGCTCCGGCTGCGTCATCGGCCTGTCCTCGACATTCAGCCTGGCGTCGAACAGCTCGCGCATGCGGGTCTCGACCGGGTCGGGCAGCTTTCGCGTGATGACCACGAGAGGCTTCTTTTTGCCTACCATTGTTTCCCTCGTTGAGACCTCTTTAACCAAGACCGGCGAAACTGAAAGCCGGTCGCGGTAGCCGATTTACCCATGTAACAAGCGGTGCCGCCGAAGACAAAGAAAAAGGGGCGCCAAGGCCACCAGGCCGGCGCCGAAAGGAACGAAAGTGTCTGGTTTCGCGTCGCTTCGCCTGGCCCTCAGCGCAGCATTTCTCGGCGCTCTCTTCTATCCCCCGCTTGCCGCGGCGCAGAGCGCGGCCGCGCCCGCCCAGAGCGCCGTCACGCTCGGGCCGAGCGGCTTGCCGCTGCCGCGATTCGTCAGCCTGAAGTCCGGCCGCGTCAATTCGCGCGTCGGCCCCGGCGCCAACTACTCGGTCGACTGGATGTATATGAAGGCCGGCCTGCCGATGGAGGTCGTCCAGGAATTCGACACGTGGCGCCGCGTGCGCGATGCGGATGGCTCGGAGGGCTGGATCAATCAGTCGCTGCTGTCAGGCCGGCGCACGGCGATCATCGCGCCCTGGCAGCGCGGCAAAGGCGCCCAGATCAACCTTATGAAAAGCCCCGACAAGGATGCCCGTGTGGTGGCGATCGTCGAGCCGGGCGTCATGGGCACGATTAAGTCCTGCGACGGCCAGTGGTGCGAAATGACGCTCGACGGCCACACCGGCTGGCTCGCCCAGGCGGCGGTCTGGGGCGCCTATCCCGGCGAGCGGGTCAAGGACTGAGGCCGTCCCGCTTGCGCCCGATGGGGCCAAGGTGGGTGTCCTGAAAACCGGTTAACAGTTTCAGGCCGTAGCCCAGTGCACGGTCGATGGCGATGTGGGCGATCCAGATCAGTGCGACCGCGCTCGCGACCGCATGACCGGACAGGGACCCGACGAGCAGCAGCAGCACCGGTACGATGAGGATGTGCAAGGCGTTGTAGGCGATGGCGCCGATGCGCGGCCCGCCGAGATAGCCGAACATTGACAGGTCCGGCGCCAGGATGAGCAATCCGAAGAGCCACCAGGAAACGCCTGACCAAGCGTAGAAGACGATCGCAACGGCCGCCACGACAGCCCATTCGAGCCGGATTATCAGCTCGAGGGGTCTCATCCCGGACAGATTATTCTGGCCGGACAGATCATTCCCGGCCGGGCCGATCGTTCTGGCCTCACCGGTCATTCCTGGCGCTTGGGGCGCAGCCTCACCACGATGTCGACATTGGCGATTTCCATGCCCTCGGGCGGATCCGGCAGGTTGGTGACCGTCACCGGACCATTGGCGATGTCGAAAATCCGGTTTTCGCCTTCGATGTAGAAATGATGGTGGTCGGAGGTGTTGGTGTCGAAATAGGTCTTGGCGCCCTCGACGGCGAGGATGCGCAGCAGACCCGCCTGGGTGAACTGGTGGAGCGCGTTGTAGACCGTGGCCAGCGACACCGGCACGCCGGCGGCCAGCGCCTCCTCGTGCAGTTCCTCGGCCGAGAGATGGCGATCGCCCTTGGCGAAAAGCAGGTCGGCCAGCGCAATGCGCTGCCGCGTCGGCCTCAGGCCGGCTTCACGTACCCGCTTGTCCACAGCGACATTTTCCTTCCGGCAGCCCCGGTCCATCTGGTCTTCCAAGCCAACAGTCCCGCTTCAAGACACGCCCAGAATGGCAAAAAAATGAATGTCTGCCGAAACCGGACCCCTGTTGACATATATTCTGTCGTCCGAATGCGATCAATAGCGCGCATTGACCCGAGCAGACTGGCGGGTTAAGCGCAAACGCCGGTTTCCGGCCTGAAACAGATTGTGTTAGGACACCAACGACAAGGGCGCGCTACCGCCCGGACGATATGGGGACGAGATTGATGGCGGGTAAATCCAGCTACGACTACGAAGAATTGCTGGCCTGCGCCCGCGGCGAGCTGTTCGGAGAGGGCAATGCCCAGCTGCCCTACCCGCCGATGCTGATGTTCGATCGTATCACCGAGATCAGCGAGACCGGCGGTGCCTTCGACAAGGGCTTCATCCGTGCGGAGTTCGACATCAAACCGGACCTGTGGTTCTTCGCCTGCCATTTCATCGGCAATCCGATCATGCCAGGATGCCTCGGCCTGGACGCCTTGTGGCAGTTGACCGGCTTCTATCTTGGCTGGCTCGGCGAACCCGGCAAGGGAATGGCGCTGTCGACCGGTGAGGTCAAGTTCAAGGGCATGGTCACGCCATCGGTCAAGAAGGTCGAGTATGGCGTGGATTTCAAGCGTGTCATGCGCGGCCGGTTGGTGCTGGGCATCGCCGATGGCTGGATGAAGGCGGATGGCGAGCCCATATATGCGGCGACGGACCTGAAGGTCGGTCTGTCCAAGCAGTCGGCGGTCGCTTGACCGCACCCTTGGCCGACCCACTGGCCAGCATCCCTGGAAGGAGTTGCGAATGAGACGTGTCGTAGTCACAGGCCTCGGCATCGTGTCGTCGATCGGCAACAATGCCAACGAGGTGCAGACCTCGCTGCATGACGCCAGATCCGGCATCAGCTTTTCCGATTCCTTTGCCGAGCACGGCTTCCGCTGCCAGGTCTGGGGCGCACCGACACTCGACCCCTCGGCCATGATCGATCGCCGCGCGATGCGCTTCCTGAGCCAAGGTGCTGCCTGGAACCACGTCGCCATGGACCAGGCGATCGCCGATGCGGGCCTCGGCGAAAGCGACATCACCAATGAGCGCACCGGCATCGTCATGGGCTCGGGCGGCCCCTCCACCCGCACCATCGTCGAGGCGGCCGAAACCACGCTGAAGAACGGCAGCCCCAAGCGCATCGGCCCCTTCGCGGTGCCCAAGGCGATGTCGTCGACCGCGTCGGCAACGCTGGCCACCTGGTTCAAAATCCACGGCGTCAACTATTCGATCTCGTCGGCCTGCTCGACCTCGGCGCATTGCATCGGCAATGGCTACGAGCTGATCCAATGGGGCAAGCAGGACATGGTCTTTGCCGGCGGCCACGAGGATCTCGACTGGACGATGTCGGACCTGTTCGACGCCATGGGCGCCATGTCGTCCAAGTTCAACGACAGGGCCTCGGCCGCGTCCCGCGCCTATGACGTCAATCGCGACGGCTTCGTCATCGCCGGCGGCGCCGGCGTGCTGGTGCTTGAGGAGCTTGAGCATGCCAAGGCGCGCGGCGCCAAGATCTACGCCGAGATCGTCGGCTACGGCGCGACCTCGGACGGCTACGACATGGTGGCCCCCTCCGGCGAAGGCGCGGTCCGCTGCATGCGCCAGGCGCTGGCGACGGTCTCCACGCCCGTCGACTACATCAACACCCACGGCACCTCGACGCCGGTGGGAGATTCCAAGGAAATGGGCGCCATCCGCGAAGTCTTCGGCGAAAAGATGCCGTTCATCACCTCGACAAAGTCGCTGACCGGCCATTCGCTGGGCGCGGCCGGCGTTCAGGAGTCCATCTATTCGATCCTGATGATGCAAGGCGGCTTCATCGGCGAAAGCGCCCATATCGAAACCCTCGACCCCGAATTCGAGGGCATGCCGATCGTGCGCAAGCGCATCGACAACGCCAAGATCGACACCGTCCTGTCAAATTCCTTCGGTTTCGGTGGCACCAACGCAACGCTCGTTTTCCAGCGCTATTCCGCATAAGGCCAGCGGTTTTCTAAGGGGATTGCCTGCCATGGACGGATTGATGAAGGGCAAGCGCGGGCTTGTCATGGGTGTTGCCAACGATCATTCGATCGCCTGGGGCATCGCCAAGAAATTGTCCGAACATGGGGCGGAGCTCGCCTTCACCTACCAGGGCGAGGCCTTCGGCCGCCGGGTCAAGCCGCTCGCCGACAAGCTCGGCGCCTCACTGGTCGTTCCCTGCGATGTCGAGGACAGCGCTTCGGTCGCCGCCACGTTCGAAACGCTCGGCAAGGAATGGGGCGGACTGGACTTCGTCGTCCACGCCATCGGCTTTTCCGACAAGAATGAGTTGAAGGGGCTCTACGCCGACACCAGCCGGGACAATTTCGTCCGCACCATGGTGATTTCCTGCTACTCCTTCACCGAAGTGGCCCGCAACGCGGCGGCACTGATGACCGAAGGCGGCTCGATGATCACGCTGACCTATGCCGGTTCGGTCCGCGTCATGCCGAACTACAATGTCATGGGCGTCGCCAAGGCCGGCCTCGAGGCCAGCGTGCGCTACCTTGCCAACGACTACGGTCCGCGTGGCATCCGGGTGAACGGCATCTCGGCGGGCCCGGTGCGCACGCTCGCCGGCGCCGGCATTTCGGACGCCCGTCACATGTTCTCCTACCAGCAGCGCAACTCGCCGTTGCGCCGCACGGTGACCATAGACGAGGTCGGCGGCTCCGCGCTTTATTTGCTGTCCGACCTCGCATCGGGCGTCACCGGCGAAATCCACTATGTCGATTCCGGCTATCACATCGTCTCGATGCCGACGCTCGACGAGTTGAAGCAGACGGATGGCTAACTGGCCGTTAAGAATCAAGGCGCCAAGCTATGGGCAACCGTTTTGGAAAAATGGCTCTTTTCCAGTAAAGAAAATAATCTTCTCCAGTAAAATTGGATACATTCGCGGAAACTCATTTTAAGTAGATTTCCGCTATAGAGTCCCGCAATCTGGGGACCTTTGAATGACTGCCGTCAGCAACCCGAAGCGAACACCGGTGTTCCGACTGCTCACGATAGCGAGTTCGGGCATTGGCAGTTTTGTCCTCGGCATCTGGGGCTTGAAGCACGGCCTCGGCGACGGGTTTGCCGGCATATCGATGGACATGATGGTCGCGATCATGGCTGCGCTCTGCGCGCTGGCGGCGTCGGTGGCGGCCATGTCGTTCTTCGCCGGCGTCGATGAATCGGCCGATTTCGTCTTCAACGAAACCCATTTCGACAAGCTGACCGGACTGCTGGCGCGCCCGGCGATGGTCGGCAAGATCGCCGAGGCGGCATGCGCGACAAGCCGGACCGGAGAACCGGTGTTCCTGATCGACATCGACATCGACCGGTTCAAGCAGATCAACGACGCGATCGGCTATACGCAGGGCGACGAGTTGATCCGCGCCTTCACCAAGCGGCTGCAGGCCTGCGTGCCCGCACGCGCCCTGGTCGGGCGTATCGGCGCCGGCGAGTTCGCGGTGCTGCTTGCGGATCATCAGATCCAGGGAACGATGGAAAGCATGGTCGAAAGGCTCATCGACGAAATGATGGAGCCCTATGAGCTGAGCACCCATCAGCAGTCGGTGAGCCTGTCGGTGGGTATCGTGGCCATGCCCAAGGATGGCGTCGATCCGGTCCTTATCCTGCGCCGCTCCAACCTGGCGCTGCAGAATGCGCGCGCCGGCGGGGTCGGCAACTGGTCGGTGTTCGACAGCGAGATGGGGCGTGTCGCCGATCATCGTCAATGGGTCGAATCCGAACTGCACACCGCTTTCGAGCGCGGAGACTTCGACCTCCACTATCAGCCGCAGCTCGACCTGCCGACCGGCCGCATCATCGGCTACGAGGCGCTGATCCGCTGGAACCATCCCGAACGTGGCATGATCCCGCCCATGGAGTTCATCCAAATCGCCGAGGAAACCGGGATGATCAACCCGATCGGCGAATGGGTTCTGCGCAAGGCCTGCAGCGACGCCCGCCATCTGCCGGACGACTGTTTCGTCGCCGTGAACATCTCGCCGGTTCAGTTCATGACCAAGGACTTCGTCGGCATCGTGCGTGACACCATGCGGGCCACCGGCATCAAGCCGTCGCGGCTTGAGCTGGAAGTCACCGAGACGGCGATGATGCAGGACCGCGACCGCGCGGCCGCCATCCTGAAAGAGCTTGCCGAAATGGGCATCTCGGTTGCCGTCGACGATTTCGGCACCGGCTATTCCAACCTCAGCTACCTCATCGACTTCTCATTCGGCAAGCTAAAGATCGACCGTTCCTTCGTCAGCCGCATCGATACCGATTCCAGCTCCGGCGCTGTCGTCTCGACCATCGTCGGGCTTTCGCGCGCGCTCGGCGTCAGCATCATCGCCGAAGGCGTCGAGACCGAGAGCCAGGCGACGCTGTTGCGGGCCGCCGGCTGCGAGGTGGTGCAGGGTTACCTGTTCGGCCGTCCGGCGCCACTCAAGTTCAGGCTTGGCGACGAGCACGCCACCGACGAGGTCCGGCGCGTCGCCAACCTGCATTAAGCAAGTCAGCGCCGGGCGGAAAACACCTTGAACATGCCATCGCGGGCAAGCTCCGCGTGACTGGCAAAGGCAGCCGACAGCACGGGCTCGTAGGGAAGCTGGCGGTTGGCGACCATGAACAGCCTGCCACCGGGCTTCAACGCCTTGGCCGCCGCGCGGATCATGCCGGCACCGATCTCCGGCTCGGCCGCACGGCTGCGGTGGAAGGGCGGGTTCATGGCGATGACGTCATACCGGCGCTCGACAGGCTCGGCGAGCAGATCGGTCCAGAAGAAGCCCTGCGCCACTGTGTTGGCGAGGTTGCCCTTGGCCACCTCCAGCGCATCGAAATCGGCCTCATAGAGATCGAGGCCCGACAGGCCTGACGAGCGGGCAGCCATCTCAGCCGCGACATACCCCCAGCCGGCGCAGAAATCGGCCGCATTGCCGCGCAGGTCACCGGGCAAATTGTCGACCAGCAGTTTCGAACCCGCATCGACGCGATCGAAAGAGAACATACCGGGTGCGGTGTGGAACCGCTCCTCGATCAGCAAAGCGGGATTGGCGGCGCGAAGCGTGGCTGCGGCCTGCATATCCACCGGGCGGCGCAGCCAGAAGGCGATGCCGTGATATTTCGGCATATGGCCGTGGAGCGGCACGAGCTCGTCGACGCGCTTGCGCAGGCTGGCAATGCCGTCGTCCTTGCCGCCGGCGACGACGACAAGTCCGCCTGGCACCACGCGCTCGAGGGCATCGGCGACACGCAATTCGTTCTGGCCGCGGTGACGGCCCGCGAGCACCAGCGCGGCATCAAACCCGTCCCCCTCGGTTTGCGGCGTGACGGCAAAGCCGGCCGGCTGCAATGCACGGAAATACGGCCGGAAGCCCTGCACGAGATGCAGCGTGGCCTCGAAACCTGACGGCACGCGCAGGCCGGGCTCGGCGCCGAGGAAGAGGATGCGTTCGCCCTTTCGCGGCAAGGAGAGAGCCTCGGCCTCGAACGGATGGAAAAGCGTCTTCAGAGCTTCAGCGGCCATAGAAGTGCTCCCAGAGTCTTGCGCAATTCCCAAGGGAAAGCGCCTCATACTTTCCTGAAACTGCTCCAAACGAAAACGGGCGCGACATAAGCCGCGCCCGCTTCGATTTTTCTGTCAGAGCGCTCAGGCGGCGTCTTCTTCGCCTTCGGCCTTCTTGTCGCGCACGATTTCCTTGCCTGTGGCCTGGTCGACGACCTTCATGGACAGGCGGACCTTGCCGCGTTCGTCGAAGCCCATCAGCTTGACCCAGACCTTGTCGCCTTCCTTGACGACGTCCGAGGTCTTGGCGACCCGCTCATTGGCGAGCTGCGAGATGTGGACGAGGCCGTCACGCGGACCGAAGAAGTTGACGAAGGCGCCGAAGTCGGCGGTCTTGACGACCGTGCCTTCGTAGATCTCGCCGACTTCCGGCTCGGCGACGATGGTGTGGATCCACTTCTTCGCCGCCTCGATCTCCTTGGCGTTCGAGGAAGCGATCTTCACCGTGCCGTCGTCCTCGATGTTGATCTTAGCGCCGGTCTTCTCGACGATCTCGCGGATGACCTTGCCGCCCGAACCGATGACGTCGCGGATCTTGTCGGTCGGGATATGCATGACCTCGATGCGCGGCGCGAACTCGCCGAGTTCGGGGCGGGCGCCGGTCAGGGCATGCGCCATTTCGCCGAGGATATGCTGGCGGCCGTCCTTGGCCTGATCCAGCGCGATCTTCATGATCTCCTCGGTGATGCCCTCGATCTTGATGTCCATCTGCAGCGAGGTGATGCCGTTGGCGGTGCCGGCGACCTTGAAGTCCATATCGCCGAGGTGATCCTCGTCGCCCAGGATGTCGGAGAGCACGGCGAAGCGCTCACCTTCCTTGATCAGGCCCATGGCGATACCGGCAACGGGCTTGGCCAGCGGCACGCCGGCATCCATCAGCGCCAGCGAGGTGCCGCAGACGGTGGCCATCGAGGACGAGCCGTTGGACTCGGTGATCTCCGAGACGACGCGCAGCGTGTAGGGGAACTGGTCAGCGCTCGGCAGCATCGGACGGATGGCGCGCCAGGCGAGCTTGCCGTGGCCAATTTCGCGGCGGCCCGGCGAACCCATGCGGCCGGTCTCACCGACGGAATAGGGAGGGAAGTTGTAGTGAAGGAGGAACTTCTCCTTGTACATGCCGGTCAGCGAATCGACATACTGCTCGTCTTCGCCGGTGCCGAGCGTGGCAACGACCAGCGCCTGGGTCTCGCCGCGCGTGAACAGGGCCGAACCATGGGTGCGCGGCAGGACGCCGACTTCCGAAACGATCTTGCGGACCGTCTTCAAGTCGCGGCCGTCGATGCGCGAGCCGGTGTCGAGGATGTTCCAGCGCACGACCTTGGCCTGGAGTTCCTTGAACACCGAGCCGATCTGCTCGGAGGTGTACTTGGCCTCTTCGCCTTCGGCCGGAGCAAAGGCTGCCTTGACCTTCGCCTTGACAGCGTCGACGGCGGCATAGCGCTGCTGCTTGTCGGTGATCTTGTAGGCATTGCTGAGCTCGTCGCCGACGATCTTCAGCATCTCGCCTTCAAGCGCGGAATAGTCCGGCGCGGTGAAGTCGCGCGGCTCCTTGGCGGCGACTTCGGCCAGCTTGATGATGGCGTCGATGACCGGCTGGAAGCCCTTGTGGCCGAACATGACAGCGCCGAGCATCAGCTCTTCGCCAAGTTCCTTGGCTTCCGACTCAACCATCAGCACGGCGTCGGCGGTGCCGGCGACGACGAGGTCGAGCTTGGATTCCTGCATTTCGTCGATGTGCGGGTTCAGGACGTATTCGCCGTTGATGTAGCCGACGCGCGCGCCGCCGACCGGGCCCATGAAGGGAACGCCCGACAGGGTCAGGGCGGCCGAGGTGGCGACGATCGACAGGATGTCCGGATCATTTTCGAGATCGTGCTGGACGACGGTGACGACGATCTGCGTGTCGTTCTTGTAGCCGTCGGCGAAGAGCGGACGGATCGGGCGGTCGATGAGGCGCGAAACCAGCGTTTCCTTTTCGCTCGGACGGCCTTCCCGCTTGAAATAGCCGCCCGGGATCTTGCCGGCGGCATAGGTCTTTTCCTGGTAGTTGACGGTCAGCGGAAAGAAATCGAGGCCGGGCTTGGGCTCCTTCATCGAAACGACGGTGGCCAGAACCTTGGTCTCGCCGTAGGTGGCGAGCACGGCGCCGTCAGCCTGACGGGCGATCTTGCCGGTTTCGAGGATGAGCGGGCGACCGCCCCATTCGATTTCCACTTTGTGCTGATTGAACATGTCTTGTCCTTTGTATGAGGAAGGGCCGCGCCGTTTCAGCGTGCGCCGGTGCCCTTTCCCCTGGCTTCCTTTCTCGGGCAGCCACGGGCAAGACAACGGGAGGCTCGGGTCTGTCGGCACGGTGGCCATACGAGCGTCCTGCAATCCTGCCCCATGACCGTCCATGGGTGGCTCCGAGTGGCCCTCTGCGCGCTCGAAGCCGGATATGGCCAATCGATCGACCGGCCCGCGCACGACCCCGGTTTACGGAACACGTCATGCGCAATTCAGCTTTTCGGAGCGTCCGTCCGGCATCCCGATGGGGTGCGCGGCGCTCCAGTCCTGCATTCGAGATCGGATTGGCCCCGGTGCTCGAATGCGCGACCGGCGGACTCCTTGAGGGAGCCCGCCGGTCAATTCGTCAACGGCGCAGACCGAGCTTCTCGATCAGTGTCTGATAGCGCGCGTCGTCCTTGCGCTTGAGGTAATCAAGCAGGCTGCGACGCTGGGACACGAGAGCGAGCAGACCACGGCGGGAATGGTTATCCTTCTTGTGGTCCTTGAAATGGTCGGTCAGGTTCTTGATGCGCTCGGAAAGGATGGCCACCTGGACTTCCGGAGACCCGGTATCGCCCTTGGCGGTCGCGAATTCACCCATCAATTCCTTTTTGCGCTCGGCAGTAATCGACATCGTGTTTTTCCTTATCTGTTTGAGGAAACGGGTCGCCCTCAGCCGGGATGTCGTCCAGCAGGGGCCGGTGCAGGCAAAGCGTCGTGGCGCTATGCTGCGGCGCATATAGTGCAATTCCCGGCAAAACACCAGCCCAATTCACCAAGCCGGCTTTTCAGCTCAAAATGGCAAGTTTTGTCGGCTTTAAAGCCATTTCTTCCATTTGAAGAAGGCAATCAGGCCGACCGCGACAAGCAGCATGAAGATGAGTGCCGCCGGATAACCATAGTAAGACCGCAGCTCCGGCATGTTCCATGGCGAGGTATCGGGACTGAAATTCATGCCCCAGACGCCGACCAGGAAGGTGAGCGGCATAAAGATGACCGAGACGATGGTGAGATAGCTGATGACGTCGTTGGTGCGCGCCTGGCTCAGCGACAGGTGCATCTCGATCAGCCCGGTCAGCATGTCGCGCTGGGTCTCGACCAGTTCGATCAGCCTGAGTGAGTGGTCGAGCGTGTCATTGAGGAAGACCTTGGTCTCGGCTCTGACATAGGGCACGTCGTTGCGGATCAGCGTCGCCAGCGCATCGCGCATCGGCCACAGCACGCCCTTCAGCACATTGGCGTCGCGCCGCAATTCGTGCAGCTGCCGCATCTGATGCTTGTGCGTGGAATGCAGCATCTCATCCTCGATGCCGTCGACCAGGTCGCCGGCCGCCTCGATCGGCGGGAAATAGCTGTCGACGATGGCGTCGATCAGCGCGTAGGCCAGATAGTCGGCGCCGCGTGTGCGCAAGCGGTTGGGCGCCGAACTCTCGATGCGCTTGCGCACCGGGTCGAACGGATCGCCCTCACGCTCTTGGAAAGTGACGACGAAGTTCTCGCCGACGAAGAGGGCGATCTGTTCGTAGCGATGGGCTGTGACATCGTCGATCATGCGCACGACGACGAAGGCATGATCCTCGAAGAAATCGACCTTGGGCCGCTGGCCGGTGTTGACGACATCCTCCAGCGCCAGCGGATGCAGGCTGAAGATGCGGCCGATCTCCTCGATCAGCGGGATGTTGGCGAGGCCGGTGCAGTCGAGCCAGATCACCGGCCATTTGTGGCAATTGGCCTCGACATCGTCGATGCTGGCATTGTCGATAGTCTTGAACTTCTGCGGCGAGATCAGGGTCAGCCGCAATTCGGAGCGTCGCGCCGCCGGATCGGCGATCAGCGTGCCCGGCGAAGCGCCGACGGGCGGCCGCCGCGTCTTCACCGGCGCCCGCTTCTTCACCGCATCGGCCTTTGCCATCTGCCCCTCGATCGTAGAATCGACGTGAAGTTAGACGAGAGCCGTCACCCGGCAAAGACCCGCTTGGGCTTGAACATGCCTTGTTCGATCGCGCCGATGGCCACCAGCTTGCCGCGAGCCGTCGCACAGGCTTCCTCGGCCTCGACAGGCGCATCGCGGCCGCGAATGATGACCGGATTGCCGAGGCGGATCTTGGTCGCCGCATCGTCGCTGATGGCGATCTGCGGCAGGCAGTCGAGAGCCGCTGACGTGTCGACCAGAAGCGCGTCGATCGCGCCGAAGTCTACCGGCACGTCAATCGCATCGGCGTCGTCGGCAGGCTCCGGCTTGTCCTCGCCTTGCGCACCGAAACGGGCCGCTTCCAGTTCGGCGATGGTGACGAAATCCTCGGATGTGAACGGCTCGACCTCGACTCGGCGCAAATCGCTGATATGGCCGAAGCAGCCAAGGTCGCGGCCCATGTCACGGGCCAGTGAGCGCACATAGGTGCCCTTGCCGCATTCGACCTCGAAAACGGTGTGGTCCGCGTGGTGTTCGATGACGTCGAGGCGGCCGATCTCGATCTCGCGCGCGGGGATGTCGACAGTCTCGCCTTCGCGGGCGAGGTCGTAGGCGCGTTCGCCTGCGATCTTGATGGCCGAGAATTGCGGCGGCGTCTGCATGATGACGCCGGTGTATTTCGGCAGCAGCGCCTTGACCTCTACTTCCGCCGGACGGAGGTCTGAACTCTTCGTCACCGGCCCTTCAAGATCATCGGTCGAGCGCTCCTGCCCCCAGGCGACGGTGAAGCGGTAAATCTTGGCGCCGTCCTGCACGTAGGGAACGGTCTTGGTGGCCTCACCGAGCGCGATCGGCAGCATGCCGGAAGCCAGCGGATCGAGCGTGCCGGCATGGCCGGCCTTTTCCGCCTGGAACAGCCATTTGATCTTCGACACGGCCTCGGTCGAGCCCATGCCTACCGGCTTGTCCAGCACCACCCAGCCGGAGACCGGCCGGCCCTTCTTCTTGCCGCGGCGCCCCATTATTCGCTGTCCCTGTCGTCTTTGGCCCTGTCGTCTTTGGCCTTGTCGTCGTCCGCATCGAGATCGCGTGCCACTTCAGGCGACTTCAGCAGATCATTGATCCTGGCGAAATTGTCGAAGGAAGTGTCGAGCTTAAAGCGGAACTCCGGCATGAACTTCATCTGCCGCAGAGCGCCGGAGACACGGCCACGGACGAATTTCGCATGCTTGTTCAACGCCTCGACAACAGCGTCGGTGTCCTTGGCGCCAAGCGGCGAAACGAAGGCGGTGGCAACCCTCAGGTCGGGCGACATGCGCACTTCCGAGACCGACACAACGGTATTTTCGATCAGCGGATCGATGATCTCGCCGCGCTGCAACGTTTCGGAGAGCGCGTGGCGCACCTGTTCGGCAACGCGCAGCATACGCTGGGACGGGCTGGATGTGGTTGGACGGGGCATTTTTTCTCAATCCTGAAAGCGTGAGGCACGGGATGGGACCGTGCCGCATGTCTCACATGTCAACGCATCAGCCCGAAATCGAATTCGGTTTCGAAAAGCACGATGCGCAATTTCACAATAAACTCCGGGCGGCGGTCTTTCGACCACCGCCCGGCATGGACAAGTCACGCGAACTCAGAGCGTCCGGGTCACCATCTCGACGCGGAAGCACTCGATGACGTCGCCGACGCGCATGTCCTCGTAGTTCTGGAAGGCCATGCCGCACTCCTGGCCGCCGGGGACTTCCGAAACCTCGTCCTTGAAGCGCTTGAGCGTCTTCAGCGTGCCTTCGTGGATGACAACGTTGTCGCGGATCAGGCGCACGCCCGCGCCTCGCTCGACCTTGCCTTCGGTGACACGGCAGCCGGCGATCTTGCCGACCTTGGTGATGTCGAAGATCTCGAGGATCTCGGCATTGCCGATGAAGGTCTCGCGACGCTCCGGCGACAGCAGGCCCGACAAAGCCGCCTTCACATCATCCACGAGGTTGTAGATGATCGAGTAGTAGCGGATTTCGATGCCCGCGGCGGCTGCCGCGGCACGTGCCTGTACGTTGGCACGGACGTTGAAGCCGATGATTGCCGCACCAGACGTTTCCGCCAGCGAGACGTCGCTTTCGGTGATGGCGCCGGCTCCGGCATGGACGATGCGCGCACGCACCTCGTCGGTGCCGAGCTTGTCCAACGCGGCGTTGATCGCCTCGATCGAGCCCTGCACGTCGCCCTTGATGACCAACGGGAATTCCTTCAACCCGCTCGTCTGCAACTGCGACATCATCTGTTCGAGCGAGCCGCGCTGGCCGGCATGCTTGGCCACCGCCTTCTCACGCGCCAGGCGCTGGCGATACTCGGTGATCTCGCGGGCGCGGGCCTCATTGTTGACCACGGCGAAGCGGTCGCCGGCCAACGGAGTACCCTGAAGGCCGAGCACCTCGACCGGCATCGCCGGCGGCGCCTCCTTGATCTGCTCGCCGCGATCGTTGACCAAAGCGCGTACGCGGCCCCATTCGTTGCCGGCGACGAGGATGTCGCCCGGCATCAAGGTGCCGGTCTGCACCAGCACGGTGGCGACGGGGCCACGGCCCTTGTCGAGCTGCGCTTCGATGACGACACCCTCGGCGGTACGGTCCGGATTGGCCTTCAGGTCGAGGATTTCGGCTTGCAGCAGGATCGCCTCGAGCAGCTTGTCGAGATTGGTGCCCTTGGTCGCCGACACTTCGACGTCAAGCACTTCACCGCCCATCGATTCGACGAAGACCTCATGGCGCAGCAGTTCGGAGCGCACCTTCTGCGGATCGGCGTCATGCTTGTCGATCTTGTTGATGGCCACGATGATCGGAACGCCGGCCGCCTTGGCGTGACTGATCGATTCGATCGTCTGCGGCATGACGCTGTCGTCGGCCGCCACCACCAGGATAGCGATGTCGGTGGCCTGGGCGCCGCGAGCACGCATCGCCGTGAAGGCGGCGTGGCCGGGCGTATCGATGAAGGTGATCTTCTGACCGTTCTTCTCGACCTGATAGGCCCCGATATGCTGGGTGATGCCGCCGGCCTCGCCGGAGACGACATTGGCGTTGCGGATGGCATCGAGCAGCGAGGTCTTGCCGTGGTCGACGTGGCCCATGATGGTCACGACCGGCGGACGCGACACCAGATCCTCGGCGTTGTCGGCGATGTTGAACAGGCCTTCCTCGATGTCGGATTCGGCAACGCGGCGGACCGTGTGGCCGAATTCGGTGGCGACCAACTCGGCCGTGTCGGCGTCGATGACGTCGCCCGGCTTCAGGATCTGGCCCTGCTTCATGAAGAACTTGACCACATCGACCGCACGTTCGGACATGCGCTGCGCCAGTTCCTGGATGGTGATGGTCTCGGGCAGGATCACTTCGCGCATGACTTTCTCGCGCGGCTCATTGTGCATCGCGCGCTTGAACTTCTCCTGGCGGCGACGCATCGACGACAGCGAACGGGCCCGCGCATCCTCATCGGAAAGCGCGGAATTCAGAGTCAGCTTGCCACGGCGACGGTCTTCCTCGCCCTTGGTCGGCTTGGCCGGACGCGCCACTTCGGGCGTGACCAGGCGACGCACCGGGGCGCCGGCGCCAGCCCGCTTCGGCTTGACCTCTTCCTCTTCGTCGGCCGTTGCCAGCTCCGCGGCCAGCGGCGCGCGGCGGCGGGCCTCTTCTTCTGCGCGGCGGCGCGATTCGGCCTCGGCCTGCAGCCGTGCCTCTTCCTCGGCCTGGCGGCGCGCGGATTCCTCGCGCTCGCGCTTGCGGCGCTCTTCGTCCTCGGCCCGGCGCTTGGCTTCCTCGGCGGCGCGCTGACGGTCTTCGACCTCGCGGACCTTGGACCCTTCCAGCGCTCTGCGGCGGGCTTCCATTTCGCTGCGCGACAGTTCGTTCAGCACCATGCCGCTGCGCTCGACCGGAGCCGGCGGGGGAGCCGGAGGCGCAGCCTTCGGCGCTTCCTGCACGACAGGGGCCGCGGCGACGGGCGGCTTCGGCGTGAAGACGGGCACAGGGGCAGCGGCAACCGGCTCCGGCTTGTCGCCGGGCAGGGAGAATTTGCGCTTCTTGGTCTCGACCACGACCGACTTGGTACGGCCATGCGAGAAGTTCTGGCGCACGGTGCCCTGTTCCATGCCGGGGCGCTTCAGCGTCAAGGTCTTCTTAGGTGTAACACTCAACGTCTTGTCGTCGCCCGATTTCGTATCGCTCATTCCATATCCTCTGCGGCCTCATCTTCGTCAGCAACGGCCGCAAGCATTGCCAGATCGTCCGGGGTACCGCCCCGATACCGGTCGAGCGCAACCATGCGCTTCTGGACCGCCTTACCCGCGTCTCCCGCGAGAACGGCAGCATGTATCACATTTGTACCCCCCAATGCCAAGCTCAACTCGGCCTCGGAGAAAAGTTTGTAGGCAAGTATGGAAGGGCCGCCAATATGGACGGTCGCCCGCCGCGCCTGGCTGATCTTGCGTACGCCATCGTCCGATGCTTCGGTCGCGTGGAGCACGAAAAGCGCCAGCCCGCCGCGCACGGCACTCTCAACCTTGGTGGCGCCAAGAGAAATCGCGCCTGCCTTGCGGGCGAGACCCAGCATGCCCAGAGCGGATCTGGAAAGCAGCCCATCGACCATGCCGCCAAGATCCGGCGGCACAACCACCTGTGCCTTGAAGGCGCGGGCAAAAAGGTTCTTGGCCGCCGCCTTCTCGATATGTAGGCGGTCGGCGCTCACCCAGCAACCGCGGCCGGGCAGATTTCTCTTGAGATCGGGAACGACGGCCGAATCCGGGCCGACGACGAACCGGATCAGTTCATCCGGTTCGGCCTGCCTGCGGGTAACGATGCAGGTGCGATCGTTCATCTCGTCCAAGGGCGGGTTGTGTGCGATGCGGTTTCACCTCACGCACCAACGGCTTCGTCAGCCGATGCTTCTTCGGCCACAAGCTCGTCTTCGGAAATCCAGCCGGCCTTGAGACGGGCATTGAGCACCATCTGTTCGGCATCGGCGCGCGAAACACCGTGATTGGCCAGCACGCCCGGATAGACCTTGGTCTCGCCGTCCTTGCGTTCCTTCCAACCGGTCAGGTCGTCGGCGGCATAGCCGGCGAAATCCTCGATCGTCTTCACGCCATCCTCGCCGAGCGTCACCATCATGGCGGTGGTGATGCCGGGAATTTCGCGCAGTTCGTCCTTGACGCCCAGCGCCTTGCGCTTCTCGTCATGCTCGGCCTCGATCTTTTCGAGGTACTCGCGGGCACGGGTCTGGATTTCGGAAGCGGTGTCGTCGTCGAAGCCGTCGATCGAGGCGATTTCGCCGGCGTCGACATAGGCGACTTCCTCGACGCTGGTGAAGCCTTCGGAGGCCAGCACCTGGCCGACCATCTCGTCGACATCGAGGGCTTCCATGAACAGCGCCGAGCGCTCGACGAATTCCTTCTGGCGGCGCTCGGATTCCTCGGCTTCCGTCAGGATGTCGATATCCCAGCCGGTGAGTTGCGAGGCGAGACGCACGTTCTGGCCGCGACGGCCGATGGCCAGCGACAGCTGATCGTCGGGAACCACCACCTCGATGCGCTCGGCGTCCTCGTCGAGCACGACCTTGGCGACTTCCGCCGGCTGCAGCGCATTGACGATGAAGGAGGCGGCCGAGGGCGACCACGGAATGATGTCGATCTTCTCGCCCTGCAATTCGCCGACGACGGCCTGGACGCGGCTGCCGCGCATACCGACGCAGGCGCCGACCGGATCGATCGAACTGTCACGCGAGATGACGGCGATCTTGGCGCGCGAGCCCGGGTCGCGGGCGACCGACTTGATCTCGATGATGCCGTCATAGATTTCCGGCACTTCCATGGTGAACAGCTTGGCCATGAACTGCGGATGCGTACGCGACAGGAAGATCTGCGGGCCGCGCTGCTCGCGGCGCACGTCGTAGACATAGGCGCGGACGCGGTCGCCATATTTGTAGTTTTCGCGCGGAATCAGCTCATCGCGGCGGATGATCGCCTCGCCACGGCCGAGATCGACGATGACATTGCCATATTCGACACGCTTGACGGTGCCGTTGACGATCTCGCCGATGCGGTCCTTGTATTCGTCATACTGGCGGTCGCGCTCGGCCTCGCGCACTTTCTGGACGATGACCTGCTTGGCCGACTGCGCGGCGATGCGGCCGAAATCCATTGGCGGCAGCTGTTCGGCGATGAAGTCGCCGAGCTGCGCGTCGGGATTGCGCTCGCGAGCCGAGGAAATGGCGATCTGGGTGGCGTAGTCGTCGACCTTTTCGACCACTTCCATCAGCCGCTGCAGCTTCATCTCGCCGGTGTTCGGGTTGATGTCGGCGCGGATGTTGGTCTCCTGGCCGTAACGCGAACGCGCCGCCTTCTGGATCGCATCGGCCATGGCGGCGATGACGATCGACTTGTCGATCGACTTTTCACGCGCGACCGCATCGGCAATCTGCAGCAGTTCAAGTCTGTTGGCGCTTACTACCATGTTTTTTCTCCCGAGCCTGTTTGCCGGACCTTTGGGGCCGGCAGCTCAATCAACTTTCCTGTTCGTGTTCTTCCGTGGCGTCCGTCTCAGCACCCTCGGGCACGTCGTCATCCGGTTCGCCGCGGCGTTTCTTGGCTTCCTTGCGCGCCCTGTTGTCCTTCGACAACGCATCGCGAATGAGGTCGTCGGTCAGGATCAGCCGGGTTTCGGCAATGGCGTCGTAAGGCACGCGCACTGTCGGTTCCTCGCCATAGGCCGCCTTGTCGCGCTCGATCAGCACGTCGTTCTCACCGGCCTCGGCGATCTTGCCCTTGAATCGCTTGCGATCCGCGACGATGACCGATGTTTCCATCTTCACCAGATGACCGGTCCAGGTCACGAAATCCGATTTGCGCACCAACGGCCGGTCGATGCCGGGCGAAGAGACTTCGAGATGATAGGCCTTTTCGATCGGATCATCGACATCGAGCGCCGGTGACACCGCGCGGCTGACCTCTTCGCAATCCTCGACGGTCATGGTGCCGTCCTCGCGTTCGGCCATGATCTGCAGCGTCAGCCCGTTCTGGCCGGACAGATGCACCCGCACGAGGCGAAAGCCGATGCCGCGCAGCACCGGCTGGACGATCAGCGCAATGCGCGCATCGATGCCGCTTTCGCGGATGATGCGGTCGTCACCTTCGCTTGCCGTTGCAGTCATCAAGTACCTGTCGTTTCGAACCTATCGGCAGGTAATAAAAAAGAGCGGGACCGGGTGGACCCACTCTTCGTCATACCGACCAAGAATTTGACGCTGATATAAACGAACATGGCCGGTGTTTCAAGCCCGCCGTGCCGAACCGGCAAAAGGGTCGACAGCGTCAGCATTGCTCCAGGCGCATGGCCACCATGCGCCAATCCCCCTGTGACATCCGGAGGGGCGCTCTTATTTATTAGCCACGACACGAACAGAAGCGGCGCGCGGTGGCGCACGAAAGGACAAGATCATGAGCAATCGCAGACTATTTTCCGCCCTGGGCGACCTCTTCACCGCATTTGGCGGCGCGGTTGCCGCGTCGCGCGCCGTGGAAGCCGGCCGCAAGCCGCGCGCCGACGACTTGCGCAAGCTCGGCATGGATCCGGCCATCTTCAACAGAATCGGCCGTTTCTGAAAATCTGGCGAGGGGGCGCGCGCCTATTTCCTGACAAAGGTCAGATAGGCAGGCCGCCGGCCTTCGCGAACGGCCTTCGCCTCGTAACGCGTGCCAGGCCAGCCCTCATAGGGACGATGCCAGTCGGCGGCTTCGGCCGCCTGCCATGCGAAGGCGCCATGCGCCCGGCAATGCAGCAAGGTCCAGTTTACATAGGTATCGATATCGGACGCGAAGCGGAATTTTGAGCCCGGTTTCAAGACGCACGCGAAACGCTCGAGATTGACCGGACTGACGAAACGCCGCTTCCAGTGCTTCTTCTTCGGCCATGGATCGGGATAGAGAAGATCGATGCCGTCGAGCGAGGCCGGCGGCAGCCAGTCGAGCAGCCGGGTGGCGTCATCGTCATGGACCCGCAAATTGGCCAGCGGCCTTGCCCGCACCGCCATCATCATCTTGGCCATGCCGTTGACGAAGGGCTCGATGCCGATGAAGCCCGTTGTCGGCGCCTCGATGGCGCGGTGCAGAAGATGCTCGCCGCCGCCAAAGCCGATCTCGAGCCGGACGGCCGAAACTTCAGTTTCAAACAGAGTGCGCAGATCCGACGGCGCATCAGCCGTCAGATCGAGCCGATAGGCATCAAGCCCGCTTTCCAGGGCCGCCGCCTGCTGCGGACGAACGGGCTTGCCGCGCCGACGACCGAAAAAGGCTTCGGTCGTACGGCTTGGCCTGTCTTGCGGGCTCATCTGGCGGTGCTGGGTCTGTCGCAGCTTCAGGCCGCGACAGCATCCTTGAGCGCCTTGGCGAGATCGGTCTTTTCCCAGGAAAAAGATCCGTCGCGGCCGGCCTTGCGGCCGAAATGGCCGTAGGACGACGTCTTGGCATAGATCGGCTTGTTAAGGTCGAGGTGACGGCGGATGCCCGACGGCGACAGGTCCATCACGGTGCGCAGCGCGTCCTCGAGCTTTGCCTCGTCGACCTTGCCGGTGCCGTGCAGGTCGACATAGACCGACAGAGGCTGGGCGACGCCGATGGCGTAGGAAAGCTGGATGGTGCAACGGTCGGCAAGCTTCGCCGCCACGACATTCTTGGCCAGATAGCGCGCCGCATAGGCTGCCGACCGGTCGACCTTGGTGGTGTCCTTGCCCGAGAAGGCGCCGCCGCCATGTGGTGCCGCGCCGCCATAAGTGTCGACGATGATCTTGCGGCCGGTGAGGCCGGCGTCACCGTCCGGGCCGCCGATGACGAACTTGCCGGTCGGGTTGATGTACCACATGCAATCGTCGGCGATCTTGAGATCACCAAGCGCCTCGCGGATGTAGGGTTCGACGACCTTGCGGACCTTCTTGGAGTCCCATGTCGCGTCGAGATGCTGGGTCGACAGCACGATCTGGGTTGCCTCGGCGGCCTTGCCGTCGACGTAGCGGACGGTGACCTGACTCTTGGCGTCCGGGCCGAGCTTGCCGGCATCGCCGTTGTTTTGGTGGCGGGCGGCGGCCAGCAGTTCGAGGATCTTATGGCTGTAGTAGATCGGCGCCGGCATCAGGTCCGGCGTCTCGCGGCAGGCATAGCCGAACATGATGCCCTGATCGCCCGCACCTTCCTCGCCCTGGCGGTCGGCGGCGTTGTCGACGCCCTGGCCGATGTCTGGCGACTGGCCATGCAGGAGAACCTCGATCTTGGCCGTCTTCCAGTGGAAGCCGGCCTGCTCGTAGCCGATCTCGCGGATCGCCTTGCGGGCGACTGATTTGAATTTTGCCGGATTCACCACCGGGTGGCCCGCGGCGTCCTTGAGGATGTTGCCAGCCTTGTCCTTTTTCAGCAGCGTTTCGGGGACGCGCACTTCGCCGGCGATGACGACGCGGTTGGTGGTGGCGAGCGTCTCGCAGGCGACACGGACCTTCCATGGGTCCATGCCGGTCTTCTTGGCCTCACGGTAGACCAGATCGACAATCTCGTCGGAGATCCGGTCGCAGACTTTGTCGGGATGGCCCTCGGCAACGGATTCCGAGGTAAAGAAGTAGTTCTGCCGCGTCACGGGTGTCCCCTCTTGAAAAACGATCGGCAGGCTGCCGATTTTGGCGCGCCACGTGTTAGCGGGGCAAAGCGCCGCTCGTCAAGCGTTGCCGCCATTCTGGCACGACTGTCGATGTCGATATCTTGTGCCACCGGCGGCGAATGCCGCCGGTTCGAGGCGTATCGAGGGTCAGTCGAGATCGTCGGCGGCGAGCGACTTCACCAGGTCGATGATCCTGCGGCGCACCTTGACGTCGGCGATCTTGACGAAGGCCCGGTTGAGCTGAAGGCCTTCGGGACTGCCGCAGAATTCGACGGCGAAAGCCATCGACGCATCCTCGGAAAAGCCGCGGCCGGCCACCGCTTCCTGGCCCGGCGCATCCTCGAAGAAGAAGGCGACGGGCACGCCGAGTATCGAGGCTATCGCCTGTAGCCGGCTGGCGCCGACGCGGTTGGTGCCCTTTTCATATTTCTGGATCTGTTGAAATGTGATGCCGAGATTCTCGCCCAGCTTTTCCTGGCTCATTCCGAGCATGTTGCGGCGAAGCCGGATGCGGCTTCCAACGTGAATGTCTATGGGATTGGGTTTCTTCTTGTTTTCTTCTGTCATTTTTTCCTCGCCGAATTTTTTCGGCTTTGTGATTTTTTCCCGCCCAAAAAAAGCCGGGGGCGACTGCCCCAACAGACCGATCCACCGACTTCGAGAAATTTTCAGGCGATACAGTATGAGTTTCTAATGTGTCGACTGTCAATTCACCCGTAGCCTTTGCCTTACGCTCAATAGCGCTCCTCCGAGCGCAAACAGCAACATGATCAGGATTCCGTTAATGCGCCGCTGGCCCGAGGAAATGACCGTCTGTCCGGCAATCGGCACCTTCACATCGATGGCTCCGCGCGCGTCGATGGCCAGTGCATCGACGATGCGTCCGTGTGGGTCGACGACGGCCGAGATGCCGTTGTTGGCAGCACGCAGCAAGGGCAATCCGTTCTCCACCGCGCGAATCTGGGCCTGCCTGAAATGCTGATACGGTCCCGGTGTGTCCCCGAACCAGGCATCATTGGTAACGTTCACAATAAGCTGCGCTGACGTAGCGTCAACTGCCACCAGATCGGGAAAGATCACCTCGTAACAGATAAAAGGCAGGGCACGGATGCCGCCCGGCAGTGTGATGGTGTGGCGCTCGTTGCCGGCGGTGAACGTCACCGGTCCGGCGACAAGCTGCGCGATGCCGAAACGGTTGAGCAGGTCGGCAAAAGGCAGGTACTCGCCGAACGGCACCAGATGGACCTTGTCGACGGCATCGACGATCTCGCCTCTGTCGTTGATCGCCACCACGGAATTGTAATAGCGGCTGTCGGTGCTGGCCGCCGAGCCGCCTTCCTCGCGAACGACGCCGGCGATCAGCATCTGGCCATCGGCCAGCATGTCGCCCAGCGCCGTCAACGCGTCGGGGCGCTCGGTGAAGAGGAACGGAACCGAGGTTTCCGGCCAAAGAATGAGTTGCGGCTTGCCGTGACCAGGGTCCGGCGCCTTGGCGGAAAGGCCGAGCAAGGTGGCGAAGATGCGGTCGCGCACCGAGGCGTCCCATTTTTCACTGAGGTCGACGGAAGGCTGAACGATGCGGACATCGAGACTGCGCTCCGCCGGTTTTTCAGGAGCGGTAAGCCTGATGTAGCCGAAACCGACATGGGCTGACGCAAGCAGGATGAACAGTGCCGCACCCAGGCGCAGATGCCGGCGCGCCGCCAGCAGCGCCGGTAATGAAAAGAGGAACACGGCAAGCACGTTCATGCCGATCATGCCGGTCACCGACACGCTCTGCATGAGGAGAGGCACCGGCATTGCCGCGTAGCCTATGGCATTCCAGGGAAAACCGGTGAACAGGAAGCCGCGCAGCCACTCCGTCAGCCCGAAGCCGAAGGCAAGGGCGGCGATGCGGCCGATATCGCTGCTCCACAGAAGCCGGGCGACCATCGTCGCGAAGCCGTAGAAAAAGGCGAGTGCAAAGGGAATGCCGACCACGGCGAAGGGAAGCGCCCAGGCAAACTCATCGGCCTCGACCAGCAGCGCCGAGCCGATCCACCAGAGACCGGCGAGGAAATAGCCGAAGCCGAACCACCAGCCGACGGCGAAGGCCGGCCGCAAGCGTCTGAAAAGGCTGCCTGAAGCTTCGCCGGTCGCGCCGTCGAGCAGCCAGACCAGCAGCGGAAACGAGATGAAGCAGGCGGCGAAGAAATCGTAGGGCGCCTGGCCGAGCACAGCCAGCGCCCCGGCAAGAAAGGCCACGAGCGCACGCCGCCAACCCCAAAGCAGAATTATCCGGCCGGCCAGGCGCTCCATGCATACTTCCGAGTCGCGCGAATCAGGACGCAAGATTTATCAGGCCGCGGCCCGCGCTCCAAACGCCGGCTGATCAGCCGCAATGACCCAGCCACAGCTCTACCGGTGCCAGCCGTCGATGCTGAGACCGCTCAGCCGCTCGGCCTCTTCGCGGGAAACGCAACGGATGGGCTGGGTGAAGGTCCAGACATGGCCCTCGGGATCGCGAGCCCGATACTGGCGTTCGCCGTAGAATTGGTCCATCGGCTCCTGGATTATGTCGGCGCCGGCTGCCCGCGCCTGCTCGCAACGCGCATCCAGGCCATCCTTCAGCCTGACATAGACCGACTGCGTGTTCTTGCCCGAGACCGAAGCCGGGCTCGCGACATAATCGCTCCATTCGGAATCGACGATGATAGTGCAGTCGCCGAACCGCATCTCGGCGTGGACGAGGTTTCCATCGGCATCGCTCACCACCATTCTGCGCTCGAAGCCGAAAGCCGCTTCGAGCCACGCCAGCGCGGCACGCGGATCCCTGTAGAAGACACCGGAACCCAGACTTGAATGCTTGAACGGGTCGTCAACCGTCATCGGCAGCGGAAACTCAGGCCTGTTCGGTGCGGGCCGTGGCGCGGCGACGGCGCTCGCCCTTCTGGCTTTGCACGATTCGCACGCGCTTGACGCGGCGCGGATCGGCATCGAGGACATGGAACTCGAAGCCCGGAATGGCCTGCACCACCTCGCCGCGCGCCGGCACGCGGCCAAGCGTGTTGAAGATCATGCCGCCGATCGTGTCGACGTACTCGCCATGTTCGCCGGCGGCAAAATCCTCGCCGATCATCTTGGCGACCTCGTCGATCTCGGCCTTGCCGTCGACGATGAAGACGCCGTCGCCGGCCTGGGTTATCATCGGCTCGTCGTCGTCATGCTCGTCCTCGATGTCGCCGACGACCATTTCGACAATGTCCTCGAGCGAGACAAGGCCATCCGTGCCGCCATACTCGTCGATGACCAGCGCCATCTGCGTGCGCGTCGCCTGCATGCGGCCCATCAGGTCGGAAGCAAGCATCGAGGGCGGCACGAACAGGACCTGGCGGATTAGATTGAGCTCGCCGATGGTGCGCGCGAGGTCGACCTGGGCGAGATCGAGCTGCGTGGCGACGGGCGTCTTCCTGGTCGTGCGCCCCTTCTTGACGCGCGCGAGCTTGGTGATGTGGGCCAGCACGTCGCGGATATGGACCATGCCACGTGGATCGTCGAGCGTCTCGGAATAGACCGGCATGCGGGAATGGCCGGATTGTTCAAAGGTGCCCAGGAGATCGCCGAGCGTCGTGGTGATCTCGACCGCCTCGATATCGGCGCGCGGCACCATGACATCCTCGACGCGCACTTCGCGCAGCCGCAGGATGTTGTTGAGCATGGCGCGCTCGCCAGGCGAGAAGGATTCGGCATCGCTCGCCGTCTCGGCCAGAGCGTCAGCGATTTCCTCGCGCAGGCTGGTGCCGTTGCGCTGCCGAAACAGGCCCAAAACACGATCGAACAGGGAGGGTCCGGCAGGCGAAGGCTCGCTGGCTGCGCCGCCGGTGTTGGCAACACCAGTGGTAACGGTACTCGGACTTGATCCCTCTTCCGACGTATCGGAAGCCTTGGGCGCACTGCCGGCGTCGGGGCGGGCGGCAGTCTCTGGTTTGTCGTTCATCGTCGTCCGGTCAATTGTCAGATGTAGTTACGCGTAGGGATCGGGAATGGCAAGCCTTGCGAGCGCTGCGCGTTCGATGGCCTCCATCTCCTCGGCCTCGGCGTCGGTCTCGTGATCATGGCCCAGCAAATGCAGCAGGCCGTGGATCACAAGATGGGTGATATGGTTCTGCACTGGCTTGTCTTCCAGTGCCGCCTCGCGAGAAACCGTCTCGGCGGCGAGCACGATATCGCCCAGCATCGGCGGCAGTGGGCCGCCTTGCACAAACGGAAAAGCCGGGAAAGACAAGACGTTGGTAGGTTTGTCCTTACCCCGCCATTCGGCATTGAGCATACGTATATGGGCGTCGTCGGAAAAAACGACGCTGAGTTCGGAACGGCCCATCACACCGGTCTCGGTGAAAGCAGCACCAACCGCCCGATCGACTAGCCGTGTCAGGCTTGCCTCATCGGGCCAATCACCCGCTTCGACCGATATATCGATGTCGACGGGAGGCTCCCCGTCGCCGGATGAATTGTCCTCAGGCATGAAGCCGCATCGTCAAAAATCAATTCTCGGCGCCGAGGCCGCGCGCCAGCTTGGCGTCGCGGTCATAGGCCCTGACGATTTCCGCCACCAGCGGATGGCGAACGACGTCGACATCGTTGAAACGCACAGTGACCGCGCCGGCCACGCCATCGAGGACACGCAAGGCTTCGACCAGGCCCGATTTGGTGCTCGGGGGAAGGTCGATCTGCGTCGGATCGCCGGTGACGATCATGCGCGAATTCTCGCCGAGACGGGTCAGGAACATCTTCATCTGCATCGGCGTGGTGTTCTGCGCCTCGTCGAGGATGACCGCGGCATGCGCCAACGTACGGCCGCGCATGAAGGCGAGCGGCGCGATTTCAATGACTTCGGCGGCAATAGCGCGCTCGACCTTGTCGGCCGGCATCATGTCGTAGAGCGCATCGTAGAGCGGCCGCAGATAGGGATCGACCTTTTCCTTCATGTCGCCGGGCAGGAAGCCCAGCCGTTCGCCGGCTTCGACGGCCGGCCGCGACAGGATGATGCGCTCGACCATGCCGCGCTCGAGCAGCATCGCCGCGTGCGCCACCGCCAGATAGGTCTTGCCGGTGCCCGCCGGACCGATGCCGAACACGAGTTCCGACCGTTCCAGCGCCCGCATATAGGCGTCCTGGTTCAGCGAACGGGCATAGATGGTCTTCTTGCGGGTGGCGATCTGGGCCGCGGAGACCTTGCCCTTGCGCTCCAGCGTCGGCAGCGTCAGCTGATCGTCGGCGGCGACCGCCATGCGCACGGCGCCGTCAACGTCGGACTGGCCGATATCGACGCCCTTCTGCAGAATGCCGTAGAGATTGTCCAAGGCACGGCGCGCCTGTTCGGCGGCCGAAGCCGACCCCTTGATGGTCAGCTGGTTGCCGCGCGAGCGGATGTCGACGCCGAGCTTCTGCTCGAGCCGGGCGAGGTTCTCGTCGAACTGACCGTAAAGGGCGCTGGCAAGCTTGTTGTTGTCGAAAGTCAGAACGATGTGCGCCATGTCAGAAGCCCCAGATGCCGGTACCGGGGGCAGGTTCTTCAGCTCTGCTGCGCTCAACCGTCTCTCCTCATCTGCCGAGACCATCAGGCCAATTCGGCGAACAGGCTATTGTAGCCCGTCTTCGTGATTCGCACCTGGATAATGTCACCGATTTCGCCGGCCTTTTCATCAACAATAACCGGCTGCAGCCAAGGTGAGCGGCCGACCTTTTGGCCGGCCTGCCGGCCGGGCTTCTCGATCAGCGTGTCGATGGTGCTGCCGACCAGGCTCGAACCGAAGTCCTGCTGCTGCTTCAACAGCAATGCCTGCAGCCGCTGCAGTCTCTCGTCCTTGACCGTTTCCGGGACATGATCGGCCATTTCGGCGCCCGGCGTGCCGGGACGCGGCGAATATTTGAACGAAAAGGCCGAGGCGTATTTCACCTGGCGCACCAATTCCATGGTCGCCTCGAAATCGGCCTCTGTCTCGCCGGGGAAGCCGACGATGAAATCGCTGGACAAAGCGATATCGGGTCGGGCAGCGCGGATGCGGTCGAGCAGCGCCAGATAATCCCTGGCCGTATGCCTGCGGTTCATCGCCTTCAAGATGCGGTCGGAGCCCGATTGCACCGGCAGATGCAGATAGGGCATCAGCGACGGCAGGTCGCGGTGGGCTGATATCAGTTCGTCATCCATGTCGCGCGGGTGGCTGGTGGTGTAGCGCAGCCGCGCCAGGCCGGAAATTTCGGCCAGCCGGAACAGCAGGCGGCCAAGGCCCCATTCCTCGCCGTTCTCGCCCTGGCCGTGCCAGGCATTGACGTTCTGGCCAAGCAGCGTCACCTCGCGCACGCCGGCCTCGGCCAGGCGCTCGGCCTCGGCGACGATCTGCGCCACCGGCCGCGACACTTCCGAGCCCCTTGTATAAGGCACGACGCAGAAGGTGCAGAACTTGTCGCAGCCTTCCTGCACGGTGAGGAAGGCGGTTACTCCGCGCTTGATGACCTCGGCGCGCTTCGGTTGCGGCAGATGGTCGAACTTGTCTTCGATGGCGTAGTCGGTCTCGACGATCTTCTCGCCGCCGCGCACCCGCGCCAGCACGTCGGGCAGACGGTGATAGGTCTGCGGTCCGATGACCAGGTCGACGGCCGGCGAGCGCCGGATGATCTCGGCACCCTCGGCCTGCGCCACGCAGCCGGCGACGCCGATTAGCAGTTCGCGGCCGGCAAGGGCGCGCTGCGCCTTCATGTCACGGATGCGGCCGAGCTCGGAATAGACCTTTTCGGCCGCCTTCTCCCTGATATGGCAGGTGTTGAGCAGCACCAGATCGGCCTCGTCGATGGCATCGGTCGCGGTGTAGCCGTCGGCGGCCAGCGCATCACCCATGCGCTGTGAATCATAGACGTTCATCTGGCAGCCATAGGTCTTGATGAAGACCTTTTTCGCTGCCGTGGCGCGCTTTGCCGACTGTCCGGCCACCGTGCCAATGTCGTCGCTTTCAATCGTGTTCAAGTCCATCCGGCGGCTTCTAACGCCTTTCCGTGACAAAAAACAGACGATTCTCGGTGTGCATGCGCAGGCGCAGGGTCCGGGCTAGCGGCTCGGGCGCGGATCGGCGAGTGCCGCCTGCATCATCTCGCGCACCTGGCTTTCCATCAGCCTGGCCGTTTCCTTGCGATTCGAGCCCTTGGCAAAGGCGACCGGCTGGCCGAAATGCACTTCGACGTCGAGCGCGCCCTCCGCCATCAGCACCTTGAGATGCGGCATCAGGTCCTCGTCGCCGATCCAGGCCGAGATCGGCCGGTGGCGACGGCCGAGCGGCACGCCGTGCAGGCGCGTATAGGCGATCGCCACGGGCTGGATGAACACCTGCTCGGCCGCGCCCTCCGAAAGCGCCATCGAGGCGGCGCCGAAGAGCGTGCTCTTGAACGGCAGGACGGCATTGCCGTCACCGGTCGATCCCTCCGCGAACAGCACCATGGCATCGCCCTTGGCCATGCGATTGGCGATCTCGCTTGCCTGGTCGCCGGAAGAACGCTTGCGTTCGCGCTCGATGAAGACAGTGCGCTGCAGTTTCGACAGCATGCCGATCAGCGGCCAACCTTCCATATCGGCCCTGGCGATGAACTTCACATCGGCAAAGGACCCAAGCACCATGATGTCGGTCCAGGAGATGTGGTTGGAGGCAACCAGCAAGGGGCGCTTGTCGGATAGCGTTCCCTTGACATGGACGCGCATGCCGAGCGCCCTGAGGATCAGCCTGTGCCAGATCTTGAGAATGACGGTTTCCGGCCACCAGCCGGTCTTCATCGACAGGATCTGCAAAGGCACCAGGACCAGCGAACCGGCGACGACAAGGCCCAGGGCCAGGAAAATCCTGATTTTTCCGATCATACTGTCCTGGCCCTGCCATTACAGCGCCGCGCGTCCTCTTGGACGCGCAAAGGACGCTGTAACACCCTAATTGTGGCGCATGATCCTTTCCGAAAATCGGAACCGATTGTCGGGGTCATGCGGCGTCTCGCTAGCGAAGATCGCGGCGCATGACAAGCGCGCCGGTCGGTCCGCGATCGGGCGACTTGTAGTAGTCCGGGCGCTTGCCGACTTCGCGGAAGCCCAAGCGACGGTAGAGGGCGATCGCGGCGACATTGGTCTCGTCGACCTCGAGGAACAGCGCTTCGGCGCGCTGGGCGTGCAGTTCGCGCAGCACCGCATCCATCAGCTGCCAGCCCAGTCCCTGGCGGCGGTGCGAGCGCGCCACCGCGACCGTCAGGATCTCGCCCTCGCCAGCGGCCAGACGGGCCAGCACGAAGCCGACAGGCGGCTTGCCGCCCTGTCCGGTCTCGCGTGCGGCGTAACCGAACACGGTGTCCTGTTCGAGCAGGGCGGCGAACTCGCCATCGGTCCAGGGACGGACAAAATCCTCACGATGCAGCACCGAGACCGCGGGGCTGTCGGTGATCCTGAGCGGCTCGAGCGCATAGTCCCGGCGGCGTGGTTGGAGAAAGGGTATGCGCATTAATTTTGTTGCCTCGAAAGAATAAATCCGGCTTGCGGCTTTGCATCCGCGCCGCGCAGGTAAAGTGGTTTCGGCCTTTCGCCCTCGCCCTTGGCGGCGGCCAGACGGGCGTAGGTGAGAATATCAGCGGTCGCCGTCTGTGGCCCGATATCGAAACCACGGCCGTCCAAGCCCGCGACCTGTGCCGCTGCGGTACCTGCCAGCACAGCAGAGTTGTCCATCGCCAAGGCAGTGGCTTCAGGCAGCGTGGTCACTGCTGGACCGTAAGTCAAAACTAACGCTTTGTCATACAACGCTGCGTGGATCTCCTCGCGGCCGGCATCGAGCGCCGCCAGCACCACGCGGCCGGGAAACGCAGTTGCGGCTTCGGCGGCGAGCGCTTCGAGCGTCGTCACGCCGATCGCCGGAATCTTTAATGCCAGTGCCAAGCCACGCGCGGTCGACACGCCGACGCGCAGACCGGTGAAGGAGCCGGGGCCGACGGAAACGGCAATGGCGCCAAGGCCGGGATAGTCGGTTGCGGCGGCGTTCAGCGCCTCGGCGATGACGGCCATCAGGTGCTCGGCATGGCCCTTGCCGAGATCGAGCACCGCGCGGCCAAGCTCCCGCCCGGCCGCCGCGTCGTAGACGCAGGCGGCGCAGAGGCTGGCGGCACAGTCGATGGCAAGCACTTTCATGAAACGACCGGTTCCGAGAAACACTTCCCTGTGCCCGCCAGGGCGCGCCACCGCAAGCATAATTTGTTAAGCGGCTTCGGTTCCGCCGGCGCTGTCAGACCGGTTCGATGCGCAGCATGTGGTTGTCCCAGACATAGCCCGGCTCTGACCGTGTCGCGCCGCTGCCCTCGATAATCTCGCCGGCGCCCGTGGTGGCCATGAAGCCCGATCCGTCCGGCGCCAGGCCGCAGACCTCGACCAGCGCGCTGGACGATACGATCCGGCCGCTGGCCGCATCGATCACGACAAGCGAATTGCCTTCCGGCGACGAGACGGCAATGGTGCCGGCAGCCGAATTTGCGGCAACCGAGCCGATATAGTTGCGGAAGCCGGACAGCACGTCCCGCGGCATGTCGAGAAGCCGCAACTCCTTGCCGCGCACGGCGCGGCCGACCAGCAGCGGACGATCCGTACCCGGCCCCCGGTACTGGCAGCCAAACCAGACGGTGCCAGATGGGTCGGTGTCCATGTGGCGGATCGACAGCTGGTGCAGGGAAGCCGGCAATTCATGCTTTTCGATCAGGTCACCGGTGAGGCGGTCGATGAGCACATAGGACGGCTTCATGGTGGCGATGTTGAGCTCGGCACGGCCATAATCGGGATGGGTCTCGATGCCGCCATTGGCGACCGCGATCGTCCGGCCGTCGCCGATGAGCAGGAGTTCGTGCGGGCCTACGCCATAGGTCGGGAATTCGCCGATGCGAGTGAATTTCGCCCGCGCATCGTAGACGCCGACGACGCCGGCCGCATTGTCGAAATCGTTCTCGGTAGCATAGAGCAGCGCGCCGTCGGGCGAGAACACGCCATGGCCGAAGAAATGCCGGCCGGCGATGCTGGCGATGGTCTGCGGCGCGTCACGGCCCGAATGATCGAAAACGACGGCGAAGGTGCCGGGCTGGCGGGCGAAGACCACCGAACGCTTCGATACGGGATCAAAGGTGACGTCATGGCCGCGATCGGGCAGGTCGATCGCATGCAGCACCTTGCCGGCCTCGGACAGCACGGCGGCACCAAAACTGCCGTCGCGCTTGACGAAAGCGGTGGCGAAAACGGCGTCGGCGGCAAGCGTCTTCGCCCAGGCCGACGGCGCCATCGCGGCAATGAAGCCGACACCCCCGGCCTTGAGGAAATCCCGTCGATCGATAAGCGGCGTACGCATGCTCAGTCCCCATCCAGCGAGGAAAACCCGGCCGTCAGGCCGAATTCTGCGGTCAGCCGGGTCCCGATCAGGGTCGACAGGCTGGAGGTGATCAGCGCGAAATGCTCGAGTTTTTCGCGCAGCGCCGGATCGGCGAGCGTCTTGTCGATCGGACCCTGAATGGATTTTGCGGTGGCGACGCCGTTGACCAGCTGGATATGGACGGACTCCGCCAGCCAGCGTGCATCGGGCGGCAGAGCATCGCCAAGTTTCGAGGCCTGGAACAGCGCGTCGACGCCGGCGAGATTCCCGGCCAGCGCATTGGCGGTGTTTTGCGACCGCCAGTAGATCGCCTGTTTCGGTTTGTCGGCATCCGGCTTGCCGCCAAGGAACCCCTTCAGGCGGACATCCCTCATCATTTCCAGCTCGTTGATGAAAACACCGACCAGTTCGGTGACCGCTTCGTTGCCGTCGCGGTAGAGCGCGTTCTGCGGTCCCGGATTGGCCCAAAGCGCCGCAAAGCCGTCCGGCTTGTTCCAGGCCGCGCTGACGTCACCGGCCATGGTTTCGATATTGCCGGCAACCGCCGCGCCATAGGCGCAGCGATAGGGATCGTCCTTGCCCGCCAGCGCGTCGGCACCGTCGCCGAAAAGCACGAATTCCAGCGCGCCCAGCCCCTGCATGGCGACGCTCTTGCCGGCCAGTTGTTTCGGATCGGTGGCGGTCGGATCCTTGTCCGCCAGCGCCGCCTGCACCTGTTTGAGGCCAATGCTCTTGCGATCCGGCCAGTAGAGCGTGCGCTCCAGCCGGTTGTTCTCCTTGATCGGTCCGAAACCGATGATTTCGGCCGACGACCAGGCATAGACCGTGGCGGAAAATTCGGCCCGCACCGCATCGAGTTCCCCCTGCGAGGGCGCTTCGCAGAGCCTGTGCATCGCTTGCGTCAACGCTTCGGCATGCTGGTGCAAGCCGGCATAGGCCGGACGGACAAAGCCGTCGATCGCCCGCTGGATGATGTCGGAGGCTTTCACCGCCGCCGAGGCGGGGAAAACACCGAGCAGAGCCAGCGGAAGGACGAGAACCAGTGCAGAGCGCTTCAACATCACAGTGACTCCAGGAATTTGACCAGCACATCGCGCTCGGCCGCGTTGGCGGTGGCAAAGCGGTCGCGCACCTTCTGCGCCTCGCCACCATGCCACAGGATCGCCTCGGTCAGGCTGCGCGCGCGGCCATCATGCAGAAAGAAGGAATTGCCGTTGACGGTTTCGGTGAGGCCGATGCCCCACAGCGGCGGGGTGCGCCATTCGCTGCCCGTCGCATCGCCCACCGCCTGGCCGTCGGCCAGGTCAGGCCCCATGTCGTGCAGCAGGAAGTCGGAATAAGGCCAGATCAACTGGAAGGCCTGCGCCTTTTTGGGCGCGTCGCGGCGGGTGACGAATTTCGGCGTGTGGCAGGAAACGCAGCCGATCTCGTAAAAGAGCTTCTTGCCGGCGAGCACATCAGGCGCAGCGAGGTCGCGGCGTGCCGGCACGGCCAGGTTCTGCGAATAGAAGGTGACGAGATCCATCACCGGCGGCGGCGCCTCGACCGGACCGAGGCGGGCCTGCACGCCATTCGGCATGGCCAGGCATTTTGCCTCAGCGGCGGTGCAATCGCCCCAGTGCTTTGGTTCTTCCGGCGTCGAGATGCCGATGTCGCCGGCGAAGGCGTCCGCCGCCTGCTGGCGGATCGTCGCGGTCTGTGCTTTCCAGCCGAAACGGCCAAGCGTCAGGTTGCCACTCAGCCCGTCACGCACAATGTTCGGCTTGCCGGAGATGCCGTCATTATCGCGGTCTTCCGGATCGGCGTGAACAAGAATATCGGCCGGTGCGATCTGCTCGATCAGGCCAAGGCCGATCATCGGCGGCGTCAGACGCGGCGACAGCGTGGTGCGCGGATCAAGCGGCCCATAGGCGAGATCGGTGACGGAATAGCTGGGCTTGCGCAGGGAAACCGCCGTGCCGTCCGCCAGCGTCACCTGCCGTTCCTGATAATCGACGCGCATCCGGCCTTCGCCGCGCAAGCCGGGCACAGCCAGCTCCTGCAATTGCGTTCCATAGACCGGGTCGGGGAAATTGGTCAGCTCGCGGTCGGCAAGGGCTGCCTTTTCCTCGGCGTTGCTGGCATCGCGCGCCAGCCGCAGGAACATCGAGGTGGTGCCGGTATCGCCTTGCGGCGGGCGACCGCGGCCGTCCTTCAGATGGCAGTTCTGGCAGGCGCGTTCGTTGAACAGCGGACCCAGCCCGTCCGACGCCTGCGTCGAAGATGGCGACGACACCCAGTTCTTGCGGAAGAGGGCGTTGCCGAGCTTGAAAGCGCCCTCTTCCTCGAAGGTGATGTTGGCTGAGGATTGGGAGAAGGAATCGCGGCTGACGTCCTTCCGTGATGTGCCGGCGCCACCTTGCATCAGTTCGAACGGCTCGGGCTTGGAGAAATCCGTGGTCGGCCTGGTGACGGCGGCGACGCGCGCCTGATCCTTGGCATTGAGGTCGCTGCGCGTGGTGGCGAGCCCGGCCGGCTGAAGCTCGCCGGCAAGCGCGGACGATGTCAGCGCCAACACGAGAATGGCGCAGCGTCGACGAGCCAGTCCGGCTGGTCTGTTCAGGCGGAACGGCGAGCCGTCGGCCCGCCGCAAGCGGCGCGGGAATTCTAGCAGGCGCCGCATTCCCGCATGCCTTTACTCCGCCTCGTTGGCCGAGTCGGCGTTGAGCTGGCCATATTTCTCCTCGCCGATCGAGGCGAGCAGGTCGAGCTGCGTCTCGAGGAAATCGATGTGACCTTCCTCGTCAGCCAGCAGATCCTCAAACAGTTTCATCGTCACGTAGTCGCCCACCTCATGGCAGATTTCGCGCGAACGCTTGTAGGCCGTGCGCGCGTCATATTCGCCGGCAAGGTCGGATTCGAGCACTTCCTTGACGTTCTGCCCGATGCGCAGCGGCGCCACGGACTGCAGGTTCGGATGGCCTTCAAGGAAGATGATCCGGGCGATGAGCCTGTCGGCGTGGTGCATCTCCTCAATCGATTCCGCCCGCTCCTTCTTGGCCAGCTTCGTGTACCCCCAATCCTCCAGCAGACGGAAATGCACCCAATATTGATTGACAGCTCCAAGCTCCAGGAAAAGAGCCTCGTTAAGCCGCTCGATGATCAGACTTTCGCCTTTCATGGGTTCTGCTCCCGTATTGGACGCGCAGGCCTCTGACGCGATCCAGGTGTGAAACGACATCGACGCCGCTCGCCTCGGAGCGGGCGTGGTAACTTTCGGTAACCCGAATGATCGTTTCGACCACATTTGGGAAACAGCCGCAACAGCGGCCACGCTTTTGCATCGCGTGATAGACCTTGGCCGGCACGATGAGTTGCCAGGGGTCCAGGTCCAGCAGCCCGATGATCGTCTGTTCGATCTCCTTCTCGGTGATGATGTTGCAATGGCAGATCAGCATTTACAGTGCTCGGATGGCTGACGGCGCCTCCCGCGCCGTGTGGCTTGTTCAGGTCCCGGAGCCCATTCCGAAGCCGATTATCAGCTTCCGGCCAGGCTCCAGGTTTCGGCGCTTACTTGAACACCTTGTCGGGTGCGTCGAGGCTGTCGGATCCTTCGAAGGCGATGGCGTTGAGGTTTAGCGAGCCGACCGCACGTTCGATCGATTTGGTCTGGTCGATCAGCGCGTCGATCGCCGCCTGCACGGTGGCGTTGCCCGCCGCGTTACCCTCGGCGATCTGTTGGTCATAGGCCTCGCCGGCCTCGGCCCGCGCCTTGATCGCCTCCATCTTGGCGACGGTGACGTCGAGCTTGTCGGACAGTTCCTTGTCGATCGCCGGATCGGCCGCCTTGACCATGTCATGCACCGAAGGTCCGGAAACGACAGTGCCGTCGAGGCGCGTGTAGCTGGCCAGGTAGGCGGCGCGGATACCGATCGCATCATAGAGGTGCGAATTGTAGGTGTTGTCGGAGAAGCAGTCTTGCTCCTCCTCCGGATCATGCAGCATCAAGCCGAGTTTCATGCGTTCACCGGCCAGTTCGCCGTAGGACAGCGAGCCCATGCCGGTGAAGATGACCGAGATCGCCGTGTTCGGCTCGCCATCGACCAGGTTCTTGCGTGCGGCCCCGTCTGCCTTCCAGTCGTTAACCATCTTCTGCAGGTCCGAAACCAGAAGGGTGGTGACGGACTTCAGATATTCGGCACGGCGGTCACAATTGCCGCCGGTGCAGTTCTTGAGGTCGTAGTCGGTGTAAGGGCGCTCGCCGGCGCCCGGGCCGGTGCCGTGCAGGTCCTGGCCCCAGAGCAGGAATTCGATGGCGTGATAGCCGGTGGCGACATTGGCCTCGACGCCGCCGGCTTGCTGCAACGTGCCGGAGAGGAATTCCGGCGAAAGCTTCGAGGCATCGACCTTCTTGCCGTTGATCTCGATTTCCTTGTTGGCGATCACATTGGCGGTATAGAGCGAATTCGTGTCCGATTCCGTGCCGTAGCTCTTGGCGACATAGTCGATCAGGCCTTCGTCCAGCGGCCAGGAATTCACCTCACCTTCCCAATCGTCGACGATCTTGTTGCCGAAGCGGTAGACCTCGGTCTGCTGGTAGGGCACGCGCGATGCCTTCCAGGCGTCGCGGGCGGCATTGAGCGTTTCCACCGAGGGGTTGGCCAGCAGCGCATCGACGGCCTTGTCGAGAGCCTGCGCCGTGGTCAGTGAATCCTCATATTTGGCAAGCGCGATATCGGAATAAGTCTTGATGACCGCTTTCGCGTCGGTTTCCGCCTTGGCAGGCAGCACGAACACCGCCGCCGTCAGCAGCGCCGTGGCACCAATCGCCGCCAGCCTGCCGCCATACCGTGCTGTCATTATCACTCTCCAGTTTCTCGGAAATTCCGTAAGCGGCGCGCGCGGCGACCGGCGCGGGGCCACGTCGTTGCCAAAAGCGCCAAGACTTGCCGCGCCATTGCGCGGTTCGGGGAAAAAAGACACCAAAACGCCTCCAATCGAACGGGTTCAAGGCCCAGACATCAAAGGGATGCGCCAATACGCAGGCTCCCATAAAGCTTCGGCGCCGATGGAAGTCAACGAAAATCTACGGGAAAAGCCAATTGAAACAATAGTTTAGAATTATTCTAAACTACAGAAGTCAACTTTACACCTCGGCTGCGCCGGCTTCGCTGTCGAACTGTACGATTGACAGCCGCCGTTCCGGGTGCGACCCGCAAACGCTCTCTTGCGGCGGCGCCAGACAATTGCCACCTGCCGAGAGATCCTAGGATCGAAACAGGATTTGGGACGCGATGAAGAACGGCGTGGTCATTGTCGGTGCGGGTCATGCGGGCGTGCAAGCGGCCGCCAGTTTGCGCGAGGACGGCTATGACGGGCCGGTGATCCTCATCAGTGACGAGAACGAACTGCCCTACCATAAGCCACCGCTGTCGAAGACCTTCATCAAGGATGCCGACGCCAAACCGCAACCGCTTCGGGGTGAGGCCTTCTATACCGGCAACGCCATCGACTACCGGCCGGGCGTGCGGATCGAACGCATCGATGCCGGCGGCCGCAGCCTGGAGATATCAGGCGGCGGCGTGCTTGCCTTCGACCATCTGATCCTGGCGACCGGGTCGCGCCCGCGCCTCCTGCCGCTGCCTGGCTCGGATCTGTCCGGCGTCCTGTCGCTGCGTTCGCTGGCCGATGCCCGGCGGATCCGCGACTTGAGCGCACGGAGCGAAGATGTCGTCATCCTCGGTGGCGGCTTTATCGGGCTGGAGATCGCCGCGACGCTGCGTGCGGCCGGCCGCACGGTGACGGTGGTGGAAGCGGTCGACCGGCTGCTCGGCCGCGCCGTGGCGCCGGTGGTGGCAAGCCATGTCCGCCAAAGGCTGGAAGCGGCCGGCGTGCGCATCCTCACCGGCACCTCGATTTCAAGGCTCGAAGGCGAAAACGGTCATGTCGTCGCCGCCATGACCTCGTCGGGTGAAAAATTGCCGGCGCGCATGGTTATCGTCGGCATCGGCGCCGTGGCCAATGTCGAACTGGCGCAGGACGCCGGCCTTGCCATCGCCAACGGCATCCGTGTCGATCACCAGATGCGCAGTTCGGTGCCGGAAATCCTCGCCATCGGCGACGTTGCCTCCTACCGACACTGGTTCACCGGCGGCGATGTGCGGCTGGAATCGGTGCAGAACGCCACCGACCAGGCCCGCCTCGCGGCGCGCACGATCACCGGTCACGCGGATGCCTATTCGGCGGTGCCATGGTTCTGGTCCGATATTGGCGACATGAAGCTGCAGATGGTCGGGCTGACCGCCGGCGGCGACAGCCATGTCGTGCTGGGCGACCTGCCCGACAACAAGTTCTCGATCTACCACTATGCCGGCGACCGGTTGCTCGGCATCGAGTCCGTCAACCGCCCCGGCGACCACATGCTTGGCCGCAAGATGCTGGGCGCCGGCTTCTCGCCGACGCCGGAGACGGTGGCAATGGGTCCCGAGGGGTTGAAGGCGGCTCTGGCTGCCTTTCAGCAGGATGAGCCGGCAAGAGCTGCGGGATAGCCGCCTTGCCCTCCCTCTTGTGGGGAGGGTCGCTGCGAAGCAGCGGGGTGGGCGCCAAGCCCCCCACACGGACCTCAGTCCGACCTCCCCACGAGGGGGAGGTAAAGCGGTTCAGGCGGCGCAGACTTCGCGGATCGAGCTTTCCAGAATGTCGAGCGCCTCGTTCATGACCTCGTCCTGGATGGTGATTGGCGCAAGGAAGCGGATGACGTTGCCGTAGACGCCGCAGGTCAGCAGGATCAGGCCCTTGTCGAGCGCTTTCAGCCGGATGGCGTTGGCGATCTCGGCCGACGGCAGGCCCTTCTTGACGTCGTTGAACTCGACCGCGTTCATGAAGCCGAGGCCCCTGATATCGACGATCTCGGGCACGTCGTCGCGGATCGACTGCAGGCGCTGCTTCAGCCGCGCGCCCAGGGTGTTGGCGCGGTCGCAAAGCTTTTCGTCCTCGATCACGTCGAGAACCGCGTGTGCCGCGGCAACCCCGATCGGGCTGCCGCCATAGGTGCCGCCGAGGCCGCCGGGGCCGGGCGCATCCATGATTTCGGCGCGGCCGGTGACGGCCGACAGCGGGAAGCCGCCGGCCAGGCTCTTGGCCATGGTGGTGATGTCGGCCGCGACTTCATGGTGATCCATCGCGAACATCTTGCCGGTGCGGGCAAAGCCGGTCTGCACCTCGTCGGCGATCAAAAGCATGCCGTGCTGGTCGCAGAGCTTGCGCAGCGCGGTCAAGAATTCGCGCGGCGCCTCGTAGAAGCCGCCCTCGCCCTGAACCGGCTCGACAATGATGGCGGCGACGCGGGCCGGATCGACATCGGCCTTGAACAACCGGTCGAGTGCGGCCAGCGAATCGGCAACCGACACACCATGCAGCGGCACCGGGAACGGCGCGTGATAGACGTCGCCCGGCATGGCGCCGAAGCCGACCTTGTAGGGCACGACCTTGCCGGTCAGCGCCATGCCCATGAAGGTGCGGCCATGGAAGCCGCCGGCGAAGGCGATGACGGCCGGGCGTCCGGTGGCATTGCGGGCGATCTTGATGGCGTTCTCGACCGCCTCGGCGCCGGTGGTGACGAAGATCGTCTTCTTCTCGAACTTGCCGGGCAGCATGGCATTCAGCCGTTCGGCCAGCCTGACGTAGCTCTCATAGGGCACGACCTGGTGGCAGGTGTGGGTGAAACGGTCGAGCTGCGCCTTGACCGCTTCGATCACCCTGGGGTGGCGGTGGCCGGTGTTGACGACGGCGATGCCCGAGGAAAAGTCGATGTAGCGACGGCCTTCGACATCCCAGATTTCCGAATTTTCGGCCCGGTCGGCATAGATTTGCGTGGTCATGCCGACGCCGCGCGAGATCGACTGGTTTTTGCGTTCGGAAATGGCTGAATTCTTCATGATATCCCTCATCGGGCCGGCGCCCGTCCTCGTTGATCAGATGTCTTCTGACCTTATTTCATGTTTTCCTCAAGTCGGCACCACCGGCGGGCGATTGGGCCTGCGACGAGAAGATCCGGGCCTTAACCAGTCGGGCGATACCCGTACGAGGCCGGTTTCCTTTTTCCGGGGATCGATTATCCTCCTGACATCCGCGAGGATCAGCAACCCGCGGCTTGGGGAGCCCATGAGCAGGAACGCGACATCGTTCGTCTCGCCGCCATCCGTCAGAACCTCCAGTCTTTTGTCATTTCCAATCGCCTCGGCAATGTGCGTCTGCGCAGCCGCATTGCTTCTGGCCGGCTGCCAGAAGCAGGAAGCGGCGGACAAGAAACTGCCGATCATGGTGCGCACCGAAACAGTGGCGATGGCCGACTATGCGCCGAGAACCTCGCTGACCGGGGTCATCGCGGCGCGCACGCTGAACAATCTGTCGTTCCGCGTCGGCGGCCGCATTGCCGAGCGGCTTGTTGATGTCGGCCAGCATGTCGACCAGGGCGCGGTGCTTGCCCGCATCGATCCGCAGGAGCAGCAATCCGATCTGCGCTCCGCACAGGCCGATCTTGACGCAGCACAAGCGCAGCTGACCCAGTCCGCCGCCGCCTTCGAGCGGCAGAAGACGCTGCTTGCCCAGGGCTTCACCACAAGGCGCGACTATGATGCCGCCGACCAGGCGCTGAAGGTGGCGCAAGGCAGCGTCGATGCCGCGCAGAGCGCATTCGCCAACGCCCAGCAGAACCTGTCCTTCACCGAGCTCAAGGCGGGTGCCGCCGGTGTGATCACCGCCCGCCAGGTCGAAACCGGCCAGGTGGTGCAGGCGGCACAAACCGTCTTCACGGTCGCCGAGGACGGTGACCGCGATGCGGTGTTCAACGTGCAAGAGACGCTGGTCGCCAAGACGCCGGCCTCGCCGGCGGTGACGATCACATTGTTGTCCGACCCGCAGGTCCGGGCGACAGGCAAGGTGCGCGAGATCTCGCCGGCGGTCGACCAGGCTTCCGGTTCGATCCGGGTCAAGGTCGGCATTGCCGACACGCCCGCCGGCATGCCGCTCGGGGCGGCCGTCATCGGGTCGGTCAGCGCCAAGCCGGCGAAGGCGATCCTGCTGCCCTGGCAGGCGCTGACATCCAGCGCGGGCAAACCGGCGGTCTGGATCGTCGACCCCTCGACCAAGGCGGTGGCGCCGACGCCGGTCGAGGTGCTGGCTTTCGATTCGGGCACGGTCGTCATCGCCAGCGGACTGAACGAGGGCCAAAGCGTCGTGACCGCGGGCGGGCAGTTGCTCAGTCCCGGCCAGACGGTCGAGATATCGGGGGCGGGCCAATGAACCGGTCCATCATGCTTGGCCTGTTCGCGCTTGGCGCGCTCGCCGCCTGCTCGAAATCGGAGGAAAAGCCACCGGAGGTCATCCGGCCGGTGCTGTCGATGGTGGTCGAGCCGCGCACGACGCAGACCTTCGGCTTTGCCGGCTCGGTCGAGCCGCAGATCAGCGCCGACCTTGCCTTCCGCCTGCTTGGCCGGGTCGTCTCGCGCGACGTCAAGGTCGGCGACATCGTCAGCAAGGGCACGACGATCGCCGCGCTCGATCCGACCGCGCTGGAGCTGGCGGTGCAAGCAGCCAAGGCCGAGCTCTCCAATGCCGAGGCACAGTTCGCCAATGCTGCCGCCAGCGAGGAGCGCCAGCGCCAGCTGCTTGCCGCGGCCAACGCCTCGCAGGCCGTCTTCGATGCCGCGCAGCAGGCACGCAAGGCCGCGGAGGCCAATGTCGAGCGGGCCAAGGCTTCGCTGGCCAAATCGCAGGAGCAGCTCGGCTACGCCAGGTTGTTCTCGGATTTCGACGGCGTCGTCACCGCCGTCGGCGCCGAGGTCGGACAGACCGTCTCGGCCGGCCAGACGGTCGTCACCGTGGCGCGCTCGGATCTGCGCGAAGCCGTGGTAGATATCCCCGATCAGTTGACCGGCGATCTCACCACCGGCACGCCGTTCCAGGTGATCCTGCAATCGCTGCCGACGATCGAGACCCAGGCCAAGCTGCGCGAGATCGCGCCGCAGGCCGAAGGCTCGACCCGCACCCGGCGCGTCAAGCTGACACTCACCGATCCGCCACAGGCCTTTCGGCTCGGCTCGACGGTGACGGCGACCCGCGTGACCAAGGTGGCGCCGACGATCGAACTGCCCATCTCGGCGCTGCTGGAAAAGAACGGCGCCGACAAGGTGTGGATCGTCGACCCGCAGACATCGAGCGTGAGCACGCGCGACATCAAGGTCGCGTCGAAGAATGGCGGCGCCTTCAAAGTGGCTGAAGGGCTCAACGCCGGCATGCGCGTCGTCACCGCCGGCGTCCACAGCCTGAGCGAAGGCCAGAAGGTCAAAGTGCTGGAGGGCGGCGTCTGATGAAGGGCTTCAATCTCTCCGACTGGGCGCTCAGCCACCGCTCCATGGTGTGGTATTTCATGCTGGTCTTCGTCGTGGCCGGCATCTTCTCCTACCTCAATCTCGGTCGTGAGGAAGACCCCAACTTCACCATCAAGACGATGATCATCCAGGCCAACTGGCCGGGCGCATCGGTCAAGGAGACCGTGCAGCAGGTAACCGATCGCATCGAGAAGAAGCTCGAGGAACTCGACAGCCTCGACTATACCAAGTCCGTCACCACCGCCGGCCAGACCGTCATCTTCGTCAACCTGAAGGACACCACCAAGGCGCGCGATGTCGTGCCGAACTGGCTTCAGGTGCGCAACATGGTCAACGACATCAAGGCGCAGTTTCCGCAAGGCGTGCAGGGACCGTTCTTCAACGACCGCTTCGGCGATGTCTACGGCAACATCTACGCCTTCACTTCTGACGGGCTGACGCCGCGCCAATTGCGCGACTATGTCGAGGATGTCCGCACCAAGATCCTGACCGTGCCCAATGCCGGCAAGGTCGATCTCGTCGGCGCGCAGGACGAAGCGATCTATCTCGAATTCTCGACCCGCCAGATCGCCGCCCTCGGCCTCAACCAGCAGGCGATCGTGGCAAGCCTGCAGGCGCAGAACGCGATCACGCCGTCCGGCGTCATCCAGTCCGGACCGGAGCGCATCAGCGTACGCGTCGGCGGCCAGTTCACCTCCGAGGACAGCCTTCGCGCCATCAACCTACGCGTCAACGACCGCTTCTTCCGGCTGAGCGACGTGGCGACGATCACGCGCGGCTATGCCGATCCGCCAACGGCGCTTTTCCGCTTCAACGGCCAGGACGCGATCGGGCTCGCCATCGGCATGAAGCCCAATGCCAATCTGCTGCAGTTCGGCGAGGCGCTGCACGAGGAGATGAACAAGGTGCTGGCCGACCTGCCGGTCGGTGTCGGCGTGCACCTGGTCGCCGACCAGCCGGTCATCGTCGAGGAGGCCGTCTCGGGCTTCACCCGCGCCCTGTTCGAGGCGGTGGCCATCGTGCTTGCGGTGTCGTTCATCAGCCTCGGCATGCGCGCCGGCTTCGTCGTGGCGCTGTCGATCCCGCTGGTGCTGGCCATCACCTTCACGGTCATGGCCTATCTCGGCATTTCGCTGCAGCGCATTTCACTCGGCGCGCTGATCATCGCGCTCGGCCTTTTGGTCGACGACGCCATGATCGCCGTCGAGATGATGGTGGCGCGGCTGGAGGTCGGCGACAATCTGCGCAAGGCAGCGACCTATGTCTACACATCGACCGCCTTCCCGATGCTGACCGGCACGCTGGTGACGGTCGCCGGCTTCATCCCGATCGGGCTCAATTCGAGTGCAGCCGGCGAATACACTTTCACGCTGTTCGTCGTCATCGCCGTGTCGCTGCTGGTGTCGTGGATCGTGGCGGTGCTGTTCGCGCCGCTGCTCGGCGTCACTATCCTGCCGGCGACGATGACGACGAAACACCACGACCAGCCGGGACGCTTCACCTCGCTGTTCCGGCGCGTGCTAGTCGGCTCGGTGCGCCACCACTGGCTGACCATCATCGCCACAGTGCTGTTGTTTGCCGCCTCGATCGCCGGCTTCGGTCTCGTCCAGCAGCAATTCTTCCCGCCCTCCGACCGGCCCGAGCTGATCGTCGACTGGAACCTGCCGCAGAATTCCTCTATCGCCGAGACGCGCGACCAGATGGAGCGCTTCGAGCAGCGGGCGCTGGTCGGCAATCCCGACATCGACCATTTCTCGTCCTATATCGGCCAGGGCGCGGTGCGCTTCGTGCTGGCCTACGACGTGCAGCCGGCCAACCCCTATTTCGGCCAGACCGTGATCGTCACCAAGAGCATCGAGTCCCGCAACCGGGTCAAGCCGGCGCTGGAAAAGCTGCTGCGCGAGGAATTTGTCGGCACCGACGCCTTCGTCAAGCTGCTCGAGCTCGGCCCGCCTGTCGGCCGTCCGGTGCAATACCGCGTCGGCGGTCCCGACATCCAGGCGGTGCGCGAGCTGGCGCAACAATTCGCCGGTGTGATCTCGGCCAATTCGAAACTGGCGGCCCCCACCTTCGACTGGAACGAGCCGCAACGCGTGCTGAGGGTCGACGTGCTGCAGGACAAGGCGCGCCAGCTCGGCATCACCTCTTCCGATATCGCCAGCGCGCTCAACAGCACGGTCGGCGGCGCCACCATCACGCAGGTGCGCGACGCCACCTATCTCATCAATGTCGTGGCGCGCTCACGCGATGCCGAACGCGGCTCGATCGGGACGCTGCAGAACATGCAGTTGCCGACCAGCACCGGCGAGGCGATCCCGCTCGCGGCGGTGGCCAATTTCCGCTACGAGCTCGAGCAGCCAACGGTTTGGCGGCGCGACCGCATTCCGACGATCACCGTGCGCGCCGGACTGGTCGGCGACGTGCTGCCTGCCACCGTGGTCAACGAGCTGAAGCCATCGGTCGATGCCTTCATCGCCAAGCTGCCGCCGGGCTATTCGGTCGAGACCGCCGGCTCGGTCGAGGAAAGCGCCAAGAGCCAGGGGCCGATCGCGGCCGTGGTGCCGCTGATGCTTTTCGTCATGGCCACGATCCTGATGATCCAGTTGCAGAGCTTCCAGCGCCTGTTCCTGGTGGTGGCGGTGGCGCCGCTCGGGCTGATCGGCGTGGTCGCGGCCCTGGTGCCGAGCGGCGCGCCGCTCGGCTTCGTCGCCATCCTGGGCGTGCTGGCGCTGATTGGCATCCTGATCCGCAACTCGGTCATCCTGATCGTGCAGATCGAGGACCTCGTCGCCGAAGGGAAGGACCGCTGGGCGGCCGTCATCGAGGCGACGGAACACCGGATGCGGCCGATCGCGCTGACCGCGGCCGCCGCCAGCCTGGCGCTGATCCCAATCGCGCGCGAAGTGTTCTGGGGACCGATGGCCTACGCGATGATGGGCGGCATCATCGCGGGTACGGCGATCACGCTGCTGTTCCTGCCGGCGCTTTATGTGACGTGGTTCCGGATCAAGGAGCCGAAGCAATCGAGCCAAGCTGGACACAGCGGAGCCTTGCCTGAGGGCGGAGCCGCCTGACGCTCGCGTGGCGCCAAGGAAGTCGATTTAAAAGCTTGGCTACGCCCTCACAAACCCCTCGCTGGCCCTGAGCAGATTGCGCGTATAATCCTCTGTCACGCGGTGCGCGACAAGTTGGGCCGCCGTGAGATTCTCGACCGCCTCGCCGCTTTGCATCACCATCAGCCGCTCGCACATATGGGTGATGATGGCGAGGTCGTGGCTGACCATCAGGAAGGTCAGCTTGCGCCGTCGGCGGACCTCTTCCAAAAGGTTGAGCACTTCCGCCTGCACCGAGGCATCCAGCGCCGAGGTCGGCTCGTCGAGCAGCAGGATCGAGGGTTCGAGGATGAGCGCACGTGCGATCGCCACGCGCTGGCGCTGGCCGCCCGACAACTGATGCGCGTAGCGGAAGCGAAAGCCGTTGCCGAGGCCGACCTCGTCGAGCGCGCGTTCGATGCGCTTCTCGCCATCGGCAAAGCCGTGGATGGCAAGCGGTTCCTGCAGCAGGCGGTCGACGGTCTGGCGCGGGTGCAGCGAGCCATAGGGATCCTGGAAGACCATCTGCACTTCGCGATAAAAGGCCTTGTCGCGGCGCGTGCCGAGCGTCTTGCCGTTGACGGTGATGCTGCCCGATGCGACCGGCGCGAGGCCGGCGATCGCCCTGAGCAGCGTCGACTTGCCGGAACCACTCTCGCCGACCAGGCCGAAGGATTCGCCTGACCTGACTTCGAGGCTGACGCCTTTCAGCGCGCGAAACCGGTCGAAGATCACTTCCAGCCCGTCGACGGTGATCGCAGCTGTCATGCCGCCCACTCCGGCTTGCGGTCGAGCACCGGCAGCGGGTGGCGCTCGAAGCCGATCCTGGGCATGCAGTTGAGCAGGCCGCGTGTGTAGGGATGCTGGGCCTGGCCGAGTTCGGAGGCCTTTAGCTGCTCGACCACCTTGCCGGCATACATGACGATGACGCGGTCGCAGAAGGACGAGACCAGGCGCAGATCGTGCGAAATGAAGATCAGCCCCATGCCGCGATCGCTGACCAATTTATCGAGGATGCCGAGCACGTCGAGTTGCACGGTGACGTCGAGCGCCGAGGTCGGCTCGTCGGCAATCATCATTTCCGGCCCGGCGATCAGCATCATGGCGATCATGGCGCGCTGGCCCATGCCGCCTGAGACCTCATGCGGATGCAGGTCGAAGACGCGTTTGGGATCGCGGATCTGGACCGCTTCCAGCATGGCCAGCGCGCGCTCGCGCGCTTCGGCCTTGCTGACTTTTTCGTGGGTGCGCAGCGTCTCGACGATCTGGCGGCCGATGCTCATCACCGGGTCGAGCGAGTATTTCGGATCCTGGAGGATCATGGCGATGCGGTTGCCCCGCAATGCCCGGCGCTGGCGCGGCGAGATGCCGAGCAGGTCAATGCCGTCGAAGGCCAGTTTCCTGGCCGATATCCTGGCCTGCGGCGGCGTCAGGCCCATGATGGCGCGGCCGGTCTGCGATTTTCCCGAGCCGCTTTCGCCGACAATGCCGAGCCGCTCGCGGCCGAGCGTGAAGGACACACCGCGCACGGCCTGGACCAGGCCGGTTCGGGTCGGAAAATCGACCCGAAGGTCGTCGACTTCAAGCAGTGTGCCGCTCATTGGTCACCGCTCCGGGGATCGAGGGCATCGCGCAGGCCGTCGCCGAGCAGGTTGAAGCCGAGGCTGACGATGAGAATGGCGAAGCCCGGCGCGCCGGCCACCCACCATTGATCGAGGATGAAGCGGCGGCCCGACGCGATCATCGTGCCCCACTCAGGCAGCGGCGGCTGCGCGCCGAGGCCGAGGAAGCCGAGGCCAGCGGCGGTGAGGATGATGCCGGCCATGTCGAGCGTCACCCGGACGATCAGCGAGGAGATGCAGAGCGGCATGATGTGGCGCAGCACGATGCGGAAGGGCGACGCGCCCATCAGCTGCACAGCCTTGATGTAATCGGAATTGCGCACCGTCAGCGTTTCCGCGCGAGCAATTCGAGCGTAAGGAGGCCATGAGGTGATGGCTATCGCCAGCACCGCGTTTTCGATGCCGGGGCCGAGGGCAGCGACAAAGGCCAGCGCCAGAACCAGCTTGGGGAAGGCGAGGAAGATGTCGGTGATGCGCATCAGGATGGCATCGGTCCAGCCGCCGGCGTAACCGGCGACGGTGCCCACCAGCAGGCCGATGGGGGCGGCGATGATGGCGACCAGGATGACGACATAGAGCGTCCAGCGCGAACCGTAGAGGATGCGCGAAAGGATATCGCGGCCGAGGTCGTCCGTGCCGAACCAGTGCTCGGCGCTGGGCGCCAGCAGCCGGGAATTCTTGAGATCACCGAAGGTCGGCGAATAGGGCGCCAGCACGCCGGCAAGGGCTGCGATGACCAGCAAGGCGATGATGATCAGCAGGCCGACAAAAGCCAGCCGGTTGGCCGAGAAACGCCGCCACGCGACATAGGCGCGTCCGAGCCTAGCCTGCATGCGCGAGGCCGGCCGCTCGCTGAGCAGCCAGTCGCGACGGCTCTGGATGGTGTCTGCGCTCATCCTGTCTTCGTCCTCGGGTCCAGCACGCGGTAGAGAAGATCCGACAGAAGGTTGATGGCGATGAACACCGAACCGATGACGATGGTGCCGCCAAGGACGGCATTCATATCGGCGTTCTGCAGCGAGTTGGTAATGTAGAGGCCGATGCCCGGCCAGGAGAAGACAGTCTCGGTCAGCACCGAGCCTTCGAGCAACCCAGCATAGGAGAGCGCGATCACCGTCACCATCGGCACCGCGGCATTGCGTAGCGCGTGGCCCCAGATGATGCGGGTTTCCGACAGGCCCTTGGCGCGGGCGGCGACGATGTATTCCTGCGCAAGTTCGTTGAGCATGAACGAGCGCGTCATGCGGCTGATATAGGCGAGCGAGAAATAGCCGAGCAGCGAGGCCGGCAAGATGATGTGGCGGAAGGCATCCCAGAAGACATCCCACTGACCCTGCATCGCCGAATCGAGAAGGTAGAAACCGGTGATCGGCGTGAAGGTGTATTCGTAGACGACATCGAGCCGAGCCGGAAAAGCCACCCATTGCAATTTGGCGTAGAACAGGACGAGGCCAAGCAGGCCGAGCCAGAAGATCGGCACGGAATAGCCGATCAGGCCAATGACGCGCACGATCTGATCGATGATGCTGCCGCGCCTGACCGCGGCCAGCACGCCGAGCGGCACGCCGAACAGCGCACCGATCAGTGTCCCCAGCGTCGCCAGTTCCGTCGTTGCTGGAAGGGCGCGGCGAATGTCAGTCATGACCGGGTTGGTGGTCAGCACCGATGTGCCGAAATCACCGTTCAGGGCATTTTTCACATAGATGTAGAACTGTTCGATCAGCGGCAGGTCGAGGCCCATCTCGCGGCGCGTGCGCTCCACGACATTGAGAGGCGCCCGATCGCCGAGCACCGCCAGCACCGGATCGATCGGGATGACACGGCCGATGAAGAAGGTCACCGCGAGAAGACCAAGATAGGTCGTGACCGCGATGACCAGGAAACGGCCGATCGCCGAGGCAATGGCGACCGCGCGGGCACTGCCGCGCCCGCTCTCGTTTTCAATCGCGCTCATGCGGCGCGTCCGTCGGCTTTATTCTTTCGAGACCGGGCCGACGAAGTTGCTGTCGAAGCTCGGACCAAGCGCGAAGCCCTTGAGGTTCTTGCGCAGCCCGGCCACTTCCAATTGCTGATGGATGATGACGAAGGGGCTGGTGTCGAGGATCTTCTGCTGCAAATCCTTGTACATATCAGCCCGCTTGCCTGCATCCTTCTCCAGCAGTGCCGCTTCGGTTTCCTTGGTCAGGTCCGAAATGTCCCAGGAATTGCGCCAGGCGAGCGTGTGCGACTTGCCGGCATCCGAATTGTCGGGGTTGGAGGCGAAGGTCTGGGCGTTGGAGTTCGGATCGAAATAATCCTGGCCCCAATTGCCGATATAGATGTCATGGTTGCGGGCGCGGTACTTGGTCAGCGTCTGCTTGCCGTCACCTGGAATGATCTCCAGCTTGATGCCGGCCTGGCCGAGCGTCTGCTGGATCGATTCGGCCATTCCGGTCGTCGGCTGGCCGGTGCGTACGTCCATGGTGACGCTGAAGCCGTCGGCCAGGCCGGCCTTGGCCAGCAATTCCTTGGCTTTGGCAACGTCGAGCTTGAAGGGATTGGTGTCGATGGCCCCGAGATCGCCCTTGGGCAGGAATGACTGGTGGATTTCGCCGATACCCTTGAGGATGGTCGAGCTCAGCGCATCGTAGTCGACCAGGTATTTGAAGGCCTGGCGAACCTCGGGCTTGGCGAGGTTCGGGTTCTTCTGGTTCAGGCTGATGTAATAGACCGTGCCCTTCGGCGCGCTGGTGGTGGTGAGATCGGCGTTCTTGGCGATGGCKTCGAGGTCGTTCGGCTCGAGGTTGCGGGCAACGTCGATGTCGCCGGCTTCGAGCGCCAGGCGCTGGGCCGAGCTTTCCTTCATGTTGCGGTAGATGACGCGGGCGAGCTTGGCCTTTTCACCGTGATAATTGTCGTTGCGCTCCATGACGACGGCTTCGTTGGCGCGCCATTCGCGCAGCTTGTAGGCGCCGGAGCCGGCATAGCCGGTCTTCAGCCAGGCATTGCCGAAGTCATTGTCCCATTTGTAGTCGGCGCTCGGCGTCACCGCGGCGACATGCTCCTTGACCAGCTTGGCGTCGACAACGGAAGCGACCGTGGCCGACAGGCAGTTCAGCACGAAGCTCGGCGCATAGGCCTTGTCGACGGTGAACTGGAAGGTGGTGTCGTCGATTGCCTTGGCCTTTTCGGTGACGTTGTCGCCGCTGATGCCGAACTGGTCGATGATGAAGGCCGGGCTCTTGTCCAGCTTGACGGCGCGCTCGAACGAATAGGCGACGTCGGCCGCGGTGATCGGATTGCCCGAGGCGAATTTGAGGCCTGGCTTGAGCTTGAACGTATAGGTCAGGCCATCGTCGGAGACGGTCCAGCTCTCTGCGAGATCTGGCTTGACCTTGGAGGTGTCGCTGAGGTCGAGACGGACCAGCAGGTCATAGGTGTTGCCGGTGACTTCGGCGGTCGACAGTTCGAACGCTTCGCCCGGATCCATGGAGATGATGTCGTCGATGGCGAAGCCCTCGACCAGCGTGTCGGCGGGTGTGACGGCGAAGGCGGGTGCTGCGCCAATAAGCAGCGCGGACACCGCCGCGCCCGCTAGCAAGGCACGCGAGCGAAGAGCAAACTTTTCCATCATCATGGTGATTGTTCCCTGTTTTGTTGGTTGTTGACCTGAGTTCCCGGCTCAGGATTGTAGAATTCTTGTCGGGGCCAAAGGACGGCCTCTAACCCCTTACCGTCGTGGTTTTTGTCCAATTGGTCAACAGCATATCCGGCCACTTTGTGACGGGCAACGAGCATTTGCAGAACGGCCTATTGAAGGCGAATGGCGGATGGCGCGTCGACGCATACGCCGACCGATCGAGGCAGCCGAACGAGAAAGATCTGCCAATTTTTGAGTTATTTCAGCGCGGTGACCAGGCCCGCATCGGGAAAGCAGGTCGCGGCCTGGCCATTCTTGGCCTGCCACTTGCCGATCGAACGGCGGGTCTTGAAGCCCGGCAGGCCGTCGGCGCTGCCGACATCATAGCCCTTGGCCTCCAGCGCCCGCTGCAGGGCGGCGATGTCGGAGCGATGGAGATCGCCGACCGGACCCCAGCTGCCGGAAAAATTCTGGTCGCCATGCGCAATGCGGTCGGCGCCGTGGCCGATGAACAGCGCATAGAGGTCGCTGGTGTTGTATTCCTTCAGCACATAGAAATTGGGGGTGGCGATGAAAGCCGGCCCGCTGCGGCCGGCCGGCATGAGCAGGAAGCCCTGCGCCTTCAACTCGCTCGCCGCAAACGGCTTGCCGCCGACTCGCTTGATGCCCATACCAGCCCACTCAGAGATCTTCTTGCCCTGATCGGGACCTTCCAGCGAGCAGGAGACGCTCTCGGGTACGGTCACCTCGAAACCCCAGCCGCGTCCCCTCACCCAGCCATAATGGACGAGATAATTGGCGATCGAGGCGAGCACGTCGGGCGTCGAATTCCAGATGTCGACACGTCCATCGCCGTCGAAATCCACGGCATGCTTGAGAAAGGAGGTCGGCATGAATTGCGGCTGGCCAAGCGCACCGGCCCAGGACGATTTCATCGCGCCGACCGGGGCCAGTCCGCGTTGGACGATTTCCAGCGCGGCCAAAAGCTCGGTGCGGAAGAAATCCTGCTTCGTCGACATGAATGCCTTGGTGCCGAGAACCTCGAAGGCGTCGTAAGGCATCTTTGCCGCGCCGAAGCCGGTCTCACGGCCCCAGATCGCCAGGAGGATCTCGCCGGGCACGCCATAGCGCTTTTCAATCGCGGCAAGCGTCCTGGCGTTGGCGGCTTCGCGCGCGCGGCCGCCTGACGTCACCGCACGAACCGTCTTCTCGGCGAAATAGGCGCCGGGCGAGCCGAACTCGGCCTGATGCTGCTTCTGCGGCGTCTTCGGCTTCTCGCCGGGCATGACAAGGTCGGGTAGCTTCAGATTGGGCTTTATGCCATCGAAGGCGGCATCGAATGTCTGCTTGGAAATGCCTTTGGCCTTGGCCTCGGGCCAGAGGTCGTTCTGCAGCCAGGCGCGGAATTGGTCGTCGATCTTGGCGGCCGAGGCGGGGGCAGAAAAGACGAGGAAGGCAAGCGCAGCCAGGAAAAATGCCAGACAGAGCTGGCGAAGTCCGCGTTCAGTATCGGTGCTTGGCACCAGCCTCGAAGGGCGCGCAACAATCATGATCCGCACCCTTCCCGCTAATTGCGTCAAAACGCCGTCCGTGAGCGCAGCGCGGCGGCGAGCGTGCCCTCGTCGAGATAGTCGAGTTCACCGCCGACCGGTACGCCATGCGCCAGCCTCGTCACCTTGATGTCGAAGCCGGACAGCTGGTCGGTGAGGTAGTGCGCGGTGGTCTGGCCCTCGACCGTTGCGTTGACGGCGAGGATGATCTCCTTGACCTCGCCGCCGGCGACGCGGTCGATCAACGAGCGGATGTTGAGCTGGTCGGGGCCGATGCCGTCGAGCGGCGACAGCGTGCCGCCGAGCACATGGTAGCGCACGTTCATGGCGGCTGCCCGCTCCAACGCCCAGAGATCCGAGACGTCCTCGACGACGATGAGGGTGGCGGCGTCGCGGCGCGGATCAGTGCAGATCATGCAAGGGTCCGATGTGTCGACATTGCCGCAAGTTGAACAGATGCGCACCTTGTCGGCCGCCTCGCCCATGGCGGCGGCGAGCGGCGACAGCAGCTGTTCCTTCTTCTTGATCAGATGCAGGGCAGCGCGCCTGGCCGAACGGGGCCCGAGCCCCGGCACCTTGGCCAGGAGCTGGATCAGGCGTTCGATCTCGGGACCGGCGATTCGCTTGGACATTGCTCTGATCTAGAGCAATTTCAGGAAAAGTGCGAAGCGGTTTTCCCGGGAAAAGCGCAAAGCGCTTTCCCATGGGAATTGCGTCAAAACAAATATTGGAGCGCTTTGGAACATCCCGCGTTCGCGCATGGTCGCCATGCTGCCACGCGAAGCCGTGGCGGTACGAATCAGTTGACCTCGAGCGGTCGAGACTGGCTGACGATCATCGCACCGATGGCGTCGGTGTTCTCAGGCGTCGACTGGAATCCCATCGCCGCCTCTTGCGGCGCACCCTGAACCGAGGAAATGACGCGGGTGTTCAAGGTTCCGCCGAAACGGGCGGCATCCGGTTCTTCCATCGGCTCCTGCATCGCGACCATTGTCGGCTTCACGGCCACGCGCGCCGACTTCGCCGCGGGCGCCGCAGCCGCGGTCATAAAGGTCTCTTGAGCCGGGGCGGTCTTGGTCTTGAGCTGGCGAGCCGGTTCCGCGGCGGCGGTCATGAAGACCTGCTGCGCCGGAGCGGTCCGGGACGTTTTGGCGGGGCGCGCCGGCTCGGCCGAGGCAACCATCGTCACCGGCGCGGCCGGTTTCACGATCTCGGACCCGGCCGAGGCAACCGCCACCATTGGTTCATCCGGCAGCGGCTGCCAGTTGCGGCCGCGCTTCTCGTAGAAAGCATTGCCGCCGGCAACCATGGTGTAGTGCATGTTCTTGTAGGGGAAGCGCAGACCCGCCGTGTGGAAATACATCGTGTTCTTCAGCTTGGCCTTGCGCTCGCCCTTGAGCACTGCATCGGCCGCTTCCTCGACATCGGGCATGGCGCGCGAATTCATCGGCCTGGTCATGACGCCCGGCGCGAATTGCCCCGGCTCGCCGACCACCTGGCAGATGGTGCTGCCGTGGTTGCCGGAGCGCAACCGGTTCATGACCACGGTGCCGACAGCGATCATGCCATCGCGGCTCGAGCGGTTGGATTCGAAGAACATCGCCCTTTCCAGGCACTCCCTGTCCTTCGGCGAGTGGCTGGAGGCGCGCGACGTCAGGAAGCTCGGCGTGATGGCATCTGTCAGGCCTGCAACAGACATGCCGTGCGAAGTGGTCTGGCTGCAGGCAGCCAAAAACAGGGGAGACGTGATGACGCCGAGCAACAGCGGCGTCTTCCATCGCGTAACGATCAACAGGTTACCCTCTCACTTCGATGCCCGCCCCCAGGCTGCGGCAAGAATGAGACACTTTCGGGCAAAATGATGGCCAAAACGTTATTAACAACGTACTGTTGCCGAAAAGGCACAATTTTGAGCCTTTCCAGATAGATCGAGCCGTCATTTCACGAAAGCGATGACCGCTCTCTCTTGGTTTCGCCGCAATTGCCGAGGGCAAACTGCGTCCCGTTTGTCCGGGGAATCGCTACCGCCCGGCCGCAATCGCAGCCGGCTGACCAGGCTCGAGCTCCTCGAATTTCTCTGAAAACAGGCCGCGCCTGAGAAACAGCGCCCGCGCGTCCCTGGCCGCCGGCGCGATCTTGCCCGGCCAGTCGCTGTCGATGAATTCGGCTTTGGTGAAATCGGGATTTGTTTCGGAGGCCGCCTCGAGGAATTCGGCGATCTCCAGCACGACAGCGCGCTCGTCCTTCGAAAGCGCCGACGTGCCGGCCTCGATCGACGGCCGGTGCACGAAATCCTCGAACAGGTAGAAGTAGCCCTTGATGCCGACAATATCGACGCCGGCATCGCAATCGGCCAGAATTTCCAGAATCTCGTAGATCCTGTTGCGGATACGTTGCTCGATCAGTCTTTCGGACGGCTCTTCGGTCATGGGCGCATCGCCGCTGAGTTAAACTTTCATGCATGCCGTTGCCCCAAAACCGCTGCACGGTCTTGGGCGAGACGCATCAGAACGGCAGTTTCATTCCCGGCGGGATCGGCAGGCCAGCAGTCAGCGCCTTGGTCTTTTCCTGCATGATCTGCTCGACCTTGGCCTTGGCGTCGTTGTGGGCGGCCAGAATCAGATCCTCGAGGATCTCGACCTCGTCCTCCTTGAACAAAGACGGGTCGATCTTCAGCGACTTCATCTCGAACTTACCACTCAAGGTGACGCTGACCAGGCCACCGCCGGCCTGGCCGACGGATTCGACCGTAGCGATCTCATCCTGCATGGCCTGGAACTTGGCCTGCATTTCCTTCGCCTTACCCATCAGGCCGAGAAGATCTTTCATGGTCCGATCCTTGTCTTGGTTTATCAGGTCTCGTCATCATCCGCCGGCGGCTCGACCGGCACTTCGGCTTCGGTCGCGTCTGCCTCCGGCGCGTCGGGAATGCGCACGTCGATGATCTTGGCGCCGGGAAAGCGCGCCAGGATGGCGGCGACAGTCGGATCGCTCTTGGCATCGAGGAAGGCATTTTCGCGCTTGGTCGATTCCATTTCGGCTAGTGTCTGGCCGCCCTCTTCCTTCGACAGCGACACCAGCCAGTTGCGGCCGGTCCAGGCGCGCAGTTTCGTCGTCAGGTCGTTGAGCAGCAGCTTGGGCGCATCGTCGGTCAGGCTGACGTCGATGCGGCCAGGCTCGAAGCGGACGGGACGGATGCAACGCTTGACCAGCACCTTGAAGGCTATGTCCCGCTGCGCGTCGGCAAGCGCAACGATGTCGGCCAGCGACCTGACCGGCACCTGCTGTGGCTCGGAAACCGGCGCGGGCGGTGCGACGAAGGCGGCCGGCGCCGGCGAGGCCTCGACCAGCCGCATGGTCTGCGCGCCACCGGAACCGGATGGCATGCGCGCCTGCGCCACCGCGCTGGCCGCGCCGCCATTGCCAGGACCGGCAGGGGCGCCATTCGGGCGCGGTGCGCCATTCTGAGCTGTTGCTGCCCCGTCCAGTGATCGCAACGCCTCGTCCAGAGTCGGCAGGTCGGCGGCGTGCGCCAGCCGGATCAACACCATTTCGGCGGCACTGACCGGCCGGTTGGAGGACTGCACCTCGGGAATGCCCTTGAGCAACATCTGCCAGGTCCGCGACAGCACGCGGACCGACAGCGCCCTGGCGAAATCAGCGCCGCGCTGGCGCTCGTCCTGCGACAGCGATGCATCGTCCATGGCGGTCGGCACGAAACGCAACCGGGTGACGAGATGGTTGAATTCGGCAAGATCGGTCAGCACGGCAGCCGGATCGGCGCCGGTGTCGTATTGCGTGCGGAATTCGGCGAGTGCCGCCGCCACGTCGCCCTTCATCACATGTTCGAACAAGTCGACGATGCGGGCGCGGTCGGCCAGGCCCAGCATGGCCCGCACCGCTTCGGCGCTGACGGCGCCGGCTCCGTGCGCGATCGCCTGGTCGAGGATGGAGAGCGAATCGCGAGCCGAGCCTTCGGCCGCGCGCGCGATCATCGCCAGCGCGTCGTCGTCGACCGAAATGCCTTCCTTGTCGGCGATCGAGGAGAGATGCGCGACCAGCGCGCCGGCGTCGATGCGCCTGAGGTCAAAGCGCTGGCAGCGCGACAGGACGGTGATCGGAACCTTGCGGATTTCGGTGGTGGCGAAAATGAATTTGACGTGCGGCGGCGGCTCTTCCAGCGTTTTCAGCAGGCCGTTGAAGGCCTGCGTCGACAGCATGTGCACTTCGTCGATGATGTAGACCTTGTAGCGGGCCGCGACCGGCGCATAGCGCACGCGCTCGATGATGTCCCTGATGTCGTCGATGCCGGTGTGCGAGGCGGCGTCCATCTCGATGACGTCGACATGGCGGCCTTCCATGATCGCCTGGCAATGCTCGCCGAGCACGGCGAGGTCGACGGAAGGCTGGTCGACGGTCGCGGTCTTGTAGTTCAGCGCCCGTGCCAGGATACGCGCCGTGGTGGTCTTGCCGACACCGCGCACGCCGGTCAGCATCCAGGCCTGGGCTATGCGGCCCGTGGCAAAGGCGTTGGTGAGGGTGCGAACCATCGGTTCTTGGCCGACCAGCTCGGAAAAATTCGAAGGACGGTATTTGCGCGCCAGCACGCGGTAGGCGGCGGCCTTTCCATTCTCCGGGCTTTTTGGCCCCGAATTTCCGGCTTCGCTCATTCGCCCGTTAAGCTCCAAAAGGCCGCGCCCCAAGGCGCCGTTCCTGCGCATAGTCTCGCCCGCGCTGCAATGCGTCGTCAATGTCGCGAGGAGGGCCGATGAGGTGGGAGGCTGGAACAATGACCCGTTCCGGGCTCGTTAGGGCTGCTTCCTTCCGGACCTGACCCGGTTGGCGAGTGGATCGTCCACCACCAACCTCCCGCTGTCCATATCGGCAATTGCGCGACGAAATGCAAGTGCGCAGGCAAATCGGCGCGATCACACAAGAGATTTGCTTGCAGCCCCGATGCAGCCGCTCTAGCGTTCATGGTTTGAAGAAACCAAGAAAAGCAAGGGAAACGCCGATGTTGCCGGGCCTGAAGGCCGGATTCACGCTGGATGCCCGGCTGGAGGCGGACAGCGAGCAGTTGATGTGGCTTGGGCTGTGCGAATTGCGGGTGATGAACGATCGCCGCTGGCCATGGCTGGTCTTGGTGCCGCAGCGGCCGGGCGCGGAAGAAATCCACGACATGACGCCGCTCGACCAGGCGATGCTGACCTTCGAGACCAATATGGTGGCGCAGGCGCTGAAGAAAGTCAGCGGCTGCACCAAGATCAACACCGGCGCGCTCGGCAATATAGTGCGCCAACTGCATATCCATATCGTCGCTCGGTCAGAAGGCGATCCCGGCTGGCCCGGCCCGGTGTGGGGGTATGGCCTGCGCGAGCCCTATCAGCGTTCCGACCTGCGCCGGTTTGCCGAAACCATAAGGGCGGCGCTATAAGCCTTCCCCAGTGTTTATTCCAAGACACGTTCATTCCCAGACATGTCCATCCCAAAGCATCAGAGACCGCATGAGCTTCCGCCTGTTTGACGCGCCTTTGCGCGAGCCGAGCCAGTTCGTCGGCTTTGCCGGCAATACGATCGACCGGCAATCCGAGAATCGAGCCGACGATTCGGTCGACAAGGCGCTGGCGGATCCAACGACGCGGCTTTTGCTGATGAATGGCGGCCGGCTCCACCTGAAGCTTGGTAATAGCGGCAGTCTCGATCCCTGGTTCGACGCCGCAGGGAGCGAACCCTTCAAGCCGTCCTTCGCCGGGGCTGTGCTGCTCGGCTTTTCCGAACAGGGGCCGGTGCTGGCGATGCCTGTCGCAATCGAGGCCGAACAGCTGCCCGGGACCGTCAAGGCGATCGACTATCGGTCGGTCTACATGCAAGGGCTGATCGACGAAGCGGCGGCGGGGGCGATGGCGCAAGGGGCGGCCCTGCTCGCCTGGCATGCCAGCCATCGTTTCTGCAGCAAATGTGGCACGCAATCGCAAATGCGGGCCGGCGGCTACAAACGCCATTGCCCGAATTGCGGCACCGAGCATTTTCCGCGCACCGACCCGGTGGCGATCATGCTGACGGCGACGCGGGAAAAATGCCTGCTCGGGCGCGGCCGGCATTTCGCGCCGGGCATGTATTCGGCGCTTGCCGGCTTCATCGAACCGGGCGAGACGATCGAGGCCGCGGTGCGCCGCGAAACGCTGGAGGAAGCCGGCATCCGGCTCGGCCGCGTCGTCTACCATGCCAGCCAGCCCTGGCCGTTTCCCTATTCGCTGATGATCGGCTGCTTCGGCGAGCCGCTCAACGAGGACATCCAGGCCGACCTCAACGAGTTGGAAGACTGCCGCTGGTTCGGCCGCGACGAGGTGCGTCTGATGCTGGCCCGGGAGCATGCCGACAATCTGGTCACGCCGCCGAAAGGGGCGATCGCGCATCACCTCATCCGCGCCTGGGTCGACAGCGAATACTGAAAGTCATTGCAGGAGAGACAAATGATCCGTCACACCGTCGTCTTCACGTTGAAGCACCCACCGCACTCGCTCGAGGAAAAGCGGTTCCTCGTCGACGCCAAGAAAATCCTGACGGCGATCCGGGGCGTCACGCATTTCGAGCAATTGCGGCAGATCAGCCCCAAGAACGACTATCGATTCGGCTTCTCGATGGAGTTCGCCGACCAGGCAGCCTACACCAGATACAACGACCATCCCGACCATGTCGCCTTCGTGCGCGACCGCTGGGTGCCTGAGGTCGAGAAATTTCTCGAGATCGACTATGTGCCGCTGGGCGCTGTGATTTAGATGATCTTGTAAAGTGGGAACCGGTTTTCTCGGACAAACGGTTTCCGTTTGTCCAGCGATCACGCTCAAGGCAATCAGTCAGCCACTTTCCACTGTTCACGCGACTCGCTGGCCGGGTAGACGCCCAGGATCCGCACTTCGCGGGAGAAGAAGCGAAGCTCGTCCAGCGCCAGCTTGACCAGCGGATCGTCGGGATGGCCCTCGATGTCGGCGTAGAACAGCGTCGCGGTGAAGGCGCCGAGCTGGTAGCTCTCCAGCTTGGTCATGTTGATGCCGTTGGTGGCGAAACCGCCCATGGCCTTATAGAGGGCCGCCGGCACGTTGCGGACGCGGAAGATGAAAGTCGTCATCATCTTGGTGTCGGCTGACGGCCGCTCGGCCCATTGCTTGCTCTTGGTCAGGACGACAAAACGGGTGACGTTGGAGTCCGTGTCCTCGACATTTTTCTCGATGATATCGAGCCCGTAGAGCGTCGCGGCCAGCGCCGGCGACAGCGCGGCCATGGTGCGGTCCTTGACCTCGGAGATCATCTTGGCGGCACCGGCCGTATCGCCGGCGACGACCGCCTTCCAGCCGTTCTTGCGGATGTATTTGCGGCACTGGCCAAGCGCGTGGATGTGGCTGTGCACGGTCTTGATCTCGTCGCGTTTGACGCCGGGCAGCACCATCAGCTGGAAATGGATCGGCAGGAAATATTCGCCGACGATGTGCATCCGCGATTCCGGCAGCAGATGGTGGATGTCGGCGACGCGTCCGGCGATGGTGTTCTCGATCGGGATCATGGCGAGGTCGGCCTTGCCGGTCTCGACCGCGTTGAACGCATCCTCGAAGGTCGGGCACGGCAACGGCTCCATCGAGGGATAGACGTTGCGGCAGGCGGTGTCGGAATTGGCGCCCGGCTCGCCCTGGAAGGATATTCTGTTGGTCTTTTCAGGCATGGGCCAGGTCTCGATTCACGGGTGTCGAAGGGATTTCTCAGTTTGAAAGGATGGTTCGGGCGCGCTCAAGGTCTTGCGGCGTGTCGACGCCGAGCGGCAGCGACCGGACGATCTCGGCGTCGATGCGCATGCCGGCTTCCAGCGCCCGCAACTGCTCCAGCCGCTCGCGGCGCTCCAGCGGCGACGGTTTCAGCGCGACGAAGCGTTCGAGCGCGGCACGCCGATAGGCGTAGAGGCCGACATGGTGATAGAGCGGCCCCTCACCCCAAGGTGCTGTGGCGCGGGTGAAATAGAGCGCCCTCAGCCGTGTGCCGGAGAGCGGCGAACCGACGATCTTGACGACGTTCGGGTTGGTCTTTTCCTCGTCGCGGACAATCTCGACGCAAAGCGTGGCAATATCCACCGCCGCGTTCTCGAACGGCCTGAGCGAGGCGGCGATGATGCCGGGATCGATGGTCGGCAGGTCGCCCTGCACATTGACGATCGTTTCGACCTTGCGTCCGGGATCGAGCGCGGCCAGCGCCTCGTGGATGCGGTCGGAGCCGGATTCATGGTCGATGCGCGTCATCACCGCCTCGAAACCATGCGCGCGCACCGCTTCGGCGACGCTTTGCGTGTCGGTCGCCACCACCACCCGGCCGAGGCCGGCTTCGGCCGCGCGGCGGGCGACATGGACGATCATGGGCGCGCCGGATATGTCGGCCAGCGGCTTGCCCGGCAGGCGGGTGGAGGCCATGCGGGCCGGTATCAGGATCAAGGTGGACATCGCTGTGGCAAGGCGTTCGAAAAGAGGAGGGGAAAAGTGGCAAAAAGTCTCACTGGCAGCGCCCTTATAGGTGTTGCAACGCCGGAGCAAAAGACCTAGTTTCCGCCCGATTTGACCGGCTCTGGAGGGCAGGTCTCGATACCGACGGACGGAGTGGACGGTTCGGTCCGCCGGAAAAGGGAGCAAGGGGCGTATGGATTCCAACGAAGTCAACAAACTGCTCGCCGGATTGCTCGGAACCGTTTTCGTCGTTTTCTCGGTCGGCCTGGTATCTGACGCGCTGTTTGCCTCGCCGGCTCCTGAAAAGCCCGGTTTCGCCATCGAGGCAGCCGAGCCCGCCGAAGGCGGCGCAGCAGCGCCGGCCGCCGCAGCCAAGCCGATCGCCGATCTGCTGCAGACTGCCAATGTCGAGGCGGGTGCTGCCGTCTTCAAGAAATGCCAGGCTTGCCATTCCGGTGAAAAGGGCGGACCCAACAAGGTCGGCCCCGATCTGTGGGACCTCGTCGACCGTCCTGTCGCCGAACATGAAGGCTTCGCCTATTCGGCCGGCATGAAGGAATTTTCCAAGGGCGGCACCGAGAAGTGGACCTACGACAACATCAACCACTTCATCACCTCGCCGAAGAAATTCGTGAAGGGCACGGCCATGGGCTTCGCCGGCCTGCCCAAGGACGAGGACCGCGCCAACGTCATTGCCTATCTGCGCACGCTGTCGGACAATCCCAAGCCGCTGCCGGCACCGGGTGCCGCCGCCGACGCCAGCGCGCCCGCCAAGCCGGCCGATGGCGCCGCTCCGGCGAAGCCGGCTGATGGCGCTGCACCGGCCAAACCTGCCGCTCCCGCGGCTCCGGCGGCACCGGCCAAATAACCGAATTGTCATCAAAGCGTTCATAGAAAAGCCGGGTTCTGCCCGGCTTTTTGTTAGGAAAAACGCATATGCGGCGACAAAGCCGCGCATGGCGGTTTTCACGAGCGCCAAATCATCTAGATTGCCCTTTCTGGATGGTCCGGAGAAACGCATCGCGAAGAGGATAGTGCATGACGGTTGGCCGAACGCTTCTCAGGTCGTTGCTGGCAGCGGCCCTTCTGGCGGCGGGACTGCAGGCGACCCTGGCCGACGAGTGGCGGACCACCTCATCGCTGATCGGCGATTCCAAGTACGGCGACAATTTTCAGCACTACGACTACGTGAACCCGAACGCGCCCAAGGGCGGCACGTTGAATTCGGTGCTGCTCGGCACTTATGACAGCTTCAACCCCTACATTGTTCAGGGATCGCCGGCGGCGGGGCTCGTCGGCTTCGGCGGCGGCCTGCTCTACGACACGCTGATGGAGCAAGCGACCGACGAGGGCAGCACCAGCCACCCGCTGATCGCCGACGCTTACAAATATCCGGCTGACTATTCCTCGGCGACCTACCGGCTCGACCCGCGCGCGAAATGGCATGACGGCCAGCCGATCACCGTCGACGACGTGATCTGGTCGTTCCAGGTGTTGAAAGCGAACAGCCCACAATACAGCCGCTATTTCGAGAACGTCACCGACGCGGTGGCGATCTCCGACCGCGAGGTCGAGTTCCATTTCAACCAGAAGGGTAACCGAGAACTGCCGAAGATCATCGGCGACCTCGCCGTGCTGCCGAAGCACTGGTGGGAAGGCACCGACGCCAATGGCAAGAAGCGCGACGTCACCAAGCCAACGCTGGAGATTCCGCTGGGATCGGCGGCCTACAAGATCGCCAGCTTCAAGCCGGGCTCGGAAATCGTCTGGCAGCGCGTGCCGGACTATTGGGCCGCCAAGCTGCCGGTGAAGATCGGCCGCGAGAATTTCGACACGCGCCGATATACCTACATCCTCGACGACAATGCCGCCTGGCTGGCTTTCACCAAGGGCGGATTGGAAGACATCAATCGCGAATACAGCTCCCGCAAATGGGCGACCGCCTATAATTTCCCAGCCATCCAGGCCGGTGACGTCATCAAGAAGGACTTCCAAACCCAATCGCCGCAGCCGATGCAGGGCTTTGTCCTCAACCAGCGAAGGCCGCTGTTCCAGGACCGGCTTGTCCGCGAGGCACTGACCATCCCGTTCGATTTCGAGAGCATGAATCGCACACTGTTCTTCGGCTTCAACACCCGCATGTCGAGCTATTTCCAGGGTACCGAATTGGCGTCGAGCGGGCTGCCACAAGGCAAGGAATTGGATATCCTCGAGAAATATCGCGACAAGCTGCCACCCGAACTCTTCACGCAGCAATTCAAGCTGCCGGTCTACGATTCGCCGCAGGCAGAACGGAAGTACCTGAAGCAGGCGGTCGATCTCTTCGCCAAGGCAGGCTGGGTGATCAAGGGCGGCAAGATGGTCAACGCCAAGACAGGCGCTCCGTTCAAGTTCGAGATCCTCGGTTGGAACGACACCGACCAGGTGATCGCCAGTCCCTATATCGCCAACCTGCGCAAGATCGGCGTAGACGCTTCCCTGCGCATCATCGATCAGACGCAGTACATCAACCGGGTCAACCATTTCGATTTCGACGTCGTCACGGGTCTGTTCGGCCAATCGGATTCACCAGGAAATGAACAGCGGGACTTCTGGAGCTCGAAGGCCGCCGACACGCCAGGCTCGCGCAATCTGATGGGAATCAAGGATCCGACCGTCGACGCCCTGGTCGACCGCATCATCTTCGCCACGGACCGCGAGGATCTTGTCGCCGCCACACATGCGCTCGACAGGGTGCTGCTGTGGAACTTCTACGTCGTGCCGCAATATTATCGATCGGCGGTCTGGCTGGCCTATTGGAACAAGTTCAAATTCCCCGACAAGCAGCCTGCCTATGTCGGTGCCGATATCGACTCCTGGTGGATCGACCTCGACAAGGAGAAGGCGCTGGCCGCCAAATACAAGGGCGGCAATTGATGACGATGCTGCCGCGCCGCGATTTCCTGGCATTGAGCGGGGCCGCCGCTGCCGCGGCCCTGTTGCCGGGCAGAGCCTTCGCCGATATCGCGACCGGCGTGAAATTGCATGGGCTCTCCGCCTTCGGCGACCTCAAATACAGACCGGATTTTGCGCATTTCGACTATGTCAATCCGGACGCGCCGGCTGGGGGTATCTTCAATTTCTCGCCGCCGAACTGGGGCTACAACCAGGATACTCAGACCTTCAACACGCTGAACTCCTTCACCGACAAGGGCGATGCGCCGCCGCGCATGGAGATGTGTTTCGACGGGCTGATGGTGCGCGCGCTCGACGAGCCCGACGCCGTATACGGCCAGATCGCCGACGGCGTAACGCTGTCGGACGACCGGAACTCCTTCACCTTCTCGCTTCGTCCCGAAGCGCGCTTCCATGACGGGTCACCGCTGACGGCACAGGATGCGGAATTCACCTTCTCGCTCTACAAGGACAAGGGCCACCCAGACCTGTCGCTGTCGCTGACACACATGGTCGAGGCCGTTGCCGTTGACGACCACACATTGCGGCTTACCTTTTCCGGCAAGCAATCGGCTCGCACCGTGCTCAACGTCGTGGAATTCCCCATCCTGTCGAAGGCTTTCTACACGGCCAATCCGTTCGACTCCTCGCAGTTGAACCCGCCGCTCGGCTCCGGCGCTTACAAGGTCGGCCGCTTCTCGGCCGGCGCCTGGATCGAATACGATCGGGTCGCGGATTATTGGGGCCGCCAACTCCCGGTCAATCGGGGACAAAACAATTTCGATCGTATCCGCATCGAATTCTACCAGAACCGCACCGCCGCCTTCGAGGCATTCAAGAAGGGCGAGATCACCTACCGCGAGGAATTCACCTCACGCGTCTGGGCGACCGCCTACGACTTTCCGGCACTGACCGCAGGCAAGGTGGTCAAGCACGAATTCCCGGCCGAGAAGCGACCGACGATGCAGGGAACGGCGGTCAATCAGCGGCGCGAACAGTTTCGCGATGCGCGGGTGCGCCAGGCAATTGCGCTTTGCTTCGATTTCGAGTGGACACGACGGAACTTCTTCTATGGCTCTTACGAGCGCTCGCAGTCCTGCTTCGAGAAATCGGATTTTCGCGCCGAGGGTGTACCATCCCTGCAAGAGCTGGCGCTGCTGGAGCCGCTGCGCGGCCAGCTCCCGGCAGAAGCGTTCGGCACGGCGGTAAGCCAGCCCACATCGGACGGCACCGGCCGTGATCGCAAGCTGCTTGGCCAGGCGGCAAAACTTCTGGCCGCGGCGGGTTGGAAACGGTCCGGCGATTTCGTCGTCAACGACAAGGGCGGCCGGCTTTCGGCCGAGTTCATGGTCGACGACGATACCTTCGTTCAGGTCTATTCGCCCTGGGTCGCCAATATGAAGGCGATCGGTATCGACGCCACGATCCGGCTGGTGGACTCGGCCCAATACCAGGCCAGACAGGCCACATTCGATTTCGATCTGCTGTCTGCCGCCTTCTCCTTTAGCGCGACACCGACGCGCGACGATCTCGAAGGTTTCTTCCATTCCAGATCTGCCAATCTCTCCGGCTCGCGCAACCTGCCGGGTGTCGCAAACTCGGCTATCGACACGCTGATCGACGCGGTGGGGGCCGCAAAGGACCGCGAAAGCCTGACCGTGGCAATGCGGGCGCTCGACCGGGTCTTGCGCGCGCGGTGCGATTGGATTCCTAGTTGGTTCCTGGCGAATCACCGAAGCGCCTATTGGGACATGTTCGGCTTTCCCGAGCAAAAACCCGATTTCGGCTTTCCGGTCGAGGCGCTGTGGTGGTTCGATAAGGGCAAGGCGGCAAAAATTGGCAAAGGCTGAGATCTCAGTCCAAAAAGGGCAGGAAGCCTGATGGGCGCCTATATACTGCGCCGCATCCTTTTGATGATCCCGACCCTGTTCGGCATCATGGCGATCTCCTTCGCCGTCATCCAGTTCGCGCCGGGCGGCCCGGTCGAGCAAGTCATCGCCAAGCTGACCAATCAGGGCGGCAGCGACCGCCTCGGCGGTGGCGGCGGCGATGCCGGCGGCTCCAATTTCGACGTGGCCGGCGACGTCAGCTCGAAATATCGCGGCGCGCAGGGGCTCGATCCGGAATTTATCAAGAAGCTGGAGAAGCAGTTCGGTTTCGACAAGCCGCCGCTCGAGCGCTTCGGCATGATGCTGTGGAACTATATCCGCTTCGATTTCGGCAACAGCTACTTCCGCGATATCTCGGTGCTCGACCTGATCCTCGAGAAGATGCCGGTGTCGATTTCGATCGGGCTTTGGATCACGCTCTTGTCCTATCTGATCTCCATTCCGCTCGGCATCCGCAAGGCGGTGAAGGACGGTAGCCCGTTCGATGTCTGGACCAGCGGCGTCGTCATCGTCGGCTATGCCATTCCCGGCTTCCTGTTCGGCATCATGTTGATGGTGCTGTTCGCCGGCGGCTCGTTCTGGGACTGGTTCCCGTTGCGCGGCATCGTCTCGGACAATTGGGACCAGTTGTCCTGGCCGGCCAAGATCGCCGACTATGCCTGGCACATGACCCTGCCGCTGACGGCGCTGGTGCTCTCGGCCTTCGCAACGACGACGCTTTTGACTAAGAACTCGTTCCTGGAGGAAATCCGCAAGCAATATGTGGTGACGGCGCGGGCCAAGGGCCTGTCGGAGCGGCAGGTGCTCTATGGCCATGTCTTCCGCAATGCCATGCTGATCGTCATTGCCGGCTTTCCCGGCGCCTTCATCTCGGCCTTCTTCACCGGTTCGCTGCTGATCGAGAACATCTTCTCGCTCGATGGCCTCGGCCTGCTCGGCTTCCGATCGGTGGTCGAGCGCGACTATCCCGTGGTGTTCGCAAACCTCTACATCTTCTCGCTTCTCGGCCTGTTCGTCGGATTGCTGTCCGACCTGATGTACACCTGGGTCGATCCGCGCATCGATTTCGAGCGGAGAGACGTCTGATGTCGGAGGCGAGCGTCACCGCCGGCGTGGTGCCGGAGCGGATGCCACGGCCGTTCCTGTCGCCGATCAACAAGCGCCGCCTGCAGAATTTCAAGGCGAACAGGCGCGGCTACTGGTCGTTGTGGATTTTCCTTGTCCTGTTCGTGCTGTCGCTGTTTGCCGAATTCATCGCCAACGACAAGCCGATCATCGCTTCCTACAAGGGCGAGATCCTGTTTCCGGTGCTGGTCGCCTACCCGGAGGAAAAGTTCGGCGGCTTCTATGCCGTCACCGACTATCGCGATCCGGTGATCCAGGACGAGATCAACGCCAATGGCTGGATGATCTGGCCGCCGATCCGCTATTCCTACCAGACCGTCAACAATGCCATTCCGGAAGCCGCACCGGCCAAGCCGTCCTGGCAGTATGACGCCGCCAAGCGCTGCAACCAGTATCCGCAAGGGGCTGCCGACCCCGCCTGCATCGTCGGCAACTGGAACTGGCTCGGCACCGACGACCAGGCTCGCGACGTCTTGGCGCGCGTCATCTACGGCTTCCGTATCTCGGTGCTGTTCGGGCTGATCCTGACCGCCGGCTCTGCCCTGATCGGCGTCGGCGCCGGCGCCCTGCAGGGCTATTTCGGCGGCTGGACGGACCTGCTGTTCCAGCGCTTCATCGAAATCTGGTCGGCAATTCCGGTGCTCTATCTCTTGCTCATCGTCGCCGCCATCCTGCCGCCGGGCTTCTTCATCCTGCTCGGGCTGATGCTGTTGTTCTCCTGGGTGGCTCTGGTCGGCGTCGTGCGGGCCGAGTTCCTGCGCGCCCGCAACTTCGAGTACGTCAACGCCGCCCGCGCGCTCGGCGTGCCCAACCGCACCATCATGTTCCGGCATCTGTTGCCCAACGCCATGGTGGCGACATTGACCTTCATGCCCTTCCTGCTCTCGGGCTCGATCTCGACACTGACCTCGCTCGACTATCTCGGCTTCGGCCTGCCGCCGGGGTCCGCCTCGCTCGGTGAGTTGCTGAAGCAGGCGCAGCGCAACCTCAATGCGCCGTGGCTCGGCATTTCCGGCTTCGTCGTCATCTCGCTGATGCTGTCGCTGCTGGTCTTTGTCGGCGAGGCGACTCGCGACGCCTTCGATCCGCGCAAGACGTTCAAATGAGCGAAGCGCCTCTGCTCAGCGTACAGGACCTCAGCGTGGCCTTCAGCCAGGGCGGCGGCCAGTCTGTCGCCGTCGACCATATCTCCTTCGACATCGCCAAGGGCGAGACGATCGCGCTGGTGGGCGAGTCCGGCTCCGGCAAGTCGGTCTCGGCGCTGTCGGTGCTGAAACTGCTGCCCTACCCCAGCGCCAGCCATCCCTCGGGGAAAATCCTGTTCGAGGGCGCCGACCTGCTAACCATGAACGAGAAGCAGTTGCGGCAAGTGCGCGGCAACAAGATCACCATGATCTTCCAGGAGCCGATGACCTCGCTCAATCCGCTGCACACGATCGAGCATCAGATCGTCGAGATCCTGAAACTGCATCAGGGCATGGCCGACCGCCCGGCCAAGGCGCGCACGCTGGAACTGCTCAACGAGGTCGGCATCCGCGATCCGCAGAAGCGGCTTGACGCCTATCCGCACCAGCTGTCCGGCGGCCAGCGCCAGCGCGTCATGATCGCCATGGCACTTGCCAACGAACCGGAACTGCTGATCGCCGACGAGCCGACGACGGCGCTCGACGTCACGGTGCAGGCGCAGATCCTCGAACTGCTCGCGGGCCTCAAAAGCCGCAAAGGCATGTCGATGCTGTTCATCACCCACGATCTCGGTATCGTGCGCAAGATCGCCGACCGGGTCTGCGTGATGACCAAGGGCAAGATCGTCGAGACCGGACCGACCAAGGAGATCTTCGCCAACCCGCAGCACCCCTATACGCGCCACCTGCTGGCAGCCGAGCCGAAGGGCAAGCCACCGGCCGCCAACGCCGACGCCAAGCCGGTGATGGCCGGCAAGGACATAAAAGTCTGGTTTCCGATCAAGCAGGGCTTCTTCCGCAGCACGGTCGACCATGTGAAGGCTGTCGACGGCATCGATGTCACCGTGCGCGCCGGCCAGACGCTGGGCGTGGTCGGCGAGTCCGGCTCCGGCAAGACGACGCTCGGCCTGGCCCTGGCACGCATGATCTCGTCGACGGGAACCATCCGGTTCAACGGCCGCGACATCAACCAGCTCACCTTCAACGCCATGCGGCCGCTCAGGCGCGAATTGCAGATCGTGTTCCAGGATCCGTTCGGCTCGCTCAGCCCGCGCATGTCGATCGCCGAGATCATCGACGAGGGCCTGAAGATCCACGAGCCGAAACTGTCGCCCGATGAACGCGACGACAAGGTTGCGGACGTGCTGAAGGAGGTCGGGCTCGATCCGGCGACCCGCAACCGCTATCCGCACGAGTTTTCCGGCGGCCAGCGCCAGCGTGTCGCGATCGCGCGCGCCATGGTGCTCAACCCGCGCTTCGTCATGCTGGACGAGCCCACATCGGCGCTCGACATGAGCGTGCAGGCGCAGGTCGTCGACCTCCTGCGCAATCTGCAGGCCAAGCACGACCTCGCCTATCTCTTCATCAGCCACGATCTCAAAGTCATCCGGGCGCTTGCCAACGACGTCATCGTCATGCGCAATGGCCAGATCGTCGAAGCCGGCCCTTCCCAGCAGATTTTTGAAAATCCGCAAACCGACTATACTCGGGCACTGATCTCGGCCGCCTTCAAGATAGAGACGGCGCCGGTCGGCATCGTCAGCGAGTAATTTGCGTAAAGAGGACTAGACGAATCGCGATGGAAAAAGGCCGCATTCTGCTTGCCGTCACCGGCTTTCACCCGCAGCGCTGGCGCGAGCTTCTGTCGGCCGAGCGCGAGGTGGTGCTGGAGCCGGGCGGCGCCAAGGATCCGTCGATCACCTATGCGGTGGTGTGGAAGCAGAAGCCCAATTTGTTGTCTTCGCTGCCCAATCTGCGCGCCATCTTCTCCATCGGCGCCGGCGTCGACCACATCTTCGCCGATCCCGGCCTGCCCGACGTGCCGATCGTCAAGGTCGTCGCCGACAACCTCACGCAATACATGACCGAATATGTCGTCTGGCGGGTGCTCGATCATCATCGCCAGGGCCTGCTCTACCGGCAGCAGCAGCAAAAGAAGATCTGGCACGAGCCGCCGCAGCGGCCGGCCGGCGACATATCCGTCGGCATTATGGGGCTCGGCAATCTCGGCCGTGCCGCGGCCTCGGTGCTGCTGTCGCTCGGCTTCGCGGTCAATGGCTGGTCGCGCACCGAGCGGCCGATGCAAGGGGTGGCGACCTATTCCGGCGAGGCCGGGTTGATCCCCTTCCTCAACGCGACCGATATCCTTGTCGTGCTTTTGCCGCTGACGCCGGACACGCAAGGCATCATCAATTACGGCGTGCTGAAGGAATTGCGCAAACGCAACGGCCTCGGCGGTTCGGTGCTGATCAATGCCGGACGCGGCCGCCTGCAGAAGGATGCCGACATCGTGCGGGCGCTGGATGACGGCACGCTGAAGGAGGCGAGCCTCGACGTGTTCGAGGTCGAACCGCTGCCGAAGACCAGCCCGTTGTGGAACCATCCGAAAGTGTTCGTGACGCCGCACGCCGCGGCGACCTCCGATCCGATGCACCTGGCGCCGACCATGCTGCGCCAGATGGACGCCTTCGAGCGTGGCGAAAAGCTCGAGAATCTGGTGGATCGCAAGGCGGGATATTAGCCAGGGTCTTACATCGCCAGATCCCAGTCCCTGAAGCACTGCTTGATTGCTCTCACGGAGGACAGCTGCAGCTTCGGCAGGTCGAGCTCCTCGAACATCGCCTGGTATCTCCGGCGGTTTTTCGGCGTGGTCACGGCAATATGGTGGATCATGTCCCATTTGACGCTGTCGCGTCCGCCTTCCAGGGCACCGCGCCGGTTCTTCTCAAACCAGCTTCGCCTGAAATAACGCAGCAGGCTTGCCGGCGTGGAGATATCCAGCAGGATCACTCCCGTCGCCCGCCGGAAACGTTGCGGCATGCAGATCGAGTAATTTCCGTCCATCACCCAACGCTCGCTGGCGATCGCGCCGTCATGCAAGGCAATGAATTCGGCCTTTGGACGCGGCTCCCAGTCGGTGTTGGGCAGATGATGAAGCAGATCGAGGTGAACGGGCTCCAGGCCACGCTTGCGGGCAATCGCATCGGCCAGGGTCGACTTGCCGCTGTTGGACGGCCCCAGAATGCAGATGCGGTCGCCAAGGTCCGAGAGTTTCATCGATCGTCCCCTACGCGGACGCGAGCATGCTGCCGGCGATCACTCTCGTCGGACAGCTGCTGCTATTTTCAGCTCGGCAGGGCGAACTTCTTCTTCTGATTGTCCGGCTTGCCGCAGTCGCGGCGCTCGATCGACCGGTTCATGGCATCGATCTCGCCTGACGCCTTGTCGCTGTCGCGCTTGGCCTTGGAACGCATGTCGGGCGTGAACGGACCGAAACCCATCGCGGGATTGGAGAAGGTCGGCTTCGCGGTCACAGGCAGGTTGTATTGCTGCGCCAGGCCATTGCGTTGCGCCAGCAATTGATCGCACGGCACGGTGTCGTACTGCAGGGAGGATTCTACGTCGGCGTCCTGCCGCTCGGACATCGAATTGCCGACGCAGCCGGCCGTTGCCAGGCAAGATGCCAAGATCATCATGTTCCAGCGCATCCGATATGCTCCTCCTGATATCCCGCCCTGACGCGACCAGATCGCAAATATCAGTCGCGCACGCAAATCGGACTTTTTCGCAGCAGCGGGATGGTGTTCATGCACGCTTCAAACGGCGTGAGGCTTCCACGCCACAACGCCCAGCCCTTTGACGGGCTCGCGGCGATCCTGCCGGATGGTGGTTGGCTCCAGCGCCAGGATCGCAAGCCCGTTGGCCTCCAGTGTCCGCCTGACATAGGGCTGCGAATGGGCGTAGCGCCGCGAGGGCTGCAGCGCGAAATCGCCGTCGTCTGCCAGTGTCTCGACGGAGAAGGCAAACAGGCCGCCTTCGGCGAGCAGACCGGCAACGGTGCCCACCAGACCATCGAGCGCGCCGATGTAGATCAGGACATCGGCCGATGTCACCAGATCGGGCCTTTCGCCTGAATGGGAAAATCCCTGCAGATCCGCTTTTGTCAGCGTGTGGTAGATGCCTTTCGCCCGCGCCTTCTTCAGCATCCTGGCCGATATATCGACCCCTTCCAGCCGGTCGACGATCGGCCTCAGCCTCTCGCCCATCAGTCCCGTTCCGCAACCAAGGTCGAGCGCCACGCGGAAGCGACCCGGCCTTGCCTTGCGAATCATCTGCCCGAGAAATTCGGGCAAGCGGTAGTCGAGCTTGCCGACCAGCATCTCCTCGAATGTCTCGGCATAGTGGTCGAACAGCGCCTCGACAAAAGCACTGGGCGGCGCGGCGGCGAGCGGAGCCTTGCCGATCAGCTGCAGTTTGAGGGCCGCGCCCTGGCGGTCGGCCGGGTCCAGTTTCAGCGACATCGTCCAGCCCTGCGCCGCCAGGTCGAGCCTGCCCGATGTCTCCTGCATCTCGCCGAGGCGGAACCAGCCCATTGCCCATTGCGGCGCCAGCTCCAATGCGCCGAGCAGCAGCTCGGCCGCCGCCGTGCGATCGCCGGAGGCAAATAGCATCTCGGCATAGTCGGCACGGCGATCGGCGTTCAAATCGCCGGAGGATGTCTGAAGCGGTTTCATGATGATGGTTCCGCCGGTGGAGGCCGGCCGCCACCTCTTTAGAGCAAAGGATGCGGAAGCTGAACCGAATTGAGCGCCCTTTGCCCAGGAGAGTCAGCAGTCTCCGACATCAGGCTTCCCGCAGCGGAATTATATCCTATCTTGGGGACCATGCGCGCCAGCGACCTGCTTCATCCCCGGCCCGAAGGCCTTTACTGCCCCCCGGGCGATTTTTTTATCGACCCGGTGCGGCCGGTGGACCGGGCGCTGATCACGCACGGCCATTCCGACCACGCACGCTCCGGCCACCGCTCGGTGCTGGCGACGCAGCAGACGCTCGACATTATGGCCCTGCGCTACGGTGAGGACTTTGCCGGAACGACCCAAGCCGCACCGCTCGGCGAGACGATCGCTCTGAACGATGTCAGCGTCAGCTTCCATCCGGCCGGCCATGTGCTGGGTTCGGCGCAGATATCGGTCGAGCATCAGGGCACGCGCATCGTCGCCTCTGGCGACTACAAGCGGCAAAAGGATGCAACCTGCGCGCCGTTCGAGCCGATCCGTTGCGACATCTTCATCACCGAGGCGACTTTCGGCCTGCCGGTCTTTCGCCATCCACCGGACACGGAAGAGATCGCCCGCCTGCTGAAATCGGCGGCGCAGTTTCCCGAACACTCGCATCTGGTCGGCGCCTATGCGCTGGGCAAGGCGCAGCGGGTGATGCGGCTGTTGCGCGACGCCGGCTATGACAGGCCGCTTTACATCCATGGCGCACTTGCCAGGCTCAGCGAATACTATCAGAGCCAGGGCATCGACCTGGGTGTCCTCGAGCCGGCAACGGTCGAGGGCGGCAAGGATGACTTTGCCGGCGCCATCGTCGTCGGCCCGCCATCGGCCTTCGCCGATCGTTGGGCGCGGCGCTTTCCCGATCCGATCTCGTGCTTTGCGTCGGGCTGGATGCGCATCCGCCAGCGCGCCAAGCAAGGCGGCGTCGAACTGCCGCTGATCATCTCGGACCATGCCGATTGGGACGAACTCACCGCCACCATCAAGGAGACCGGCGCCGAGGAGATCTGGGTGACGCATGGCCGCGAGGAAGCGCTGGTTCGCTGGTGCGAGCTCGAAGGCATCGCCGCCCGGCCGCTGCATCTGGTGGGCTATGAGGACGAGGGCGATTGAAGCCATGAACCGCTTCGCCGAACTTCTCGACCGCCTTGTGCTGACGCCGTCGCGCAACGGCAAGCTGACGCTGCTGGTCGACTATTTCCGAACCGTCGAGGATCCGGATCGCGGGCTGGCGCTGGCGGCCATCACCGGTGACCTCACAATAGCCGCGGTCAAGCCGGCCATGCTGCGCATGCTGGTCACAGAACGGATGGATCCCGTGCTGTTCGGCTACTCCTACGACTATGTCGGCGATCTCGCCGAAACGGTGTCGCTGGTCTGGACGCGGACGCCGGGCAAGATCCCCAACCGCGAGCCGACGCTCGGCGAGGTCGTGGCCAAACTGCAGGCGGCAAGCCGCTCGGACGGACCGAAAGTGCTGGCCAGCCTGCTCGACAGCGCCGGCATTTCGGCGCGGTTCGCCATCATCAAGCTGGTCACCGGCGGCCTGCGCATCGGCGTCTCGGCGCGGCTCGCCAAACAGGCGCTGGCGGATTTCGGCAAGGTCGACGTCGCCGAGATCGAGGAGCTCTGGCACGGTCTGTCGCCGCCCTATACGGCGCTGTTCGCCTGGCTGGAAGGCAAGGCCGAAAAACCCCGCAACACGGCGATGGCGTTGTTCCGCCCGGTGATGCTGTCGAACCCGGTCGGCGACGGCGATCTCGAAAAGCTCGACCCGGCGGATTACGCCGCCGAATGGAAATGGGACGGCATCCGCGTCCAGGCGGTGGCGGAAGGCGGCATCCGCCGGCTCTATTCGCGCACCGGCGACGATGTCTCCGGCGCCTTTCCCGACCTCGCAGACGCCATGCACTTTTCCGCGACGCTGGACGGCGAGTTGCTGGTCGGCGATCCGCGTGAGGCGACGGGGACCTTCTCGGATTTGCAGCAGCGGCTGAACCGCAAGACGGTGACGCCGAAGATGCAGCAGCAATATCCGGCCTTCATGCGTTGCTACGACCTGCTTCAGCTCGGCGACGAAGACCTTCGCGCATTGCCGTTCCGGGAACGGCGTGGCCGCCTCGAAACCTTCGTGAAAACGCTCGACCCCGGCCGTTTCGACCTGTCGCCTTTCGTCGCCTTCACGGACTGGCAGGCGCTGGAGAACCTGCGCCGCGCGCCGCCGCACCCGATCATCGAAGGCGTGATGCTGAAGCGCTGGGATTCGCCCTATGTCGCCGGCCGGCCGAAAGGCCCGTGGTTCAAGTGGAAGCGCGATCCGCACACGGTGGACGCGGTGCTGATGTATGCCCAGCGCGGCCATGGCAAGCGCTCGAGTTTCTACTCCGACTACACGTTCGGCGTCTGGTCCGGAGCCGAGGGCGAGGAGGAACTGGTGCCGGTCGGCAAAGCCTATTTCGGCTTCACCGACGAAGAACTGAAGCAGATCGACAAATATGTTCGGGACAATACGGTCGAGCGCTTCGGACCGGTGCGTTCGGTGCGGGCGGACCGCGACAACGGCCTGGTGCTGGAAGTCGCCTTCGAGGGGCTCAACCGCTCCACCCGGCACAAATCCGGCGTCGCCATGCGCTTTCCCCGCATTTCACGGCTGCGCTGGGACAAGCCGGCCAACGAAGCCGACCGCATCGAGACGCTGCAGGCGCTGCTCGACCGCTGAACCCTACGGCTCGATCGAGACCCGGATCTCGTAGATGTCGACCGCCTTGCCCTGCTTGTCGAAATCGGAATTGACGGCGATGGTTCCGGCCGAGCCGGGATGCTTGTTGGGGAACTGCACGTCGAACAGATATTCGTTGCGCTGCTGGCCGACCGCGTAGCGCTTGCGGCCGCAATCGCCGAGCTCGCCGAAATTGCAGTCGACGGAGATCTGCGTGTCCTTGCCGTCCTCGGCACGCGCGATGATATCGAACACGGCGTGCTTGCCGGCGAGCTTCTCCAGCACGCCCTGCCCGACATCGAAGGCGATCGCCGAACCTGAGGGGCCGGACTGGATGCGCAGGAACGGACCGGTGTCGTCCTTCATCACCGAGGCCTTGGCGTCCGACGGGGCGGCGACATGCGTCGGATCGGTCGGCGAGAACACATTGATCCAGTTGCGCGACTGGTCCGCGGCGCCAGGCTTGGCCGGCGCGTTGGCGCCGTCGGCCGGGGTGAAATCGTCGTCCTCGACGGTTGGTGGCGCCTCGGGCGGCGCCGTATCGAGCTGCGCCGCCGTCTTGAACACGCCGGTCTGCATGGCAAAGAACACGCCGATGCCGATCGCCGCAAGCAGGGTCACGCTGAAGAAGATGGCGGTCAGCGGCAGGCGGCGTCCGCGAATGCGCCGTTCATCGCGATCGGGCGCCACTTCCGTCGCGGTACCCGAAGCGCTAGGAGCGGACATGTCGATGGCCGGCACGCCGGGAAGCGTCGCGTCCGGCATGATGTCGGGAACGACCGGCAGCACGCGCGAAAGCGGCGCATCGGATGCCGGCTGCGCGGGGCTGTCGACGGTGACGGCGGGCGATGGCGCCTTGTCTCCGATCTCGATGGCGGGCGCCGCGGCGGCCGCGGGCTCGGCCGCCGGGGCGTCGACCTCCAGGCCCACATCCGGCACCGCCGGCAGGAACTCGGATTCGATTTCGGTGATCGTCGCCTGGATCGCCTTGCGGCGCTTGATGGCAACCTCCACGGTCACGCCGGGATTGGCCTGGAGCGCACGGTCAAGCGCGGCAAAGGCCGACCGATAGACCTTCTCGCGGAACGCGCGGTCCTCGGCATTGCCCTTCTCCAAGGCGTTCCGGATCGCTTTTTCGATCGCGTCCAAGCGGGATCCCTCTGCAAATTGCCCCAATCTTCCCTGATGGTTAGCCGTAGGCGACCAATCAATCAACGGGCGGGCGGCCGCATTCTGCCTCGACGGGCCGTCCAAAGTCCATCTTGGCGATATTCCGGCAAACAAAATCGGAACATGTCGGCGATTCTCATGCGCAGCGAGGTGCGAACCCCTGGTTTCGACCGGGCGGGCGCTCTTGCATGATTTGCCACGTGGCATCTTGAATTCGCGGCCGGTTGAGTCTATCACCCAGCCCATCTTGGAGGCTTTGGCCTCCCGGGCCGCTTTAGCTCAGTTGGTAGAGCACATCATTCGTAATGATGGGGTCAGGTGTTCGAGTCACCTAAGCGGCACCAGTTCCTTGTCCCCCCTGTGCCGAAATCGGTACTCTACCGCTGCCTGTGCGGTGGATCGCGCAATGGCTCCCATATCCGCGATTGTCGCGACTCAGCTTTGGTGGGAAACTCACGGACCTCAGCATGGGAGGTCCAAAATGGCCAACACTTTCAAGACCGGAGACGTCGTCAAGCTGAAGTCGGGAGGGCCGAAGATGACGGTCAGCGACGGTGCCGCTTCCGGCATGTATCTGTGCCACTGGTTCAACCGCGAGGGCGATGTCTGGATCCCGCAACATGCGGGTTTCAAACCGGACCAGCTGGTGGCCGCCGACCCATCGGCGTAGCCCGTTCGCCACGGGCGGTGGCTAACCCGGCGTGAATTTCGATGACGCCGGATGCGGTGTCGCGTCGTTCTCGATACCAATACCCGAGTCGGCATCCCCGACAATCGAAGGTATCGGCGCAGGCGACCGACGGATTTCGCCAGTCGCGGCGTTTAACGGTTGAAGCGAGACCACGGCATGGGCCGTGGCCGACGCGCCAACCGGAGACGCCGAAGCATGATAAGCCGTTCGATCCTTGCCGCTGCCTTGAGCCTGCTGACCGTTGCGGCCCTCGCCCAGACAGCGACGCAGCCCCCTGCTTCTCCTGGCGCCACGCCGCCAGCCGCAGCCCCAGCCGCACCAAGAGCCAAGTCGGACATCACCCTGGCCAAATTCCAGAAGCGGCGGGAGAAGGCGATCATGGCCGCAGACACGGATGGCGACGGCAAGATCAGCCTGCTGGAGTGGGAGGCCTTCCAGGCCAAGCGCAACATCAAGGGCGATGCCGCCAAATCCTTCGCGCGCATCGATTCGAACCATGACGGCTTCATCGACCGCGCCGAACTCGATGCGTTCTTTGCCAAGCGCTTTGCCAAGCTGGACAAGAATGGCGACGGCGTTCTGACGGCCGACGAGATGCCAGGCCACAAATCCGCTCCCAAGCCGGAGCAATGACCAAGAGGCCATGACGCGTGATGGATATCGGGAGTGCGCCAGCCGATGAGCGCCGATCCGGACGAGGAGTTGGTTCGCCGGGTCGGCGCCGGCGACCCGGCGGCCGTGCAGACGCTCGTCGCGCGCAAATTGCCGCGCATCCTTTCGCTCGCCGTGCGCATTCTGGGCGATGCGGCGGAGGCCGAGGATGTCGCACAGGAGACCTTCGTGCGCATCTGGCGCCACGCCTCGAGCTGGCGGCGCGGAAATGCACGCTTCGACAGCTGGATCCACCGGGTGACGCTCAACCTCTGCTACGACCGGCTGCGCCGGCGCCGCGAACTGGTGACCGACGATTTGCCGGACATGGCCGACCCTGCCCCGCTTCCCGACGCCCGCGAAGAGCCGCATCGGGTCGAGCAGGCCTTGCAGGCCATCGCGCCACGCCAGCGCGAGGCGATCATCCTGGTCTACTATCAGGAGATGTCCAACATAGAGGCAGCCGCGACCCTGGAGATCAGCGTCGATGCGCTGGAGAGCCTGCTCTCGCGCGGCCGGCGGGCCTTGCAGATGATCCTGGCCAGGGATGGCGTCCATGACTGAGAAGAGCGCGACCATGAATGGCGGACATTTACCGCGCTTTGTGGGCGTCCGGCGGGGGCCGGTCGGCCTCGTTTCCAACCCGCATGGGCATGCGGCAACAAGTGGCAAGGGGAAGACAGATGGCTGAAGACATCGAGGACGGCCCGGCAATGGACGCCAGGCGTTTCGCGGCGCTCTCCGAAGCCTATGGCGGCGATCTGCGGCGCTGGCCACAAGCGGAGCGCGGCGCCGCCGCCGCCTTTGCTTCAAGCGAGACAGGCCAGGCGATTTCGCGACGGGCCCACACGCTTGACACCCTGCTCGACAGTTATCACGTCCCGCACCCCGGCAAGGCGCTGCACGACACGATCCTACGGACCGCCGACCGGTACATCGTCCGGCGCCGGCGCCAGCGCTTCTGGCGGCTGGGGCTGGCGCTTGCCGGAATAGGGCTGGCCGGCGCCATTGCCGGACTGGCCCTGGTGACTGTCGTCACGCCCGAAGTTCAGCCCGACCATTATGTGCTCGACGCCAATGCGACGGCGTTCGGCGATGCCGGGCCCGACACGATCGAGGAAGACCTATGAGCACCGGCCGAAACCTCCTCATCGCATCGGTGGTGCTGAATGTCTTCCTGGCGGGCGCGCTTGCCGGCGGGGCCGTCTGGATAAAACGCGGCAAGCCGGCCCAGGGCTATTCGCTGGAGGCGGCAGGCGGCCGGCTTCCCGATCAGCAGCGCACGCTGTTTCGCAAGGCGCTGCGCGAAGTCCGCCAAGAGTCTCGCGAAATCATTCGCGACGGCCAGCAGGCCAGGCGCGAGGCGGCAGATCTGCTGCGGCAGCCCGTCCTCGACACGGCGGCCCTGGCGGCCGCCCTGGAGCGGGCTCGCAATGCCGACGTCACCGTGCGCACGCGGCTGGAGCAGCGCATCATCGCGTTCGCGGCGGCCGGTTCCGCCGAGGATCGCAGCCTGCTGGCTGAAGGACTCTCAAGGCGCGCCGGGCCGCAGCCGTCGACACCGCCAAAAAAATCGCCGTGACGACCGACGGAAAATGCCGATGGCGCCCGTTTAACGAAATGAAGGGCAGGACCTGCCGGGCCATCTGGCGCCGACAGGTTTTCAACCTCGGACAACTTCGGAGTATGGTCATGAACTATCTGACAAAATACGCGGCCACCGCCGCTCTCGCGGTGACCGGAACGGTGGCTACTGTCGCGGCATCCTCGGCGATGCCGCTGGCGCCGCTTGCCGCCCCGGCGCTGGTCGAGCACGTCGCCTGGGGTTGCGGACCTGGCTGGCATCCCAATCCCTGGGGGCGCTGCGTCCCCAATCGCGTGGTCGTCTACCCCGGTTACTATTGGCATCGCCCGGCCTTCTATGGGTGGCATCCGCACCGTCACTGGCACCGCTGGCATCGCTGGTAGGGGGCTCGGGGGCCGACGACTTCGCCGGCCCCACGACCTCAATTGAACAGGCACGAAACGGCTCGAACGGGCTTCCGGCGCCGTGCGCGGGGAGCCCAAGCAATGGAGAGCTGACTTGGCTATCCCCGCCGCAAATTCCCCGCCAGATCCAGTGCTCGTTGCTTTCAACCGCTTCGGGCTCGGGGCAAGGCCCGGCGACCGCGACAGGGCGGCCCACGACCCGCGCGGCTATCTGAAGGCGGAACTGCGGCAGCCCGACATCGCCCTGATCTCGCTCGACGATCCGACCTATGCGAGCCTGCCGGGCAGCACACCGGCCATCCAGGCCAGCATGGCGGCAAACTTCCAACGCAAGCTTGAGCGCATGGCCGCAGCCACGGCGCAGCCCGCAATGGCGAGCGCCCAGGCCACGCCGGAACGGGTCGCGCCTGCCCAACCTGTTCCGCCGCCCACGGCCCCGGCCAAACCCGCGCCGCCAATCGAGGCCACGCTGTTTCGCGCCGAAGCCCAGGCGCGCCTCGACAAGGCTTTTCGCGCCGAGGCAGGCTTTGTCGAACGCCTGGTGTATTTCTGGTCGAACCATTTCTGCGTCTCCGTGGCGAAGGACAACATCGTGCGGGCGAGCGCCGGCGCCTTCGAGCGGGAAGCCATCCGCCCCTTCGTGCTCGGCCGTTTCGCCGACATGCTGATGACGGTGGAGCGGCATCCGGCGATGCTGTTCTATCTCGACAACCAGCAGTCGATCGGCCCTGACTCCCGCGCCGGCAAGAACCGCCGGCGCGGCCTCAACGAGAACCTCGCCCGCGAGATCATGGAACTGCACACGCTGGGCGTCGGCAGCGGCTATACCCAGGCCGATGTCACCAGCTTCGCGCGCATCCTGACCGGCTGGACGATGGCGGGGCGCGAAGGTCGACTTGGCGAGCCCGGCAGTTCCGTCTTCAACGCCAATGCACATGAGCCGGGCGATGCGGTGCTGCTCGGCAAGACCTATCCGGCCGCCGGCATGGGCCAGGCCGAGGCAGCACTCAACGACATCGCCAGCCATCCGGCGACGGCGCAGCACATCGCCACGGAACTTGCTCGTCATTTCATAGCCGACGACCCGCCGCCGGCGGCAGTCGCGCGCCTGGCCAAGGTTTTCGCCAAGAGCGACGGCAATCTCAGGGCTTTGGCAGCGACCCTCATCGACATGCCGGAGGCATGGTCGACGCCGCTTGCCAAGATGCGCTCGCCCTTCGACTACATCGCCGCCATCCGCCGGGCGGCCGGTCCGGGTCCGGCGAACGATCCCGGCCAGTCGCTCAACTGGCTCAATGCGCTGGGCGAGCCGCTCTGGCAGCCGCCAGGGCCGAACGGCTTTTCCGACCACGCGGACAGCTGGGCCTCGGCCGAAGGCATGAAGATCCGCCTCGACATCGCCTGGCAGGCGGCCCGCCAGGTCAAGGACGTCGGCAATCCCAACGATATGCTCGACGCCGTCATCGGTCCTTCCGCCTCGCCGGAAACACGGCAAGCGGTCGCCCGCGCCGAGTCCAAGCAGCAGGGCCTGGCGCTGCTGCTGATGGCGCCCGAATTCCAGAGACGATAGCGCGAGCGACAGGTCCGGCGCCGACATGGAGACCAAGTCATGAGCCTGCTGTGTAAAACCCCTCACCCTTCCCGCCGCGCCGTGCTGATGACCGGCGGCGCGCTGTTTGCCTGGGCCTATCTGCCGCGCTTCGCCCGCGCCGCCGACAATCGCGATCCGCGGCTGATCGTCATCGTGCTGCGCGGCGCGCTCGACGGCCTGTCGGCGGTCGGTCCGATCGGCGACCCCGACTATGCCGGCCTGCATGGCGACATCGCTTTGTCGCTCGCCGGCCCGCACGCGGCGCTGCCGCTCGATGGCTTCTTCGCGGTCAATCCGGCGATGCCGGTCTTCGCGCGGCTGTTCAAAGACAAGCAGGCCGCGGTGGTGCACGCGGCCGCGACCGGCTATCGCGAGCGCTCGCATTTCGACGGCCAGGACGTGCTGGAAAGCGGTTTCGCCGGGCCGGGCCACGTCGCCACCGGATGGCTCAACCGGGCGCTGGAGAGCCTGCCGGCGGGCGACCGCGTGGCGACGCTCGGCGGCTTGGCCGTCGGACCGTCGACGCCGCTGGTGATCCGAGGCGCCGCCCCCGTGCTCGGCTGGGCGCCGCAATCGCTGCCGCCGCCGGCCGGCGACCTGGCGGAGCGGGTTCTCGATCTCTACCAGCATCGCGACCCGGTGCTGGCGGTGGCCCTGCAAAAGGGCCTCGATGCCGACCGCATGGCGCTCGACGACCAGATCGGCGGCAATACGACAAAGCCGAAGAGTGGGGCGATAAGGCCAAAGGGCGGCCTCGGCAGCGCCGCCGGCATGCGGCAGGCAGCGCAAGGTGCGGCCAAGCTGATCGCGGCCGATGACGGGCCGCGTGTTGCCGCGCTTGCCTTCGACGGCTGGGACACGCATGTCAACGAAGGCGGCGCCACGGGCCGGCTCGCCACCTTGCTCGGCGGCCTCGACGGCGCCTTCGAGGAATTCGAGAAGGGTCTCGGCGAGCGCTGGAAGGACACGGCGATCGTCGCCATCACCGAATTCGGGCGCACGGCGCAGATCAATGGCTCGGTCGGCACCGATCACGGCACCGGCACGGTGGTGTTGCTCGCCGGCGGCGCGATCAAGGGCGGTCGTGTCATCGCCGACTGGCCGGGCTTGAAGCCGGCCCAACTCTACGAGCAACGCGACCTGGCGCCGACCAGCGATGTCAGGGCGGTGCTGAAGGGCCTGCTCGCCGACCAGTTCGGCCTGTCCGCCGCCGTGCTCGCCGACAAGGTGTTTCCGGAGTCGGCGGCGGTGAAGCCGATGCCGAATCTTATCGCTTGAAGAAGCCCGGTGGCGTCACGGGGCGCCATCTTTGGGGGAGCGCCCACGCCACTTCGCAGCCGCCGCCGTGTCGATCCGCCCCGTGATCACCAGCGATGGTGCCAGCGGTGGTGCCAATGATGTATCGGCCGGATTATCACGCGACGATGATTGGGCACGCAATTTCCCCATCGGTTCAGGTGCCAGCCAGGGCCGCATCTCCAGCCGACGCTTTCTATCGGCAGCGGAGCGGCATTGGGCTTGGCCATGGGCAGTGCCTGCGAGCCGACACTCGACAGCATCAATGCGCCTGCGGCGGCGGCAATCGGCAGAATGTATCTGGTGAGCATGGATCGTGTCCTCCATGGTTGACATTCCCGAGGACAACATACCACTCACCCGGCCGAATGCCGGGTGAGTGGTCCGATCACATATCCGTTAGCGGGCAGACTGCTTGCCAAGCGACGCCGCGACTTTCAGCGCGGCGTCGTCGAGCATGTCGCCTCGATCAGGCGGCCTCGACCTTGGCGGCCGGCGCATCCTGCCCCCGCACCAGTTTGGTCACGCCGGCGAAGTCGAGCTTGCCGGAGCCGAGCACCGGTACTTTCGGGACGACGCGCACTTCGGCGGGCACCATCAGGTCCATGGCGCCATTGGCCTTGGCGAAGGCCAGGAATTCGGCGCGTGTGGCGCCGGAAGCCTCGGTGATGAGAATGAGCTTCTCGCCCTTGCGCGCATCCGGCACGGAAGCGACGGCCGACAACGAGCCTTTCCACACTTCACCCGCCAGCGCCTCGACGGCGGCAAGCGAAATCATCTCGCCGCCGATCTTGGCGAAACGCTTGGCGCGGCCGCGAATGGTGATGAAGCCGCCCTCGTCGACCGAGACGACATCGCCGGTGTCATGCCAGCCGTCCTCCAGCGGTTCCAGCACACCCGGCTTCTCGGCGCGCAGATAGCCCGACATGACATTTGGGCCGCGCACGTAGAGACGCCCGCCTTCATCGACGCCGGGTACCGGATCCAGGCGGTATTCCATGCCGGGCATGATTTTACCGACGCTGCCGGACTTGTTGTACATCGGCGTGTTGATGGCGATCACCGGCGCCGCTTCGGTCACGCCGTAGCCCTCGAGGATACGCACCCCGAACTTCTCCATGTAGGTCATGCGCGTGGCTGCCTTGACCGGTTCGGCGCCGGCAAAGCAATAGCGTATCGAACGGAAGTCGTAGGGATGCGCGGTGCGGGCATAGCCGCTGAGGAACGTATCCGTGCCGAAGATGATCGTCGCGTTGGATGCGTAGATCAGTTCCGGCACGATGCGGTAGTGCAGCGGCGACGGGTAGAAATAGACCGGCACGCCCGAGATCAGCGGCAGCACCGTGCCAGCCGTCATGCCGAAGGAATGGAAGATCGGCAAAACGTTGAACACCTTGTCGCCCGAGTGGAAGTCGATGCGCGAGGCCGCCTGCGCGGCATTGGCCAGGATGTTGCGATGGGTGAGCACGACGCCCTTCGGCGTGCCTTCCGAGCCGGAGGTGAACAGGATCACCGCCGGGTCGTCAGGCTTGCGCGGTGCGCGCGGCGTCGACTTGCGCAACAGGCCAAGCAGCTTGTCCTTGAGACCGATGGTTGCACGCAGATCGTCGAGCCAGACGATGTCGACCGACCGGCCGATCTCCTCGACCACCGCGCCAAGCTTGGCCTGTTCGACAAACGCGCGGGACGTGAGCACGGTCTTCACTTCAGCGGCCTTGCAGGCGGAAAGGATGTTGGCGGCACCTGCAGTGAAGTTGATCATCGCCGGCACCTTTCCGGACGACATCACGCCAAGCAGCGTGGCACATGAGCCGTTGGCGTTGGGCAGCATGATACCGAGCGTCTGCTGATCGGCATAAAGGTTCTGGAATTTCTCGCCCAGCACGGCGGCCGCCGTCAGCAGCTTGCCATAGCTCAGCGAGCCGGTGACCGGATCCTGCACGGCGAGCCGTTTCATGCCGCGTTCATTCGCCGTCAGGATGATCTTCTCCAGCACCGTCCTGTCGATGTCCTGGGTGCGGAAGACGAGATCCGACATGACCTGATAGAGGGCCGAACCCGCCGCGGCGCGGCGCTTGCGGCCCTTCAGTTCCGGCGGCACTTGCAGCTTGACCGGCTCCAGAATGGTCACCTTGACCTTCGGGAACAGGCGGCGGCGCACATGCTGCGACGTCAGCCGGGAAAACGGGCTTTTCTCCAGCCCGTCGATGCGGATCGGCACGACCATCGAGCCGGTCTTGTCCGCCACCATGGCGGCGCCGTCATAGACCTTCATCAGCCCGCCGGTGACGGTGATGCGGCCTTCGGGGAAGATGACCAGCGGATCGCCGGCCTGCACGATCTTGATCAGCGTGCGGGTCGACATCGGCTTGGCCGGATTGAGCGGCAAAGCACGGGCGAGCTTCATGAACGGCTTCATCCACCAGGCCTGCGCGATGGCGTAGTCGATGGCGAAGACCGGCTCCTCGTCGGTCAGCGTCAGCGCCAGCGGGCCGTCGAGGAAGCTGACATGGTTGAGCGCCAGGATCGGTGCCTTGCCGGCTGCCTTGAGGTTCTCCATGCCCTCGACTTCCAGGCGCAGGAAGGCGCGGAACAGGATGGACACGAAATCGCGGAAGGCGTTGGTCGGCAGGAATTTCAGCATCAGCCAGGCGGCGACGGCATTGGCCGCGGCCAGGCCGAACAGGATGCCGCCGGTGGAGACTTTCGTCTGGATCGCGGCGACAAGGATGCCGCCGACCGTCATGAAGCCGGCATTGACGATGCTGACCGCGGCGACGACGCGGGCGCGACGCGCCTCGGGCGACCAGGCCTGCACGGCGGCGAAGGTCGGCACCACGAGGAAAGCGCTGGCGATGGCCATGCCGGCGAGGTCGATCGCGACACGGATCGTGTTTTGGCCAGCGAAGAACAGGGCGAGGCTTTCCGCCTTCGGCGAAGGCTGCATGCTCCAGATGGTCCAGGCCAGATGCAGGCCGAACAGCGCCAGCAGCGCCGTGCCGACCGGTGCGGGCAGAAGCACGATGCGCCCCTGCGACATCCATGCGGCAATCGCCGAGCCGATGGCGATCGAGACGGCGAACACGGCGAGATAGACGGTGACGGCGATCTCGTCGCCGCCGAGCGAATCCTTGATCAAGGTCGGCAGGATCGAAAGCACGATGGCGCCGATCAGCCAGAACCACGACGTCATCAGGCCGGCGCGCCAGATCCGCGTGTCGGTCCGCAACTCGCTGACCTGGCGCCAGGTCGAGCGGAAGATGTTCCTGTCGATGACGAGGTCAGGTGCCGCCGAACCCGTTGGCGGGATGTAGCGGCTGACGAACCAGCAACCGACGGCCAAGGCCATCATGATCGGCCCGAAGACCGTGACGCCTATGCCGTCGGCCGAGACGACGCCGCCGGCGATGGTGCCGCCGAGGATGGCGGCGAAGGTCGCCGACTCGATCCAGGCGTTGGCCTTGGGCAGTTCCTTGCGCTCGAGGTGATCGGGCAGGATGCCGTATTTGATCGGCCCGAACAGCGCCGAGATGATGCCGAACATCAGCAGCGCCGTCATCAGCACCGGGATCGACGACAGCGCTATGCCGGCGACAGACACACCCGCGGCGGCAATCTCGGCAAATTTCAGCCGCCGGGCGATGAGGGCCTTGTCGAAGCGGTCGGCGATCTCACCGCCAAGCGCGGACAAGAGCAGAAAGGGGGCCATGAAGACGGCCCCGGCGAGCGTGACCAGCGAAGCCGCCTGACCGGCGGCCAGCGTAAAGAGGATCAGGAACACCAGCGTGTTCTTGAGGAAATTGTCGTTGAAGGCGGACAGGAACTGCGTCCAGAACAGAGGCGCAAAGCGCCGGGACAACATCAGATGCGTGTTCATGGCGGTTTCCATTTGGCGGAACCCTGCGGCTATTCGCCGGAGGCCCTGCGGGTTGCAGGCGCTGTTTCAAGCTCAGTGATAGTCATGAGCTGGTTAAACTTCCTTACAGTGCCCGATGTCCATATCGTGGCTTCCGGTCTGCCAGAAATGAACATCGTTCATAAGCGCACTCTATCACGTCTTGAACATTGTTCAAGCAAAAAATGAACGACGTTCATCGTATCTGGAAACGGAGCCCGGGACCGGTGACGTCTCTGGTATCTCGAAGTTAGGGCGCCAAGGTTGCCGGACCTGGCCCGAGCGTCGCCACTGTCTTCAGCGCGCCGTCGAGCATGTCGCCTTTTTCGTCCTTCAAGGCCGCCTCGCGCAGGCGGCGGATCCATTCGGCGGCATCGTCGCGGCCCTTGAGCATGGCAAGCGCGGAGAGCACGCGATCGAATTTCGACTGCGCCCGGAGATGGGTGTCGCTGTAGCCCTTGATCAGCCGGCGGCAGTTGAGGATTTCGACGGCGAGCGCATAGTCCTCCGGCACATGGGCGAGCGCCAGCGCGTACCAGCGATCGAGATGGGTCATCTCGACCTTGTGGCGCAGCAGGCTGCGGCGCCAGCGGCGCAGGCCGCCGATGAACCAGAGCGCGGCGAAGCCGGCGAAGCTGTCCGTGCGGATGCGGCGGCCATGGTTGATGCGGCGGTCGAGGAAGGCGGCGAGCTTCGGCCGGGTCTCGATATAGCTGCCCAGCCCCGCCGGCATCGTGCCGCAGAACTCCTCGATGCGGGGATGGAAATATTCGGTGACCTGCAGGATCGAACCGTCCTTGACGCCGACTTCCTTGCGCACGCGCCGGTCGCGCGTCGAACGTGTTTTCAGATCGGCGACGCGGATCATGTCGTCATAGCAAAGGGCGTTGGCGATATGCTTGGCGGCGGCGATGGACAGCGCATAGGAATGGTCGGCGCCATCCAGCGCGAGAGCCCGGTCGAGCCGGTCAAGATACTCGCCGCCATAGGCGATGTCCTGATAGTCGACGACCTTTCTCAGGCCCCGCAGCGCCATATCGCGGATGGCGACGGGCATCAGGTCGACGCGGGTGGCGAGCGCCTGCCAGCCCTGCAGGAGGCCTTGCGGGCCGCTGACGCGCCCCAGGGCGGATTCGACAATCGCCGGCTCTGCCAGCTTTGACGCAGGTGCGGCCGTGCCGCGCGCGCGGTCATACGCGGCGCCAAAGGCGGCGAGGCTGGCCTTGACGCCCCGGCCACCGGCACCGATCGCCTGCTCATAGCTCTCGCGGGTGAATGGCAGTGCGTCCGAGCCCGCCAGCGCGCCAAGCAGGCTGGCCGAGATCATCGAACCATTGTCGGCGGCGATCTTTTCCATGTCGAAAGCGATGAAGCGCTTCGACGCGGCTTCGGCCGTCGCATGCACCTTGGAAGACGAGGCCCGGCCGTCGCCCGGCTCGATCTTTTCCGACACGGCGGCGATGCGGTGCGACGAAGCGATCAGCGTGGTGCGTTCGGGCGTGACGAAACCGCGGATGATGGCGCGGCCGGCCTCCATCAGCTCCGCGGCGATCAGTATGTCGACATCGCCTTGCGAGGGCGACAGCGCGAAGACCGGCAGCCGGCCGGTGTCGCGGGCCATTTCGACATAGTAGATGGTGGCGCCGGTGCGTTGCGCCACGCCGGCGACCGAGGTCGATTGCGCGACATAGCCATTGCGCTCGGCGACATCGGTGATCCAGTCGGCCAGCACGCCGCCGCCCTGGCCGCCGACCGCCAGCACGGCGAGCTTGATGACGCGCTCGTCGTCCTGGGCGCCGGCCTTGGCGCGGAATGGCGGGACAGCGTCAAGCATCGGCGAAGGTCAGGCGCCGGCTTTCGCGGCGGCGCTGCAGCAGGCTGATCACCGCGCGACGCGCGCTTTCCAGGAAGCGGTCCCAGCGGCTCGGATTGTGCACGACATCGGCGCGGTAGAAGGACGGGCAGAGCACAGCGGCATCGGCGACCTCACCGCAATTGCCGCAGCCGACGCAGTTCTGGTCGATCGATGCCACCGGATCGTCGCGCAGCGGATCGTCAAGCGATTTCACCGACAGCGACGGGCAGCCCGACAACCGCATGCAGGCGTGGTCGCCGGTGCAGATGTCCTCGTCGACACCGAATTTCGGTTTGACGACACGCGCCCCCCCCTTGATCGCCTTGTCGACCAGCGGCTTTTCGCGGCGCTGCCGGTTGAGCATGCATTCGGACGAGGCGACGATGACCTTCGGCCCCTTCTCCTCCGTCGTCAGCGCCTCGCGCAACGTGTCCTGCATTTTGCCGACATCGTAGGTGCGGTCGACATGGCGCAGCCATTTGACGCCCATGCCTTTCACCGCTTCGGTGATCGGATGTTTTGTCGACTTGGTCTTGTTGCCCGCGCGCGACGACAGGATGTCCTGCCCGCCGGTGGCGGCCGAATAGAAATTGTCGACGATGACGATGACGCCGTCATTCTTGTTGAACACGGCATTGCCGATCGAGGAGGTCAGGCCGTTGTGCCAGAAGCCGCCATCGCCGACGAAGGAGATCGAGCGGCGCTTGGCGTCGGGCGAATTGAACGCCGAGGCAGAGGCCGGCCCCAGCCCATAGCCCATGGTTGTCGCGCCGAGCTCGAAGGGCGGCATGATCGAGAACAGGTGGCAGCCAATGTCGGACGCGATGTGGTGCTTGCCGAGTTCCTGCTCGACCAGCTTTGTCGCGGCGAAGATCGGCCGCTCCGGACAGCCGATGCAGAAGCCCGGCGGCCTGCCCGGCACGACATTGATCAGGTCCGCGATGTCGACGCCGTCGCCGACCTTGTTGGGCGCGCGCACTTCACCCGGAAGCAGATGCGGCGCCTCGGCGCGCAGGAAGGCACCGATGCCGTCGAGCATGACCTGGCCGGTATATTCTCCGGCCATCGGCAGATATTCCTTGCCGACCAGCCTGGAGCCACGCCCGGCCTTGTGCAGCATCGCCGCGAAGGCCTGCTCGATGTAATTGGGCTGGCCCTCCTCGACGACCAGCACCGCTTGCTTGCCCTCGCAGAAGGACAGGAACTCGTCGTCGATCAAGGGATAGACGGCGTTGAGCACGTAGAGCGGCACGTCCGTCTCGCCATAGGTGTCGGCAAGGCCGAGACGCTGCAAGGCGCGGATGACGGAATTGTACATGCCGCCCTGCATGACGATACCGACCGAGCCGTGATCCGAACCGAAGAATTCGTTGATCTTGTTCTTGGCGATGAAATCGACGGCGGCCGGCCAGCGCTTCGCCACCTTCTCCTTCTCATGCAGGAAGGAGGCCGGCGGCAGCACGATGCGGCCGGTGTCGCGGCGCGGCGCTTCCAGCGCATCGGCGACCGTCATGGGCGGGCGCTTGTTGTCCTTGGCAATGAAATGGCCGTGGACGTGGCAGCAGCGGATGCGCACCTGCAGCATGACCGGCGTGTTGGAGATTTCGGACAGTTCGAAGCCGTCCTCCACCGCCTTGACGATCGACGGCAGATTCGGGCGCGGGTCGAGCAGCCAGACCTGGCTCTTCATGGCGAAGGCATGGCTACGCTCCTGCATGATCGAGGAGCCTTCGCCGTAATCCTCGCCGACGATGATCAGCGCGCCGCCGGTGACGCCGCCGGAGGCAAGATTGGCGAGCGCGTCGGAAGCGACATTGGTACCGACGGTCGATTTGAAGGTCGCGGCACCACGGATCGGGTAATGCACCGAGGCGGCCAGCATGGCGGTGGCGGTGGCTTCCGAGGCGCTCGCCTCGAAATGCACGCCCAGTTCGCCCAGAATGTCCTGCGCGTCGGCCAGCACATCCATCAGATGGCTGATCGGCGCGCCCTGATAGCCGCCGACATAGCCGACGCCGCATTGCAGCAACGCCTTGGTGATGGCGAGGATGCCCTCGCCGGCAAATTCCTCGCCGGCGCCAAGCCTGAGTTTTTCAACTTCCTTGGCAAAAGACCGTTCGGCCATCTCCGCCTCCTTCCCTTGCCGCAGCGAGCCGGCGGCGCGTACGTCTAGATGTCGTGCTTGCGAATGTTCTTGAGCATCTTCAAAAGCGTTGCGATGAGTGCCGCATATTCAGCATCGTCGATATCGTCGAACATCGCCTCGAACGCGTCATGCATGGCCGGCCAAGCGCGCGCGAACTCGGCGCGGCCCTCGTTGGTAAGGAAGACATGGCGGATGCGGCTGTCGGTGATGCCCTGCTCGCGCCGCACGAAGCCTTGCCCCTCCAGCGTGTCCAGCGTGCGGCTCAAGGTTGACTGCTCGATCACCGTATAGACAGAGAGGTCGTTGACGGTGACGCCATCGGTGACCGACAGCACGGCCAGCGTGCGCACCTGCGGAATGGTCAGGCCCTGCTTGCGGAAATCGTCGCGCAAGGTGGCGTTGTAGCGGCCCATGATGCGGTTCATCAGATAGGGCGCGAATTGCTGCAGGCCGATCTGGCCGAGCGTCGAAATGCGCTGGCGCTTTTCTGCTACCTTCTGCTCCATCACAGCCTCCCCGCCAGGAGAAAGCCGGAACCGCCGCCGAGACCCGCGCCCGGGTGGGTCGAGGCGCCGATATGATAAAGCCCCTCTATGCCGGTCTGGTGGTTGCGGCTGGTCTTGAACGGCCGCCACAGGAAGGACTGGTCTATGGTCGAGGAACCGCCATAGGGATCGCCGCCGACCAGATTGATGTTCATCGCTTCGAGGTCGGCAGGCGAATAGGCACGGCGGGCAATGACATTGTCCTTGAAGCCATCGATATGGCTGGCGAGGATCGCTTCAGCGCGGTCGGCATAGGCCTCGCGCAGCGCGTCGGTCCATTGCCCGTCAGCCGGGGCCTGCAGCTTACCGGCGGCATCGCCTTTGATGTGGCGAGGCGCCTCTGGCAGTTGCAGCCACAGGATTGCCTTGCCCTCCGGACAGCGCGACGGGTCGAGCGCATGCGGCTGGCCGACGCAGATGGTCGGCACTTCCGGCAGCAAGCCGCGCACCGCCTCGTTGCAGGCTTTCGACACGCCATCCAGGCCCGGCGTCAGATGCAGCAGCGCCACCTTGTCCAGTCCTTCGCCGCGCCATGCCGGCGGCTTGTCCAGGGCGTAGTGGATCTGGAAGTTGCCTTTGCCATAGCGGTATTTCCGCGTTGCCTCGACGTCGGCTTTGGGAGCCTCATTGCCGAGCAGCCGGCCATAAAGCTGCGTCGGCGTCACCGAGCAGATGACGCTCTTCTTCGCATGGACCGTTTCGCCCGAGGCCAGCCGCACACCGGTGGCGCGACCACCAGCCAGGATGATGGAGGCGACGTCGGCTTCGGTGGAGATGACACCGCCGCGCTCGATGATCAATGCCTCGAAGGCCGACAGCAGGTTCTTTGCCCCGCCCTTGACGATCGGGGCGCCCGCGGCTTCGAGCGCGAAAGCGATCACCTTGGCGATCTGGCCGGAGAAGGCATCTTCCGGTCCCAGCCCGGCATGCAGCACCCAGGGCGCCCACAGCGCCTTTACGGTCTCGGACTGGTAGGTGCTTTCCAGCCAGCCGCGCGCCGGCGCCAGCGCCTCGCCGAGAAAGCCGGCAAGGCCGCGCGGGCCGCGCCGCCAGGCATCGCCGGCCAAAAGCTTGGCCGTCGGATAGGACCACAGGCTGCCGCCGAGCAGGCCGAACAGCAGGCCGGCATTGCGTTCGATGCCGCCGACATCGTCGGCGTGCCGGTCGCCATCACCCGCCGCGATCGCATTGAGGGCGGCGACATTGGCGGCGCGGTCGGTGCTGAGCACGGCATGGCTGCCGTCCGGCCGCAGCACGCCGGTCGGCCTGCCGGTGTGGCAGAACTCCAACCCATGCCGGGCGAGGTCGCCGCCCAATGCCGCAAAGGCCGGCGAGGTGATGAACAGCACGAAGGTCGTCGCCATCACATCGTGGATGAAGCCGGGCGCGGTGATCTCCTCGGTGCGCATGCAGCCGCCGATGCGGTCGTTGCGTTCGAGGACGAGCACCTTGGCACCCTTGCCGCCAAGCATCGCCGCGCAGACCAGCGCGTTGATGCCGCTGCCGACGACGATGTGATCGGGCGCTTTCATTGACAGTTGCTCTCGACCGTCGGGCGCATGATCTTCTCCCGAAGACCCACCTCGCTCTATTTTCCCGACACCAGCGCCAGCGCGCGGATCGGGCTGCCGGTGCCGTGCTCGATCTTGAGCGGTGCGGCGATCAGGATGGCGCCTTTCGGCGGCAGTTGGTCGAGGTTGCACAGGCTGGCGAGGCCGTAGCGGTTGGCCTTGTGCATCAGCGTGTGTGCAGGGAATGGCGGCTCCATGCCGCCCGCCTTGCCGGCATCGGTGCCGATCGTCTCCGAGCCCCAGCCCTTGATGTCCTTGGCTATCAGATACTGGATGGCCTCGGCCGTCGGGCCGGGCGTGTGCGGGCCGGTCTCGTTGGCGTTGAGGAACTCGGCTTCCGAGCCGTTGCGCTTGTACCAATCGGTGCGCATCACCACCCACTCACCGGCGTTGATGGCGCCGTGCTTGGCTTCCCACGCCTTGATGTGGTCGACGGTGAGCAGGAAATCGTGATCGGCTGCGGCTTCCTTGGAGCAGTCGATGACATTGACCGGGCCGACGAAGTTCTGCGCCGGAATGGTGTCGGTGGCGCCGTCAGGATAGTCCTTGCCGGTGATCCAGTGCTGCGGCGCATCGAAATGCGTGCCCGAATGTTCGCCGAGCTTCAGCCAGTTCCACGCCCACCACGGACCGTTCTTGTCATAGCGGGAGATCGAATGGATCTCGACCTTCGGCGTGTCGACGGCGAGTTCCGGCGGCAGCTTGATCAGCGGTGTGTCAGGCCCGAGCTGCGCCGAGAGGTCTACCACCTTGATGGCGCCTGACAGCAACTGGCCGGCGACTTCGCCGAGGAGTTTTTGGGTGTCCATGGTCTTCTGTTCCCTCTTTTCGATGATGATCAAGGCTCGTCTCGGCCCTTAATATCCTACTAGACGAAAACATATGCATCTGCAATTATCTTTAAGCATAAAGGAAATGGGAACGGGGCGTGAGCGAGTTCGACGCCATCTTTGTCGGGGCGGGCCACAACAGTCTGGCATGCGCCGCGCATCTGGCGCTCAAAGGCTGGAAAATCGGGATTTTCGAGCGCAGCGCAACAATCGGCGGCGCCGTCCAGACCCGCGAATTCACCCTTCCCGGCTTCCGCCATGATTTCGGCGCGATGAATCTGAGCCTGTTTGCCGGCTCCGCCCTTCACCGGAAATATGCAAATGAATTGAAAGCGCAGGGCCTGGAATTCGCCCCGGTCGCCGACTGTTTCGCCAGCGCCTTTCCGGATGGGCGCTGGTTCGGCGTCAGCAACGACCTGGAAAAGACAGCCACGCGCATGGCTGCTTTCTCCGCCGCCGATGCCGCGACATGGCGCAGACTGGTTGCCGCCTTCCCAGCGGAGGCCGAGCATCTGTTCCGCTTGCTGGGCTCGCCGATGAGCGCCCGCGCGCTGGCCGGCTCGGCGTGGAACCTGTGGCGCAAGAAAGGCATGTCCGGCGCGCTCGACACCGGCCGACTGCTGCTGTCGTCGCCACGAGCCTGGCTGGAGGAGACGTTCGAGTCGCCGCATGTACGGGCAACGCTCGCCACTTGGGGCATGCATCTCGACTTCGCCCCCGATATCGCCGGGGGCGCGGTGTTCCCCTATCTGGAATCGATGGCCAACCAGAGTTTCGGCATGGTGCTGGGCAAGGGCGGCGCCGACACCATCATCCGGGCGCTGGCCGGCATGGTGACGTCCGCCGGCGGCCAGATCGTCACCGGCGCCGAAGTGGCGGAGATCACGGTTTCCAACGGCAAGGCGACCGGGGTGCGGCTGGCTTCAGGAGAAACGCATACCGCGACCAAAGCGGTTATCGCAGGCGTCGCGCCCAAAGCGCTGACCGGCAAGCTGCTGCCCGGCGGTTCCGGCAATGCCGGGTTCGACACGGCGATGAAGAAATTTCGGTACGCGCCGGGTACGATGATGATCCACCTGGCGCTGGACGAGCTGCCGGACTGGCGTGCCGGCGCCGAGTTGCGGCGGTTCGCCTATGTGCATCTGTCGCCCTCGCTCGACGCAATGTCGCGCACCTATCAGCAGGCAATGGCCGGCATGCTGCCGGACGAACCGGTGCTGGTCGTCGGCCAGCCGACCGCGATCGATCCGTCACGCGCGCCACAAGGCAAGCATGTGTTGTGGGTACAGGTGCGCATGCTGCCTCCCGAGATAACAGGCGACGCGGGAGGGCAGATCGCGCCCGCGCATTGGGATCAGGTCAAGGACGCCTACGCCGAGCGCGTGTTCGACATCATCGAGACCTATGCGCCCGGCCTGCGGAGCAAAATCCTTGGCCGTTCGGTCTTTTCGCCCATCGATCTCGAGCGCGAGAACCCGAACCTTGTCGGTGGCGACCAGGTCTGCGGCAGCCATCATCTGGCGCAGAACTTTTTGTTTCGCCCGGCGCGCGGCTATGCCGGCTGGAACACGCCGGTCGGCAATCTGCATCTGACGGGAGCCGCGACATGGCCGGGCGCCGGCACCGGTGCGGCCTCGGGCTTCATGCTCGCGCAACAGCTTGGCGGGAGGTAGGCTCCGACGATTTTATCGAGGCGACGAGGGGCAAGGCGCTGCTGCCCACGAAGCCTGAACCCATGAACGGATAGTGCCGCGCAAAGACAATAACCAAGAAGGGGAACGACCATGAAAATCAACAGACGCGAATTGCTGGGATACAGTGCCGCGGCACTCGGCGTGGCCGCGGTTGGCCTGCCGAAAATAGCCAAGGCGGCGGCCGGCGAACTGACCATCGCATACAATGTCAACCTGCCGTCTTGGGATCCGACAACCGGACCTTCGGCTGTCAATCCGACGATCCAGGGCCTCTACCAGTCGGTGTTCGACCAGATCATCCCGCAAAAGCCCGACCTGTCCTTCGCGCCCGGCCTGCTCACCGAGTGGGGCTGGAACGACGACCGCACCAAGGTGATGATGACAGTGCGCGAAGGCGTGAAATGGCATGACGGCTCGCCCTTCACGCCCGAGGACGTCGTCTGGTCGCTGCAGCGCGCGGGCGACGAAAAGACCGGCAACCCGATCCAGTTCGTCTGGAAGAACGTCAACAATTTCAAGATCGACGGCAACAAGATCACCGGCGACGTGGTGCAGTTCGACCCGGTCTATTTCAAATGGATGTCGTTCCTGACCGGCTACATCCTGCCGAAGGCCTATTACGAGAAGGTCGGCGCCGAAGGTTTCGAGAAGGCGCCGATCGGCACCGGCCCGTACATGGTGGAAAAATTCGAGCGCAACGCCTTCCTGCGGCTGAAGGCCAATCCGAACTATTGGGGCGGTAAGCCGGCTTTCGAGAATGTGACGATCAAGTTCGTCACCGATGCGGCGAGCCGCGTCGCCGAGATCGAATCCGGCTCCTCGCAGGTGACGCTCGAAATCCCTTACGAAGAATACGACCGGCTGATCGCCAAGGACGGACTCGCCGGCTCGATCAAGAATGTCTCCGACATCGGCATGATCTTCTTCAACAACAAGGACGCCATGCTCGACAAGAATGTCCGCCAGGCGGCCGTCATGGCGGTGGACAAGGAGCTTCTGGTCAAGCGGCTGCTGCGCGGCTACGGCCAGCCGATCGACACGCTGGAGACGCCGGAATACGCCGCCTACGATCCGTCGATCAAGGTCGAGCACAATCCGGAAAAGGCCAAGGAATTGCTCGCCGCCTCCGGCTATTCGACCAAGAAGCCGGCGAAGTTCACTATACAGACCACCAAGGGCTTCAAGCCCAAGGACTACGAAATGGTGCAGGCGATCGTCGGCATGTGGCGCAAGGTGGGCATCGAGGCCGAGATCGAGGTCTACGAGATCGCCAAGCACTATGAACTGCGCGCCGCGCACAAGCTGGCGCCGGCGGCCTTCTACAACTGGGGCAATTCCATCGGCGATCCGACCACCTCGACCGGTTTCGCCATGTTCGGACCCTCGCCGCACTCGTCCTGGAAGACCGACGACCTCGACGCCAAGATCGGCCCGCTCTGGGGCGAGAAGGACGAGGCCAAGCGCATCGCCGGCTGGAAAGCGGTCGACAAGTACATTGCCGAAGAGGCCTATGTGCTGCCGCTCATCCAGTACGCGCAGCCGATCGTGCACTCGAAGAAGGTCAATGTCGTGCAGCACATTTCCGGTGCGCTGCTGCCGGCCCTGATGACCCCGGCCTGATATCGGCCTGGAATTGCCGCGCGCCGTCCATAGCGACGGCGCGCATTTTTCTATCAGGCATACGAGCCATCGGGCTCCTGCAAAGATTTACATGCTCCTGCAACGATTCCTGATTCGTCTTCTGACGATGCTGATCACGCTGTTCGGCGTGGCCGTCGTCGTCTTCGTCGTGATCCGCGTCGCGCCCGGCGATCCGATCGCCATGATGCTGCCGCCCGGCGCGACGGATGACGACATCGCCCGGCTGCGGGCACTCTACGGGCTCGACAAGACCATCGTGCAGCAATTCTTCATCTGGCTGTCCGGCGTTATCCGCGGCGATTTCGGCACCTCGATTTCGCTGCGGCAGGATGTGCTCGGCCTCGTCTTCAACCGGCTGCCGGCCACGCTGGAACTGGCCATCGTCGCGCTGATCATGGCAGTGGCGCTCGGCGGTACGACGGCCGTTCTCGGCGCGCGCGAACGCGGCACGGCGGTGGAAGCCGGTATCGACATCGCCAGCGGGGCGGCACTCTCCATTCCCGATTTCCTCTGGGGCCTGGTGCTGATCCTGTTGTTCGGCGTGCTGGTGCCGATCTTCGACATTTCCGGCCGGGTGTCGCCGCAGCTCGACCTGCCCTTCGCCACCCAGTTCTATTTCTTCGAAAGCCTGCTGCGGCTGCGCTTCGACCTGACCTGGGACCTTTTGAAACACATGCTGATGCCGGCGGTGGCGCTGGCGCTGCCGCTGGCGGCGATCATCTCGCAACTGCTGAAACAGTCGCTGAAGGAAGTGCTCGACCTCGACTATGTCGTGCTGGCGCGGGTGAAGGGGTTTTCGGAAACGCAGGTCATCCTGCGCGAGGCCCTGAAGAACGCGGCTTTGCCGACGCTGACCCTTGTCGGCGTACAGTTCACCTTCCTCATCGGCGGCACCGTCATCGTCGAGCGGCTGTTTTCCTACGAAGGCCTAGGCAACATGGCGATCGATGCCGTCATCAACCGCGACCTGCCGCTGATCCAGGGCATCGTGCTGGTCTTCGCGCTGCTGTTCGTGCTGATCAATCTCGTGGTCGACATGATGTATGCGCTGCTCAATCCGAGGCTGCGTCATGGATAGGGCCTCAAGACGCGGACTGAGCCCCAGGCTGTGGCTCGCCGGCGGCTGGCTGCTGCTGGCGCTGCTGGCGGCGATCTTCGCGCCGCTGGTCGCGCCGCAAGACCCCCTGGCGCAGGATCTGATGCTGGAGCGGCTGCCGCCCTTCTGGCTCGATGGCGCCGAGCCCGGCTATTGGCTGGGCACCGACAGCCTCGGCCGCGATCTGTTGTCCAGGTTGATCTTCGGCGGCCGTATCGCCTTCATCGTCGCTTTTGCCGCGGCCATCGCCGCCTGCCTCGTCGGCTCGACGCTCGGGCTGATCGCAGGCTATTTCGGCGGCTGGGCGGACCGCATCATTTCGCGCATCGTCGATATCTGGATGGCGTTTCCGCCGGTGCTGTTCGCCATCCTGCTGGTGGCGGTGCTGGGCACGGGCCTCAGCTCCGTCATCCTGGCGATTGCGATCATCGACTGGACGCGCTTCTGCCGGGTGATCCGCGCCGAGGCGATGGGCCAGTCGCGCATGGATTATGTCGAGAATGCCCGCATCGCCGGCTATGGCCGCATCGGCATCATGCTGCGCGAAGTGCTGCCCAATGTGGTGCCGTCGATCGTGGCGCTGCTGTCCTTGGAGATGGGCATCGCCGTCATCGTCGAGGCGATCCTGTCCTTCGTCAATCTGTCGATCTCGACCGACGATCCGACCTGGGGCGGCATCATTGCGGAAGGCCGTCTATCGATCCACCAGGCCTGGTGGGTGCTGGTGTTTCCTTTGATCACGCTGATCCTCACCGTGCTGTCGTTCAGCCAGTTCGGCGAAGCGCTGAAGGCGCGTTTCGACCCGGTGCTGCGATGAGCGCCTGTCTCGACATCGCCAATCTCAGCGCCGTGCTGCCGAACGGCCGGCGCGTGCTGCGCTCGGTGTCGCTCGCCGTGCAGCCCGGCGAGGTCCGCGCGCTGGTCGGCGAGAGCGGCGCCGGCAAAACGATGATCGGCAAGGCGGTGCTCGGGGTGTTGCCGTCGAGCGTGCGCATCGTCGAGGGCGACATGCTGCTCGAAGGCGAAGACCTCGGCAAGCTTCAGCCCAAGGCAAGGCGCACGCTGGTTGGCGCCCGCACGGCGCTGATCCCGCAGGATCCACTAACCGCGCTCAACCCGTCGCGCCGCATCGGCCCGCAGATGACCGACCGGCTGGTGCGCATCCTTGGCTGGAGCGGCGAGAAGGCCGACACGCGCATCCGGCAGTTGCTGGACGAGGTGCAGATCCGCGACCCCGAGCGCGTGCTGAAAAGCTACCCGCATGAGCTCTCCGGCGGCATGCGCCAACGCGTGCTGATCGCGGCCGCCTTCGCCGCCGAACCCCGGCTGATCGTCGCCGATGAGCCGACCACGGCGCTCGACGTCACCGTGCAGAAGCAGATCCTGCGCCTGATCGCCGCCTTGCAGCGCGAGCACGGCACCGCGATCCTGTTCGTCACCCATGATCTCGGCGTCGTCGCCAAGATCAGCCAGAAGGTCTCGGTGCTTTATGCAGGCAAGGTGGTTGAAGAGGCCGACACGGCAGCGCTCTTCGCCGCCCCGCAGCACCCCTATACGCGGGCGCTGATGGCGGCGACGCCGCGCTACACCGACCCTTTCGCCTCGCTGAGACCCGTGGACGAAGCGGTGCTGGCCGGGCTTGCCGCGGAGATCGCGGCAGCGGACCTGGCGTGGAGGCGGCCGCATGGTTGAGCCGCTGTTTTCCGTGCGCGGGCTGAAGGTCGCCTTGCCCGACATGACGCGCAAGCCGCTGATCGGCCGTGCGCCGTTGGCCGAAATCCTGAAAGGGCTCGACTTCGACCTGCCGAGGGGCTCGGTGACCGGCATCGTCGGCGAGTCCGGGTCCGGCAAGTCGACGCTTGGCCGCGCTTTGGTTCGTCTCCTGGAGCCGAGCGCGGGCAGCGTCAGCTTCGAGGGCCGCGACATCACCCATCTGCCGGAGGCGGAGCTGCGGCGTTTACGCCGCGACCTGCAGATGATCTTCCAGGATCCGATGTCGTCGCTCAACCCGCGCCGCACCATCGCCAGCATCATCGCCGCGCCGCTCAAGCAGAACGGGCTTGGCGACAGGCTCAAGGAACGCGTCGCCGAGGCGCTGCAGCGGGTCGGCCTGCCGCAGAGCTTTGCCAGCCGCTACCGCCACGAGCTGTCGGGCGGCCAGCGCCAGCGGGTCGGCATTGCCCGTGCGCTGGCGCTGTCGCCGAAATTCGTGCTGGCCGACGAGATCGTCTCCGGTCTCGACGTCTCGACGCAGGCGCAGATCTTGACCCTGCTGGAGAAGCTGGCAGCGGAGATGGGCCTGACCGTCGCCTTCATCAGCCACGACCTGTCGGTCATCCGGCGGCTGTGCCGGCAAGTCATCGTCATGCGCGAAGGCGTGATCGTCGAGGCCAGCGCCACCGACGCATTGTTCGACAACCCCAGCCAAGTCTACACGCGCGACCTCATCGCGGCCATTCCGCTGCCCGAGATCGACGCCGGCTGGCTGGACATTCCGGCCGCCGCCAAAGCCCCGACATGAATGCATTCGCATGCCGAAAAGCGGGTTTCGGACATGCGACCGCAAAGACCCAGGTCCCGCCAATGGAGAGGACTGACATGAAGACGATACTTCGAAATGCAACGCTTGCCGCCGCTGTCCTTGGCGGCGCCGGCATGGCCTCGGCGGATTCGATCCCCGGCATGCGCGGCCACGATCACACCGGCATCACCGTCCCCGACATGAAGCAGGCGGTCGACTTCTTCACCGAGGTGGTCGGCTGCAAGAAGGCGATGTCGTTCGGCCCGTTCGCCGACGACAAGGGCACCTTCATGCAGGACCTTCTGGGCGTCGATCCCAAGGCCGTCATCGAGCAGGTCACCATGGTGCGTTGCGGCTATGGCTCGAACATCGAGCTGTTCAAATACACCGCGCCCGACCAGAAGGATCTGACGCCGAAGAACAGCGACATTGGCGGCTTCCACATCGCCCTCTATGTCGACGACGTCGCCGCCGCCAAGGCCTATCTCGACGGCAAGGGCGTCAAGACGCGCATGGGACCTCTGCCGGTCAAGGAAGGCCCCGCCGCCGGCCAGACCATTCTCTATTTCCAGGCGCCCTGGGGATTGCAGCTGGAAGCGATCAGCTACCCCGACGGCATGGCCTATGAGAAAGGTGCCGAGACGGTGCTGTGGAGCCCGAAGAACCCGGAAAAGTGATCCTTCGGCGCGCGCTTGCGGGACGACACGCAAGCGCGCCGCCCGGTATCAGGACAATGATTTCGACATAAAACTTTAAGCTTGAAATATTTTGCCGCTGGCGCGATACTCACAAGGCAGCAAGCGAAGAGGAGATCGCACAGATGAAGGTTGCGGTTCTCGGCGGCGGTCCAGCCGGCCTCTACTTTGCCATATCGATGAAGCTCAGGGATGCCGCGCACGATGTGACGGTGTTCGAGCGCAACCGCGCCGACGACACGTTCGGCTGGGGCGTGGTGCTGTCGGCCGAAACGCTTGATAACCTCGCCAAAAACGATCCGGTCAGCGCCGTCTGGATCAAGAAGCATTTTGCCTATTGGGACGACATTGCCGTCATCCATGACGGCGTGCGCACGGTCTCGTCAGGCCATGGTTTTTGCGGCATCGGCCGCAAGCGGCTGCTGATCCTATTGCAGCGCCGCGCCCGCGAGCTCGGCGTCAAGCTGATGTTCGAGACCGATATCGCCGATCCCAAGCCTTACATGGAGACTCATGACCTGGTCGTCGCCGCCGACGGGCTGAATTCCAGGGCGCGCAACACTTTCGTCGACATCTTCAAGCCCGACATCGACACCCGCAAATGCAAATTCGTCTGGCTCGGCACCCACCAGAAATTCGACGACGCCTTCACCTTCATCTTCGAGAAGACCGAGCATGGCTGGGTGTGGGCGCACGCCTACCAGTTCGACAGCGAGACGGCGACCTTCATCGTCGAATGCAGCGAACAGACCTGGGCTGCCTTCGGCTTCGGCGCGATGACGCAGCAGGAATCAATCGCGGTGTGCGAGCGCATCTTCGCCAAGCATCTCGGCGACCATGCGCTGATGACCAATGCCAACCACATCAGGGGCTCGGCCTGGATCAATTTCCCGCGCGTGCTGTGCGAACGCTGGTCGTATAAGAACCTGGCGCTGATGGGCGACGCGGCGGCCTCGGCGCATTTCTCGATCGGCTCCGGCACCAAACTCGCCTTGGAAAGCGCGGTGGCGCTGGCCGAGTATGTGGAAACCGAGCCGGACCTCGATGCCGCCTTCCGCAAATATGAGGATGCGCGCCGCACCGAAGTGCTGAAGCTGCAATCGGCGGCGCGTAATTCGCTCGAATGGTTCGAGGAGGTCGAACGCTATCTCGGCCTCGATCCGGTGCAGTTCAACTATTCGCTGCTGACCCGCTCGCAGCGCATAAGCCACGAGAATTTGCGGCTGCGCGATGCCGAATGGCTGGGCGGCGCGGAAGAATGGTTCCAGCGCCAGGCGGGTGCCGGCCGCAACAGGCTGCGCCGCGCGCCGATGTTTGCGCCGTTCAAGCTGCGCGACATGAAGCTGCAGAACCGCGTCGTCGTCTCGCCGATGGCGCAGTACAAGGCCGTCGACGGCTGCCCGACCGACTGGCATTTCACCCACTATGCCGAGCGTGCCAAGGGCGGCGCCGGGCTCGTCTATATCGAGATGACCTGTGTCAGCCCGGAAGGCCGCATCACGCCCGGCTGTCCCGGCTTCTACGCGCCCGAACACGAAGTGGCGTGGAAGCGGCTGGTCGATTTCGTCCATTCCGAGACCGAGGCCAAGATTTGCGCCCAGATCGGCCATTCCGGCGCCAAGGGTTCGACCCGACTCGGCTGGGAAGGCACCGACGTGCCGTTGGCGTCGGGCAACTGGCCTGTCATGGCGGCATCGGCTGTCGCATGGTCGCCTGAGAACCAGGTGCCGAAGGCGATGGACAGCGCCGACATGGACCTGGTGCGCAACCAATTCGTGGCTTCGGCCGAGATGGCTGACCGTTGCGGCTTCGACATGCTGGAGATCCATGCCGCGCATGGTTATCTCCTGTCGTCCTTCATCACGCCTGTCACCAACCGGCGCACGGATGAATATGGCGGCTCACTGGAAAACCGCATGCGCTATCCCCTCGAAATCTTCCACGCGGTGCGCGCCGCCTGGCCGACGGAGAAGCCGATCTCGATGCGCATTTCGGCCAATGACTGGGTCGGCATCGAAGGCGTGACGCCGGCCGACGCGGTCGAGATCGCGCGGCTGCTGCACGAAGCCGGCGTCGACATATGCGACGTCTCGGCCGGGCAGACATCGGCACTGGCCAAGCCGGTCTACGGCCGCATGTTCCAGACGCCGTTTTCCGACCGAATCCGCAACGAGGTCGGCATGGCGACGATGGCGGTCGGCAACATCTATGAGCCGGACCATGTCAATTCGATCCTGATGGCCGGCCGCGCCGATCTGGTGGCGCTGGCAAGGCCGCATCTGGCCGATCCCTACTGGACGCTGCATGCGGCGGTGACGCTCGGCGACCGTGGCGTCAAATGGCCGGATCCCTACCTGCCCGGCCGCGACCAGATCTACCGGCTGGCCGAGCGCGATGCGGCCGCGGGGCTCAAAGTATGACGGCGGCACCAGCGATCTCCGCCAAGCATGCGCTGGTCACTGGTGGTGGCTCCGGTGTCGGCCGGGCCATAGCGCTGGCGCTGGCGGAAGCGGGCATCAATGTGACCATCTGTGGCCGCCGCGAAGCGGAGCTTGCCAAGGTGGCCGTCGAAAGCGGCCGTATCTTCGGTATTGCCGCCGATGTCACCAATGAGGCGTCGATGGCCTCGCTCTACCACGCGGCGGAAGCCGCGCGCGGGCCGTTCGACATCGTCATTGCCAATGCCGGCATGGCCGGCAGCACACCAGCGAACAAGACCACGCTGGCCGATTGGCAGAAGACGCTCGACGTCAATTTGACTGGCGCCTTCCTGACGGTGAAACCTGCGCTGGCCGGGATGGCTGCGCGCAAGACAGGACGGATCATCTTCATTGCCTCAACGGCAGGGTTGAAGGGCTACGCTTACGTGGCACCTTACGTGGCGGCCAAGCATGGCGTCGTTGGGCTGATGCGCGCACTGGCGGCGGAAACCGCGAAATCCGGCGTCACCGTCAACGCGGTTTGCCCGGGTTTCGTCGAGACCGACATGCTGGAAGAGTCCATCCAGCGCATCATCGAAAAGACCGGCCGCTCTGCCGGCGAGGCGCGGGCGAGCCTTGTCTCGACCAATCCGCAAGGCCGCTTCATCCAGCCGCAGGAAGTCGCCGCCGCCGTGCTGTGGCTGTGTGGCGATGCGGCGTCATCGATCACCGGACAGGCAATTTCCATCTCAGGAGGCGAAACATGGTAGCCGGCCCCCTGCCCGCACCGTCGGGACCCGGCAAGGACCGTCTGCGTCTGTGGATCAGGCTGCTGCGCGCCTCGCGCACGATCGAGGCCGAGTTGCGCGAGCGCCTGAAGAAGGAATTCGACACGACGCTGCCGCGCTTCGACGTGATGGCGGCGCTGTACCGCGTGCCGGAAGGCATGCTGATGAGCGACCTGTCGCGCTTCCTGCTGGTCTCCAACGGCAATGTCACCGGCATTGTCGACCGGCTTGTTTCGGAAGGGCTGGTCGCTCGCGCCCGCCGCAATGGCGACCGCCGCACCTCCATGGTGCGGCTGACCGAGGAAGGCACCAAATCCTTTGCCACGATCGCTGCCGCCCATGAGGGCTGGATCGGCGAATTGCTGGGCAAGGTCAGCGAGGAGGACGCCCGCCGGCTGACCGGCATGCTGACCTCGTTCCGCAGCAACTGGGAGGGACGCGAATGACCGGGATGGCCGGGCTGAAGCCGAAGCATTTCCTCTGGGAGGTCGAGGGCAGGATCGCCAAGGTCCGGCTCGACCGGCCGGAGCGCAAGAACCCGCTGACCTTCGACAGCTATGCCGAGTTGCGCGATGCGTTCCGCGACCTCGTTTATGCCGACGATGTCGACGCCGTGGTGTTCCTCTCCAATGGCGGCAATTTCTGCTCCGGCGGCGATGTCCACGACATTATCGGTCCGCTGGTCAAGATGGATATGAAGCAGCTCCTCGCCTTCACCCGCATGACCGGCGATTTCGTCAAGGCGATGCTGAATTGCGGCAAGCCGATCATCTCCGCCGTCGACGGCGTGGCGGTCGGCGCCGGCGCCATCATCGCCATGAGCTCCGACATCCGCATCGCCACGCCGGAGGCCAAGACCGCGTTCCTGTTCACTCGCGTCGGCCTAGCCGGCTGCGACATGGGCGCCTGCGCGATCCTGCCGCGCATCATCGGCCAGGGCCGTGCCGCGGAACTGCTCTATACGGGCCGCACCATGACGGCCGCCGAGGGTGAGCGCTGGGGGTTTTATAACAGGCTGGTCGATGCGGCCTCCCTCGAGGCGGATGCACTCGACATGGCAGCGCACATCGTCTCAGGCCCGACCTTCGCCCACGGCATCACCAAGACGCAGCTCAACCAGGAATGGTCGATGGGTCTCGACCAGGCGATCGAGGCCGAAGCGCAGGCACAAGCGATCTGCATGCAGACGCGCGATTTCGAGCGCGCCTACAAGGCGTTCGTGGCCAAGCAAAAGCCAGTGTTCGAGGGGAATTGAGGATGATCGGTTTTCGCCCAGGCCCCCCCCTCTGGCCTGCCGGCCATCTCCCCCGCAAGGGGGGAGATCAGCTGTACGTCCTGTTTTCGCCAATCTCCAACGTCGCCAGGTCGAAGCCGTCGGCAAAGCTGCCAATCTCCCCCCTTGCGGGGGAGATGTCCGGCAGGACAGAGAGGGGTGCCTCGCAACGACACGCGGAAGGTTACCTCCATGCCTGACCGATCCTTTCTCAACTGGCCGTTCTTCGAGAACCGCCATCGCGAACTTGCCGAAAGCCTGGAAGCATGGTGCGCGAAAAACCTTCCCGTCGATCATCACGACGTCGATGCCGCCTGTCGCGCGTTGGTGGCGAAGCTTGGCCGTGACGGCTGGCTGAAGCCGACAGCTGTCGACACCGACAATTCCGGCCCGCTCGACGTGCGGACACTATGCATCACGCGCGAGACGCTCGCGCGCCATGACGGGCTCGCCGATTTCGCCTTTGCCATGCAAGGGCTGGGCACCGGCGCGCTCAGCCTGTTCGGCACGGCGGACCAACAGCAATGGCTGGCGAAGACGCGGGCCGGCAAGGTAATCTCGGCCTTCGCCCTGTCGGAGCCGCGCTCGGGATCGGATGTCGCCAACACCGAGATGACGGCGACCCGCGACGGCGACAGCTATGTTCTGTCAGGCGAAAAGACCTGGATCTCCAATGGCGGCATCGCCGATCTCTACATCGTCTTTGCCCGCACCGGCGAGGCGCCGGGTGCCAAGGGGCTTTCGGCCTTTATCGTACCGGGCAACGCCAAGGGCCTTGGCATCGCTGAGCGCCTCGAAGTGATCGCGCCACATCCGCTGGCGCGGCTGTCCTTCGACAAAGTCCGCCTGCCGGCATCGGCGCTGATCGGCAAGTCCGGCGATGGCTTCCGCATCGCCATGTCTGTGCTCGACGTGTTCCGCTCGACCGTCGGCGCTGCGGCGCTCGGCTTTGCCCGCCGGGCGCTGGACGAAAGCATCAGCAGAGTGGCCGAACGCAACCTGTTCGGCGCCCCGATGGCCGAATTGCAGATGGTGCAAGGCCACATCGCCGACATGGCGCTCGACGTCGACGCGGCGGCACTTCTCGTCTATCGCGCCGCCTGGACCAAGGACATGGGCGCCGCGCGGGTAACTCGCGAGGCGGCGATGGCAAAACTGTTCGCCACCGACAAGGCGCAAGAGGTAATCGACAGAGCGGTACAGTTGCATGGCGGCGATGGTGTGCGCAAAGGCCACATCGTCGAAAGCCTGTATCGCGAGATCCGCGCGCTTCGCATCTATGAGGGTGCCTCCGACGTGCAGAAAGTGGTCATCGCGCGGCAAGTGATGGGCGCGGCCTGACGGCATGAAATTGACGGGCATTCGATTTCGAGACTTGGTTTTCAGGAATACCGGGAGGCTTCAAATGCATGAGATTCTGCAGCCGGAAGGCTGGGCCAAACCGGTCGGCTACGCCAACGGCGTCGCGGCGCGTGGACGGCTCATCTTCGTCGGCGGACAGGTCGGCTGGAACGGGCAGTGCCAGTTCGAAACCGACGACTTCGTCGGCCAGGTGCGGCAGACGCTGCAAAACATCGTCGCTGTGCTGGCCGAGGCCGGCGCTGAACCACAGCACATCACCTCGATGACCTGGTATTTCACCGACAAGGCCGAGTATCTCGCCAATCTCAGGGGGCTCGGCGAAGCCTATCGCGAGGTCATCGGCCGGCATTTCCCGGCGATGGCCGCCATGCAGGTGATGGCGCTGGTCGAGGATCGCGCCAAGGTGGAGATCCAGGCCACCGCTGTGATACCGGACGAACTCGTTCGTCTGGACTAAGTTACCCGCAGGCCTGCCTTCCTCAAAATCGGCAACACGTGGTCGCAGAAATAGGGCAGTTCCTGCGTGTAATTGACGAATGACAGCGCGATGCCCTGGTAACCCTGCCCGGCAATGGCGGCCATGTCGGCGGCGATCGTTTCGGGCGTGCCAATCAGCGGATAGGTGCCGGCGCCGCCGGCGAAACGCTGCCGGTAGCGGTCATAGGCATGCGGGTCGTGCGATTGCGAGAATTCCTTCTTGCCGGCCATGTGGGCATCGACCGCGTCGTGGTCGGCCATATCAACGGCATAGCGCGTGTAATAGGCCTGCGCCTCTTCCATCGTCGGGCGGCAGACGACATGCGCCACCGTGTAGACGCCGACATCGCGGCCCACCTTGTCGGCGCGTTCGCGAATGTCGGCGACATGCTTGCCGGCATCGCTCATCTCGGAAAAGGTCGTGAACAGGTAGTCGCACCGGGCGGCGGCGAAATCGCGGCCCGGCCCGCCGAACGCGGCGTTCATCGTCACCGGTCGCGGAACTTGCAGGCTGGCCGGCCGGCTCACCGCTTCCTTCAGGTGATAGTAAGTGCCTTCATAGTCGAGCGGCTCGGACGACGCATAGAGCTTCTCGAGGATTTCGATCCATTCGGCCGCCTGGTCGTAGCCCTTCTCGACCAGTGGCGTACCGAACATGCCGAATTCCTTCGGGTTCCAGCCGCAGACGATGTTGAGGCCGGCGCGGCCCTGGCTGATATGGTCGACCGTCGCCAGCGCCTTGGCGGCATAGAGCGGATGCACGAGCGGCACATGCACGGTCATGAACAGGCCGATCTGTTCGGTGGCCATGCTGAGGGCCGCCGCCCAGGTGAAGGTCTCGAACGACCACTCGCGCACCTTGTTGCGGCCGCCGAAACCACGCCACCGGGCGATCGGCAGCATGAACTCCAAGCCGGCACGGTCGGCGATCTGCGCCGCCGTCAGATTGTCCTGCCAGTTCGCCGCCCAGCGTTCCGGAACATCTGATATGGCAAGGCCGCCATCGGCATTGGTCGAAAAGACGCCAAGCTTCAGTTTGTTCGGGCCGTGCAACGGATGCGTTTTCATCATGTCTCGAACTCGCGGCGGGAGATCACACGCTACGGTGGCGGCAAAATATTTCAAGCCTGAAATAGCTTCGCCTCGCCGCCGTTTGCGGATATGAGTTTGGGCCAGACGACAAAGGGGATCGGCATGAGCGAATTCCGCCAGAAATGCATCGGCAAGGCAAACCTCGTCGGTTCGTTTGCCGCCATTCCCCATCCGGTCGCTGTCGAGGTGATGGCACTGTCCGGTCTCGACTTCCTTTGCATCGACTGGGAGCATGCGCAGATCTCGCGCGACATGATCGAGACCATGGTCCGCGCGGCCGACGTGCATCGCGTGCCGGTGATGGTGCGCGTTCCCGGCCATGCACCGGAAGCCATCCAGGCGGCGCTGGACAGCGGCGCGCAAGGCGTTCTGGTGCCGCGCGTCTCGACCGCTGCCCAGGCCGAAGCAGCCGTGAAGGCCTCGCGCTATCCGCCGCTGGGCGAGCGTGGCGTCGGGCCTGGCCGGGCCGCCGGCTATGGCTATCGCATTCCCGAATATCTTGCCGGCGCCAACGACAGGACCGTCGTCGCGGTCCAGGTCGAGACCGCGGAGGGGTTGGCCAACATCGATGCGATCGCGGCCGTCGACGGCGTCGACGTGATCTTCGTCGGCCCCGGCGACCTTTCGGTGTCGATCGACGCGATCGGACCGCAAGGCGCCGACAAGCTCAATGTAGCGATCCGGACGATCATTGCTGCCACGATCGCCCATGGAAAGACATCAGGCATATTTTGCGCCAGCCCACAGACCATCGGCCGGTGGGCAGGCATCGGCGCGAGTTTCTTCGTGCTGGCCAGCGACACGATGTTTCTGGGCGCCGGCGCCGCGGCCAACGCTGCCGCGGCGCGCGACGAATTGGCATAGACAGGCGCGGCCAGACAAAAGGCGTATCGCTGGAGCAACACGCAAGCCAAGCTTTTTAAGCTTAAAACTTTCGCCTTGAAATGCGCCCCACTTTGGATAAGCATTCAAGATCGATGACGGCGGCCGTGCCACAGGGGTTACCGGCCAATCCATCGTGGTGCTTCGGGGGGTTCAGTCCTTGTCGTTCATGCTGCCCCAGTCATCATCCAGCGCACGCTGTGCTTCCGACGGCGGGCGCCGCCAGATCCGTGATCCGCAAACAGAGACCATCGCCAACCGCGCGCGCAGGTCGCTGCCATGAATTGACGCCCCGCTGGGAGGCGGGACGGCAAGAAACCGTGCGGGGCGAGCCCCGCCCGATCAACAACCAGAGGGGATACCCCAGAGGGAACACCATGAACCTGACACGTCGCAATCTCATCCTGCTCGCCGCTGCCATCGGCATTGCCGCCGGCCCCGCCACGGCTTATGCCGCCGATGTGCTCAATGTCGGCGCCTACCCGACCAATCCGCCCTTCGAGTACAAGAACGAGAGCGGCACTTTCGAGGGTTTTGAAGTCGACATCGTCAACGAAGCGGCCAAGCGCATCGGCATGACCACCGATATCGCCGATCTCGGCTTCCAGGCGCTGTTCGCGGCCACCACGTCGAAGCGCATCGACGTCGCCATCTCGTCGATCACCATCACGGCCGAGCGGCTGAAGTCGCAGTCTTTCACCCAGCCCTATTATGATTCCGACATGGGCATTGCCACCAAGACCGACAGCGCTGTTAACACCGAAGCCGACCTCAAGGGCAAGATCGTCGGCGTGCTGTCCGGCTCGACCGGCGAGACCTGGGTCAAGGCGCATCAGGAAGCCGACGGCTTCAGCGATGTGAAGGGCTATGACACACAGCAGAACCTGCTGCTCGACCTCAGCGCCGGCCGCGTCGACGCCGCCGTCAGCGACATTCCGGGCATGGAATACTCCTTCACCAAGATGAAGGATCTGAAGGTCAAGCAGCGCATCAAGACCGGCGAACAGTACGGCCTGATGATGACCAAGGACCATCCGCTGCTCGGCAAGCTCAACGACGCGCTGACCGCGATGAAGAAGGACGGCACGCTGGCCGCGATCCACAAGAAATGGTTCGGCAGCGACGCGCCGGCCGATTCCTCGACCGTCAAGGAAATGCCGCTGCCGAAGGCCTGAGCGGAGATGCACTGAAATCGTGCCGGCTTTCCAGGCCGGCACGATTCATTTCCTGCTCCGGCGCCGCTGCCGCGCGGACCGTCTCGCCATGGCGAGGTCGATTGGTCTTAACTCTGAGCACCCCTGGCTTTGGGGTTCGGGAACGCTCCCATGTCGCTGATCGACACCTTCTTCAATCCCGATGTCATCATGTCCAGCCTGCCGGCGCTGCTGCGCGGCTTCCTGAACACGCTGCTGCTTGGCATTTTGAGCATCGGCATCGGCATCCCCATCGGCCTGGTGATCAGCCTGCTGCGGCTCTATGCGCCGAAGCCGGTGCGCTGGCTGGCGGTCGGCTACACCGACATTTTTCGCGCGCTGCCGGTGCTGGTGGTGCTGATCCTGATCTATTACGCGCTGCCCTTCCTCGGCATCCGCCTGTCGTCCTGGGCGTCCGCCGTGACGGCCTTCGCCTTCATCATGTCGGCCTATTCGGCCGAAGTGTTCCGCTCCGGTATCGAAAGCATTCCGAAAGGCCAGTTTGAGGCGTCGCAGGCGCTTGGCCTGCCGTTCCTCTTGACCTTGCGCAAGGTCGTGCTGCCGCAGGCGATCCGCGTGGTCATCCCGCCGATGACCAGCAATTGCGTCTCGATGTTCAAGGACACCTCGCTCGCCTCGACCGTGGCGTTGCCGGAACTCCTGAAGGAAGCGACCAACGCCCAGTCGCTCTACGCCAACCCCTCGCCGCTGATCGGCGCCGCACTGGTCTATCTCATTTTCCTTTGGCCGATGGTGCGCCTCGTCAGCCTGCTTGAAGACCGCTTCAAGACCGAGAAGGCGCGCTGACCTCGCCAACCGATCTCCACCCGCCAAATTCTTCGCAGGAGCGTAACCCGTGAACAAGCACCAGACCGACAATGCGAACGCCTCAGCGTTCCCCGTCGACACTATCCGCGCCATGTTTCCCGCCCTGCAGCGGGCCGGCGATTTCATCTTCATGGACAATGCCGCCGGCGCGCAGATCCCGCAAAGCGTGCTCGACGCGGTGACCAACCATCTGGTTTCGCACAATGTGCAGCGTGGCGGCCGCTATGGCCGCAGCGTCACCGTCGATCAGTCCGTCGCCGACGCCCGGACAAGCGTGGCGCTGCTGATCAATGCCTATAGCCCGGCGGAAATCTGCTTCGGCATGAACGCCACCTCGTTCATCCGGCTCGTCAGCCTCGGCATCGGCCAGATGCTCGCCAAAGACATGGATGGGGGGCGAGACGAGATCATCATCACCGACATGGACCATGACGCCAACATCGCCACCTGGCTGGCGCTGGAACCCGTCGGCGCCAAGTTCAAATGGTGGCGCATGCGCGAGGACGGCAATCTGCATGTCGATGATCTGCGCCCACTGGTTTCCGAGCGCACCCGCCTCGTCGCCTGCACGGTGACGGCGCATTCGATCGGCTCGATCGTCGATGTCGCCTCGGTGGCCGAGATCGCGCATGCAGCCGGCGCGGAAGTGTTCCTCGACTGCGTGCATTACGGTCCGCACGGGCTGATCGACGTGCAGGCCTGGGATTGCGACTATCTCGTCTGCTCCGGCTACAAGAATTTCTCGCCGCATATGGGTTTTCTCTGGGGCCGCTTCGAAACGCTCAAGCGGCTGCCGACCTTCCGCGAGGATTTCATCCCCGACGAACCGCCCTACAAGGTCGAGGCGGGCACCTTCATCTACGAGAATGTCTCGGGCATGGATGCCGCCGTGCAGTATCTGGAACTGATCGGCCGCAATCTGGCTCCATCCAACAACCGCTCGCGGCGCGAAAACATCGTCGCCGGCATGGGCGCCATCCGCGACTATGAGCTGCTTCTGGCGCGCGAGATGCTTGCCGTGCTGAAAGGTTGCGGCGCGACCATCTACGGTGTTGCTGACGAAGCCCGCATCAACGAGCGCGTGCCGACCTTCTGCTTCAACATCGACAGACTGTCACCGCAGCGGATCGTCGAGGAAATGGCCGAGATGCAGATCGGCATCCGCGACGGCCACATGTATGCGCCGCGGCTGATGAAGCGCCTCAATTTGTCGATGGACAGCGGCGCCATCCGCGCCTCGCTGGTGCACTACAACACGGTCGAGGAAGTGCACAAATTCGGCGAGGCGTTGCGTGCGATTATCGCCAGGCTGTCCTGATCGATGAAGGTGGCCTGATGGCTGCGGCCAACAGTCTCAGGCCGCCGCCTTCTTCTTCGCCAATCTCGCCTTGATCGAGGCGACGTCGGCGCGCGGCGTCGCGGCGAACAGCGTCTTGGTGTAGCTGTGCTTGGGGTCGGAAAAGACCTCTTCGCGCGAGCCATATTCGACCGCTTCGCCAAAATACATCACCATCACGTCGTCGGCGATGTAGCGCACCACGGAGAGATCGTGGCTGATGAAGACATAGGTCAGCTGGAACTCGTCCTGCAGGTCGGCGAGCAGGTTGAGCACCTGCGCCTGCACAGACAGATCAAGCGCGGAGACCGGCTCGTCCAGCACCAGCAGGCTGGGGTTCAACATCAGCGCACGGGCAATGGCGATACGCTGGCGCTGGCCGCCGGAAAACATATGCGGATAGCGATTGTAGTGCTCAGGCCCGAGACCGACCTTCTTCAGCATCTTCATGGCGAGGTCGCGCCGTTCCTCGGCCGGCTTGTTGGTGTTGATGAGCAGCGGTTCTCCCAGCACGTCGCCGATCTTCTGGCGTGGGTTGAGCGAGCCGTACGGGTTCTGGAAGACGATCTGCACCTTGCGGCGCATCTCCTTGGTCAATCCGCCCCTGGCGATGTCGACCTTGTTGCCGTCGATGAACAGTTCGCCCGAAGTCGCGGGATCGATCAGCGTGATGATGCGGGCAAGCGTCGACTTGCCGCAGCCGCTTTCACCGACGATGGCCAGCGTCTTGCCCTTGTCGACACTGAAGGAAACGCCCTTGACCGCATGCACGGTGCGCTGCGCGCGAAACAGCCCGCCGCCGACATGGTAGTCGCGCACGATATTCTTGCCTTCGACGACCTTGATGCTCATGCGGCGGCTCCCGAGGGCGCCGGCTCGAACAGCATGTCGGAGACGGTCGGCAGCCGGTCGCCCACGGCATTCTCCGGCAGCGCCGACAAAAGCGCGCGGGTGTAATTGCTCATCGGCGATTCAAACAGCGACAGCACGTCGGCCTCTTCCATCTTGCGGCCCTTGTACTGGACGATGACGCGATCGGCGGTCTCGGCCACCACGCCCATATTGTGGGTGATCATGATCAGGCCCATGCCGTATTTGGCCTGCAGCGAGACCAGGAGATCGAGGATCTGCTTCTGGATGGTGACGTCGAGCGCGGTGGTCGGCTCGTCAGCGATCAAAAGCTTTGGATTGCAGGCAATGGCAATGGCGATCATGACGCGCTGGCATTGGCCGCCCGACATTTGGTGCGGGAACGAGTTCAGCCGTTCCGCCGGCTCGGCAATGCCGACCTGCGTGAGGAGTTCGATGGCGCGCTCCCGGCGCTGCGCACCGTCCATGCCCATATGGAAACGCAGCACCTCCTCGATCTGGAAGCCGACGGTGAAGCAGGGATTGAGGCTGGCCATCGGCTCCTGGAAGATCATAGACATGTCCTTGCCGACGATCTTGCGCCGCTCGGCAGGGCTCAGCTTCAGCAGATCGCGGCCATTGAAGCTCATGCGGTCGGCGGTGACCTTGGCGGTCCATGGCAAAAGGCCCATCACCGCCAGCATCGAGACCGACTTGCCGGAACCGGACTCGCCGACGATCGCCAGCACTTCGCGCTCGTCGACATGCAAGGAAACGCCATCGACCGCCCGGAACATACCTGATGCGGTCTGGAATTCGACGACGAGGTTCTGGATGTCCAGCAGCGCCATCACGACCTCCTCAATTTCGGATCGAGCGCATCGCGCAGACCGTCGCCGATCAGATTGATGGCAAGCACGGTGATCAGGATCGCCAGGCCTGGGAAGGTCACCACCCACCAGGCGCGCAGGATGAATTCACGCGCCGAGGCGAGCATCGTGCCCCATTCGGGCGTCGGCGGCTGGGCACCGAGGCCGAGGAAGCCGAGGGCGGCCGCTTCGAGGATGGCGTTGGAGAAAGACAAGGTGCCCTGGACGATCAGCGGTCCCAGGCAATTGGGCAGGATAGTGCGAAGCATCAGCCTGAGATGCCCGGCGCCGGCGACCTTCGCCGCCACGACATATTCGCGGCTCTTCTCCGCCATCACCGCGGCGCGCACAAGGCGAGCGAAATGCGGCTGCAGCACGAGCGCGATGGCCAGCATCGCATTGAACAGGCCGGGACCGAGGATGGTGACCATCACCAGCGCCAGCAACAGCGACGGGAAGGCCAGGATGAGGTCCATGACGCGCATGATCGCCACGTCGACCCAGCCGCGGAAATAGCCGGCCAGCAGGCCGAGCGTGATGCCGCCGATGAGCGCCAGCGAGACCACGACCGCGCCGATCAGCAGCGAGAAGCGCGCGCCATAGAGCAGGCGCGAAAGGATGTCGCGCCCGACCGGATCGGTGCCGAGCAGATATTGCGAGCTGCCGCCTGCCTGCCATGCAGGCGGCCGCAAGAACGCGGTCTTGTCCTGGATGTCTGGCGCGTAGGGGGCCAGCAGCGGCGCAAAGAGCGCCGCCAGCACCAAAAGGACGAAGACGAACAGGCCTATAACGGCGCCCCGGTTCACCGAGAAATAATACCAGAAGGTCCTGAGACCGGTGAGGCGATCCGGGTTGCCGGCGGCCATCGGCGCGATTTCGGTCGACTGGCTCATCACGCCGCCCTTATGCGTGGGTTGATAACGGCATAGAGCACGTCGACGATCAGATTCACGGCCATGACGATAAGCGCGATCAACAGCAGGCCAGACTGCACGACAACATAATCGCGCTTGGATATGGATTCGACCATCCACCTGCCGATGCCCGGCCACGAGAAGATCGTTTCGGTAAGGATGGCGCCGGCGAGCAGCGTGCTAACCTGCAGGCCGATGGTGGTGACCACCGGGATGAGTGCGTTGCGCAGAGCATGCACACCGATGACTCGGGCCGACGAGAGGCCTTTGGCTCGGGCAGTCCGTACATAATCCTCGCCCAGCACTTCAAGCATGGCGGAGCGCGTCTGGCGCGCTATCACAGCCAGCGGAATGGTACCGAGCACAATTGTCGGCAGCACCAGATGGCGCAATACCGAGCGGAATGCATCCCATTTGCCGTAGAGCAAGGTGTCGATGGTCATGAAACCGGTGATCGGCTTGAAGAAGTACTGCAGGTCGATGCGGCCATTGACCGGCGTCCAGCCGAGGTAACCGGAGAAGAAGATGATCAGCAGCAGGCCCCACCAGAAGATCGGCATGGAATAGCCGACGAGCGCGGTGCCCATCAGCGACTGATCGAACCAGGAGCCGCGCTTGACCGCCGCGAAGATGCCGGCCGGAATGCCCAGTACCATGGCGAAGATCATGGCAAAGAACGACAGTTCCAGCGTCGCAGGGAAGAGCGTCTTGAACTCTTCGAGCACCGGGCGCTTGGACGAAATCGAGACGCCGAAATCGCCGGTCACGACCTCACCGACATAGCGTGTGTATTGCTGCCAGATCGGCAGATTGTAGCCGAACTGCTCCTTCAGCTCTTCATAACGCGCCGGCGCCACACCGTGTTCACCGGCCATGGCAAGAATAGGATCGCCGGGCAGCAGCCTGACGAACGCAAAGGCGCAGATCGTGATGCCGACAAGCGTCGGGATCAAAAGTGCAATTCGGTGGAGGATATATTTTAGCATGATGTAGGGGGGCGGCGCTTCATTGCGCCGCCCCGCTCTATAGTCTTATTCGGCCTTGTCAACGCCGTCGAAGCGGTGAATGCCGAGCGGATCCATCTTGAAACCGCTGACATTGTTGCGCACGACCGCGTAGACTTGGCTGTGGACCAGCAGGAAGGCGGGCGCTTCCTTGGCGAAGATCACCTGCGCCTGTTCGTAGAGCTTGGTGCGCTCGGCCTGGTCGCTGGTCTTCTTGGCTTTCTGGATCAGATCCTCGAAGTCCTTGTCGCACCAGCTGGAGTAGTTCGAGACGCCGATGGCGGAGCAGGCGAACAGGGTGGCGAAGAAGTTGTCCGGATCGCCATTGTCGCCGGTCCAGCCGATCTGGAACGCACCGGGACGGTCCTTCTTCTTGCCTTCCGAGCGATACTTGGTCCACTCGTAGTTGACGATCTCCGCCTTGACACCGACCTTGGCCCAGTCGGCCTGGATCAGTTCGGCGGCGCGCTGGAAGTTCGGGTTGTACGGGCGAACGCGGTCGGATGCCCAGAGCTGGATTTCCTTCAGGCCGGCGTCGGCCAGCACCTTCTTGGCCGCTTCCGGATTGTAGGCGTCGGTCTTCACATCCTTGTTCCACGACCACATGGTCGGCGGGATCAGGTTTTCGGCAGGCGTGGCGCCTGCATCCTGGAACAGCGACTTGATCAGCGATTCCCGATCGATCGCCTGGTTGAGCGCATGGCGCACCTCAGGCTTGTCGAGCGGCGGGATGGTGGTGTTGTAGCTCATATAGCCGATGTTCAGGCCGGCCTGATCCATCAGGGTCACGTCCTTGTTGGCCTTGATGGTGGCGATGTCGGCCGGGTTCGGATAGGGCGCGATGTCGCATTCCCCGGCGAGCACCTTCTGGGTGCGGGCGGTGGCGTCAGGCGTGATGGCGAAGACGAGATCGTCGATCTTTTCCTTGCCCTTGAAATAATCCGGGTGAGCCGCGTAGCGGATGACCGAATCCAGCTGGTAGTCGACGAACTGGAACGGACCAGTGCCGATCGGCTTGGTCGAGAAATCGGCCATCTTGCCGGACTTCTCCAGCTGGTCGGCATATTCCTTCGACACGATCGAGGCGAAGTCCATGCCAAGGTTGGCCAGCATCGGCGCGTTCGGCTCGGTCAGCGTCAGCTTGACGGTAAGGTCATCGACCTTTTCCCACTTGGCGACGTATTTCGGCATGTCCATGCCCGTGTAGTAGTCCCAGGTCAGGTTCGGCAGATACTTGTCGCCGTTCCAGGGGTTCGCCTTGTTGAACTGGCGATCAAAGGAGAAAACGACGTCGTCGGCGTTGAGGTCACGCGTCGGCTTGAAATAGTCGGTGGTCTGGAACTTGACGCCCGGATGCAGGTGGAAAGTGTAGACCAAGCCGTCGTCGGAAATCTCCCACTTGTCGGCAAGGCCGGGCTCGACTTCGGTGCCGCCATGCTTGAATTCGACCAGACGCGAATAGACGGTACGCGACGAGGCATCGAAGTCGTTGCCGCCGGTCGTGGTACCCGGATCAAAATTGGCAGGCGACGCTTCCGAGCAATAGACGAGCGTCTTTGCATTGGCCATGCCGCTCAGTACGCTTGCGGCCAGCAAAGCGGCCGCAAAAGCGAGTTTCTTTTTCATTGAGCACTCCCTGATGTTCTTCCAAGCCCCTCTATCAGGCTCGCGAAGCGCGCATATAAGCACCGTTTTTCCGGCTTTGGAACACCCCGTTTGCTTACCCCTCGGGAAGCAGGAAAAAAATCTGCCATTTTGCTAAATGGCAGAAAAAATTAGCAGTTTTTTCCACTCACGAGATTATTAACGACCGCATTTTTTTATTGATCTGGCATATGGCGACATCGCCGCCGCGTCCGCCCTCATCCGATCATCGATGCGGAAAGATGCCGGTTCCAAGTGTCGCCGGCGGGAAGGATTTTCGACGGCAAATCTTTCGGCGCCCTGCCGCAAGGGCAAGACTTGCACCGCCGCCGATAGAGGCAATACATAGATGGATATGCTGGCGGCACGGAGGACGCCTCTGTCAATTCGGAGGCGGGCGCGGCATAGGCGACCGAAACGGGCGAACAGGAATAGTCGAGGAGGAACGGGTGGCAAAAGCATCAAAGGCGCCGGTGAAAGCGTCGGCAAAGGCAGTCTCGAAACCAGCCGCCGCCGACGATCAAGGTAAAGCTGGTGCCAAGGCCTCGACCGCCAGCACAGGCGCAAGACCTGCCAAGGCGGCACAGGCAGCCACCGCCAAGGCCGTTGCGAAGCCGGCGGCAAAAGCCGCCCCGGCAAAGACCTCAGCGACGAAGACTTCTCCGGCGAAGACCCCTGCAAAGGCTTCTCCCACAAAGACCGGGGCAGCGAAGGCCGCATCGCCAGCGAAGGCAGCGTCGACATCGAAACCGGCGGCAGCTGACACCAAGCGGTTGCCGAAGGCGCTCACGGAACTTGCCGCAGGCCTGCCCGAAAAGCCTTGGCTCAAGAGCTATCCGAAAAATGTTCCGGCCGAGATCGGTGCGTTGCCCTACAGTTCGATCGGCGATTTCCTGGTCGCCGCCTGCAAGCAGTTTTCCGCCCAGCCGGCCTTCACCTGCATGGACAAATCCATCAGCTATGCCGATGTCGAGCAGTTGTCGGCGGCCTTCGGTGCCTATCTGCAATCGAAGGGGCTGCAAAAGGGTGCGCGCGTCGCCATCATGATGCCTAACGTTCTGCAATATCCGGTGGCGATGATGGGCATCCTGCGCGCCGGCTATGTCGTGGTAAACATCAATCCGCTTTACACGCCGCGCGAGCTGGAGCACCAGCTCAAGGATTCCGGCGCGCAAGCCATCGTCATCCTGGAAAACTTCGCCAACACCTTGCAGGCGGTAGTCTCCAGGACCGCGGTCAAGCATGTCGTGGTGGCGGCCATGGGCGACATGCTTGGCGGCCTCAAGGGCACGATCGTCAACTTCGTCGTGCGCCGCGTGAAGAAAATGGTGCCGGCATGGTCGCTGCCCGGGCATGTCAAGTTCAACGCGGCGATGAAGGCCGGCTCCGGCCTTGGCTTCAAGCCGGCCAAGGTTGCGGCCGACGATGTCGCCTTCCTGCAATATACGGGCGGCACCACGGGCGTGTCGAAAGGCGCCACGCTGCTGCACAGCAATGTGCTCTCAAATGTCGTGCAGAACGCGCAGTGGATGGAAGACGCCTATACGATCAAGCCGAAGCCCGCACACCCGAACTTCATCTGCGCGCTGCCGCTCTATCATATCTTCGCGCTGACGGTGAACGCGCTGATGGGCATGCAGCAAGGCGCTCGCAACGTGCTCATTCCTAATCCGCGCGATATTCCGGGCTTCGTCAAGGAACTCCAGAAGTATCCGGTCCACATCTTTCCCGGCCTCAACACGCTGTTCAACGCGCTGCTCAACAATGAGGACTTCCGCAAACTCGACTTCAAGCCGCTGGTGCTGACGCTTGGCGGCGGCATGGCGGTGCAGAAGGGCGTCGCCGAGCGCTGGAAGGCTTTGACCGGTTGCCCTGTCACTGAGGGCTACGGCCTCTCGGAAACGTCACCGGTGGCGACGGCCAACAAGTTCAGTTCCGGTGACTTCACCGGCACGATCGGCCTGCCGCTGCCCTCGACGGAAATCGCCATCCGCGACGATGACGGCAACAATTTGCCGCTCGGCGAGGTCGGCGAAATCTGCATCAGGGGACCGCAGGTGATGGCGGGCTACTGGAACCGGCCTGACGAGACCGCCAAGGTGATGACCAAGGACGGCTACTTCAAGTCCGGCGACATGGGCTTCATGGACGAGCGCGGCTACACCAAGATCGTCGACCGCAAGAAGGATATGATCCTGGTCTCGGGCTTCAACGTCTATCCGAACGAACTCGAGGAGGTCGTGGCCATGCATCCAGGCGTGCTCGAAGTCGCGGCGATCGGCGTGCCGGACGAGCATTCGGGCGAAGTGCCGAAGCTGTTCATCGTCAAGAAGGATCCGGCCCTGACCGTGGAAGCCATCACCGCTTTTTGCCGCGAGAACCTGACCGGCTACAAGCGGCCCAAATATATCGAGTTCAGGACCGAATTGCCGAAGACGCCGGTCGGCAAGATCCTGCGGCGGGCATTGCGCGCCTGATGCACATCGCCCAAAAGTGACCTGGGTTTTGGGAGAACGACATGCACCAAAACAAAGAGCTGAAGCGCAGCGCGCTTTAGCGAGGGGCCACCCCTTCGGCGACGAGGGACCAAGCAAGGACTTGCCAAACCGCCCGCGCCTCGACCCGGCGGAATTCATCAAGGCGAACATGCGCCTTGTTCCTGTACCGGCGCTTCCCGAAATCCGGTTCTACACCGCCCATCCGGGCAGCGGATTGAGACGCCTCGTCGATCCTGAAGACGATATTGATGCGGACGACGATGCGCCAGAACCGCAGCCGCCCTACTGGGCCTATGCGTGGGCCGGCGGCGCGGTGCTGGCGCGCCACATCCTCGACAATCCGATGACCGTGGCGGGCCGTCGCGTGCTGGACCTGGGGGCGGGTTCGGGCATTGTCGGCATTGCCGCCGCCAAGGCCGGCGCAAGCGAGGTGATCGCCGCCGAGATCGACCGCAACGGCGTTGCCGCTATCGGCCTCAACGCGGCGGCCAACGGCGTCGAGATCACGATCGTCCACCAGGATATCACCACGGGGCCGCCGCCGGCCGTCGACCTCGTGCTTGCAGGCGACGTGTTCTACGGCCACGAGGTTGCTCTACGGGTTACCCCGTTCCTCGATCGCTGTTTGGCAGCCGGCATCGAGGTGCTGGTCGGCGATCCGCGTCGCCATGACCTGCCGCTGGCCCGGCTGCGACTGCTCGTCGAATATCAGGTGCCGGATTTCGGTGACGCGAAAGATGCCACGCTGAAGCCGAGCGGCGTCTTTCGTTTCGAGGCCGAGACCGCGCTGGCGGGAGCGATCAAACCGTCTCCTTGACCCGCGTCGACAGGAAATCCGGCAGGTCGGCGACGGAATCGAGAACGACGTCGGCAATGCCGGCCAGCGATTCGCGCGTGCCGGTGCCGGAGAGCACGCCCACCGCCAGGCCGCAGGCGCCGGCGCGCGCCATTTCGAGATCGTGGCGGTTGTCGCCCACCATGGCGATCTCCGCTGGCTTCAGGCCGGTGAGGTCGCAAAAGGCCTGGATGGTGTCGGGCGCGGGTTTGGGATTGGCCACCGCGTCATAGCCATAGGCGGCGTCGAACAGCTGGGCGACGCCCAGCGTGACCAAGGTCTTTTCCGCGCCGCTGGTGGAATCGTTGGTGGCGACGCCAAGCCGGTAGGATCTTTTGTGCAGCACCGCCAAGGTATCGACGATGCCCGGCAGCGCCACCGCCATCGCCGAGCCCTGCACCGAGGTGATCTCGTTGAAGCGGGCTACGGCCAGCATCTGGTCTTCGTCGGACAGACGCGGGAACCACAGCTCGACGACATCCATGTTGGTGCCCGAGGCAAAGATCGAATCGGGCTTGAAGCGCCGGCTGGCGAAATCGAAGCCGGCGGCCGCAAGCAGCCTGTCGGCCTTCCAGCGGTCGCCATCAGCGGCATCCATGGCCATGAAATCGGCGACGCCGAGCCAGGTCGCGTTGAAGTCGACAAGTGTCCCGTCCTTGTCGAACAATATACCCTTGATGTCTGCCAAATCAGTCACTCCGAACCGCGCAATTGGTGGATGCGTTCCACAAGGCCCCTGGTCGAGGCGTCCCGGTTTGCGGCGCTTTCCTTGCCTTCCACGACAGGCAGCAGGCCGGTCGCCAGCTCCTTGCCGAGCTCGACGCCCCACTGGTCGAAGGAATTGATGTTGAACAGCGTGCCCTCGACGAAGACGCGGTGCTCATAGAGCGCGATCAGCCGCCCGAAAGTGCGCGGGTCGAGCTTGCGATAGAGGATGGTCACCGAAGGCCGGTTGCCGGAGAAGACACGATGCGGCGCAATCTTGTCGACGTCGGCCGGCTTCATGCCCTTGGCCAGCATCTGCGCGCGCGCCTCGTCCAGCGTGCGGCCCTTCATCAGCGCTTCGGACTGCGCCAGGCAATTGGCGAGCAGCAAATCATGCTGGTGCTTGAGCTCCGGCTCATGGCCAACAGCCGCGGCGAGGAACTCGACCGGGATGAAGTCGGTGCCCTGGTGCAAGAGCTGGAAGAAGGCGTGCTGGCCATTGGTGCCCGGCTCGCCCCAGACCAGCGGCCCGGTCGGTGTCGCCACGGGCGTGCCGTCAAGGGTGACGCCCTTGCCGTTCGATTCCATGTCGAGCTGCTGCAGATAGGCCGGCAGCCGGGACAGGCGCTGGTCATAGGGGATGACCGCGCGGGCCGGATAGCCGCAGATCACGCGATGCCACCAGCCGACCAGCCCGAGAAGCGCCGGCAGGTTCCCGGCGAGCGGGGTGGTGCGGAAATGCTCGTCCATCTCGTGCGCGCCGTCGAGGAAGGCGCGAAAATTTCGCGGGCCGACGGCGATCATGACGGGCAGGCCGATCGCGCCCCAGACCGAATAACGGCCGCCGACCCAGTCCCAGAAACCGAAGACGCGGTTCTGCTCGATGCCGAACTTGGCCACCAGGTCGAGTGCCGTCGAAACAGCGGCGAAATGCTTGCCGACCGCCTGCTTGCCGAGTGCCTTCTGCACCCAGTCGCGCGCCGTCTGCGCGTTGGTCATCGTCTCGACCGTGGTGAAGGTCTTGGAGGCGATGATGAACAGCGTGGTTTCGGCCGACAGGCCCTTTAGCGTGTCGTGGATGTGGGCGCCGTCTATGTTGGAGACATAATGCGCGCGTGGCCCGTCATGATATGGCGCCAGCGCCAGCGTCGCCATAGCCGGGCCGAGGTCGGAGCCGCCAATGCCGATGTTGACGATATCGGTGATCTTCTTGCCGGTGGCGCCAAGAGCCTTGCCTGAACGGATGGCATCAGCGAAGGCGCCCATCGCGTCGAGCACGGAAATGACGTCGGCCTTGACGTCCTGGCCGTCGACCGTGACGCCCTTGCCGCTGAGATTGCGCAGCGCCGTGTGCAGCACGGCGCGGTCCTCGGTGATGTTGATCTTCTTGCCGGCGAACATGGCGGCGCGGCGACCCTCGAGATCGGCGGCGCCGGCGAGCTTCTCTAGCAAGTCCATGGTGACGGCATCGACGGCGCATTTCGACCAGTCGAGCAAAAGGTCACCATCGGTGGCGGAGAATGTCTGGAAACGCTGTGGATCGGCGGCGAAGGCCTGGCGCATGCTCGCAGGTGCCGCGGTGCGATGATCGCGCAAGGCGGCGAGCTGTTTCTGGAAGGCTGACTTATCCAATGGCGGGGAGCTCCTGGCGTTTTTCGACATACTTTATCAGACCGGATGTTTCCGGCGCGTGTCGTCGCGACAAACCTATTGAGCCGAATTCCGTGCGGTCAATACGCGGCGATGCCGCATCGCATCACGATGCGATGACACTATGTGTCACTTCGGGCGGCCGCAGAGCCCAATTTTGGCTGAAGGATCACTGGCATAAATCCCAAAGATCAGAAAAATTGATTGGCGCAACCCCTTGTGCCACCCATACACTCGACTGGTCCAGCCAAATGAAAATGGCTGGCCATCCGAGGAAGATTTCCCATGCCACAGCGCAACGACACGGCCATATGGTCCGGCCTGTTCCGGATTTCGGCCGAATCCGGCCAAACCCTGCAGGCGCAGATCCGCCAGGCCATCGTGGCCGCCATTCTCGACCGGCAGATCGCCGCTTCGATGCCGCTTCCCTCCTGCCGGATCCTGGCCGAGAAGCTGGGCGTCGCACGCGGGACGGTGGTGCTGGCCTTCCAGCAGCTCGTCGACCAGGGGTTCCTGGTGGCGCGCGAGCGGCGCGGCCATTTCGTCAACCCCGACGTGCTGGCAACACCGGCCAAGCCGCACCAGAAGGCGCCCGACCAGGCCAATGAGATCGACTGGAAGGCACGCCGGCAGATCGCCGCCAGCGACATGCCGCCGCCGGCCAAGCACGAGAACTGGATCAAGTCGTCCTACCCCTTCGTCTACGGCCAGTTCGACCCGGCGCTGTTCCCGACCGCCGAATGGCGCGAGTGCAACCGCATGGCGCTGGCCGTGCTCGAAATCCGCAACTGGGCGTCCGACATGGTCGATCGCGACGATCCGCTGCTGATCGAGCAGATCCAGGCGCGGCTCTTGCCCCGGCGCGGCATCTTCGCCAATCCCGACGAGATCATCGTCACGCTTGGCGCCCAGAACGCGCTCTACATGCTGGCTTCGCTGCTGATGACCAAGGGCTCGAAGGTGGCGATGGAGGACCCGGGCTACCCCGACGCACGCTCGATCTTCCGGCTTGCGGGCGCCGACATCCAGCCGGTGCCGGTCGACCAGTCCGGCATCGTAACCTCTTCTATCCCCAATGATTCCGGCTTCGTCTTCGTCACGCCCAGCCATCATTGCCCGACCATGGTGCCGTTGTCGGCCGAGCGGCGGCAGGACCTTCTGGCGCGTGCCAACCGGCACAACCAGATCATCATCGAGGACGGCTATGACAGCCAGCTTCTCGACGAGGCGCCGCAGCAGGCGCTGAAGAGCCTCGATCGTTCCGGCCGCGTCGTCTATGTCGGCTCGATGTCGAAGACGCTGGCCCCGGGCCTGCGGCTTGGCTACATCGTGGCCTCTGCTGGACTAATCTCGGAACTGAGGGCGCTGCGCCGCTTCATGCTGCGCCATCCGCCGGCCAACAACCAGCGTGCCGTGGCGCTCTTCCTGTCGCTCGGCCATCACGAGGCCTTGGTGCGGCGCCTGTCGAGCGCCTTCGACGAGCGGCGCAAGCGTCTGGTCCATGCGATTTCCGCTTTCCTGCCGGAATGGCGCTCGACCGACTCGGCCGGCGGCACGTCGCTCTGGCTCGAAGGCCCGCGCGGCACCGATTCCCGCGGTTTGGCCGAGGCCGCGGCCTCGCGCAGCGTCATCATCGAGCCGGGAGACCGCTTCTTCGACCGCACCGAAAAGCCTTCGCGTTTCATGCGTTTGGGCATTTCCTCGATCGCGCTGCAGCACATCGAGCCAGGCATCCGGGAACTGGCCACCGCCGCCGGGCGCAGGCCCGCCGCCGCCTGATCCACTTATCCGATCCTTTTGACCGGGGCCGCCCGATCGCGGCCCCGTTTCCTTTAGCGCTGGCATATGCAACCAGACCGGCTGGCTCATGGTCTGGGCCAATGCCGGCGGCATAGTCGTGGCACAAAGGGGAAGAAGCAGCCGATGGTGGACCAACCGCCGCCCTGTTTCCGAGAAAAGGTGGAGTGCCTCCATGTCTGTGGTTCTTGAAAAGCAGGAAGCGGCGGCGGATCAGCGCTCGCGCCGCTCCGGTGGACGCGAAGCGCGCCGTGCCATGCGGGCAGCGCCGCTCGCCGACGACATCAGGCCGGTGCGCGCCGGCCTCGAGGGCGGCAGCTACGGACCGCTGCGCGGCAACGACCAGGAGCGCATCCACGAGGCGGTGCTGACGCTGCTGGAGACGGTCGGCTTCGCCAATGCCATCCCCTCTTGCATCGAGGCGCTGACCAAGGCCGGCGCCACCTATGGCGACGATGGCCGCATCCGTTTCCCGCGCGCCCTGGTGCTCGATACGATCAAAAAAGCGGCACGCAATTTCACCTTGCACGGCCAGGATCCGAAACACGATATGATGATCCAGGGCAAGCGCGTGCACTACGGCACGGCTGGCGCCGCCGTGCATCTGGTCGATGTCGAGAAGCGCGAATACCGCGAATCGCTGCTGCAGGACATCTATGACGCCGCCCGCATCGTCGACGGGCTCGACAACATCCATTTCTTCCAGCGGCCGATGGTGCCGCGCGACATTCCCGATCCACTCGAAATGGACTTCAACACGCTCTATGCCTGCGTGATGGGTACGTCCAAGCATGTCGGCACCTCGTTCACGGTGCGCGAGAACGTGCAGCCGGCGCTGGAAATGCTCTATGCCATTGCCGGCGGGGAGGAGAATTTCCGCGCCCGGCCGTTCGTGTCGAACTCCAACTGCTTCGTCGTGCCGCCGATGAAATTCGCCGAGGATGCCTGCGGCGTGCTTGAGGCCTGCGTCGAAGGCGGCATCCCGATCCTGCTTTTGTCGGCCGGCCAGGCCGGCGCGACCGCGCCGGCGGCGATTGCCGGCGCCGTGGTGCAGGCAGTGGCCGAAGTGCTGGCCGGTCTGGTCTATGTCAACGCCATCAAGCCGGGGCATCCGGCAATCTTCGGCACATGGCCGTTCGTGTCGGACCTACGGACCGGCGCCATGTCGGGCGGCTCGGCCGAACAGGCGGTGCTGACCGCGGCCTGCGCGCAGATGGCGCAGTTCTACGATCTGCCGGGTGGCTCGGCCGCCGGCATGACGGATTCGAAACTGCCCGACATCCAGTCCGGCTACGAAAAAGGCATCACCGACGTGATGGCCGGCTTGGCCGGGCTCAACCTCGTCTATGAATCGGCCGGCATGCATGCCTCGCTGCTCGGCTTCTGCCTGGAAAGCCTGATCATCGACAATGACATGCTCGGCCATTGCCTGCGCTGCGTGCGCGGCATCGAGGTGACAGACGAAGCGCTGTCGATCGACACCATCGCCGAAGTCTGCCTGAATGGGCCTGGCCACTATCTCGGCAACGAGCAGACGCTGCGGCTGATGCAGACGGAGTATTTCTACCCGGCCGTCGGCGACCGGTTTTCGCCGAAGGAATGGAACGAGAAGGGCCGTCCCGACATATTGCAGCGCGCGATCATCGAGAAGAAGCGCATCCTTGCCGAACGCTTCCCGCGCCATGTGCCAAAACTGCTCGACGAAAAACTGCGCGCCCGCTTCGGCGACATGATCAAGCTGCCGCGCGCCAATATGGGCGGGTAGCCGGTTTGCGGACCGGCACCATCGCCTGAAAATCAACATGCCCTAGTCGGCGCCCAGACCGTAGCGCTCGACGACCTCGGCATTGATCAGCTTGGCGTGCAGAGCCATCAGCACGATCTGCGCGTCGAAACTGTCGCCGGCCTCCACCGCGGCCTCGATCCGGCGTTCGACGTCCTGCCGCTGCTGCAAACCTTGCGAGCTTTCGAAGGTTTCCGGACCGGCGATGCAATAGCTGAACAGCAGCGCTACGTCCGGATAGGCCTGTGGCGGCGGCTCGTCCGGCCAGCGATCCTTCATCAGATTGACGATTGTGAGCTTCACGCCCTCCGGCACGAGGGCGGGGTGCAGGTCGGCGCCGCGCAAGGCGGAATCGAGCTGCCTCAGATCACCCGAGCGGCCGAACATGCCGAGAAAGCCGAGGGAAGAGCGTCGTTGCGCCATGATGTTCCAATCCGTTTCCAACCACTTAAGTGGTCGGGAAGCGGAATACAAAGCAGGCTGGCATCTAGCCACTTACCGCCAGCAGCAAGACACCGGCAAGGGCCGATCCAGCGAGCGTCGGCAGCATGCCGATCTTCAGCTTCAGGATGGCGATCATCGCGGCCAAGGACAGCAGCGCCGCGCGCCAGTCGATCGACGCAAGCACCGGCACATTCATGCCGAGGCTCATTGCGTGCACCTCACGGAAGACGACGTGCAAGGCAAACCACAAAGCGAGATTCATGATGACGCCGACAACAGCGGCGGTGATCGCGCCGAGCGCCGCCGACAAGGCCCTGTTGCCGCGCAAGGCCTCGATATAGGGCGCGCCAAGGAATATCCAGAAGAAGCACGGCGTGAAGGTCACCCACAGGGTCAGCAGCGCTCCGAGCGATCCGCCAAGCAATGGGTTCAGTGACCCGGAGTGACGGAACGCGGCGATGAAGCCGACAAACTGCAGCACCAGGATGAGCGGGCCGGGCGTGGTCTCGGCAAGTCCGAGACCATCAACCATTTCACCGGGAGCCAGCCAGCCGAATGACTGGACGGCGGCCTGCGCGACATAGGCCAGCACCGCATAGGCGCCGCCGAAGGTGACGACCGCCATCAGGCTGAAGAACCGGCCTATCTCGGTCCACACACTGGCAGAGCCGGTGAACCACCAGATCAGGAGGACCGGTCCGAGCCAAATCGGCAGCCAGATTGCGACAGTGCGCGGCGCATGCCATCTGGTCGGTTTGACATGGGACAGTTCGCCGCGCTCGAACATCAGGTCGACGGCGCCCTTGATATCAGGACCATCATCCTTGCCGTGCGCCGAACCGGAGAAGAGACCCGGAGCGAGGCGGTCTCCCAGCCATCCTGTCAGGCCGGCGAGCAGGATGATCAGCGGGAACGGCACATTCAACGCGTAGATTGCGATGAAGGCCGCGACCGCGATCGACACCATGGCCGGGTTTTTCAGGGCGCGCCGTCCGATGCGGATCACCGCCTCGATGACGATGGCAAGCACCGCCGCCTTCACCCCGAGGAAAAGCGCCTCGACGAGCGGAATGTCGCCATAGAGCACGTAGAGGCTGCTCAGGATCAGCATGACGAGCGCGCCGGGCACGACGAACAGGATGCCGGCGACAAGACCGCCGATCGTCCTGTGCAGCAGCCAGCCGATATAGATGGCAAGTTGCTGGGCTTCCGGGCCAGGCAAAAGCATGCAGTAGTTCAGCGCATGCAGGAAACGCTGTTCACCGATCCAGCGCCGTTCCTCGACCAGTTCCCTGTGCATCAGGGCGATCTGCCCGGCCGGCCCGCCGAAGCTGAGCAGTCCGATCTTCGCCCAGACCTTGACGGCTTCGGCAAAGGTCGGCACAGCCGGCGCCTCGACGTTCCCCGACCCATGTGCAGGCACAACGGCGCTCATGACGGTTTACCCGCGCTGGGCCAATTGTGCGTTTCCTCGGTGGCATCGCGGCACCAGCGGAAGAACGCATCGTAGAGCAGCATGCCTGCTTCCAGTTGTTCCAGATCGTCGCGAAACATCCGCGACAGGCCAAGCGAAGCAGCCAGAAAGCCGGCGGCCTGGGGCGCCAGATCGAGCCTTGCGGTGTCGGCCGCGCGCACGATCGCGGCGAGGCGGTCGAGTGCGGTGGATTCCAGCCCGAATTCCTCGATCATCGTATCGAAGGTGCAGCGTTCACCGCGATGGCTCCAGAACACATTGTCGATGTCGAACGGCACGGCCTGAAAGCGGTCGGCGACAGCCGGCACTTCGGCTGCCTCGACAAACAGGAAGACCGCATGAGGATCGACGAAACGCCGGATCAGCCAGGGGCAAGCGATGCGGTCGACCTTCGGGCGTGCCCGTGTCACCCATACGGTATGGCCCTTTTCGTCGCGCGGTGGCAATTTGTCGGTGCTGACCAAAAGCCCGTCTGCCTCGCGCCAGGCTTCGAAACCCCCTTCAAGGGATTCGGCGGGAATCCCCTCATGACGCAGCCATGCGGCGACACCTTGCGAGAGCTTCAGGCCCTTCTGGCAGACGACCGCCACAGGCTGGCCGGCGAAATCGGGCGCCCAGGTCGGAACGGTTTTGAAATCGCGCCGGATCGAGGCCGGCAGCAGGCGTGGATCGGCGTCGAAATCCTCATCGATGCGAACATCGACGATTACCGGGGCTCCCGGCAGGCCGACCAGACGAGACAGTTGCGATACGGTGATAGCGGTTGTTGACGGCATGGCGTCCACCTCCTGATAGAGAAGCTTGGACGCGAACGTTGGGCTGACGCCTCACGGGGTCGTCGCGATGCACCCCTTGGCCACAATGGTGGATTTGTTGCGAGCGCTTGTCAAGGATCGTGACCGGCCTCGACCGGGACAAACCACACAGAACTGAAAACGGCGGCGGCGACCCGATTGACCAGGCCGCCGCCGATTCAGCGTCAGTGATTGTCCCCGGAGCAATCCGTGATTGTCCCAGGAGCAATCAGTGATTGTCCCCGGAGCAATCAGTGATTGTCCCTGGGCACGCCCCTGGTGTGCGCGACATCCTGGTATTTCACCGCCGGCTTCAACACCATGCCCTGGTCGAACTGGTCGACCATGCCGCGCTGGATTTCCTGCCACGGCGTCTGGTGCTGCGGATAGTGGTAGCCGCCATTGCCCTGCAGCGCCGCGCGCCGCTTGGCGATCTCTTCGTCGCTGACCAGGATGTTGGCGGTGCCCTTGTTCAGGTCGATGCGGACGCGATCACCTGTCTTGAGCAGCGCCAGTCCGCCGCCAATGGCAGCTTCCGGCGAGGCGTTGAGAATCGACGGCGAGCCCGACGTGCCCGACTGGCGGCCGTCGCCGATGCAGGCCAGCGCATGGATGCCCTTCTTGATGAGGTATGCCGGCGGCTGCATGTTGACGACCTCGGCGCCACCGGGATAGCCGACCGGGCCGGCGCCGCGCATGAACAGGATCGTGTGTTCGTCGATGCCTTGCGCCGGATCGTCGATGCGGGCGTGGTAATCCTCCGGCCCGTCAAAGACCATGGCGTTGCCTTCGAAAGCTTCCGGGTCCTTCGGATTGGAGAGGTAGCGCTCGCGGAATTCCGGCGAGATGCCGCTGGTTTTCATGATCGCCGAATCGAACAGGTTGCCGCTGAGGTTGATGAAGCCGGCATTGACCTTCAGCGGCTTGTCGACGCTGCGGATGACATCGGCGTTTTCGACCACCGCCGCCTTGCAATTGTCGCCGATCGACTTGCCATTGGCCGTCAGGGCATCGGGATGCGGCAACAGCCCGCCCTTCATCAGCTCGGCCACTACGGCCGGCACGCCGCCGGCGTGATGATAATCCTCACCGAGATACTCGCCCGTCGGCTGCAGATTGACGAGGAGCGGCACCTTGAGGCCGATCTCCTGCCAGTCATCATTGTCGAGCTGCACGCCGAGATGGCGGGCAATGGCGTTGAGATGGATCGGCGCGTTGGTCGAGCCGCCGATCGCCGAATTGACGACGATGGCATTCTCGAAGGCCTTGCGCGTCATGATGTCCGACGGTTTCAAATCCTCATGCACCATGTCGACGATGCGCTTGCCCGTCTCGTAGGCGATCTGCCCGCGCTCGCGGTAAGGGGCCGGGATGGCGGCCGAGCCCGGCAGCTGCATGCCGAGCGCTTCTGCCAGCGAATTCATCGTGGTGGCGGTGCCCATCGTGTTGCAGTAGCCGGTGGAGGGCGCCGAGGAGGCGACGATATCCATGAACTCGTCATAGTCGATCTCGCCGGCCGACAGGCGCTGGCGCGATTCCCAGACGATGGTGCCGGAGCCGGTGCGCTTGCCCTTGTGCCAGCCGTTGAGCATCGGGCCGACCGACAGGGCGATGGCCGGGATGTTGACGGTGGCCGCCGCCATGAGCAGCGCCGGCGTCGTCTTGTCGCAACCGATGGTCAGCACGACGCCGTCGAGCGGGTAGCCGTAGAGCACCTCGACGAGGCCTAGATAGGCAAGGTTGCGGTCAAGGGCCGCGGTCGGGCGCTTGCCGGTCTCCTGGATCGGATGGCATGGGAATTCGAAGGGAATGCCGCCCATCGAGACGATGCCTTCGCGCACGCGCTTGGCGAGCTCGATATGGTGTCGGTTGCAGGGCGACAGATCCGAGCCGGTCTGGGCGATGCCGATCAGCGGCTTGCCCGACATCAGTTCGGCGCGCGTCAGCCCGTAATTCAGGTATCGCTCAAGATAGAGCGCCGTCATGCCGGGGTTGTCAGGGTTGTCGAACCACTCCTGCGAGCGGAATTTTTTCTTCTTGGTGGGGGCGCCGGCCATCACGGTCTCCGTATTTGTATGACAAATCGATATGACAACGCGTCAATGCAAGCAAGGGGCACACGCGTTCCCAACCCGCACTTTGGTGCGATAGACACAACAGCACCTCTGCGCTAGGGCTTCAGACCATTGTTTCCGGGAGGTTCTTGATGGCTTTGGTGATCGAAGGCGAGGAACGCATTGCCGCACCCCTGCAAAAAGTCTGGGAAGCGCTGAACGATCCCGAGGTTTTGAAGGCGACCATTCCCGGTTGCCAGAGCCTCGACATGAAGTCGCCGACCGAGATGGCCGCGACGGTGGTGCTGAAGATCGGGCCTATCAAGGCCACCTTCAACGGCGAAGTGACGCTGAAAAATCTCAAGCCGCCGCATTCCTACACCATCCAGGGCGAAGGCAAGGGCGGCATTGCCGGCTTCGCCAAGGGCGGCGCCGACGTGACGCTGACCGAGGATGGGCCGGATGCCACGGTGCTCAAATACGCGGCCAAGGCCGATGTCGGCGGCAAGATTGCCCAGCTCGGCAGCCGGCTGATCGAGTCGACGTCGAAAAAACTGGCCGGGCAGTTCTTTTCGAGTTTCGGCGAGAAGGTCGGCGGCTGACCGTTTCGCTGCGAGGTCACTCGAAGACGATGCTCGGCACTGCGGCTTCGGCCGCGCCGCGTTCCTCATTGACCCTGTCCCAGACCTTGGCGGCGATGTCGCGATAGGCTTTGGCCTCCGCGCTATCGGGCTTCGAGACAACCACCGGCTGCCCGGCATCCGAGCTTTCGCGGATGCCCATTTCCAGCGGCACTTCGCCGAGGAAGGTGACGCCGAGGCGTTCGGCCTCGCGGCGCGCGCCGCCATGGCCGAAAATGTCGTAGCGCTTGCCGGTATCGGGCGCGATGAAATAGCTCATATTCTCGACGATGCCGAGCAGCGGTACGTCGACCTTCTTGAACATGTTCAGTCCCTTGCGGGCATCGATCAGCGCCAGGTCCTGCGGCGTCGAGACGATGACGGCACCGGCCAGCGGCACCTGCTGCGCCATGGTCAGCTGCGCATCGCCGGTTCCGGGCGGCATATCGACGACAAGCACGTCGAGCCGGCCCCATTCGACCTCGCGCAGCATCTGCGTCAGCGCCGACATCACCATCGGGCCCCGCCAGATCATCGGCGTCTCCTCATCGACGAGGAAGCCCATCGACATCACCTTGAGGCCGTAATTCTCCATCGGCTTCAGGATCTTGCCGTCAACCGTCTGTGGCCGGCCATGGATGTTGAGCAGCTTCGGCATGGATGGGCCGTAAATGTCGGCGTCGAGCACGCCGACCCGCAAGCCGTTGGCGGCAAGGCCAAGCGCCAGATTGACGGCGGTGGTCGACTTGCCGACGCCGCCCTTGCCGGAAGCAACGGCGATGATCGCCTCGATGCCGGGCACGCCGCGCTTGCCCGAGCTGTGTGAGGCCGGCGCCTGCGGCGCGGGACGCTGGGGGGTCGCCGGCGGTGCCGGCCTGGGTGCGGGGCGCGCGGACACCGGCGCCTCCATGCCGCCGCCCTTTCTTTCCGCCGTCAGCGCCACCACGGCACCGGCGACGCCCGGAATTGCTTTCACCACGCGCTCCGCGGCGGCGCGCAGCGGTTCCATTTCCTGCGCCCTGGCGGCGGGAACGGTGATCGAGAAGAAGACTTTCGAATCGGCGATGAAAATCTCGGAAACCATACCGAGATCGACGATGTTGCCGGTGAAGTCCGGTCCGTTGACCGTCTTCAGGCGCTCGGTGACGATTTCCTTGGTGACGGACATGATCTTTCCTCGGCGTTTGGCAATGCAGATAGTGCAGTTTCCGGCGAGAACCAAGCCGTGACGCAAAGGCTTGCCCGGCGTGCCACGGAAAACGACCGATGCTGTCGGATTCTTGCCGGATGACGCTTCCGGCCGATGGCCAAACGGGCCGCGTGCCCTATTTCGTTTGCCTGAACGAGGACACGACAATGCGGGAAGGAGACGGTCATGCTCGAGAAAAGCAACGCAACGGCCAATCTCGCCGTCAAGGACCTGGCAAAGGCAAAGGCCTTCTATCAAGGCACGCTAGGCCTCAAGCAGATCGACGACATGGGCGGCGAGCTTGTCGTCTACAAAAGCGGCGACACGCTCATCAATGTCTATCATTCCCAATTCGCAGGTACCAACAAGGCGACGGCGGTGACGTGGACGGTAGGCGATCAGATCGAGACTGTCGTCAAATCATTGAAATCGAAAGGCGTTGTCTTCGAGCATTACGAAATGCCCGGCCTGACGATCAAGGGCGACATCCATGTCGGCCAAGGCATGAAAGTCGCCTGGTTCAAGGACCCGGACGGCAACATCCTGAACCTCGTCGACAAATAGGCTTCGGCGCTCCGCGTCAGCCTGCCAGGCTTGTGACGAAATAAGTGAGAGCCGAAATCGCCGCCGTCGCCGGCAAGGTGACGATCCAGGCGATGACGATGTTGCCGGCGATGCCCCAGCGCACCGCCGAGACGCGGCGGGCGGCGCCGACGCCGATGATGGCGCCGGTAATCGTATGCGTGGTCGATACGGGAACGCCGAGCCAGGTGGCGGCGAACAGCGTGATGGCGCCGCCGGTTTCGGCGCAGAAGCCCTGCATCGGATTGAGCCGGGTGATCTTCGAACCCATTGTGTGGACGATCCGCCAGCCGCCGAGCAGCGTGCCAAGCGCCAGCGCCGACTGGCAGGTCAGGACGACCCAGAGCGGCACGTAGAATTTCTCGCCGAGCATGCCTTGCGAATAGAGCAGCACGGCGATGATGCCCATGGTCTTCTGCGCATCGTTGCCGCCATGGCCGAGCGAATAGAGCGAGGCGGAAAAGAACTGCAGGACGCGAAAGGTGTTGTCGACGGCGAACGGCGTCTGACGCACGAACAGCCAGGAAACCACCAGGATCAGGACAAGCGCCAGCGCAAAACCGGTCGCCGGCGAGAGCACGATCGCGGCGACCGTCTTGCCAAGTCCCGACCAGACGATGGCACCGATGCCGCCCTTCGCAACACCGGCACCGACCAGCCCGCCGATCAGCGCGTGCGAACTGCTCGAGGGGATGCCGGCGATCCAGGTTACGATGTTCCAGACGATGGCGCCGACGAGGGCCGAGAAGATTACCGCCGGCGTGACGATGCTGACGTCGACGATGCCCTTTCCCACGGTCTCGGCGACATGAAGGCCGAAGAACATGAAGGCGATGAAGTTGAAGAAGGCCGCCCAGAGCACTGCATATTGCGGCCTGAGCACACGTGTCGAGACGATGGTGGCGATGGAATTGGCGGCGTCGTGCAAACCATTGAGAAAATCGAAGAACAGCGCGACGGCGACGAGGCCGGCCAGCAGGGGAAAGGCGATCGCGGCATCCATCGTCTAGACGTTCTCGATGACGATGCCGCTGATCTCGTTGGCAACGTCCTCGAAACGGTCGACCACCTTTTCCAGCTGGCCATAGATCTCGCTGCCGATCAGATAGGCCATCGCATCACCGCGGCCATGGCGCCTGAACAGATCCTTCAAACCCTGCTCATGCAAGTCGTCGGCCCGGCCTTCGGCGCGCATCACCTCCTCGGCAAGGGCGTTGAGGCGTGCGCTGTTGGCACCGACCTTGGCGAGCAGCGGGATTGCTTCCGCGACCAGCCGGGCGGCGTCGACGATGACGGCGCCCATTTCCTGCATCAGCGGATCGAACTCCCTCTTCTCGAACAGCCTCACCGTCTTGACGGTCTTGTGCATCATGTCGATGGCGTCATCCATCGACTGGATCAGATCCTTGATGTCGCCGCGATCGAAAGGCGTGATGAAAGAGCGCCGCACGGCAAGCAGGACCTCCGCCGTGATATGATCGGCCTCGTCCTCGAGATCGACGATCGTCTGGCACCAGCGATCGATGTCCTTGCCCTGAAGCAGTTGCTGCAGCGCTTCCGCGCCGCCGACCACCGTGCGGGAATGCCTCTCGAACAGCTCGAAGAAACGATCTTCGCGCGGCAGCAGCTTGCGGAACCAGCCCAGCATGTCAGTCTCCCATCGCGCCCGGTTCACGACCGTTTCATTGACATAGCGCCGCATGACGCCGCGGGAAACAGTAAGCCGGCTGAAAGATGTGGATGCGGAACGATTACGCATGGCGCTTGCGGCAAAGGCGAATTTCCCCGAGCCTGCGCATGACGACCGGAAGGATGGCATGATCGACAAACTCGAATTCTTTATCTCATTGGCCAAGGAAGAGCATTTCGGCCGGGCGGCGGAAGCCTGTGGGGTCACCCAACCGACCTTGTCGGCTGGGATCAAGCAGCTGGAGGGACAACTCGGCGTCATGCTGGTCAATCGCGGGTCGCGGTTCCAGGGCCTGACGCCGGAAGGCAAGCAGGTGCTGGTCTGGGCGCGCCGCATCGTCGGCGATTCAAGGGCCATGCGAGAGGAGATGCGCGCGGCGCGCCACGGCCTTTCCGGACGCATCCGCATTGCCGCCATCCCGACCGCGCTCGCCATGGTGGCGCGGCTGACGACGCCGTTTCGCGAAAAGCACCCCGGCGTCACCTTCTCGGTGCTGTCGCGCACCTCGATCGAAGTCTTGTCGCTGCTCGGCAATTTCGACATCGATGCCGGTATCACCTATCTCGACAACGAGCCGCTCGGGCGGGTGACCAGCGTGCCGCTCTATGACGAGCGCTATCAGCTGATCACTGCGGTCGGAAACCCCTATTCCGACCGCGACAAAGTGACATGGGCCGAGATCAGCCGGTTGCCGCTGTGCCTGCTGACGCCGGACATGCAGAACCGCCGCATCATCGACCAGCATCTGGCCGAGGCCGGAGTGCAAGTGCGGCCGACGCTCGAATCCAATTCGATGATCGTGCTGTTCTCGCACATCCACACCGGCAAATGGTCGTCGATCATGCCGCTCAACCTCGCGGAAACATTCGGCTTTTCAGAGCCGATCCGGGCCATTCCGATCGTCGAGCCCGACGCCAGCCACACGGTCGGCCTGGTGGCCGCGCCGCGTGAGCCGCACACGCCGCTGGTGCAGGCGCTGCTGGACGAGGCAATGGCGCTGGCAGACGATTTCCGCGCCCATCGCTAGGGTAGAGAATGGCGGCTGAGCGGGCTTGATAGAAAATTTCTATCAAGCGACGGATCAGCTTTATTGATTTCGCTGGTTTCCTCTGTTTTTGTAACGACTTAGCGCTGGAGCGCTACCGACCAGGGAGGGCGCTGCATGACGATGCAGCCTGCAAGTACCGAGATCGCATCGCGCACGGCGGCGATTATCCAAGAACTGAAAGGCCTCGAGGGCCCGCTGCTGCCGATCCTGCACGAGATCCAGGAAGAATTCGGCCATGTGCCGCAGGCGGCACTGCCGGTCATCGCCGATGGGCTGAACCTCTCCAGGGCCGAGGTGCACGGCGTCGTCACCTTCTACCATGATTTCCGTGCCCGGCCGGCCGGGCGGCATGTTCTCAAGCTGTGCCAGGCGGAAGCCTGCCAGTCGATGGGCTCGGATGCCGTCGCCGCCAAGATCAAACAGTTGCTGGGCATCGGTTTCCACGAGACCACCCGCGACGGATCGGTTACACTCGAGCCGGTCTATTGCCTCGGGCTTTGCGCCTGTTCGCCGTCGGCGATGCTCGACGGCGAGGTGATCGGGCGGCTCGATGACGAGAAGATCGACGAGATCCTTGCCGAGGTGCGCTCATGATCCCCCGCATCTACATTCCCGGCGATTCCGGCGCGTTGGCGCTCGGCGCTGAAAAGGTCGCCAAGGCGATCGCCAAGGAACTCGCCGAGCGTGGCATCGAGGCCAAGATCGTGCGCAACGGATCGCGCGGCGCCTATTTCCTCGAACCGATGATCGAAGTGGCGACCGCCAACGGCCGCGTCGCCTACGGACCGGTCAAGCCTTCCGACGTCAAGAGCCTGTTCGACAGCGGCTTCCTCACCGGTGGCCACCACAAGCGCTGGCTCGGCGCGCCCGACAAGATCCCGTTCCTGGCCAAGCAGACCCGGCTGACCTTCGCCCGCTGCGGCATCAACGACCCGCTGTCGCTCGACGCCTACAAATCGCTTGGCGGGCTTAAGGGTTTGCAGAACGCGGTGGCCATGGCGCCGGCCGACATCGTCAAGCAGGTTACGGACTCGGGCCTGCGCGGCCGCGGCGGCGCCGGCTTCCCGACCGGCATCAAGTGGAAGACGGTGCTGGATACGACATCGGAGCGCAAATACATCGTCTGCAACGCCGATGAGGGCGACAGCGCGACTTTCGCCGACCGCATGATCATGGAGGGCGACCCCTTCGTGCTGATCGAGGGCATGACGATCGCCGGCATCGCCACAGGAGCGACCAAGGGCTTCGTCTATATCCGCTCGGAATATCCGCATGCGGTGGCGACAATGAACAAAGCCGTCGAAATCGCCCGCAAGGCCGGTGTCCTCGGCGTCAATGTGCTGGGTTCGCCCAACGCCTTCGACATGGAAATCCGCGTCGGCGCCGGCGCCTATGTCTGCGGCGAGGAAACCTCGCTGTTGAACAGCCTCGAAGGCAAGCGCGGCGTGGTGCGCGCCAAGCCGCCGCTGCCGGCCATCCAGGGCCTGTTCGGCAAGCCGACGGTGATTAACAACGTCATTAGCCTCGCCTCGGTGCCGATCATCATGGACAAGGGCGCCGCCTTCTACAAGGATTTCGGCATGGGCCGCTCGCGCGGCACCATCCCGATCCAAATCGCCGGCAATGTCAGGAATGGCGGCCTGTTCGAAACCGCCTTCGGCCTGACGCTCGGCGAGATCGTCGATGACATCGGTGGCGGCACGGCCACCGGCCGTCCGGTGAAGGCAGTACAGGTCGGCGGCCCGCTTGGCGCTTATTTCCCGCGCGCCCTGTTCGACACGCCGTTCGACTACGAGGAATTCGCCAAGCGCGACGGGCTGATCGGCCATGCCGGTATCACCGTGTTCGACGACACGGCCGATATGCTGAAGCAGGCGCGCTTCGCCATGGAGTTCTGCGCCATCGAAAGCTGCGGCAAGTGCACGCCCTGCCGCATCGGCTCGACGCGCGGCATCGAGACCATCGACAGGCTTGCCGCCGGGATCGAGCCGGAAAAGAACCTCGCGCTGGTCACCGACCTCTGCAACACGATGAAGTTCGGTTCGCTGTGCGCGCTGGGCGGCTTCACGCCCTACCCGGTGATGAGCTCGATCACGCATTTCCCCGAAGATTTCAAGCCCGCGCCGGCGCGCGTGGCTGCTGAGTAGGAGCTGGCAGATGAACATCAAGGCCGACTTCCCATCGCTCGTTGAAGAGATCGACTACGGAACCCCGGAATCGCGGGCGCAAAAGCAGGTCACGCTGAGCGTCGACGGCCGCAGCATCACGGTGCCGGAAGGCACCTCGATCATGCGCGCGGCGATGGAAGGCGGGGTCGAGATCCCGAAACTCTGCGCCACCGACATGCTGGACTCGTTCGGCTCGTGCCGCGTCTGCCTGGTCGAGATCGAAGGGCGCGGCGGCACGCCGGCCTCCTGCACGACGCCGGTCGGTGAAGGCATGGTGGTGCGCACGCAGTCCGACCGGCTCGACGCGATCCGCCGCGGCGTCATGGAGCTTTACGTCTCCGACCATCCGACCGGATGGAACGAGAAGGCCGGCACCGGCGCCAGCGAATTCGACACGGTGGCGAAGTCGGTCGGCCTGACCGAGAACCGCTACGGCGTCGAGGGCCGCAACCACGTCAAGCAGGAAGAAGACGGCGTGGCGCCCGGCCATGGCTCGCTGGCGGTCGACTACATCGCCCGCGACGAATCCAATCCTTACTTCACCTATGATCCGGCGCAGTGCATCGTCTGCTCGCGCTGCGTGCGGGCGTGCGAGGAGGTGCAGGGCACCTTCGCGCTGACCATCGAGGGCCGCGGTTTCGAATCGCGCATGGTCGCCGGCATGCATGAGGATTTCATCGCTTCCGAATGCGTGTCCTGCGGCGCCTGCGTGCAGGCCTGCCCGACCGACGCGCTGCGCGAGAAGACGGTGCTCGAGAAGGGCATGCCGGAACGCTCGGCCGTCACCACCTGCGCCTATTGCGGCGTCGGCTGCTCGTTCAAGGCCGAGGTGAAGGACGACGAAGTCATCCGCATGATGCCTTACAAGGACGGCAAGGCGAACCACGGCCATTCCTGCGTCAAAGGCCGTTTCGCCTATGGCTACGCCACGCACAAGGACCGCATCCTGTCGCCGATGATCCGCGAGAAGATCTCCGATCCGTGGCGCGAAGTGAGCTGGGAAGAGGCGATCGCCCACACGGCCAAGGAATTCCGCCGGATCCAGTATCAGTACGGCCGCACCTCGATCGGCGGCATCACCTCCTCGCGCTGCACGAATGAGGAGACCTATCTCGTCCAGAAGCTGGTGCGGCAGGGTTTCCGCAACAATAATGTCGACACCTGCGCCCGCGTCTGCCATTCGCCGACCGGCTACGGACTCGGCCAGACCTACGGCACCTCGGCCGGCACGCAGGATTTCGATTCCGTCGAATTCACCGACGTCGCCGTCGTCATCGGCGCCAATCCGGTTTCCGCCCATCCGGTGTTCGCCTCGCGTCTGAAGAAGCGGCTGCGCCAGGGCGCGAAGCTGATCGTGCTCGATCCGCGCCGCACCGAGATGGTCAAGTCGGCGCATGTCGAGGCCGACTATCACCTGCCGCTGAAGCCCGGCACCAACGTGGCGGTGCTGACGTCACTGGCGCATGTCATCGTCACCGAAGGGCTTTTCGACGAAGCCTTCATCCGCGAACGCTGCGACTGGACGGAGTTCCAGGACTGGGCCTCCTTCGTCGCCTTGCCGGAGAACAGCCCCGAGATCGTCGGCAAGCTTTCCGGCGTCGACCCGGAACTGATCCGGGGGGCCGCGCGGCTCTACGCCAAGGGCGGCAATGGCGCGATCTATTACGGCCTCGGCGTCACCGAGCACAGCCAGGGCTCGACCACGGTGATGGCCATCGCCAACCTCGCAATGGCTACCGGCAATATCGGCCGGCCGGGCGTCGGCGTGAACCCGCTGCGCGGCCAGAACAATGTGCAGGGCTCGTGCGACATGGGCTCCTTCCCGCACGAACTGCCCGGCTATCGCCACATCTCCGGCGAAGCCGTGCGCGACATCTATGAGAGCCTGTGGGGCGTAAAGCTGGACGACGAACCCGGCCTGCGCATTCCCAACATGCTGGACGCCGCCGTCGACGGCTCCTTCAAGGGCATCTACATCCAGGGCGAGGACATCCTGCAGTCCGATCCCGACACCAAGCATGTCGCGGGCGGTCTCGCGGCCATGGAATGCGTCGTCGTGCACGATCTCTTCCTCAACGAGACCGCGAACTACGCGCATGTCTTCCTGCCGGGTTCGACCTTCCTGGAAAAGGACGGCACCTTCACCAATGCCGAGCGCCGCATCAACATGGTGCGCAAGGTGCTGGAACCGAAGGCGCGCTATGCCGATTGGCAAGCGACGCAGGAGCTTGCCCGCGCCATCGGGCTCGACTGGAACTACACGCATCCGTCGCAGATCATGGACGAGATCGCCCAGACGACGCCGAGCTTCGCCAATGTCTCCTTCGAGTTGCTCGACCGCGTCGGATCGGTGCAATGGCCCTGCAACGAGAAGGCCCCGCTCGGAACGCCGATCATGCACATTGACGGTTTCGTGCGCGGCAAGGGCAAGTTCATCCGCACCGAATATGTCGCGACGGACGAGAGGACCGGGCCGCGCTTCCCGCTGCTTTTGACCACCGGCCGCATCCTCAGCCAGTACAATGTCGGCGCGCAGACGCGGCGCACCGACAACGTCATGTGGCACGCGGAAGACCGGCTGGAGATACATCCGCACGATGCCGAAAACCGCGGCCTGCGCGATGGCGACTGGGTGCGGCTGACCAGCCGCTCGGGCGAGACGACGCTGCGGGCGCTGATCACCGACCGGGTGTCTCCCGGCGTGGTCTACACCACCTTCCACCATCCCGACACGCAAGCCAACGTCATCACCACCGACTTCTCAGACTGGGCGACCAACTGTCCGGAGTACAAGGTGACGGCAGTGCAGGTCGGCGCCTCCAATGGCCCGTCGGACTGGCAGCGCGAGTACGATGAGCAGGCCAGGAACAGCCGCCGCATCGCCTCGCTGCAGGCGGCCGAGTAGTCTGGCGGCCTCGCGGTCGGAGGAAACAGGGGTGACCCAAAAGGAAGCCTACGAAAAGCTTATGCGCCTGTGTGAAAAGCAAGGCGCCGACCTGAATCAGTTTTTGTTCGATATTCAGGAGCATGCGGCCAAGGAAGACTTCGACAAGCTTCGCCGCATTGTCGGAAATATAATGGGCCTTGGACACTACAAGGCGTTCGAGATGATCGCGCACGACGTTCCAGAGTTGACGCCAAAGTGGATGAAGCAGGACTAATGCGCTCCCGCCAGCCGATCAGCCAGACTTCCCGCCTCGCGCACCGCGCCAGCGGTACGGCTGTTGCCAACCGCATGGTGCCGGAGGAGACGCCGGTGGCGTTTTCCTTTGCCGGAACCACGCATGCGGTGATGATGGCGAGCCCCGCCGACTTCGAGGATTTCGCGCTCGGCTTCTCGCTGACGGAAGGCATCATTGCCGACCCGCAAGAAATCGAGGCGATCGAGGTCGAGGATCATGGCGCCGGCATCGATATCCAGATCCGGCTCAAGGATAAGGCCAATACACGCTTCGAGGCGCGGCGGCGCAGGCTTGCCGGGCCGGTTGGCTGCGGGCTGTGCGGCATTGAATCCATCGAGGAAGCCATGCGCTCCGTCGACGCTGTTGGTGCGTCAAAACTTACGCTTGATACCGACGACATCGTCCGCTCCGTCAAGCTGTTGTCGAAGGTGCAGCCGCTGCATCAGGAAACCGGAGCCGTCCATGCCGCCGGCTTCTATATTCCCGGCAAGGGCGTCGTCATGGCGCGCGAGGATGTCGGCCGCCACAATGCGCTGGACAAGCTGGCCGGGGCGTTGGCCAAAGCCGGCATCGACGGTGCGTCGGGCGCTGTCGTGGTGACGTCGCGCGTGTCGGTCGAGATGGTGCAGAAGACGGCGGCGATCGGCTCCGCCTTCATCATCGCTGTCTCGGCGCCGACCGCGCTTGCCATCCGCACGGCCGATGAGGCCGGCATGACGCTGGTCGCCCTGGTGCGCGGCGAGGATTTCGATGTTTTCACCCACCCCGACCGGGTGGTTTTGGGAGTTGCCCAGCATGTCGCATGACGAAGACCACATCACGAGCACCAGCGAAAAGCTGGTGCGCATGGCCAACCAGATCGCGGCCTTCTTCCATTCCAAGTCACGCGAGGAAGGGGTTGCCGGCGTCGCCGAGCACATCAACAAATTCTGGGAACCGAGGATGCGGCGACAGTTCTTCGAACTGCTGGATAGCGGCGAAGGGTTCGATGAACTCGTCGTGGCTGCATCGGCCAGGATCAAGCGGCCGATCACGCCAGCCGAGGCCGATCTGAAGCTCGGACTCACCCCCTCCCCGGCAGACGTCGCCGCGTCACAAAAGTAGCCGCAGCGGGCGGTCCCGGTATACATTCACTTTCGCTAAAGTTTGAGCTGCCGCTACCGAAGCGGCTCTGCTATGGTTGACGATCAGAAATCGTCAGGCCGGGCGGAAGAAACTCGTGAGGCCGATCGAGACCCGATATGCCCTCAGCGGCGAGGCGCGGATCGCCTATCAGGTGGTCGGCCAGGGTTCGCTTGATCTCGTCTTCGTCCCGGGCTTCATTTCCAATCTCGACCTGCATTGGGAAGACGAGGGCTATACAAGGCTCTTGAGGCGGCTTTCGGCGTTCTCGCGGCTGATCCTGTTCGACAAGCGCGGCACCGGCCTTTCCGACCGTGTCGATGCGCACAACCTGCCCAGTCTTGAAACGCGCATGGACGATGTGCGCGCGGTGATGGACGCCGCCGGCAGCGGTCGTGCTGCCCTGCTTGGCGCTTCAGAAGGCGCGCCGATGGCAATGCTGTTCGCCGCCACCTATCCCGAGCGGACGCGCGCGCTGGCGCTCTATGGCGGCTATGCGCATTTCCACAAATGGGTGATGCCGCCCGAACGCCTCAACGCCTTCATCGCCACCGCCGAGACGGCCTGGGGCACCGGTGCCACCTTGCCGAATTTCGCGCCGGGCCGGGTCGACGACGCGCATTTTACCCAGTGGTGGGCGCGTTTCGAGCGGCTGTCGGCGAGCCCGACGGCAGCGGCGGCACTGGCGCGAATGAATGCGGAAATCGATGTACGTGGTGTGCTGGCGGCGATCAGCGCGCCGACGCTGCTGATCCATCGCCGCAACGATGCGCGGGTCGATCCCGACGCCAGCCGTTTCCTGGCCAAGAAAATCCCGAATGCGCGGCTGGTCGAGATTCCCGGGCGCGACCATCCGATCTGGACCGGCGATGTCGACCGGGTCGCCGACCTGATCGAGGAATTCCTGACCGGCGAGCGCGCCGTCGCCGAAGCCGACCGCGTGCTGGCGGCACTTCTGGTGACGCGCATCTACGATACGACGCGGATGGGCGACCGCGTGTGGAGCGAACGCAGCGAGCGCTTCCAGGAAACCTGGCGGTTGCTGGTCGGGCGCCATGGCGGCCGAGCGCTGGGTACGCAAGGCGAGATGATGATTTCGCGCTTCGATGGACCGGCGCGCGCCATACGCTGTGCAGCGGCGCTGCGCGAGGCAGCGCAAGGGATCGGCGTGGCCAGCGCGCAGGGCGCGCATGTCGGGGAGATCGAAATGCGCGGGCCGCCGGTGGGGCTGACGGCCCGCGTGACGATGCAGATCGCCGCGCGCGCCAGCCGGGGCGATATCCTGGCGTCGCGGCTGGTCGCTGATCTGGCAACCGGCTCAGGCCTGCATTTCGAAGACGCCAGCCGGGTCACGCTGGACGATCTGGACGAGCCCATGGCGCTGGTGCGGGCAATGTCGGAACAGCATCTGGAGCCTGACTGCCGCGCCAGGACCAAAACGACCGAACCGTCCGTGCTGACGGCGAGGGAAAGCGAGGTGGTGAGCCTGATTGCCGACGGCAAGAGCAATGCCGCGATCGCAGCCGAGCTCAGGCTGAGCGAACACACGGTCAAGCGCCACGTCGCCAACATATTGCTCAAGCTCGACCTGCCGTCGCGAGCGGCGGCGGCGGTATTCTCGGTCCGGCACACTGGCCCGGACGGGCCATGAGAGCCATGGCGCTTTCGGGCGAAGCGGCCAGGCGGATGTAAGCGCTATCAATTCCCCCATGCAGGCCAGGCGGATATCGCCGGAAGGGCACTGCGAACGGAGGATGAAATGCTCAAGTCAAAACTGAATGTCAGATCACTTGTGATCGCGGCAGGGATTGGCGCGCTGCTCACGATCTCTCCCGCGAAGGCCGAGGATGCGTCGGCGACAGCCGCCTACAAGGACATCCAGGCGACGCTCGGCTCCGTGCCGGACATGTTCAAGACACTGCCTGACGTCGCCATCGCCGGCGCCTGGGCCGAGATCAAGGGCGTCCAACTCAACCCGAAAACCGCTCTGGACGGCAAGACCAAGGAACTGATGGGCCTCGCGGTGGCCTCGCAGATACCTTGCCAGTACTGCATCTATTTCCATACCGAGGCCGCCAAGCTCAACGGCGCGAGCGACGAGGAGATCAAGGAGACGATCGCGATGGCGGCGATCGTGCGCCACTGGTCGACAATGCTCAATGGCAGCCAGGTCGATCTCGCCACGTTCAAGAAGCAGACCGACGATGTCTTCGCCGCCGTCAAGGCGAAGTCGCAGTGAAAATCCCTGCCTGGCGGCGAGCGTCGGGCAGTCCCTACTGAATATCAACCGCCCGATCGTGAAGACGGGCACATGGAGGATAAGATGCTGACCAAGACTCAAGTCGTGGATGGCGCGGCGATCAAGAAGGCGATCGAGAGCCGCGATGGTAAGATGCTGTCGAGCTTCTATGCCGACGACGCGTTGGTGCGGGTGATCGACCGCAACAACCCGCCGAGCAAGCCGCGCGAAGTCCGCGGGCGCGCGGCGATCGCCACCTTCTGGGACGACATCTGCAGCCGGGCGATGACCCACAAGGTCGACACCACGATCGCCGACGGCGACAGCCTCGCCTTCACCCAGGCCTGCGCCTATCCGGACGGCACGAAAGTGTTCGCCGCCGCGATGCTGGAGCTGAAGAACGGGCGGATCGCGCGGCAGACCGTCGTGCAAGCCTGGGACGAATAGGCAAACAGCCGCCAACTCAACCTTGGGAGGAACCAACATGTTCAGCGCCAGATGGCAGATCGACGCGAAGTTCGGGCATAAACAGACCGTGCTCGACCTGTTGAAGAAATGGGAACGCGAGATCGGCTCGCAGGTCGGCCTCGCCGAGCTGAAGTTCCAGATCATGACCGGATCGATCGGCGCACGCGAAGCGACGGTCGAGTCGCATCATCAGGTGGAAAGCCTGGCCCAGCTGGAGGCGATGTTCGCCAAGATCAGCAAGATCGACGCACACGCCAAATGGGGCAAGGAGATGGAGCCCTACGTCGTGTCAGGCACCAGCCTGTGGAACATCTATCGTATCGTCGAGTAGCGTTCTTCTCCCCGTTCACGGCAGGGGGATTCCCCTGCCGTGAACGGGGAGAAGGAATGCGTTATGCGTGCGCAACCATGACATGCCGCACGGCGGTATAGTCTTCCAGCGCGTAGAGCGACATATCCTTGCCGTAGCCGGACTGCTTCAGACCGCCATGTGGCATCTCGTTGGTCAGCATGAAATGGGTGTTGATCCACGTGCAGCCATATTGCAGACGTGCCGCCGTCGCCATGGCGCGCGAGACGTCCTTGGTCCACACCGATGACGCCAGGCCGTAGTCGCTGTCATTGGCCCAGTTAACCGCTTCGTCGACTTCCGTGAAACGGGTGATCGAGACGACCGGGCCGAACACCTCGCGGCGTACGATTTCGTCCTCCTGCAGCGCGCCGGCGACGACGGTCGGCTGATAGTAGAAGCCGGTGCCCTCGCCCGGCTTGCCGCCGGTGGTGATCTCGATGTGCTTCAATTCCGAGGCGCGTTCGACGAAGCTCGACACGCGGTCGCGCTGGCGGCGCGAGATCAGCGGGCCAATCTCGTTTTCGGTGTCGTCCGGCTGGTTGTACTTGATGGTCGAAACCGCCGAGGACAGATCGGCGACGAGCTTGTCGTAGATCTTCTTGCCGGCATAGATGCGGCAGGCAGCGGTGCAGTCCTGGCCGGCATTGTAGTAACCGAAGGCGCGCAGGCCGTTGACGACGGAACCTAGATCGGCGTCGTCGAAGACGACGACGGGCGCCTTGCCGCCGAGTTCGAGATGCGTGCGCTTGACCGATTTGGCGGCCGCCTGCAGCACCTTCTTGCCGGTGGCGACATCGCCGGTGATCGAGATCATGTTGACCTTGGGATGGTTGATCAGCGCGTTGCCGACGCTATCGCCGCGGCCGAGCACGACATTGACCACGCCTGCGGGGAGGATTTCGGCCAGGATCCTGGCCAGCTTCAGCGCCGTCAGCGGCGTCTGCTCCGACGGCTTGAAGACGACGGTGTTGCCGCCGCCGATCGCCGGCGCCAGCTTCCAGGCCATCATCATCAGCGGGTAGTTCCAGGGCGCGATCGAGGCGACGATGCCGATCGGATCGCGCCGCACCATCGAGGTGTGGCCGGGAAGATATTCGCCGGCGACGACGCCCGGCATCGAACGGACCGCGCCGGCGAAGAAGCGGTAGCAGTCGACGATGGCCGGAATCTCGTCATTGAGCACGGAATTGATCGGCTTGCCGCAGTTCAGCGCCTCGAGAGCGGCGAAGTCCTTGGCCTCGGCCTCGATGCGGTCGGCGATCTTGAGGAGATAACCAGAGCGCTGCGCCGGCGTCGTGCGCGACCACAAGACGAACGCCTGTTCGGCGGCCGCCACCGCCGCCTCGATCTGCGCCTGGCTGGCCTCGGGCAGGTTGAGAATGGTCGCCCCGGTCTTCGGATTGAGGATCGGCTCCTCAGTCTCGGCGCCGTTCTCGAATTTCGAGCCGATCAGCATCTGGGTGTCCATGGACGTCTCTCCCTTACGAACTGACGTTATTTGCCCGAACCGGCGATCTGGTCGCCGTCGCGGGTGAGGTAATAGGCAAACAGGATGGGCAGCAGCGTCACCAGCACGACGACCATGGCCACGACATTGGTGACCGGGCGCTGGCGCGGGCGGATCAGTTCCTCCAGCATCCAGATCGGCACGGTCTGCTGCTGGCCGGCGGTGAAGGTGGTGACGATGACCTCGTCGAAGGACAGCGCGAAGGCGAGCATGCCGCCGGCAAGCAGCGCGGTGGCGATGTTGGGCAGCACGACATGGCGGAAGGTCTGAAAACCGTCGGCGCCGAGATCCATAGACGCCTCGATCATCGAACCGGATGTGCGGCGGAAACGGGCGACCGCATTGTTGTAGACGACGACCACGCAGAAAGTGGCGTGGCCGAGCACGATGGTCCAGAACGAGAAAGGAATGTCGGCGAGCGAAAAGGCCGAGCGGAGCGCGATACCGGTGATGATGCCGGGCAGCGCGATCGGCAGGATGACCAGCAGCGAGATGGTCTCGCGGCCGAAGAATTTCGTCCGTGACACAGCGGCGGCGCACAGCGTGCCGAGCACCAGTGCGATCGCCGTCGAGATGGTGGCGACGCGCACCGACAGCGACAGCGCTTCCCAGACGTCAGGCCGGTTCCATGTGACGGCGAACCACTGCGTGGTCAGCCCCGGCGGCGGCCAGACGAAGCTCTTCTCCTCGGTGGTGAAGGCGTAGACGAAGATCAGCAGGATCGGCAAATGCAGGAAGAGCAGGCCGCAAGCGGCGGCGATCTTCAAGCCGAGCGGAGCCGATTGACCACGGTCAGAGCGCATCGAAAGCCCCCATGCGCTTGGCGCCCCAGAGGTAGAAACCCATGATGACGATGGGCACCACGGTGAAGGCGGCGGCGAGCGGGATGTTGCCGGCGGTGCCTTGCTGCGAATAGACGGCCTGGCCGATGAACAGGCGCGACGTGCCGATGATCTGTGGGATGATGTAATCGCCCAATGTCAGCGAGAAGGTGAAGATCGAGCCGGCGACAATGCCGGGCAGCGCCAACGGGAACAGCACGTTGCGGAAGGTCTGGCCGGGCGAAGCGCCGAGATCGGAGGAGGCTTCGACCAGATTGCCGGGCACGCGCTCGAGGGCCGCCTGTACCGGGAGGATCATGAAGGGCAGCCAGACATAGACGAAGACGATGAATGTGCCGGTGAACGACACCGACAGCGAGTTGCCGCCGACGATCGGCAACGCCAGCCAGGCCTCGAGCAGCCACAGCACATGCAACTTGGCGAAGAGCCAGGTGAGGATGCCTTCCTTGGCCAGGATAAGCTTCCAGGCATAGATCTTGACCAGATAGCTCGACCACAGCGGCAGCATGACGCCGAGATAGAACAGCGCCTTCCAGCGGCCACGGGCATAGCGCGCGGCATAGTAGGCGATCGGAAAGGCGACGATGGCCGAGGCCACGGCGACGAGAGCCGCCATCGTCACCGTGCGCAGGATGATGTCGAGATTGGCGGCCTGCAACAGGTCGCCATAGGTCTTCAGCGTGAACTGGCGGTTGATGAGGCCGGAGAACTCGTCGATGGAGAAAAAGCTCTGTGCCAGCAGCGCGAAGAGCGAGCCGATATAGACGATGCCGAGCCACAGCACCGGCGGCAAAAGCATGAGCAGCAGAAGCAGTTGCGGCCGGCGCCAGAACAGGTCCGACAGCGCGCCGCGCATGCCGCCGCTGCCTGGCAGGATGGCAGGAGCCGTGGCGCGCGGCATGGTGGCGTCGACGCTCATGCCGGCTCATCCATCAGATGCAGGTGCTCGCGGTTGAAGGTGAGCACCACCGCTTCGCCCTCGGCAGGCAGCGCCGTGCCGGCTGGCACCACGGCGTGCAGCTTCAACCCTTCGGCATCTAGCGCCAGCCTGGTGGTGGCGCCGAGATAGTTGGTCGAGATCAGGCGGGCGGCGACGCCTTCGCCGCTTGCAGCGCGGCTGACGCGAATGGATTCGGGGCGGAGGCTGCCCCAGCGATGCTGGCCGGAATAACGTTGAACGAAATCCGGCGGCAGCACGTTGGAAGAGCCGACGAAATCGGCGACGAAGCGGGTTCTCGGCCGCTGATAAATATCCTCCGGCGTGCCGATCTGCATGATCCTGCCGTCGTTGAAGACGGCGACGCGGTCGGCCATCGACAGCGCCTCACCCTGGTCGTGGGTGACGAAGACGAAGGTGATGCCGAGCGCCTTCTGCAGCGATTTCAGTTCCTCCTGCATGTTCTCGCGCAGCTTGAGGTCAAGCGCGCCGAGCGGCTCGTCGAGCAACAGCACCTTGGGCTGGTTGACCAGAGCGCGGGCGAGCGCGACGCGCTGGCGCTGGCCGCCGGAAAGCTGGCCGGGGCGGCGGGCGCCGTAGCCTGGCAGCCGCACCAGCGACAGGGCCTCCTCGGCCGCCTTGTGCCGCTCGGCCCTGCCCACGCCCTTGACCATCAGCCCATAGGCGACGTTATCAAGCACATTGAGATGCGGGAACAGCGCGTAGTCCTGGAAGACGGTGTTGACGTTGCGGCGATAGGGCGGCACGCCCTCGGCGCGCTCACCGAAGATCGAGATCGAGCCCGAAGTCGGCTGCTCGAAGCCGGCGATGAGGCGCAGGCATGTCGTCTTGCCGGACCCGGAAGGCCCGAGCATGGCGAAGAACTCGCCCGGCGCGATGTCGAGATCGACCGCGTCGACGGCGCGAACGCTGCCGAAATGGCGCGAGACTTTCTGGAAGGAGACGGCTGATGTCATGGGCTGTCCTGATCTGTCAGGCTCATCAAATTCAGGCGGCGGTGCTGCCCCTCATCCGCCTACCGGCACCTTCTCCCCGTATAGTGACGGGGAGAAGGGACTTGGCGGAAACGCTGGCGCGACACCCCTCTCCCGTTCTTCACGGGTAGAGGGAAAGGGTGAGGGGCAGCGCTATGCTCTCAGCGACGCGGAATCACCGTCCGCCGATGACGCCGATATAGTCCGACACCCAGCGGTAGTAAGGCACGCACTTGTCGTTCTGGGTGACGCATTTCGAGACCGGCGTCTTCCAGAACTTGATCTTGTCGAAATTGTCGTAGCCGTTGGTCTTGCAGCCTTCGTCGGTCAGGAGCTCGTTGCCCTTGCAGGCGGCGGGAACGACAGGGAGCGATCCGAACCAGGCCGAGACATCGCCCTGCACCTTCGGCGACAGCGAATGTTCGAGCCACATATAGGCGCAGTTTGGATGCGCCGCGTCGGCTTCCATCATGGTGGTGTCGGCCCAGCCGGTGACGCCTTCTTCCGGCACGGTCGAGGCAACCGGCTTCTTGGCGGCGACCAGCGTGTTGACCTGATACGGCCATGACCCGGAGGCGACGACGCCTTCATTCTGGAAATCGTCGACCTGGATGGCGGCGTCATGCCAGTAGCGGCCGACCAGCGTGCGCTGGACGCGCAGCAGTTCGAGCGCTGCCTTGTACTGGTCCTCGTTGAGTTCGTAGGGATCCTTGATGCCGAGTTCCGGCTTATGGAACATCAGATAGTTGGCGGCATCGGCGATGTGGATCGGCCCGTCATAGGCCTGGACGCGGCCCTTGTTAGACTTGCCGTCCGGCAGCTTCATCTCCTCGAAGACGACGTTCCAGCTCTTCGGCGCTTCCTTGAACACCTCGGTGTTGTACATCAGGATGTTCGGCCCCCACTGGTAAGGAACGCCGTAATGCACCTTGTCGACGGTGAACCAGGGGGCGTCCTTCAGCCGGTCGTCAACCGTCTTCCAGCTCGGGATGAGATCGGTGTTGATCGGCTGTACGCGCTTGCCGGCGACGAGGCGCAACGAGGCATCGCCCGAAGCCGTGACGAGGTCGAAGCCACCCTCGTTCATCAGCGAGACCATCTCGTCGGAGGTGTTGGCGGTCTTGACGTTGACCTTGCAGCCGCTCTCCTTTTCGAAGGCGGTGACCCAGTCATAGCCCTTGTCGGTCTCGCCGCGCTCGATATAGCCCGGCCAGGCAACGATGTTGACCTGGCCCTCGCCCTTGCCGAGTTCCTTGACCTGGGCGATGGCCTGACCGGAGAAGGTCAGCGCGACCGTCAGCGCCGTGCACGACTTCAGGAATGAATTCATCATCGATCTCCCATTTTGGCGCATGGCCCCGAAACCGCTCCGGTTTTCGCCAGATCACGCGCGGACTGAAAAACATATCAGTTCGTCCTGTGGACTTGATGCCGCTCTGCTGGCGGCTTTGGTCCCTGAAACCGAACGTGCTTGGAAAATTCCGGTTTCGCAAATTCATTTATCAGAACGACGATATCGGTTTTTCCGATAGACAGCCACCGCCTCAAGCATGCGCGGTCACCAGCCAGCAAGCGGCGTTAAAGCGAGCCTCACCGTCCTTAACGAAAGGCGCGAACGCAGCCGGTAACACCGTGGTGATTTTTTCGGCCGTTGCCCGGTCAACCTCGCGCAGCGCGGCGCCGAGCGGCCCTAGCCGGGTGGCATACGCCATCAGATCGCGTTGGGCGATCCGACACGGGACGTCCGCCTGTTCGACTTCGATCGAAGCCCAGCCGCTCGCTTCCAGGATCCGCTTCACCTTGGCGCCGTCGGCAAAGGCAAACTGACCCGGCGCATCGGGGTCTGGCGCCGGTGCAGGCGGCAGGAAAGGCGCAGCCGCTCGCACGGCCGTCGTCATGAAATCATTCTCGAGCGGACTGCGCCAGGCAACAAAGGCGAGTTTGCCACGGCGCCTCACGGCCTTTCTTATGTTGGTGAACGCGGCCATGGGATCATCGAAGAACATGACACCGAAGCGGGAGATTACAGCGTCGAAATGCCCGGATTCGAACGCATATGTCTGGGCATCGCCCACTTCAAAACTTGCGTTTGCTACCTCTCCCAGCTTCGTGCGCTCCGTCGCCAGGGCGACAAGCGGCTGCGAGATGTCTAGCCCCACACAATTTCCGTCGTTGCCCACGCGGCGCGCCATCGCCAGAGTCGTGGCGCCTGCACCGCAGCCGATGTCCAGGACATTGCTCCCTTCCCTGGGATAGCCGGCATCGACCACCAGCCGCTCGAACGGCGCCAGTATCTCGTCGAGGATCGGCTGCATCTCGACCCAGGCCTTTCCGCTGACATCGTTCCAGAGCGCGGCTTGGCGTGTGTTTGGCGGCGCGGATTGCGGCATAACGGACCTCGCTTTCATGTTGCTCTCACCGATCGTCGCGAGCACTCTACGAGTTCAAGCCGACTTGAGGTCAAGCATGAAAGACATGGACATTGCCGAGGTGTCGCGCCGCACCGGCGTGCCCGCCTCCACACTTCGCTACTACGAGGAGAAGGGCCTCGTCGCCTCGATCGGCCGTCGCGGCCAACGCCGCCTGTTCGACCCTGCCGTCCTGGACCGGCTCGCCTTGATCGCGCTCGGACGCGCCGGTGGATTCACACTGGACGAGATTTCCTCGATGCTGACGCCCGACGGCCTGCCGAAAATGGATCGAGGGCGCCTCGATGCCAAGGCGAACGAACTGGACCAAATCATCCAGCGCCTGAGGGCGATCCGAGAGGCTTTGCGTCACGCCGCTAAATGTCCGGCCGCCCGGCCGATGGAGTGCCCGACTTTCCGCCGCGCCGTCAGGCTTGCGGGCACCGGCCGCTTCGAGGTTGCTCCGCTCGCGCCGTTCAGGGCGGAGGCGGTTTCCGTCACAAGGCGCAAGCGCGAGACTGGCGACGTTCGCCTGGAGTAGGCCATGCTAGCGGCGGACCGTGCGCTGCGACTGGGCAAGTCCGATGAAATCGCGCGCCGCCTGCGGCAGGCTGGAGCCCCGCCGCCAAACCATGCCGACCTGCACCACCGGCAAGGAGCCGGAAATATCGCGTGATTCGATGCGGTCGCCTTCGAGCGACCATGGCCGGTAGACAAGGTCGGGCAGCAGCGCCACGCCGGCACCGGTGGCGACCAGGCTGCGCACCGCTTCCACCGAACGGGTGCGGAAGGCGACATGTGGCTTGGCGCCGATCGCCGCCAGCAGCTTTCCCGTGTTTTCCTCGATCTCGTCGACGGTGAGCATGATCAGCGTCTCGCCGGCTATGTCGCCAATGCCGATGATGTCGGCGCCGGCGAGCGGGTGGCCGAGCGGCAGCCACAGCCGATAGGCCGAGACTTCGAGGATTTCCGACTGCAGCGCCGTGCGGTCGCGCAAGTTGGACGTCACCATCACGGCGATATCCAGCTTCCCGCCGATCAAGAGATGTTCGAGGTAGTCGCCATTGTCCTCAATGGCCGAGACCTCGACGCCCGGATGGGCGCGGCGGTAGCGGGCAAGCAGATCCGACAGCACATAGCCGGCGACCAGCGAGGTGACGCCAAGCTGCAGCCGCCCTCCCGCCACCGCCTGTTCGCCGGAAAAAGAGCGGCGGGCGTCGGACACGTCAGCAAGGATCTTGGTCGCGTGGCGCAGGAACTGGTGGCCCTTATGGGTGATGTTGAGGCCGCGCGGATGGCGCTCGAACAATTCGACGCCGAGATCGCTTTCGAGCTCCTTGATCGCTTCGGTGACCGACGATTGCGAGATGGAGAGGTTTTGTGCGGCGCCCGACACCGTGCCTTGTTCGGCGACGGCGATGAAGAACTGCAGCTGGCGGATGGTGAAGGCCATGGCCGGACTAAACACCGGCGGCCGGGCGAAGGAAAGCCGATGGCGGAACTTATCCCATGACCGGTGGTGCTCAGCCGAGCGCCAGCCTGATGCGCCGCCGCCATGCGGGGCCATAGCGCAATGCAAGCATGCAGACCGTCTCCAGCGCCACGACAATGACGATGATGCGCAAGCCCACCGTGAAGGAATCCTGGCCGCTGCCGCGCAAGAGGTAGCCGGTCAGGAGGAAGCCAGCATTCCAGATTGTGGCGCCCAGCAGCGTCGCCATCGCGAAGGGCAGCGCCGGCAGACAAAGCGCGCCCGCCGCGATCGGCAGATAGTTGCGCACCGTCGGGTGGCTTTCTCGGCCAGGACGGGCGCACGCCAGGCGCCATCCTCGACGATGCAAGGCGGCAATTGCTGGCCTATCCCACAGCCAGACTTGTCGATGCCCGTGCGGACAGAGCCGTCGCCAACAGCAGCAGCGATTTCGAGATCACCACCGATGACGGCGAGACATTCGGCGCGGCGCGGCTGGTGCTGGCCACCGGCGTGCGCGACATCCTGCCGGAGGTTCACGGGCTTGCCGAGCAATGGGGCAAGACCGTGTTGCACTGCCCCTATTGCCACGGCTACGAGGTCTCCGGCGGGCAGCTTGGCGTGCTCGCGACCGGCCCGATGTCCATGCATCAGGCGCAGCTGATCGCCGATTGGGGCGACGTCACGCTGTTCGGAAACGGCCAGATCGAGCCTGACGCCGAGCAGATGCTCGCTTTGGATGGCAAGAAAGTCAGGTTCGAACCCGCGACCGTCAGCGAACTCAGGGAAGACAGCTCCGGCGGTTTGATCGTCCACCTCGACGGCGGCCGGACGGCCGGCGTCAGGGCGATGTTCACCGCGCCGCGCAACACGATGCACAACATCGCCTTCGCTGTATCGGGCGGGACTTTTGCCGGCGTATGCGCCCACCAGTCGCTGGTGTTCGGCTAAAATCCGGCTTCGCCGCCGGCGATGCTGAGCCGCGCGCCGGCCTGCGCCAGCGCCGCGGCTATGTCGTGCGGCGGCGAACGGTCGGTGGCGAGTTCGGAAAAGCCGTCGAAGCCACAGACCTGGACCAGGCCCTGGCGGCCGAACTTGGTGTGGTCGGTGATGACGAGCGAACGCTGGCCACGCGACAGCACCATGCGGGCGAATTCGGCCTCTTCCAGATCGTAGTCCATGACCCCAGTCACCGCATCGACGGCGCCGGTGGAGATGATGGCATGGCTGACGGAGAAGCGGCTGACGAACTCGATGGCCGAAGTGCCGAACGCGGCACCTGAATCGCTGCGCAATTCGCCGCCGGCCATGTAGACCTTGTTGCCGTTGATGGTGGCTAGCGTGCGGGCGATATCGGAAGAGTTGGTGACGACCGTCAGGCGCCGGTGGCCGAGCAGTTCCCGGGCCAGGAATGAGGTCGTGGTGCCGGTGTCCAGCATGACCGATTCCCCGTCGCGGATGGTGGCGGCGACCATGCGGGCAATGATGCGCTTGGCATCGGCATTCTCGCGCATGCGCCGTTCGAACGGCGCCTCGCCGACCATGGATGGCAGGCCGATGGCGCCATGCATCTTCAGAACCGACCCGTCGCTGGTGAGTGGCTTGACGTCGCGACGCACGGTTTCCAATGAAACACCCAGCCGATCGGCCAGGCTGGCGATGGTGACGGTTCCTTCTTCCTGCAGCAGACGCAGGATCTCGCCATGGCGTTTTGAATGGATCATTGGGTTTCCCAAGCTTCGCCTTTTGACCGGTTTTAAGGTAATTCAAGCACTTTTAAAGATATCGCCCCTTGGTTTCGGGCAAAACACCCAAAAAAAGTCACATCTCTTTATTGACAACCGGGCAACCCTGGCGTGAAATCCAGGGCATCAGCAGAGGTTCGGAGCTGCAACGGGAGGGCGATGGCAGAGCCGCAACTCACTGGCCAGGCGGTCTTGAACGCGTCTGGCGCAAGGAATTTTCAGATCCGCGGGGGCGGATGCCGGGATCAGAATCCTGGCCAAGGGGCTCGTCGGTGCGGTGCGGGATACCGATCCTGGCGTCCCGCACCGACGAGATTATTTGCGTTTCTCCCCGCTCTCGTCGCGCTGTCCATGGCGCCTTGTCGAAGCCCAGCAAACCAGGCCAGCAAACCAGGGATAATCCCGTGATTGCCGAAGATCGCATCCGCGCCCTGCCGTGCTGGACCGGCGCCATCGAGATCGCCCCCCTGCCCGGCGGCCTGAGCAATGCCAATTATGTGGTCAGTGACGCTGCCGGCAAACATGTCGTGCGCTTCGGCCAGGACTACCCCTTCCACCATGTCTTCCGCGAGCGCGAGGTGATGACCGCGCGGGCTGCCCATGCCGCCGGCTTCGCACCTGCCGTGCACTATTCCGAACCCGGTATCCTGGTGACGCAGTTTCTCGGCGCCAGGACCTTCCTCGCCGAAGACGTGCGCGCCAATCTCGGCCGTGTGGCGGCTCTGCTGCGATCCTTCCATCGCGAGATGCCGAACCATGTCTCCGGCGCCGGCTTCATGTTCTGGGTGTTCCACGTCATCCGCGACTATGCGCGCACGCTCGAGGAAGGCAACAGCCGCAAGCGCAGCGACTTGCCGCGCCTGCTGACGCTGGCCGACGAGTTGGAGCGGGCGCAGAAGCTGCTGCCGATCGTCTTCGGCCATAACGATCTTTTGCCGGCCAACATTCTCGACGACGGCAACAGGCTGTGGCTGATCGATTTCGAATATGCCGGCTTCAACACGGCAATGTTCGACCTTGCCGGCGTCGCCTCGAATGCCGGCATGAGCGACGAGGAATCCTTCGCCTTCCTGACCGCCTATTTCATGAAGGAACCGGACGCGGCGATCCGCCGCTCGCACGCTGCCATGCAATGCGCCTCGCTGCTGCGCGAGGCGATGTGGAGCATGGTGTCGGAACTCTATCTGGACGCGCCCGGCATCGACTACGTCGCCTACACCGAGGAAAATCTGGTGCGACTCGACGCGGCGCTGGAAAACTACCGGACAAAATACGGGATCCTGAAATCATGACCTTGCCCAGCCAGGCCGCCATCGTCGTCATCGGCGGCGGCATTATCGGCTGCTCGACGGCCTATCATCTGGCGCGCGACCATAAGGCCGACGTCGTTCTGCTCGAACAAGGCAAGCTGACCTCGGGCTCGACCTGGCACGCCGCCGGCCTGGTCGGGCAATTGCGCTCGTCCGCCTCGATCACCCGGGTGCTCAAATACTCGGTCGACCTCTATAAGGGGCTGGAGGCCGAAACCGGCCTTGCCACCGGCTGGAAAATGACCGGCTGCCTGCGGCTCGCCACCAATGCCGACCGCTGGACCGAGTACAAAAGGCTGGCGACGACGGCGAAGAGTTTCGGCATGGACATGCATCTTTTGTCCCCGGCCGAGGTCAAGGCGATGTGGCCGCTGATGGAAACCGGCGATCTGGTCGGTGCTTCCTGGCTGCCGACCGACGGCCAGGCCAGCCCCTCCGACATCACCCAATCGCTGGCCAAGGGCGCGCGCATGCATGGCGCGAAGCTGTTCGAGAATGTCCGCGTCATTGGCTTCGAGATGAAGGGCGGCCGCATCACGGCGGTGAAGACCGATCAAGGCGACATCGCCTGCGACAAGGTGGTGAACTGCGGGGGACAATGGGCGCGGCAGGTTGGCGCCATGGCCGGCATCAACGTGCCGCTGCAGCCGGTGAAGCACCAATACATCATCACCGAGAAGATCGATGGACTGGCGACGGACGCGCCGACGCTGCGCGACCCCGACCGGCGTACCTATTTCAAGGAGGAGGTCGGCGGACTGGTGATGGGTGGCTATGAGCCGAACCCGCAGGCATGGGCGACCGATCTCCCAGGGGGCGACGTGCCCAATGACTGGGAGTTCCGGCTGTTCGACGACGACTACGACCATTTCGAGCAGCATATGACACAGGCGATCGCGCGCGTGCCGGCGCTGGAAACTGTCGGCGTCAAGCAGATGATCAACGGGCCGGAAAGCTTCACGCCGGACGGCAATTTCATCCTCGGCACGGCGCCCGAATGCGCCAACATGTTCGTCGGCGCCGGCTTCAACGCCTTCGGCATCGCCTCTGGCGGCGGCGCCGGCTGGGTGCTGGCACAATGGGTGGTCGACGGCGAGGCGCCGCTCGACCTGTGGGTGGTCGACATCAGGCGCTTTTCCAACCTGCATCGCGACCGCCAATGGGTGCGCGAGCGCACGCTGGAGGCTTATGGCAAGCATTACACGATCGGCTTCCCGCATGAGGAATATGCCAGCGGCCGGCCGCGCATCGTCTCGCCGCTTTACGGCAGGCTGAAGCAGCAGCGCGCCGTGTTCGGCTCGAAGCTCGGCTGGGAGCGGCCGAACTGGTTCGCGCCGCAAGGCGTCGAGCCGCGGGACCTCTATTCCATGGGCCGGCAGAACTGGTTTTCGGCGGTCGGCGACGAGCACAGGCATGTGCGCGAGAAGGTCGGCGTCTTCGACCAGTCGTCCTTCGCCAAATACGAATTGAGCGGACCCGACGCGGCCAAGGCGCTCGACTGGATCTGTGCCAACGACGTCAGCAAGCCGGTCGGAAGGCTGACCTACACGCAGCTTCTCAACACGCGCGGCGGCATCGAGGCCGACCTGACCGTGGCGCGGCTGGCCGAGGAGAAATTCTACATCGTCACAGGCACCGGCTTCCGCACGCATGATGCCTCGTGGATCAGCGACCATATCGGTGAGGGTCACGATGCGGAGTTGACCGATGTCACCGAGGATTTCGGCACGCTGTCGCTGATGGGTCCGCGGGCGCGCGACGTGCTCGCCGCGGTGACCGATGCCGATGTGTCGAATGCTTCGTTCCCGTTCGGCCATGTGCGCGAGATCGCCATCGCCGGCCACACGATTCGGGCGCTGCGTGTCACCTATGTCGGCGAACTCGGCTGGGAACTGCATGTGCCGATCGCCGCGACAGGCGAAGTCTTCGACGCGCTGATGGCGGCCGGCAAGACGCACGGCATCCGCCCGGTCGGCTACCGGGCGCTGGAATCGCTGCGGCTGGAAAAGGGCTACCGCGCCTGGGGATCCGACATCACACCCAACGACACGCCGCAGGAAGCCGGGCTCGGCTGGGCGGTCAAACTCAGGAAGAACACCGATTTCGTCGGACGACGCGCACTGGAGAAGGTTGTCGGCGCGCCGTTGAAGAAGCGCTTTGCCGGCTTCACGGTCGACAATCCGGAGATCGTGCTGCTCGGCCGGGAGACCATCCTGCGCAATGGCGAGCCGGTCGGCTATCTGACCAGCGGCGGCTATGGCTACACGCTGGGCAAGAACATCGGCTACGGCTATGTGCGCAACGGCGACGGAGTGAGCGACGATTTCCTCGCCGCGGGCGACTACGAGCTGGTTGTCGCAATGGAGCGGACGCCCGCCAGAATCCATCTCGAGCCGATGTTCGACCCGACAGCGGGGAGGGTAAAAGCCTAGTTCACCCGCAAGGCGAGGCCGCGGCTGGGCACGGTGTCGGCTTCGCCCGGCATCGAGACGTAAGGGCGCGTTTCCTCGGCACGGGTGACGACGCCTTGTGCTTCGAGTTCGGCGATGCGTGCGGCAAAACCCTGATCCCACAGCGTGTTCTTGACCGTCAGCACGATGATCCCGCCGGGGCGGCAGATACGGATCAGCTCATCCAGCCCTTCGACGCCGACATGGCCTGAAGTGAAGACACCGGCCGAGACGATCCCGGCATAAGCATCGTCGGCAAAGGGAAGCGTGCCGCCGAGCGCGAGGCAATGCAGCGCGGAATAGACACCCTTGCGGGCGGCCTGATCCAGCATGCCTTGCGAGATGTCCAGCGCCTCGACTTCAGGATAGCCTGATATATCGAGCCATTCGCCGATGAGCCCGGTGCCCGCGCCTGCATCGAGCAACGGCGTCGCGCCGCGCGGCAGATGGCGGGTCAGCAGAGCCAGACAGATCGTCGGATGACGATAACCGGCGGCCGACATGTCGGTGTCATAGGTCTGCGACCAGCGGTCATAGAGTGCGGCCACCTCCTCCGGGCGTTTGGCTGCGTAGGCCGCGCTGAGCGCGTCCAAATGTTTACCGTCCGTCATCGCTGCTGTGTCGCCTGATCGAGTTGCCTTTGATCGGATGATAGCCAAACGACGAAAATTGTGGAACCGTTGCAGAGAGATATAACGGCGTGGGGGCGCGGGCATGGTGACAGACGAAGCGCGGGCAAAGCTGGCCGCCATTCCCATGCTTGCCGACTATACCGGGCCGCTGGAGCGACTTGGCGGCCTCACCAATCTCGTCTTCAGGGCCGGCGATCTCTGCCTGCGCATTCCAGGCAAAGGTACTGAGGAATACATCAACCGCGCCAACGAAGCGGTGGCCGCGCGCGAGGCGGCTAAAGCCGGCGTCAGCCCGCAAGTGCTGCATGCCGACGCCGATACCGGCGTGATGGTGACGCGCTTCATCGCGGGCGCGCAGACCATGTCGCCGGAGAAATTCAGGGAGAGGGCGGGCAGCCCCGCCCGGGCCGGCGAAGCCTTCCGCAAGCTGCACGCGTCCGGTGCGGTGTTCCCCTTCCGCTTCGAACTGTTTTCGATGATCGACGACTATCTCAAGGTGCTGTCGACCAAGGACGTCACCCTGCCAGCCGGCTATCACGACGTGGTGCGCGAGGCCGGCAGCGTGCGCTCGGCGCTTGCCGCCCATCCGCTCCCCCTCGTCGCTTGCCACTGCGATCCGCTGTGCGAGAACTTCCTCGATACGGGCGAGCGGATGTGGATCGTCGACTGGGAATATTCGGGGATGAACGACCCGCTCTGGGATCTCGGCGACCTCAGCGTGGAAGGCAAGTTCGATGCGGACCAGGACGAAGAGCTGATGCGCGCCTATTTCGGCGGCGAGGCGCGGCCGGCGGAGCGCGGCCGCGTCGTCATCTACAAGGCCATGTGCGATCTGCTCTGGACGCTGTGGGGGCTGATCCAGCTTGCCAACGAAAATCCCGTTGACGATTTCCGGGCCTATGCCGACGGCCGCTTCGCCCGCTGCAAGGCGTTGATGGAGACGCCGGAGTTTTCACGGCACCTGGCGGCTGTGCGTACGGGTTAAAGCAATTCCATGCGGCAGGAGCTCCAGCCTACCTAAAAACCCTCTCTATTTCAGTCAAAGTCACCGTGTCGTCAGACCTTTTGCAATACCAAATGATCAGCGCGATGGGACCGATGGGGAAAAATCCAGCAAGGAGTTGATGCCAACCGCTTCTGTTGATGTCATGCAGCCGGCGAGCGGTCATGGCAAGCGTCGGCAGAAGGATGGCAAGATTCCAGATCGATGAGATGATTTCATTCTTCACGATGGCATCGACTATGACAAGAACGATACCGACAATGAAAATGAAGAGGTAGGAATACCAGAACTCCGAGCGGCTGGCCCTGCCGGAAAAATTCACATAATTTCGAAAGAAGCTTGAAACTGCTTCACCGAAATTCATCGAAGGCGGCATTTCTCCGAATCGGTTCGCACCGGCTGGCGCTGCTCTTAGAACAAACACCAGCGGCAAGCCGATCAGGATCAAAACGATCAGCCAATGCCATATGGAAAAACTTCCCATCATCACCCCCTCTGTCGCAGTTTTCTTGAGATGTTGATTCAGCCTCTCCCAGGCAAGAATCAATCCCGTATAGCGCCCGAAAGGCAACGTACACGGCAAAGTATCGATGTAAATATCGGATTTTCTGACCGGAAACTCCAACAATTCCGGATGATAGCCTTCGGCCGCTAGATGCGGAGCTTTGAAAAGGCTGCGTGTGACGTGCCGTATGCTTTGCTTGGCTGCAATCGCGGACGGAAAGCCTTCTCGCACTTTCCTGGAACCGCTTTAATTCACGCCCTTCGGCACGTTTTCGGGCGGCACCGTGGTGTCGACCACCTTCTGGCGGTGGAAAATGAACAGGCCGGCCAGAACGATGATGCCGGAGCCGATCAGGATGCGCGGACCGGGGACGTCGCCGAAGAACACCAGCCCGAACACCACGGCCCACAGGAGCAGCGTGTAGTGCAGCGGCGCCAGCGTCGAGGCCGGGGCCAGCTTGAGCGCCCGCGTGATCATCAGATGGGCACTGCAGGAAACGATGCCGAGCAGCAGCATGGCGCCTAAATCGAGCACCGACGGCGTTTGCCAGGCGCCGATGGTCAGCACGCCGCCGACCAGCAGCGTGCCGATCGTCTGCCATGTCACCAGATTGGTGTCGCTGGTGCCGCGCAGGCGCCGGTTGAGGATGATGGCGAAAGCAAAGGCGATGCTGCCGGCGAGCGCGAAGCTCGACGACAGCGAGAACGCCGCAGAGGACGGCTTCAGCATGATCACCACGCCGCAGAAGCCGAGCAGGATCGCCACCCAGCGGCGCCAGCCGACCTTTTCGCCGAGCAACAGGTGCGAGAGCGCCGCGACATAGATCGGTCCCGCCATGTAGAAACTCATGACGTCGGCAAGCGGCAGATAGACGACCGCGGCATAGAAAAGTGCGGTGTCGAGCGTGGTCATGACGACACGCAAGATCTGCAGTTCAGGGCGTTCCATGCGAAACAGCTTGGCCGCACCCTGATGCGCAATCATCGGCCCGAGAACGAAGAAGGCGCCTATGGAGCGGATCAGCACCACCTGGCCGACGGAAAAGCTGGCGACCAGCCACTTGCCCATCGCATCGTTCAGCGCAAACAGGAAGTCGCCGGCCAGCATCAGCAGAATGCCGGCCAGAAGCACGTTCCTGATCGTGGAATTCTGCGCAACGGGTTGCGTCATGCCGATCCCGATTCCTCCCTCGCCTAAGTCGCGTCGTAGACGGAAGCGGCGGCTTTGACGAGAAGAATCCGGGAAATCGCGAGACCAGGACCGGGAATCGGCTGGGCCTACGTGGCTTTGTGCCTGCGGTTGACCAGCGCCGGCCGGCCCGAAATGGAAAGCCTTGTATCCTGCCGCGTCCGTTCCGCCACCACCTTGCCCCTGGCGATGACGCAGATGCGCTCGGCGCGCAGGCGCAGGGCCTCGATCGGATTGCCGGCGTCGAGGATGACAAGGCTGGCGCGCTTGCCGACGGCGAGGCCGAGGTGGTCGAGACCCATGATGGCGGCGTTGACGTTGGTGACCATGTCGAAGCAGCGCGCCATGTCGGCCGGGCTCGACATCTGCGCGACGTGCAGGCCCATGAAGGCGACGTCGAGCATGTCGGCGGTGCCCAGCGAATACCAGGGATCGAGCACGCAATCCTGACCCCAGCCGACACGGATGCCGATCGCCTGCATCTCCTTGACCCGGGTCAGGCCGCGGCGCTTCGGGAATGTATCGTGGCGGCCCTGCAGCATGATGTTGATCAGCGGATTGGGGATAGCCGAAACGCCGGCCTCGGCGATCAGCGGCAGCAGCTTCGAGACATAGTAATTGTCCATCGAATGCATCGAGGTGAGGTGCGAGCCGGCCACCTTGCCCTGCAGGCCAAGGCGCTGCGTTTCATAGGCCAGTTGCTCGATGTGGCGCGACAGCGGGTCGTCGGTCTCGTCGCAATGCAGGTCGACCATCAGGCCACGTTTGGCCGCGATCTCGCACAGTTCTGTCACCGAGCGCGTGCCGTCGGCCATGGTACGCTCGAAATGCGGAATGCCGCCGACGATATCGACGCCCATGTCCAGCGCACGGATTGTGTTTTCACGCGCCTTCGGCGAGCGGTAGAAACCGTCCTGCGGAAAGGCCACGAGCTGGAGGTCGATATAGGGCGCGATCGTTTTCTTGACGTCGAGCAGGGCCTCGACCGCCAGCAGCCTGTCGTCGCAGACGTCGACATGGGTGCGGATGGCCAGCACGCCCATCGACACCGCCCAGTCGCAATAGGCGAGCGCCCGGTCGCGCACCGCCTCATGCGTCAAAAGCGGCTTCAGCTCACCCCATAGCGCAATGCCTTCCAGCAGCGTGCCCGAGGCGTTGATGCGCGGAATACCATAGGACAGCGTGGCATCCATGTGGAAATGCGGATCGACAAAGGGGGGCGAGACCAGATTCCCGCTGGCATCGACCTCGGTCCGGGCGGAACCCTGCAATTCGGGCTCGATCGCCGCGATCGTCTCGTCGCTAATGCCGATATCGGCAATCCTGCCATCCGGCAGCGTGCCACCACGAACGATAAGGTCGAAATCCATCTGTCGTCATCTCGCCTGAAGAATCACTTTGCCATGGTGTCCCAAAAGACCGCATGACGCAGCGGTTTCTTTCCAGAAGCCTCCAATGGTTCCATCCGGGGACAACTCCCTCTATAAGCCGCCTTCGTCATTCCGCCACCAAGGATCGGCCTTTGTTTCGTTTCTTCCGCTCGACGGAAAACCAGCGCCTCGTCGCAAGGCTGGTCAGGGAATCGTTCCGGGAGCATATGTTCGGATATGGCGCGGCCATTCTTTCGATGCTGGTGGTGGCCGGCATGACCGCCGCCAGCGCCTGGATCCTGCGCGAAATCACCAATGAATTCGTGATCGACAAACGGGTCGACCGCGTCAACATGATTGCCGCGGCGGTCGCCGGGATCTTCATCCTCAAGGGCCTCGCCAATTTCGTCCAGGCCTATTTCATGAGCCGCGTCGGCAATGCCATCATCGCCGACCGGCAGCGCAAGATCTACGACCGCATCCTGGCGCAAGGCATCGAATTCTACCATTCGACCTCGTCATCCGATCTGATCACCCGCATGACCAACAATGCCCAGGCGGCACGCAACGTGCTCGACCTGATCGTGACCTCCTATGTGCGCGATCTGGTGACCCTGCTTGCCTTGATTGGTGTCATGGTCTGGCAGCAGCCGGTGCTGTCGCTGATCTGCTTCGTCGCCGGGCCTGTGGCCATCTATGGCGTCAACCGCATCCTGAAGCGTGTGCGCAAGTTCGCCGCCATGGAGTTCCGCTCGGTTGGCCAGATCATTCAGGTGATGCAGGAAACCGCTATCGGCGTGCGCGTAGTCAAATCCTTCAATCTCGAAAGCTTGATGCGCAAGCGCATGTACAAGGCGGTGGCAGACGTCGAGGATCGGGCCAACAACATTGCCGCGCTGGAAGCGGTGACCAGCCCGGTGATGGAGACGCTGGCCGGGCTGGCGATCGCCGGCGCCGTCATGGTCAGCGGCTTGCTGGTTCTGCAGGGCGGCCAGATGCCTGGCAACATCATGGCGTTCATCGCGGCGCTGCTGCTCGCCTATGAACCGGCAAAGCGCCTGGCGCGCGTGCGCATCTCACTGGAAAGCGGCATTGTCGGCGTGCGCATGATGTTCCAGCTCGCCGACGAGCCGCTGACACTGGCCGAGAAGCCCGATGCAAAGCCGCTTCGGACTGGACCGGGCGAGATCCGGTTCGATGCCGTCAGCTTCGCCTATCAGAACGGTCCGCCGGTGCTCGACCGGTTCGACCTGACCCTTGAAGCGGGCAAGATGACGGCGCTGGTCGGGCCTTCCGGCGGCGGCAAGTCGACGATCCTGAACCTGATCATGCGCATGTATGACCCGAACAGCGGCAAGGTCTTGCTCGACGGCCAGGACATTTCCCATGCCACGCTCGCTTCACTGCGGGAAAAGATCGCCTATGTCAGCCAGGACACGTTCCTGTTTGCCGGCACCATCATGCACAACATCCGGCTTGGGCGGCAGGACGCGACTGATGATGAGGTGATCGCCGCGGCCAAGGCCGCCAACGCGCATGACTTCATCATGGCGCAGGCGAAGGGCTACGAGACCGATGTCGGCGAGAATGGCGGCCTCTTGTCGGGCGGTCAGCGCCAACGCATCTCGATCGCGCGCGCCATGCTGCGCAATGCCAAAATACTGCTGCTGGACGAGGCGACCAGCGCGCTCGACGCCGAATCCGAAGCGCTGTTCCGCGACGCGCTGCAGCAGCTGACCCAAGGCCGCACGACGATCGTCATCGCCCACCGCCTGTCGACCGTGCACCAGGCCGACACGATCGTCGTGCTGGAGGGCGGCAAGGTGGTGGAGAGCGGGCCGCATCGTGCTCTGCTCACGCAGGGCGGGCTTTACCAGAAGCTTTATGAATATCAGCTGATGCCATAGTGCCGCCTCTTCCTTCCCCCCTTGTGGGGGAAGGTGGATCGGCGCGCAGCGCCGAGACGGATGAGGGGTGTTCCAGCGGAGTGAGGCGTTAGCGTTCCCTGGAACACCCCTCATCCGTCGCCTTCGGCGACACCTTCTCCCACAAGGGGAGAAGGAAGAACCGCGCTACTCCGGCACGTGCCGCACCGCGCCCTTGTCGGCGCTGGTGGCGAAGGCGGCGTAGGCGCGCAATGCGGTCGTCACCTTGCGCTTGCGCTTTTCCTCGGGCTTCCATGCCAGGACGCCCTTGGCTTCCATCGCCGCCCGGCGGCTGTCGAGTTCGGCGTCGCTGACGGCGAGGCGGATGGTGCGGTTGGGGATGTCGATCTCGATCGTGTCACCCTCCTGCACCAGTCCGATCGTGCCGCCTTCGGCGGCTTCCGGCGACGCATGGCCGATCGACAGGCCCGACGTGCCGCCGGAGAAACGGCCGTCGGTGACCAGTGCGCAGGCCTTGCCGAGGCCCTTCGACTTCAGATAGCTGGTCGGGTAGAGCATCTCCTGCATGCCGGGGCCGCCACGCGGGCCCTCATAGCGGATGACGACGACGTCGCCTGCCTTGATCTCGTTGGAAAGGATTGCCTTGACCGAAGCGTCCTGGCTTTCGAACACCCGCGCCGGGCCGGTGAATTTCAGGATCGACTCATCGACGCCGGCCGTCTTCACGATGCAGCCGTCGAGCGCCAGATTGCCTTTCAGCACGGCAAGGCCGCCATCCCTAGAGAACGGCGTTTCCGCCGAACGGATGACACCCTTTTCACGATCGAGATCGAGATCGTCCCAGCGGCGGTCCTGGCTGAAGGCGACCTGTGTCGGCACGCCGCCGGGCGCGGCAAGGAAGAAGTCGCGGACATTCTGGCTGGAGGTGCGGGAAATATCCCAATGGTCGAGCGCCTCGCCGAGGCTTGATGTGTGCACGGTCGGCAGGTCGCGGTTGATCAGCCCGGCATTGTCGAGCTGGCCGAGGATGGCCATGATGCCGCCGGCGCGATGAACGTCTTCCATGTGGACGTCGGACTTGGCCGGCGCGACCTTGCAGAGCACCGGAACCCGCCGCGACAGCCGGTCGATGTCCTCCATCGTGAAATCGACCTCGCCCTCATGGGCGGCCGCCAAAATGTGCAGCACGGTGTTGGTCGAGCCGCCCATGGCGATGTCGAGCGTCATGGCGTTTTCGAAGGCGCCCTTCGACGCGATGCTGCGCGGCAGTGCCGTCTCGTCATCCTGCTCGTAATAGCGCTGGGCGAGATCGACGACGAGATGGCCAGCCTCGACGAACAGCCGCTTGCGGTCGGCATGCGTGGCCAATGTCGAGCCGTTGCCCGGCAGCGACAGTCCGAGCGCCTCGGTCAGGCAGTTCATGGAATTGGCGGTGAACATGCCCGAGCAGGAGCCGCAAGTCGGACAGGCCGAGCGCTCGATGACCTTGACGTCCTCGTCGGAGATCTTGTCGTCGGCGGCCGCGACCATGGCGTCGACCAGGTCGAGCGCCTGCGTCTTGCCGGCCAGCACCACCTTGCCGGCTTCCATCGGCCCGCCGGAGACGAAGACGGTCGGAATGTTGAGGCGCAGCGACGCCATCAGCATGCCGGGGGTGATCTTGTCGCAATTGGAGATGCAGACCATGGCGTCGGCGCAGTGCGCATTGACCATGTATTCGACGGAATCGGCGATCAGCTCGCGCGACGGCAGAGAATAGAGCATGCCGTCATGGCCCATGGCGATGCCGTCATCGACCGCGATGGTGTTGAATTCCTTGGCAACGCCGCCGGCCTTCTCGATCTCGCGTGCCACCAGTTGGCCGAGGTCCTTCAAATGCACATGGCCCGGCACGAACTGGGTGAAGGAATTGACCACGGCGATAATCGGCTTGCCGAAATCGGAATCCTTCATGCCGGTGGCGCGCCAAAGGCCGCGTGCGCCGGCCATGTTGCGGCCATGGGTGGTGGTGCGGGAGCGATAGGCAGGCATGTTTTTTCCTTGGTGGCTGGCCTCGGCCCGGGAATGGCGCGGCGGAGCTGAATTCGGATCGCTGGCTTTATAGACGCGCAAGTATGGTCTGGCCACATTTTTGCAATGCGCCACGAAATCCGAATGGACGTTGACGAGCGGAGCTCGCGTGTATATAGCCAATCAGGTATATACCCTTTTGGCTATGGACATCCGATGAACCAGCTGGACGCCACTTTTGCCGCACTCGCCGATCCGACGCGCCGCGCCATCCTGGCACGGCTCATCCAGGGCGAAGCATCCGTGATGGAACTCGCCGAGCCCTTCGCGATGAGCCAGCCCTCGATTTCCAAGCATCTCAAGGTGCTGGAAAACGCCGGGCTGATTTCGCGTGGCCGCGACGCGCAGCGCCGGCCCTGCCGGTTGGAAGCAAAACCGTTGGCAGAGGCCAATGACTGGCTGGAGCGCTATCGCAAGATCTGGGAAGGCAACTTCCAGCGCCTCGACGCGTTGCTCGGCGCGATGAAGGCCGAGAAAGCCCCCGACAGTACCGACCAATAGCCAGAAAGAATCGCGGCCTGTGTCGGATCACCGGCCTGCCGCACGTCCTTTGGCAAATAGGAGGAGGACCATCATGAGCACCACAACCTTGCCGGGTTCGACCGTCGCCACGCTGACGGTGACAACGCCTAGCGACCGCGAGGTCCAGATCACCCGCATCTTCGACGCGTCGCGGCCGATGGTCTTCGACTGCTGGACGGTACCCGAGTTGCTGAAGGGCTGGCTGCACGGCCCCGATGGCTGGCGGCTGGCGGTCTGCGAAATCGATCTCAGGGTTGGCGGCGCCACGCGCTACGTCTGGCAGCACCGCGATGGCCGCAGCATGGGCATGAGCGGCGCCTATCGCGAAATCGTGCGGCCAGCCAGGATCGTCGCCACCGAACTGTTCGACGAGGACTGGACCGGTGGCGAAACCATAGGGACCGTGGTCTTCACCGAACAGGCCGGAAAAACGCTGCTGACGCAGACGGTGCTTTACGCCTCGCAAGCGGCCCGCGACGGCGCGCTCGGCACCGGCATGACTCGCGGCATGGGCGAGAGCTATGCCCAGCTCGACGCCTACCTTGCTTCCCTGCAGGACGCTGCCAAGGGCGCCGCCTGACGCTTCCTTCACCCCAAGCACCCCGAAGAGAAACGAGGAGAAACGCATGCAGAAGATCACCACCTTCCTGTGGTTCGACGGACAGGCCGAGGAGGCGATGAACCATTACATGTCCATCTTCAAGAATTCGAAGGAGCTGAGCGTGACGCGTTGGCCCAAGGGCCACGCTGATGAGGGCAAGGTGGTGGTGGCCTCGTTCGAACTCGACGGTGTCCCGTTCCTGGCGCTCAATGGCGGACCACAATACAAGTTCACCGAGGCGATCTCACTGTCGATCGACTGCAAGACGCAGGAAGAAGTCGATCATTTCTGGACCAGGCTCACGGAGGGTGGCGGCGAACCAGGACCCTGTGGCTGGCTGAAGGACAAATTCGGCGTTTCCTGGCAGGTCGTGCCGGAGCAGCTGCCGCGCCTGCTCGGGGATGCGGACCGCGCCAAGGCCGGCCGGGCGATGAATGCGATGATGCAGATGGGCAAGATCGACATCGCCAAGCTCGAAGAGGCGGCGAAGGGGTGAGAAGCGCGCGATCTTTCCTTCTCCCCCTGAGGGAGAAGGTGGATCGGCGCGCAGCGCCGAGACGGATGAGCGACTATCTGAGGTGTCAAGTTGCATTTGCGAATTCGTTACGCGCGTCGCGTGCTTTTGCATTGAGAATGACGAGCAGCTTGCGGGCGAGCGCAATGCGGATGACCATTTTCTCCTTTCCGGCAGTCTGCA
>NZ_JBFRGG010000006.1:0-365028 GCF_052115225.1 Mesorhizobium sp. 2RAF45 | reverse complement strand
CTGATCGCAGTTTCCGGTGCGCGCGCCGCCGACGCCGTCGTCGTCGCCGAGCCGGAACCCGCTGAATACGTCAAGATTTGCGACGTCTACGGCGCTGGCTACTTCTACATCCCCGGCACCGAAACCTGCCTGCGCATCGGCGGCTATGTCCGCGAAGACATCGGAGTCGGCGATGCCGGCTCGTTCGATGGCGTCAATCACGTCACGGATCACATGCACGGCGACGACAACTCGACGTACTGGAAAAACACTCGCTTCACGCTGAAGACCTGGACCGGTCAGGAAACCGAACTCGGTACGTTGAAGACCTATACCGAGTATCGCATGAACTTCGGCAACAACTATGGCGACTATGGCAGCTCAACGCTCGCGGGCGGAACTGAGCCAAATCCCAACGCCGGCACCGCCGGCTGGCGGGCTGGTAACAAGAGCAGCGCCCTTGAATTCGCCTGGATCCAGCTCGGCGGTCTGCGCGTCGGTGCTGACGAATCGGCCTTCGATACGTTCATCGGCTACGCCGGCAACGTCATCAACGACACGATCGTCCCCTATGGCGGTTTCCAGACCAACGTCATCCAGTACTACTTCGACGCCGGCAATGGCCTGTCGGCCGTGGTCTCGCTCGAAGAAGGCTCAGGTTCCGATACAATCGACAGCTATGTTCCGCATGTCGTCGGCGGCTTGAAGTGGACGCAGGGCTGGGGCGCCATCACCGGCGTTGTCGCCTATGACAGCAACTACGAAGAAGTCGCCGGCAAGGTTCGCCTGGACGTCAACGTGTCCAACGAACTGTCGCTGTTCGCCATGGTCGGCTACGGTTCGGACAACAACCTCAACGACCCAACCAATAACATCGACGCGCTCGGCCGCGGCTTCTACAAGCTGTGGGGCGGCAACTGGGCAGTGTGGGGCGGCGGCACCTACAAGTTCAACGAGAAGACCTCGTTCAACCTTCAGGCCTCGTATGACGACTGGAAAGACATCGGCCTCGCGGCAAACGTCGCCTACACCGTCGTTCCCGGCTTCACGATCACAGCGGAAGCCGACTGGCAGCGTGTTGGCCAGGGCGCCATCGACAACGACTCGGTTTGGGTCAGCGCGACCAAGAAGAACAACGTTGGCGGCATCCTCCGCTTCCAGCGCGACTTCTAACCAATTTCGCCTTGTCGAAATCGAACCCGGCGGGCAACCGCCGGGTTTTTTGTCAGCTCGTCAAAAATGCAGCCTTACTGTCACCAGGCTGAGTGCCTGTCTTTTTTGAAAGTTTGCGGGCGGCAGGAGCGGGCGGACGAAACCGGGGCAGCTCTGACAGTTTCGTTCGATGCCTCAGCCATCTCCGTCACATGGTCGCGCTACGAGAGTCCATGTCAGTTCGGCAGCACCCGGAGAGCTTTCGTGCCCAATCAAACCCCAGCCAGGTCCCCCAACGCATCGACCAGCGGCTGGATTGCGCTTCCATAAGCCTTCCAGCGATTGACGGACGAGGTGTAGATTGGCTGGCGAACCTGCCAGCGGCTGAACGTGTTCACCGAACCGCCCTTGTCAAAGAACCGCAAGCAGGCGTCGTCCCATGGCAGGCCCAGATGGTCTATCAGGCGGCGCGATTGCCCTTCCTGGTCGGAGACCATGTCCTCATAGCGACTGTGCAGGATTTGCCCTGGAAAAACCGTATCCCAATGACGCATAAGCCGGTGATACTCGCGATAATACAGGCCGAGTGTGTGGAGATCGGCGGCATAGCTATTGTCCTCGTTGAAACTCAGGAAATAGCATGAGAGGCAATTGTCGATGGCATCGCGGCGGCAGTGAATGATGCGCGCCTTGGGAAAAAGCAGCCTTATGAGGCCGATGAGCTCGAAATTATGAGGCAACTTGTCGACGATTCGTGAAGCTTCCGGCGATTTTTGCCTGATGTGAGTGAGATACTCTTCGGCCAGGGACTTCGACTGGTCGACAGTCATATTGAGGATCGATCCGCGCAACTCCTCCGGCGAGCGCGTCTTGGGCGCGAGCCTGTTGGTGATGCGCCGGAGTTTTGTCAGCTCGCCGGCGCCATAAGCATCGGGGTGGCTGGCACAGATCTGCTCGGTCAAAGTGGTGCCCGAACGCGGCATGCCAAGCACGAAGACCGGCACTTCGGAAGAGCTGCCATATCCTGCCTTGGCCGCCAGCATCTGCGGGCTGAACAGTTCGATCATGAAATCGACGCTGCGGCGGTAACCCTCCATGTCGAAGCGACGGGCCGAGCGTTTTGCCTGCCCGAAGTGGTCCATCGCCTCGTCATAGCGCCTGAGGTCGTTGAGCACCTTGCCCGCCGCGTAGTGGATCTGCTGTATGCTTTTCGCATCAAGCGCCGGATTGTTCAGCTCAGCCAGAATGGATTTGAATTCCGCCGGCTCTTCCGTGAATTTTCGGATGCTAACCAAGCCGTTGTAGGCAGCGGCGACATCCTGACGATGGCTGATCGCCTCGTTCATGTAACCTGTCGCATCGTCCATACGGCCGAGGCTTACTAGCGCATTGGCCAGCCCCATTCGGACAAGAGGATGGCCACCATTGATTCTGAGCGCCTTCTCATAAAGCGGGACCGCCATATCGGCCTTGCCGAATTCGGTGTAGGCACGGCCCAGCGTGCAGAGCGCCTCGACCCAGTCGGCTTTCAAGCCGCACGCACGCTCAAAATGCCTGATCGCATCCGCATGCTCGCCGACTTTCAAATAGGTTTCGCCCAATGCCATATGGTAGTTTGGGTTCTGAGGCGCCGCCTCCACCGCTCGCTCAAAACACCGAATGGCCATCTCGTCGTCCAGGCCGAGCGCAAAGGTTCCCAATAGATACAAAGCGAGAGGATGCCTCGGGTTATGAGCCAATACGCGCTGACAAAGTGCCTCCGCATCCAGCAACCGATTTGCCCGATGAAGTTCGACAGCCTGCCTGAGCAGTGCGTCATCGGCCTGCGCTTGGGATCGCGAGCTTGCTTTCAGTTGGGCGATTTTCGGCTGCGGGTTTTTCGGTCCAGACGGAGTTTTCAGATGCCTCGACCAGGCGGGCGGCAGACGATTGTTCATGGTCCTTCGCTAGCAAAAAAGGCCAACCAAATCTATAATTCTAAGCCCATTCGAAGCTTTTTTAGGTACCCAACCTTACAGGCTAGCGGCGAAGAATTCAGTCAAGAGTCGCATCGTCCGCTCAGGCGAGGCAGCGAGTTCACTCTTGCTGCATTGGACAGATTTGGCTTCGGCAATTTAGGTTTCATAGCCGGGCCAGCTTTCAGGCGCTGGCAACCAAGTTGGAAGCGGACGATTGTCATGTTGTTTCCAGCAAAAAGCCGTTGAGGAACGTTAGATGCGCTCCGGCAAGCAAAGCGAATTCGGACGCCGCCTCTGCCAAGTGCCTGCTCGCAACTCGATCCGTAGGGACCCTTCCGTCGTGTGGATTAGGCCGCAGGCCTTCCGCGACCGCATCGATGCTATCGCTGTCGCGGGGATGCAAAGGAGATTCCTCAACAAGACTAAAGCACGGCCGCTCGAAGCGTTCAGACACTCGAACAGGCGTTAGGCATCCTGTTTTTTGGTTGCCTGCCAGAAAATCGGTCCGCGAAATTCACAACGACTATGGGCGAGATAACTTAAAGAAAACGCGACTGTCTATTCTCAAACATTTCGTAAAAGAGACTAGGCGATGAAGATCCAAAGTCCCAAGTTTCACCGTAAGATTGAGGGGGTAATGGCATTCTCGCCACATCGCCCGCTATTGAGGTCAAACGTCGGCCAAGTCGCCTAAGGCTTCGATCAACGGCTGGATCTTGCCTTCATAGTTCTTCCACCGCTTAACGGACGAGGAGTAAATGGGCTGGCGGACCTGCCAGTGGCTAAGTGTTTTGACGGACCCCTCTTTTTCAAAGAAGCGGAGACATGCGTTATCCCAGGCTAACCCAAGGTGATTTATCAGACGCCGAGACTGCCCTTCCTGATCCGCAATAAGATCTTCATAGCTATTATCGAATATTCTCCCTGGCATAATAGACTTCCAATGACACATGAGACGATGATACTCACGGTAATAAAGTCCAAGGGTCGTGAGGTCCGATGTATAAGTATGAGTACCTTTCAGGCTCGATAAAAAGCACGACAAGCAACTGTCAATTGGGCTTCGCCTACAATGAATTATGCGAGCGTTGGGAAAAAGAATACCAATGAGCCCTATTATTTCAAAATTATGCGGCATCTTATCAACAATTCGAGATGCGATCGGCGAATAAATTCGCAAGTTGGATAGATATTCTTCAGCGAAAATCTGAGATCGCTCGGCGGTCATCAATTTGACCATTTGTCCAAAAGCTGGTCCCAACTCCATCTTCAAATTTGTGGAGACAGCAATTCGGCCCAGTTTGGTGAGTTCTCCGGCGCTGTGTACGTCTGGATGGCTTGAGCAGATTTGCTCAGTCAAGGTTGTGCCAGAGCGCGGCATCCCGAGCACAAATACAGGCACCTCAGATGGATCGCCATATCCGGCCTTGGTCGCTAGCAACTCCGTATCGAACAAGGCGATCATGGAATCGACCCACCTGCGGTAGGACTCAATGTCACAAGTTTGAGCCCTGAACTCCTTTGCTTTCAGGTAATGCTCTATCGCTTCGTCATAACGCTCAAGATCGTTCAAAACCTTGCCCGCGGCCTGATGGAGGTTATATGCTTCGTCAGCTGAGTTGGGCGAATTGCTAAGTTCGGTTAGAATGGAATCGAGCTCCGGCGGCGCGGTCGAAAATCTTCGAATGTTCACAAGAGCCATGTAGGCAGCGGACACGTTTTCGCGCCGGGCGATTGTTTCTTCCAAATATGCTGTCGCCTCCTCCATTCTTCCCAAATCTATCAGAATACGCGCCAATCCTATTCGGACCAGGGGGTGATCTCGGTTTAGCTCAAGCGCTTTTTGGTAGACTGGCAAAGCCATCTCGCCCTTGTCAAAATCGACATAGGCCCGCCCTAAAGCACACAGGGCTTCGACCATATCGGGCTTTAATTCACAGGCTCGCTGCAAATGCGCTATCGCCGGCAAATAATCACCGAGTTTCAAATAGCATTCGCCCAATGTGAATTGAAAGTATGGATTACCGGGCATTTCAGAGCACGCCTGGCTCAGGTATTCCAGGGCCAACTCGTCATCAAAATTCAGCCCTATCGTGCCAAGTACATACAGAGCTAACGCATGGTTGGGTTTTCTTGTCAGAATGCGGTGGCATAATTCCTCAGCCTCCGGCAATCGGTTGGCCCTCTGCAACTCTATGGCCCGACGCAGCAGCGTGTCATCGTCCTGCGCGCCTGACATTTTAGGCATCGGCGACGGTGTTGGCAGGCCGATTTTCATCGACCCAGCCTTTTTGGGCAGGATTTGGACCTTAAGATGCCTGGACCAGGCGGGCGGCAGACGATTGTTCATCGTCCTTCGCTAGCAAAAAGGGGTGACGGAATCCAGCGCTACGGCTGGAAACCGCGGGGTGCTTGCACGGTTAGGCCGGCCACGCTAGCAAGAAGTCCCCTTTTCCAAGCGAGCTTCCACCATGCGTTTGCGCCCTCCCCTTTCGCCGCTTATCGCAGCACTTCCCTCGACCGTGCCTTTTGTCGGCCCGGAAGCGCAGGAGCGTGAGCGCGGGCGGGCTTTTCGTGCCCGCATCGGCGCCAATGAGAGCAGTTTTGGCCCGTCGCCACGCGTCATCGCCCGCATGGAGCGCGTCGCGCGCGACCAGTGGATGTATTGCGATCCCGACAATTACGAGCTGAAGGTCGCGGCTGCCGCGCATCACGACGTAGCGGTCGAGAACGTCGTTGTCGGCGAAGGCATAGACGGCCTGCTCAGTCTTGTGGCGCGCATGTATGTGGCACCTGGCGATGCCGTGGTCACCTCGCTCGGCGCCTATCCGACCTTCAACTTCCATATTGCCGGCGTCGGCGGGCGGCTGGTGACAGTCCCTTACGAGAACGACCGCGAAAGTCTGAACGGTCTGCTCACGGCGGTCGTCAAGGAGAAGGCTCCGCTGGTCTATCTGTCCAACCCGGACAATCCGATGGGCAGTTGGTGGGAAGCGGACGAAGTGATCCGCTTCATCGAGGCGCTGCCGGAGACCACCATGCTGGTGCTCGACGAGGCCTATGGCGAATTGGGGCCCGCCTCGGCCCTGCCACCGATCGATATCTCGCGACCGAATGTCATCCGCATGCGAACCTTTTCAAAGGCTTATGGGCTTGCCGGGATACGCTGCGGCTATGCGATTGCGGAGGCCCAGGTGATCCGCGACTTCGAGAAGATCCGCAACCACTATGGCGTCAGCCGCATGGCGCAGATCGCCGGCGTCGAAGCGCTCGCCGACCAGGCCTATCTCGAGACGGTGGTGGCGCGCGTGGCTGCCGGGCGCCGGCGCATCGCGGCGATCGCCGAGCAGAACGGGTTGAAGCCGCTGGCCTCGGCGACCAATTTCGTCACCATCGATTGCGGTCATGACGGTCCCTTCGCGCTGAAGGTGCTGCAAGGTCTGCTGTCACGTGATGTGTTCATCCGCAAGCCGATGGCGCCAGGGTTAGACCGCTGCATTCGCGTCAGCGTCGGCCTCGACCACGAACTGGATATCTTTGCCGAGGAATTGCCGGGCGCGCTGGCGGCAGCGCGGGGGAACTAGGCGCTTTCGCGGCGTTCGGATGCTGGCGCTGCGCTTAGCAGATGCCTGACGCGTGCCAATATATCCGACAACTCGGCGGCTTCCTCGTCGCCCAGGTCCACGGTCAGGCGGGTGAGATCGCGATCCGCGGCCGACTGAAGTGCAGCGAGCGCGGCCTGGCCGCGCATGGTGAGCGAGAGGACGCGCCGGCGCAGAGCATCGGGGCCGGCACGCGTTTCGGTGAGGCCGGCGGCAGAGAATTTTCGAAGGATTCTCGTGACATAGGCCGGATCCAGCTGGAGGTCCCTGGCAATGTCGGACGCTGCTGGTTCGAAGTCGATTTGAAGCACCCGTGCCAGAAAGCCTGCCTTGCCGCCGGAATTGGCTGCAATGCGGCCGGGTCGACGACCCAGTTCGAACAGCACCCGCGCCTCGGTCAGCGTAAAGGCGCTGTGCGTCAAGGTTTCGTCGAGCAGCCCGATCAGGCCGGTATAAAACCGGTTGAAGCATCTGAGATCGCGGACCAAGGCACTGCGATCGGCTGGCATGTCATGCGCCTTCCCTGAGATTCCACTTCGGTGGATCATTGCGTAAAAGTTGACCAAGTCAACTATTTATTGGATGGGGTCATCCACCTTGCGAGCAAGCCTCGGGCTTCTGTTCGATAGTCCCCTTCAAGCCAGTTGCCTTCGCTCGATCCTGCGCCAGACTCTAAGGAAGGGAGCGCACGATGAACGATCGGAAAAGGGCCGTGCAGGCCCGCGTACACGGCAGGGTGCAAGGCGTCGGCTATAGGATCTGGGCGAGAGGCGAAGCGGCAAGGCTTGGGCTGGTGGGCTGGGTGCGCAACGAAAGAGATGGCTCGGTAACGGCATGGCTTGCCGGCGCCGACATGGCGGTTTCATCCATGATCGAACGGCTTCGCCAGGGCCCGGCGGGCGCTTCAGTCTCGCGGGTCGATGTCGAGGAGATCGAGACCTGGACCGCGCCTGGAGATTTCAGGATCGTCGCATAGGCGCATGCGCATCACTTGACTAGCCTGGCACTCTTGAATTAATTGAACGTTCGTTTTATTATCGTCGGATTAACGAGGCGATCATGGCGCGCACCACGGGATCGGACGGCGAGCGAACCGAGGCGGCAGTCCGCGAAGCGGCGGTCAACCTGATCGCACGCTACGGCTACGAGGCGATGTCGATGCGCCAGCTGGCGGCCGAGGTCGGCGTGCAGGCGGCCGCGCTCTATCGCTACTTTCCGACCAAGGAAGACCTGCTGTTCACGCTCATGCGCGAACACATGGACGGGCTTCGGGCGGCCTGGGAACACGTCAGGCCAATCGATGCAGATCCGGCGGAGCAGCTTGCGGCCTATGTGCGCAACCACATCGCTTTCCACATCGAGCGCCGGCATGCCACGCATGTGTCGAACATGGAACTGCGCAGCCTGTCGCCCGACAGGCTGACACAGGTCCTCAAGCAGCGCACAGCCTACGAAAAGGAACTGCGCACCATCCTGCGCGAAGGCGCCGAGGCGGGCGACTTCAGCATCGAGGACACCGGCCTGACGGCCATGGCGCTGATCCAGATGATGACCGGCGTCATCGTCTGGTTTCGCCCGGGCGAGCGGCTGTCGGTCACTGAAGTAACGGCGACATATCTTTCAATGACAATGCGCCTGGTTGGCGCGAGGATGGACACCTACAGCGCCGCACGTCCCTTGGACGGGCAAAGGACGCAGTAGCACTTGAATTTGCGCATGATCCTTTCCGAAAATCGAAGTCGATTTTCGGGGTCATGCGGCAGGAGGAACGGCATGTACACGAACACGCTCAGCTTCGGGCATGACGAGGATATCGAGGCGCTGCGCGACCTGGTACGCCGTTTTGCCCAGGACAGGATAGCGCCGATCGCCGGCGATATCGACCGCCAGAACGAATTTCCGGCGCATCTGTGGCGCGAGCTCGGCGACCTCGGCCTGCTCGGCATCACCGCCGATCCCGATTTCGGCGGCAGCGGCATGGGGTGTCTCGCCCATGTGATTGCGGTGGAAGAAATCTCCCGCGCCTCGGCTTCGGTCGGTCTTTCCTACGGCGCCCACTCCAATCTCTGCGTCAACCAGATCAACCGCTGGGCGACGCCGGTGCAGAAGGAAAAGTTCCTGCCGCCGCTGTGTTCGGGCGAGCGCGTCGGCGCGCTGGCGATGTCTGAATCCGGCGCCGGCTCCGACGTCGTCTCGCTCAAGCTGCGCGCCGAAAAGCGCAATGACCGCTATGTGCTCAACGGTACCAAGATGTGGATCACCAACGGCCCGGACGCCGACACGCTGGTCGTCTATGCCAAGACCGATCCTGAGCGGAAATCGCGCGGCATCACCGCCTTCATCGTCGAAAAGGCTTTTGCCGGGTTTTCCGTGGCGCAGAAACTCGACAAGCTCGGCATGCGCGGCTCCAATACCGGGGAGTTGGTGTTCGAGAATGTCGAGGTGCCATTCGACAATGTGCTGCATGAGGAAGGACGCGGCGTCGAGGTGCTGATGTCGGGCCTCGACTATGAACGCACCGTGCTTGCCGGCGGCCCGATCGGCCTGATGGCAGCCTGTCTCGACGTGGCGATCCCCTATGTGCACGAACGCAAGCAGTTCGGCCAACCGATCGGCGAGTTCCAGCTGGTGCAAGGCAAGCTCGCCGACATGTACACGGTGATGAACGCCGCGCGCGCTTACGTCTATGCCGTCGCGGCGGCCTGCGATCGCGGCCAGACCACCCGCAAGGATGCTGCCGGCTGCGTTTTGTTCGCGGCCGAAAAGGCGACGCAGATGGCGCTCGACGCCATCCAGCTGCTGGGCGGCAACGGCTATATCAACGACTATCCGACCGGCCGGCTGCTGCGCGACGCCAAACTCTACGAGATCGGCGCCGGCACCAGCGAAATCCGGCGCTGGCTGATCGGTCGCGAGATCATGGCGGAGGGGGTGTGAGCATGGCCGTCCTGCAAACCCAGATCTCCCCTTCCTCCGACAGCTTCCGCGCCAATGCCGAACGCATGCGCGCGCTGGTCGCCGACATCGCCGACAAGGCCGCGATCGTCGAGCGCGGCGGCTCCGAAGAGGCGCGCGAGCGCCATATTTCACGCGGCAAGCTGCTGCCGCGCGAGCGCCTCGCGCAATTGCTCGACACCGGTTCGCCCTTCCTCGAGATCGGCCAGTTCGCAGCGTGGTCAATGTATGGCGAGGAGATTTCCTCGGCCGGCATGATCGCCGGCGTCGGCCGGGTCGAGGGCGCCGAGGTGATGGTCGTCGTCAACGATGCCACGGTGAAGGGCGGCACCTACTATCCGCTGACGGTGAAAAAGCACCTTCGCGCGCAGGAGATCGCGCTGCAGAACAATCTGCCCTGCATCTATCTGGTCGACAGCGGCGGCGCCAATCTGCCCAACCAGGACGAGGTGTTTCCCGACCGCGAGCATTTCGGCCGCATCTTCTACAACCAGGCCAACATGTCGGCTGCCGGCATCCCGCAGATCGCCTGCGTCATGGGGTCCTGTACCGCAGGCGGCGCCTATGTGCCGGCGATGTCGGACGAGACGATCATGGTGCGCAACCAGGCGACCATTTTTCTCGGCGGCCCGCCGCTGGTGAAGGCGGCCACCGGCGAGGATGTCAGCGCCGAGGATCTGGGGGGCGCGGATGTGCATACGCGGCTTTCCGGCGTTGCCGATCATTATGCGATGGACGACGAACATGCGCTCGCCATCTGCCGGCGCATCGTCAAAAACCTGAATCGGAACAAGACCGTAAGCCTGAACTTACAGAGATCGATTCCACCGCTTCATCCGGCGGATGAACTCTACGGCGTCGTGCCGACCGATCTGCGCCAGCCCTATGACGTGCGCGAGGTGATCGCGCGTCTTGTCGACGGCTCCGAGTTCGACGAGTTCAAGCAGAACTACGGCACGACGCTGATCACCGGTTTTGCCCATCTCCACGGCATGCCGGTCGGCATCATCGCCAACAATGGCGTGCTGTTTTCCGAAAGCGCGCTGAAGGGCGCGCATTTCATCGAGTTGTGCTGCCAGCGCGGGATCCCGCTGGTCTTTCTGCAGAACATCACCGGCTTCATGGTCGGCCGAAAATACGAGGCCGGCGGCATCGCCAAGGATGGCGCCAAGCTGGTGATGGCGGTTGCCACCGCCAGGGTGCCGAAGGTGACCGTCATCATCGGCGGTTCGTTCGGCGCCGGCAATTACGGCATGTGTGGCCGCGCCTATTCCCCACGCTTCCTGTGGATGTGGCCGAACGCCCGCATCTCGGTGATGGGCGGCGAACAGGCGGCAACCGTGCTCGCCATGGTCAAGCGCGAAGGCATCGAGCGCAAGGGCGGCGAGTGGAGCGCCGAGGAGGAGGCGAAATTCAAGAAGCCTATCCTGATGAAATACGAGCATGAGGGCCATCCGCTCTACTCGTCCGCCCGCCTCTGGGACGACGGCATCATCGACCCGGCGAAGACACGCGAGGTGCTGGCACTCAGCCTTTCGGCCGCACTCAACGCCGAGATCGAGGACACGCGGTTCGGCGTGTTCAGGATGTGAGATGAGCAAGGCGCTGGACAGGATCCGCATCCACACCGGCGACATCACGAAGCTGGATGTCGACGCCATCGTCAATGCAGCCAACACCTCGCTTCTCGGCGGTGGCGGGGTCGATGGCGCCATCCATCGCGCCGCCGGCCGCGAGCTCGAGTTCGAATGCCGGATGTTGAACGGATGCAAGGTAGGCGACGCCAAGATCACCAAAGGTTACAAGCTGCCGGCTCGACATATCATCCACACCGTCGGGCCGGTCTGGCAGGGCGGCGGCAGGAGCGAAGCCGAACTGCTGGCCTCCTGCTATCGCAGGTCGCTGGAACTCGCGGCCGCCAATGATTGCCGAACGGTGGCGTTTCCGGCGATCTCGACCGGTGTTTACCACTACCCGAAAGATGAGGCGGCCGAGATCGCTGTCGGCACGGTCACCATGGTCATGGAAGAGAAAACCGTGCCTGAAGCTGTCATCTTCTGCTGCTTCGACGAGCACATGGCGGAACTATACTGGCAAGCCGTTGCTGCGCTTCGGAAGGGTTGAACTGTATGGACCAACCGATTCACCAACACATGCAAGCTCGAACCCCCGACAACGAACTGGCGGCGAGGAAAAATATTCGTTACTGCTTGTCCCGCGCAATGCAACGGGGACAGGGTGGAAATGGAACTGAAATATTGCCGGGGGATGGCTGCCTCGATACTTGCAAGTTTGCTCATATTCGCAACACATGGCGCCGGTTCGGCGGAATCGCTGGCGGGCAAGATGGGCGACAAGCGGTTTTCCCCGACCTTGTCACTCGATCCGAAGGAAGCCTGCTACAAATCCTACCTCGCCTATATCGCGGCCAGCGGCCATTCAGCCTACGCCACAACGTTCTATTCGCGCGTCGTCGATCTCCACATTTTCTGCAGCGTGAAGCTGAACGCACCTTCGCAGAAGGCCGCGGAGGAAACGGCGTTGCGCGCCTGTCAGAGCGGCTTCGCCAAATGGAAGGTCAAGACCGCAAGCGGCGGCTGCGCGATCGCTGCGTCGAAGTAAGCCGACGGCCAGGCTGGTGCCGCCCGAGGCAAACCCGGGAGGCTCCATGTTCGCCAAAATCCTGATCGCCAATCGGGGCGAGATTGCTTGCCGTGTCATCCGCACGACCCGCAAGATGGGGGTGCACACCGTCGCCGTCTATTCGGACGCCGACGCGAAATCCCTGCATGTCGAGATGGCCGACGAGGCCGTTCACATCGGCCCCTCGCCTGTCGGTGAGAGTTACTTGCGCGGGGACCGGATTGTCGCGGCTGCGCTTTCGACGGGGGCGCAGGCCATCCATCCCGGCTACGGCCTCCTGTCGGAAAATCCTGATTTCGTCGACCAGGTGGTGGCGGCGGGGCTCACCTTCATCGGTCCGTCGGCGGCCTCGATCCGCGCCATGGGGCTGAAGGATGCCGCCAAGCGGCTGATGGAGAAAGCCGGCGTTCCCGTCGTTCCGGGCTATCATGGCGAAGCGCAGGAGATCGTGCTGCTTGCCTCCAAGGCACGCGAGATCGGCTATCCCGTGCTGATCAAGGCGCGCGCCGGCGGCGGCGGCAAGGGCATGCGGCGCGTCGAGCATCCCGACGATTTCTCCGAGGCGCTATCCAGCGCCCGGCGCGAAGCAAAGGCTGCTTTCGGCGACGACCGCGTTCTGGTCGAAAAATATGTCGACAAGCCGCGGCACATCGAAGTGCAGGTGTTCGGCGATAATTTCGGCAATGCGGTGCATCTTTACGAACGCGACTGCTCGGCGCAACGCCGCCACCAGAAGGTGATAGAGGAAGCCCCCGCCCCCGGCATGACGCCGGTGCTGCGCAAGGCGATGACGGAAGCGGCGGTGAAGGCAGCCAAGGCGATCGGCTACTCAGGCGCCGGCACCATCGAGTTCATCGTCGACGCCTCGCACGGGCTGAAGGCCGACCGCTTCTGGTTCATGGAGATGAACACTCGCCTGCAGGTCGAGCATCCCGTCACCGAAATGGTCACCGGCATCGATCTGGTCGAGTGGCAGTTGCGGGTTGCCGGCGGCGAAAAGCTGCCGAAGACGCAGAGCGAGATCGCGCCGACCGGCCATGCCCTGGAGGCGCGCATCTATGCCGAGGATGCGGCAAAGGGGTTCCTGCCCGCAACGGGTACGCTGCATCATCTGAAGTTCCCTGACGCGGCCCCCGAAGGCGCCACAATGCGCGTCGAGACCGCCGTGCGGGCCGGCGATGCCATCTCCCCCTACTATGATCCGATGATCGCCAAGCTGGTGGTTCATGCCAAGGACAGGCAAGCAGCGCTGGAAGCGCTCGGCGCGGCGCTGTCGCGGACCGAAATCGCCGGTTCCACGGTCAACACCGGTTTCCTTGCCGCCCTTGCCGCCGATCCCGACTTTTGTGCTGGCGACGTCGACACCGGCCTGATCGGCAGGCATCAGGCGGCACTGACCGGGGTCGCGCCGCCGACCGGCGAAATCGTCTCGGCAGCAGCGCTCGCCGCCTCCGGTGCGGAAGCCTTGCCGCCATCCAACGACCCATGGTCGTCGCTTTCCGGCTATGCGCATTTCCACGGCGTGGCGCGGCGCACGCGGCTGAAGTTCGGCGAGACCGATATACTGGCAAAGGTTTCGGTGCGGCCGGACGGGCGCTTCCAGGTGGCGCTCGATGCGCCCTATGACAGCACCAATTCGCATGATTTCCGCGCCACTCCCCGCCTCGCCCGCTGGCCTGGCCACATCACGGTGTTCGAAGGCGCCGTCGGCTACACATTCGCGGTATCGGACCCCTTGGCACGCAGCGATGACGCGGCTGCCGCCTCCGGCAGCTTGCGCGCGCCGATGCCCGGGCTGGTCAAGCTGGTGCGCGTGGCGAAAGGCGACGCGGTGATCAAGGGACAAGCGTTGCTGATCCTCGAGGCGATGAAGATGGAGCACACCATCGCCGCCCCGCATGACGGAGTGGTTGCCGAGATCGCCGTGGAAGGAGCGCAGGTCACCGACGGGACGGTGCTGGTGCGGTTCGTCGAGGAACAGGGCGCCCAGACCGCTGCCGCAGGCTGATAAGCGGAACCCTGCGCGGACCGCAAACAAAATGGCCGGCGCGAACCCCGGCCATTTCCTTGGATTATCTCATTACCCGAGATTACTGCGCGATCGGCGCGTACTTGCCGTCATGCCACTGGTTGATGTCGTAGCTGGCGTTCTTGAGGTCGCCCTTTTCGTCGAAGGTGACGTCGCCGACAACGGTGCTGATCGGCGTGCCGTTCTTCAACGCTTCGGCAACCTTGGCCGGATCGTCGCTGCCGGCGCGCTTGATGCCTTCGGCGAACGCCTGGACCACGGCGTAGGAGAACAGCGTGAAGCCTTCCGGCACGAAGCCGCCGGACTTGATCTTCTCGACGGCGGCCTTGGCTTCCGGCTTTGCCTGCGGGTCCGACGGGAAGACGAACATGGTGCCTTCGCCGGCCGGGCCGGCAACCTGCCAGAATTCCGGCGAGGCGATGGAGTCCGGCATGATCAGCTGGAACTTCAGGTTCTGTTCGGCCGACTGGCGCAGGATCAGGCCGGCTTCAGGATGATAGCCGCCGAAATAGACGACGTCGGCCTTGAGATCCTTCAGCTTGGTGACAAGCGCCGAATAGTCCTTCTCGCCGGGATTGATGGCGTCATAATAGACTTCCTTGAGGCCGCCAGTGTTCATGGTCGCCCTGACGGCATCGGCCACGCCCTGACCGTAAGCGCTCTTGTCGTGCAGGATGACGACGTTCTTGCCGGCATATTTCTTGGCGATCCACGGGCCGATGAAGGCGCCCTGTGCATCGTCACGCGTATAGAGGCGCATGATGGTCGGCCAGCCGGCCTTGGCGGCCGCGTCGGTCAGCACCGGGTTCGAGGAAGCCGGGCTCATCATCAGCGCGCCGGCCTCGGCATAGACGGCCGAGGCCGGAATGCTCGAGCCCGAGCAGGCATGGCCGTCGATGAACTTGACGCCGTTGGCGACGATGCGGTTGGCGACCGACACGGCCTGCTTGGGATCGCACTGGTCGTCCTCGATATCGAGCTTGATCATCGAGCCGTTGACGCCGCCCGCGGCGTTGATGGCATCGGCGGCGGCCTGTGCGCCCTGCTTGAACTGATCGCCGATGGTGGCGAGCTGTCCGGTCATCGGGCCGACCACCGAGACGGTAATGTCGTCGGCGAATGCGACGGGCGCACTCATCATCAGGCCGAAAATGGCCGCGCTCAAAATACTCATTTTTTTCATGGCAATAGAACTCCTCCACTCACGCGCGGCCCCCGGCCGCGCTTCTTCCAGAGAGGCGGGACAATTTCATCCTTCATTGGGCCTGTCTAGGCGCATTGGCGCCACTCGATTGGGCCTGCGAACCCTCATCCACGCAAAAAGCCACGCCAGCCTTGTTCCGGCTGGTCGTGGCTTTTTTTGCCTATCGGGCTGTTTCCCAGCGCCCCCGCGCCGCGAACCTCAACGTAGCCTTCCCTGTCTTCCCTGCCATGATCCGAAAAACGGATACTTTTCGGGATCATGATCCGTCGCACGGCTTGGCCGATCCTGCATGCCGCATTCTTGTTGTTGATGGCCTGTGGCCTGGCTGTCTGCGCAGCCTTATCCCTGTTTTGGCCCGACCGTCTTGGAGCGGTCTTGGCCGGAGCGTCCCCGTCTGCCGAAACTCAGTGCATGGTCATCCATTCGCGGGCTTCGCGCAGCGCCTTGGCGATCTCGACCTTCGACATGGCGGCCGACAGTTCCGAGCGCAGTTCCGCGGCGCGGGCCGAGCCCTTGATGGCGGCGATGTTGAACCATTTGTGGGCGGCAACGACGTCGGTTTCGCAATCGCGGCCGGTCGCATACATCATGCCCAGTTCGAAAAGAATGTCGGCCTGGGCAGTTGCCCCCATGGCGCCGAAACCTGCTTCAAGCATTTCAAAACGTGCCATTTTAGTCCCCTGTCTGGCTCCCGAGAGCTGCCTCCGTTCGTCTTGTCCGGGCCGCTCTTTCGATGCTTCCGAGAATGCCGATCAGGCTTGAATCCGTCGTTAAATGGCGTGCTTAATTTGAAGAAAACAAAGCTAAAACAAGAGGTAAACGGGGAAATTCGTTAAGGATACGAAGTCAGCAATTCAGCCGATTTTCGTCAAATTCGACGAAAATTTTTCGAGCCTGGATCAACACTCCGCTAACCACGGGAAACAAACAGCACGTGCCGGTCGTTTTCATTTCCTCGCCGACGGAGCCAATTCAGGCGGCTTCAAAATCCCAAAGTCTTCCGTTGCGGCACCGCTTTTGTTTTGCCGGGAGCTGGATTAGCTTACGTTTGCGTAAGCGGCAGACCGGCGAGGCGGAGAATTCGGCCGGCTATCCAAAGGGAGCAAAACATGTTTCGAAAAGTGAGCCTGGCTCTTGCAGCCACATTGATCATCGCGGGTGCGGCGTGGGCCGATCCGATCGAGGGCAATTGGAAAACGCAAGCCGGCGATACCGCGGCCATTTCAGGCAGCGGCTCGTTTTCCATCACGCTCAAATCGGGCAAATATGCCGGCAAGACGATCGGCTCGCTCAAGGCGGCGGGCGACAACAAATATGCCGGCAGCATCACCGACCCTGCAAACGACAAGACCTATTCGGGCAAGGCGACATTGTCGGGCACCGCTCTCAAGATGAGCGGCTGCGTGCTTGGCGGACTGATCTGCAAGAGCCAGACCTGGCACAAGCTCTGATCGATCTATCCTTGCGACATCCATGACGGGGCCCGACGGGCCCCGTTTTCGTTTCACCGGCACGTCAAGCCCTGGGGCTCTTGCCCCCGCTGCCGGTGGCCGGCCGGGCCGGCGACGACCCGCCCAGATCCCGTCAATCAATTTGAACCGCAGATGAACGCCGGCATCAGAGCCGGTTCAGAGGCGTTGGGGCATTCTCCGGCGTGTTGAAGGAGACACGACCCCAATGCTTGCTCGCCGCTTCACCATCGTCTGCCTGCTGATGAGCCTGTTTGGAATGTTCTTCGCCATCCTCGTCGCCGAAGCGGGCCGTTCTCCCCGCTCCTGGGACGAAGTCACCAGAATGTGCCGCCTCGCCTGCCCGACCAACCTTCGTCACTGAAACAAAGAAACCCGGACCTCGAAAAGAAAAGCTCAGACATCATGACCCGCATCGCCGCCAACACTCTCAAGACCCTTCGGCTCCTGCCGCGGGCGGCGCTCATCCTGGTGCTCCTGGCCGCGCCGGTCCTGGCGGTGCCGATGATGCGCGCGGATGCCGGCTCGACGATCGAGGCGCCGGCCCTGAGGAAGTCCGGCGTGGGTTTCGTTCTGCTGGTCAGCCTGCAGCGGGGATAAAGAAAAATGGCGCTTTGGGCGCCTTCGGCAGCGACACCCCTCCCAACCGCTCGTCCAAGTCTCTATATTGAGCCATGGAAAAGCGAATCTACCCTCAAGCCATCGAATCTGTCGTCATGCCGGAGCCTTTTGGCCGGCAAAGCTTCGACAGCGCCGAAAAAGCCGTTGCCGCACTGCAGCTGCTTTACGACCGCAACACCAAGTTCCTGCGCGACGCCTTCTCGGCCCTGGCGGCCGCCGGCGGCGACAGCAGCAAGCGCTACCGCGCCTTCTATCCCGAGATCGGCGTCACCACGAGTTCGTTCACCCAGGTCGACTCGCGCCAGGCCTACGGCCATATGCCGACACCCGGCCATTTCGCCACCACGATCACACAGCCGCACCTGTTCGAGAGCTATCTGGTCGAACAACTGCGCCTGATCATGCGCAACCACGGTGTCTCTGTCACGGTTTCGGAATCGACCACGCCCATTCCGCTGCATTTCGCCTTCCTGGAGGGAACTTACGTCGACGGAGCCGCCGCGGAGCGCATCAAGCGGCCGATCCGCGACCTGTTCGACGTGCCGGATCTCGACGGCACCGACGACCAGATCGCCAACGGCACCTTCGAAGTGGCCTTCGGCGAACCAAGGCCGTTGGCTCCGTTTACGGCGCAGCGCATCGACTATTCGCTGCACCGCATGACGCATTATACGGCCACCAGCCCGCAGCATTTCCAGAACTTCGTGCTGTTCACCAACTACCAGTTCTACATCGACGAATTCGTCGCCCGCGCCCGCGACCTGATGGAGAAGGGCGGCGGCGGTTACGCGGAATTCGTCGAGCCTGGCAATGTCGTGACCAGGGCCGGGCAGAGTTCGCCCAGCGAAGGCGTTGGGCCGCAGCGCCTGCCGCAGATGCCGGCCTATCACCTGAAAAAGCCGAACCACGGCGGCATCACCATGGTCAACATCGGCGTCGGCCCTTCCAATGCCAAGACGATCACCGACCACGTCGCAGTGCTGAGGCCGCATGCCTGGGTGATGCTTGGCCACTGCGCCGGGCTGCGCAACACCCAGGCGCTCGGCGACTATGTGCTGGCGCATGCCTATGTGCGCGAGGATCACGTGCTGGACGACGACCTTCCGGTTTGGGTGCCGATCCCGCCGCTGGCGGAAATCCAGGTTGCCCTGCAGGAGGCGGTCGCCGAAGTCACCGGGCTGTCCGGCTACGACCTGAAGCGCATCATGCGCACCGGCACGGTCGCCACCATCGACAACCGCAACTGGGAACTGCGCGACCAGCGCGGACCGGTGCAGCGCCTGTCGCAGTCGCGCGCCATCGCGCTCGACATGGAATCGGCGACGATCGCCGCCAATGGCTTCCGCTTCCGTGTCCCCTATGGCACGCTTCTGTGCGTTTCCGACAAGCCACTGCATGGCGAGTTGAAGCTGCCTGGCATGGCGACCGAGTTCTACAAGCGCCAGGTGGCGCAGCACCTTACCATCGGCATCAGGGCGATGGAGAAGCTGGCCGAGATGCCGATGGAGCGGCTGCATTCGCGCAAGCTCCGGAGCTTTTCGGAGACAGCGTTCCAATAGGCGGCCGCAGCGCCTGGGCGAGGCATTTCGTCGTCTTGCCCGGCCCGCAATTTGGCCGATAAGCAGATGGAACGGATCGTCAGGCGGCATTCGGCAGACACGACCTCGATGATGACAGGCGCGCGCTTGAAAATGATGGCTGGGTTGGCATTCCTGGCGATGACGGCGCTATCGGCCGCGCTGTTGGCCGGATTCTTCGGCACGCTGCATCCGGCTTTCGATTCCTTCTCGCATTTCCGCATTCACTTCAGCGTGCTCATGGCGCTTCTGGCACTGCCGCTGCTTGCCAGCTCGTTTCGGCTGCAAGCGGCAGCGGGGCTGCTGTTTGCCATCGCCTGCCTGGCCACGACGGCAAGCGCCCTGCCGAGGCTCTGGCCGCAACCGGCGGTTGCCAAGCCCACCGATCAGGCCGTCTACAGCCTGCTGCAGATGAACTTGCGCTTCAACAACCCGACACCGAAGAAAGTGCTCTCCCTGATCGGCCGCACCAACCCGGACGTAATCACCCTCGATGAGGTGTCGGAGATGTGGACGACCGAGCTTGGCACCATCGCCAGCGCCTATCCTTACCGTATCCTGTGCCCCTACCCGAACGGCATGTTCGGGGTGGCGTTGCTGTCGCGCCGGCCGTTCGTGGCCGGCACGACACCGCGCTGCGAGCCGCGCGGAGCGATGGCAACCGCCACCATCGACTTCGGCGGGATCGACGTTGATGTCGCCGCGATCCATTTGAGCTGGCCGTGGCCGAAGGAGCAATACTGGCAGATCGGCGAACTGGCGCAGACATTGGCCGGGTTGGGCGAGACCGCGATCATGGCCGGCGATTGCAACGCCGTGCCGTGGAGTGCTGCGGTGCGGCGGGTCGCGGCTCTCGGCGGGCTGACAGTGATGCCTTCCGCCGGCCCGACCTGGATCCACCGGACACTGCCCGACATCCTGCGCCGTTATGCGGGCCTGCCGATCGACCAGGTGTTCAGCAAGGGCGGGTTGACGCTCCTGTCTTCCAAGCGGCTGGAGGACACCGGCTCCGACCATCTGCCGGTGCTGGTCGAGTTCACGCTAAGGCCAAACGACAAGCAGCCTGAGAATGACCACGCCACCGCGCTCGCGGCGAGCGACTTTTCGGTGAAGCCGCAAAGCTGACACGCCAATCGAGCGGGCTGGCGGCAAGGACCCGCGATGGCGAGGGGTCTAGTCCTTGTTCTAACGCAATTCCCAAGGGAAATCGCTACGGCGCTTTTTCCCGGGAAAACCGTTTTACACTTTTCCTGGAATTGCCCTGGTTCAAGGTTTTCCGGTCAAGGCAGCGATCAGATGCTCGACATGGCCGCCATCGCTGTGTTCGCGCCGATCGAAGGCGTTTTGTTTGGCCTCATATTCGGCATAGATCGCCTGGATGCGCAGCCGCGCCTCGCGGCGCGTCTTGTAGCAGGACGGGTCGTTGACGACTTGCAGGCCGGTTATCGACCTTTCCGTAGCGCGCATCATCTCCCTGGCGATGCGCCCATGTGTTTCCTCATGGGCGCGAACACCTGCGAAAAACTTGTTCCAGCGCCTCTTCAGCGCCGACGTCGCGGGTGAGGCAAGGCGCGGGAAGGTGTAGGAAAGATTCAGCGTGCCATTGACCCCTCGCATCCGACAGAAGCCGTTGCCCTGGCCGGCGTCGAGGTCCCAGTCGACGGTATAGGAGGTTGTGGCGATGGCATGCGTCATGAAGCCGTGCCGGGGGCCTTTTCTGTCCATCGCGTCGACGAGGGCGGTGCCCGAGCTTCCGGTGACGTCGTAGGTCCGCGTCTGGACCACTGCCCTGGTGCCGGCCGAGGCCTGTGGCGCAAACAGCGCTCCGATGGCGACGAGGCATGTCAGAACTGTCCGGCGCATCGGCCTTCTCCCTATCTCCAGAGAAGGAACCATAGACCGGTGGCCGTTTCAACGTTTCTGCTGGCCTGCATGCCCTCGCGGCCAGCCCTACCTGCATTTTCTTGCCGCCGAGGCCGAAACCGCCCTGCCGCGCGAGATCACATGCCCTGGTAGACCGGCCCCTCGCCGCCCTGCGGCGGCACCCAGTTGATGTTCTGGTTCGGGTCCTTGATATCGCAAGTCTTGCAGTGGACGCAGTTCTGCGCGTTGATGACGAAGCGGACGTCCTTTGCCGCCGGATCGGCGGCGGCGTTGCCGTCCTTGTCGACCCATTCATAGACGCCGGCCGGGCAATAGCGTGTCGAAGGCCCGGCGAAGACATCGTGCTCGGACCGCTTCTGCAGATCCATGTCGCCGACCAGCAGATGGACCGGCTCGTTCTCTTCGTGATTGGTGTTGGACAGGAACACCGAGGACAGGCGGTCGAAGGTCAGCACGCCGTCGGGCTTCGGATAGGCGATCTTCTTGTGCTGGGCGGCGGGCTCGAGCGTGGCATAGTCGGCCTTGCCGTGCTTCAGCGTGCCGAAGGGCGAGATGCCGAACAGCGTATTCAGCCACATGTCGAGGCCGCCAAGACCGACGCCGACGATGGTGCCGAAGCGCGACCACAGTGGCTTGACGTTGCGAACCTTCTTCAAATCCTTGCCGATATCGGTCGCGCGCCAGGCTTGCTCGTAGGAAGTGAGCTCGTCATTGGCACGGCCGGCGCCGATCGCCTCGGCGACATGATCGGCCGCCAGCATGCCCGACAGCACGGCATTGTGGGAGCCCTTGATGCGCGGCACGTTGACGAAGCCGGCGGCGCAACCCATCAGCGCGCCGCCTGGGAAGGACAGTTTCGGCACCGACTGCCAGCCGCCCTCTGTGATGGCGCGCGCACCATAGCCGAGCCGCTTGGCGCCCTCGAACGTGCCTGATATTGCCGGATGGGTCTTGAAACGCTGGAATTCCTCGAAGGGCGACAGATAGGGGTTCTTGTAATTGAGGTGGAGGACGAAGCCGACCGCCACCTGGTTGTCCTCGAGATGGTAGAGGAAGGAGCCGCCGCCGGTCTTCATGTCGAGCGGCCAGCCGAAGGAATGCTGGACCAGGCCCGGCCGGTGGTTCTCCGGCTTGACCTGCCAGAGTTCCTTGAGACCGATGCCGTATTTGCCTGGCTCGCGGCCGTCGGAGAGTTTGTATTTGGCGATCAACTGCTTGGCGAGCGAGCCGCGCGCGCCTTCGCCGATCAGCACATATTTGCCCATCAGCGCCATGCCCGGCGCGAAGCCCGGCCCATGCGTGCCGTCCTTCTCGACGCCCATGTCGCCGGTGACGACGCCGGTGACGGCGCCCTCCTCATTGTAGAGCAGGCCGGCGGCGGCAAAGCCCGGATAGATCTCGACGCCGAGCGCCTCGGCCTTGCCGGCCAGCCAGCGGCAGACATTGCCGAGCGAGACGATGTAGTTGCCGTGATTGTTCATCAGCGGCGGCATCAATATGTTGGGCAGGCGGAATGAGCCAGCCGGGCCGAGCACCAGGAAATGATCCGCCGTGACGGGCGTCTTGAACGGGTGACCTTCCTCCTCGCGCCAACCGGGCAGCAGCCGGTCGATGCCGATCGGATCGACCACGGCGCCGGAGAGGATATGGGCGCCGACCTCGCCGCCCTTTTCCAGCACGACGACGGAAAGCTCGGGATTGACCTGCTTGAGGCGGATGGCCGCGGCAAGGCCGGCCGGACCGGCACCGACGATGACCACGTCGAATTCCATGCTTTCGCGTTCGATATCGCTCATCAACCCCTCCGCACTGGCTTGCCGCTGTTGCGTATCTTGCTGGCTCCTGCGCTGCATAGCGCATCAATTGGCGACAGGAAACCGGCGCAGACGTGACAATGCGGATTTGGCCAAAAAGTCGCGCATCTTGCGGCGGGGCAGGCATTTGCGCCCGGTAAGACCGGCCACGCCTGCGTTTTTTAATTGTTCGGCGGCTTGCTTATCGGCCATACTTCCCGCCATGCGCTTTCCTGGGCCAGCGGGCTTTTCTTCGACGCGCTTTCTTTTCCCGCCCGGCCGGGCCTGCCGGGCGATTCTTCTGGCCCTTCTGACGTCGGCACCGGGGCACGCCACAACGAACGAGGTGAAGGTCTGGGCGACAGGCGCCTACTCCTTCTCCGACGAGCTTGGCGGCTTCCGCATCACCGGAGCCTCCGGCATCGGAACCAAGGACGATCCGCTGGTCATCACCGAAGAGCTGAATTCGGCAACACCGGTGACGCTGACCATCCGCACGACCAAGCCGATCCAGACATTCGGCAAGGCGGGCGAATTCGCCAATGGCATCATGTATATGCGCATCAACGTGCTCAACAACAGCGGCCAGGCCTGGATCGAATTCCAGTTCGAACTTCAGGAGATATTGGATCAGCCGAGCGTGTTTGGAGACGGGTTTTCCTTCGACCAACGCAACAAGACGCCCGACAATATCTGGTCGAGCAATTTCGCCGATTTCGACCGGGAGTTCGAGCCCTATGACCGGCTGCTGTTCAAGAACGGCAAGGTCGACCCGCTGAGGACCGTCAGCTTCGAGTTCCTGATGACCGATTACACGCCGCGATGGACCTTCTATCTGGTGCAGGATCCGCGCATCCCGACGGGATAGGGTAAGCCGCCGGTCTTGCAAATTGCAGTCGTGCGGACGAATGTGCGCGCCATGACTGCCGCGTCCCCCAATAGCCCGACCGATATTGCCGACATCCTGGCCTTCTATGCCAGCGCCGGCGTCGACGAGGCGCTGGAAGACGCCCCGGTGAATCGCTTCGCCGAGGCGGCGCCGAGATCTGTCGAGCGCGCACCGGCGCCGGTGGCGCCACCTCACGAGGAGAAGGCGGCGGAGCGGCCAGCGGCACCGCCCGGACTGGATGCAAGCAACGTACCGGATGCGCCACCGGCGCGTTCATCGGTCGCCGCGGTGCCAGACGAGGCTCAGGCGGCGCTTGCGCGCCAGTTGGCGACAACCGCAACGACCCTGGACGAGTTGCGCCAGCACATGGCTGCCTTCGACGGCTGCAATCTCAAGGCCACCGCCAAGAACCTGGTGTTCGCCGACGGCAACCCGGACGCCGCGGTGATGCTGGTGGGCGAAGCGCCGGGCCGCGACGAGGACATTGAGGGCTTGCCCTTCGTCGGCCGCTCGGGCCGGCTGCTTGACCGCATGCTGGCCGCGATCGGGCTCGACCGCACTTCGGTCTACATTGCCAACGTCATCCCGTGGCGGCCGCCGGGCAACCGCACGCCGACGCCGCACGAGACTGAGATCTGCCGGCCGTTCATCGAGCGGCAGATCGAGCTGGTCAATCCCAAGGTGCTGGTCAATCTCGGCGGCCCGTCGGCCAAGACCTTGCTCAACACCTCGGAAGGCATTTTGCGGCTGCGTGGCAACTGGCGTGTCCACACCACCGCCTCCGGCATCGCCATTCCGGCCATGCCGACGCTGCATCCGGCCTATCTCCTGCGCACACCGGCGCACAAGAAGCTGGCATGGCGGGATTTTCTCGAGGTGAAGGCGAAGCTGCGGGCACTCTCGTAGATCGCCATAACCTCGCTGGTAATTGAAATGCCGCCCCCGTCAGCCTAACCATTTCACATGACATCAGCCCAAACCTCCGCCGGCAGTCTGATCCGCGAATGGCGCACGCGGCGCCGCATGAGCCAGCTCGACCGCGCCACGGAGGCCGAGATTTCGCAGCGGCATCTCTCCTTCGTCGAGAGCGGGCGCGCCGCGCCCTCGCGCGACATGGTGCTGCATCTGGCGGAGCAGCTTTCGATCCCGCTGAGGCAGCGCAACCAGCTGCTGCTGGCCGCAGGCTTCGCGCCGAGCTTCAGCGAACGGCCGCTCAGCGACACGACGCTGGCGCCGGCGATGGCAGCGGTCGAGATCGTGCTCAAGGGACACGAGCCCTTCCCTGCGCTGGCCGTGGACCGGCACTGGAACCTGGTCTCGGCGAATGCCGCGATCGCTCCCTTCCTTGCCGATGTCAGCGAGGCTTCGCTGCTGACGCCGCCGGTCAACGTACTTCGCCTTTCCCTGCATCCCGGCGGCATCGCACCGCGCATCGTCAATCTCGCGGAATGGCGCACGCATCTGCTTGAGCGTCTCAAACACCAGAATGATGCCAGCGGCGACCCGGTGCTGGTCGAATTGGAGCGCGAGCTGCGCAGCTATCCGTCCGGGCTGAAGGGCAGCAGGCCGACACCCGTCGAGCCGAATGCCATCGTGCATCCGCTCAGGCTCGCCCATGGCGATCAGGTGCTGTCGTTCATCAGCACCATCACCGTTTTCGGCACCCCGATCGACGTGACCTTGTCGGAACTGGCGATCGAGTCTTTCTTCCCGGCCGACGAGCAGACTCGTGCGGTGCTTGTGCGGCTGGCGAAGGAGCGGAGCGAACGGTCGTAACTGAGGAGACCGGCCCTTCGCTCCGGGCGTTCGTCGTTCGGAAAGCCAAGCAATTGGCTTTCCGTCCGCTACGCGGACCTCTCCTCACCCCTGCGGCAGCGTCACCTTGCGCGTTCGCGTGCGCTCCAGGCCCAGTTGCCGCTCGCGCCAGATGATGAAGATGCCGGCGGCCACCACGATCGCACCGCCAATCAGCGTGTTGAGCGAGGTCACATCGCCGAAAATGAAATAGCCGACGACAACGCCGAGGATCATCGAGGTGTATTCGAACGGCGCCACCACCGAGGCCTCGGCGTGGCGATAGGCCGACGTCATCAGGATCTGGCCGAGGCCGCCGCAGAAGCCGGCCATGACGAGCAGCGCGGCTTGCGTCGGCGTCAGAGCTTGCCAGCCGAAAGGCAGTGTCAGCAGCGAGAGCACGCTGGCCGTCGACGAGAACCACAGGACGATGGTCGCCGTCTTCTCCGTCTGCACGAGATTGCGCACGAGCAGCATGGCGACCGCCGAGATCGCCGCGGCCACCAGCGCAGCCATGACGCCCAGGACCTCCTGGTCGTCGAGCCCTTCATCCGAGTTGAGCAGCGTCAGCTCCGGCCAGGAAATGATGAGCACGCCGACAAGACCAACGGCGACCGCGCTCCACCGATAGACGTGGATCGACTCGCCAAGGAAGACCGAGGAGAACACCACGACCAACAGCGGCTGCGCATAGTTCAGGGTGATCGCCTCCGGCAACGGCAGCCTGGTGAGCGCGAAGAAGCCCAGCCCCATGGCGCCGACGCCGACGACGCCGCGCGCGACATGGTTGAAGGGACGTTTGGTGACGAATGCCGTCGGCAGCTGTCCCTTCAATGCCAGGAAGGCAATGATCGGGAAGATGGCGAAGAAGGAGCGGAAGAAGACGATCTGCCCCGCCGGCACGTCACCGGCCGCCTTGATGCAGGTTTGCATGCCGACAAAGACCGCGACGGACACGATCTTCAGCGCGATGCCCCTCAGCGTGCCGTGGCCTCCCGTCGTTCCTGGTTCCGCCCCTGATGTCACGTCGGCGATGCGCCCCTGATCGCGGCCCAGATGCGCGCCGGCGTCGCGGGCATCTCGATATGCCTGATGCCATAGGCGCGCCACAGCGCATCGGTGACGGCATTGAGCGCCGCCGGTGTCGAGCCGATCGTGCCGGCCTCGCCCGCGCCCTTGATGCCCAGTGCATTGGTGGTCGAAGGCACGTTGCGGGTCTCGAAATGGAAGAACGGGAAATTGTCGGCGCGCGGCATGGCATAGTCCATGAAGCTCGCCGTCAAGAGCTGCCCATCCTCGCCATGGATGGTGTTCTCGGTCAACGCCTGGCCGATGCCTTGCACCACGCCGCCATGCACCTGGCCGGCGAGCAGGATCGGATTAACGGTGACGCCGAAATCGTCGACGATGGTGTAGCTGACGATCTCGGTCGCGCCGGTGTCGGGATCGATCTCGACCTCGCAGATATGGGTGCCGTTCGGATAGGTGCACTCGTCCTGCACGAACTCGCCGAACCCCTTAAGGTCATCCGGCGTCTTCGCGGCCTTGGCGATGCTCGAGAAATCGATGCTCCGGTCGGTGCCGACGATGCGGGCAACGCCATCGGACAATTCGATATCGCCGGCCGAGGCCTCAAGCTCGTCGGCGGCGATGCGCTTGATCTTGTTGGCCAGATCCTCGCCGGCGCGGGAAGCCGAGACACCCCCCAGCGGAATGGAGCGCGAGCCGCCTGTGCCGCCGCCCGCCTTTAATTCGTCGGTGTCGCCCTGGCGGACATGGATCTTGTCGATATCGAGATTGAGTTTTTCCGACAGGAACTGCGCATAGGCGGTGGCATGCCCCTGGCCGTTGGTCTGGGTGCCGATCTTCAGCGTCACCGTGCCGTCGCCATTGAGCTCGACAAAGGCCGGCTCCGAGCCCGGAAAGGCGCAGGCCTCGATATAGGTGGCCATGCCGATGCCGCGGATCTTGCCGCCGGCTTTGGACTGTTCCAGCCGCTGCGGAAACGCCTTCCACTGCGACCGTTCGATGGCGCGGTCCATATGGCCTTCGAATTCGCCATTGTCGTAGAGACGGCCCGTCTGCGTGCGATAGGGAAACTGCTCGGGCCGGATGAAGTTGCGGCGGCGGATCTCTTCGACAGGCAGGCCGAGATCATGAGCGCAGGCGTCAACCAGTTTTTCCAACAGGAACGCCGCCTCGGGACGCCCGGCGCCGCGATAGGCGTCGACCGGGCAGGTGTTGGTGTAGAGGCCGGTCACCGAGACATCGAGCGCCCTGATATCATAGACGCCGGTCGACATGGTGACGCCGATATAGGGAATGAAAGGGCCATATTGCGAGATATAGGCGCCGATATTGGCAAGCAGCTCGACCCTCATGCCGAGGAAGCGGCCGTCCTTGTCGAGCGCCATTTCGGCCGTCACCGCATTGTCGCGGCCTTGGGCGTCGGTGAGGAAGTGCTCGGTGCGGTCGCCAGCCCACTTCACCGGGCGGCCAAGCCGCTTCGCCGCCTCTAGCACCAGCGGATATTCGCGGTAGACGAAGCTCTTCGGCCCGAAACCGCCGCCGACATCGGGCGTGATGACGCGCAGTTGGTCCTTCTTGATCTTGAACACGCTGGCCAGGATGTACTGCATGGAATGCACGCCCTGCGACCCGGTGGTCAGCACAAAGCGGTTTTCCCCGACATTCCATTCGCCGATCGCCGAGCGCGGCTCCATGTAGTTGCAGACCAGCCGATTGTTGACGAATTCGATGCGCGTGACGTGAGCGGCCCCGGCGAAGGCCGCGTCCGTCTTCCTCTTGTCGCCGATATGATAGGTGAAGGCGCGGTTGGAGCCGAGTTCCGGCCAGACCAGCGGCGTGCCCTCCGCAAGCGCCGTCGCAGTGCCGGAGGCGGCGTCCTCGCCGTCATAATCGACCTCGATCAGTTCGGCGGCATCCTGCGCCAAGGCACGGCTGTCGGCGACCACAAAGGCAACCGCATCGCCGACATAGTTGACGCGGTCCCGGCACAGGATCGGAATGTCGCGCGTCGGCGCTTTGGTGCCGTCCGGCTGTGCCTGCATGACGCCGGACTTGAGATCGCGCAGATGGGTGAGATCCCCACCGGTCAGCACGAGATGGACGCCGGGTGCCGCCTTCGCCGCCTCAATCGAGCCGATGGTGAAGCTCGCCTTGGCGATCGGCGAGCGCAGGACATAGCCGTGCAGCACGCCGTCCGGCTTGATATCGTCGGTGTAGCGGCCTTGGCCCTGGATGAAGGCGGTATCCTCGCGCCGCAGCACGGAAGCGCCCATGCCGAATTTCGGTGTGACGACGGTCATGGCTGCCTCGCGGGGATGTGGAGAACGAATGCCTGAAATAGGCATCGGCCGAGTTTTGTCGAGGGACCATTTCGTGTAAAGAGCGCGGACTTCAAATTTCTTGGACCAGCGGGAACCCCCGTGTCCAACGCAATCGACAGGAAAAACAACGGAATGCGCACGGACACCGGCCAGGTCTTCAAGCTCGAAGACTATCGCCCCAACGATTATCTCATTCCGCAGACCAACCTCACCTTCCGCCTTTCGCCCGAGGCCACGATCGTCACCGCGACACTGACGGTCGAACGCCGCGACGGCGGAGCCGCGGCGGCGCCATTGGTGCTCGACGGCGACGGGCTGACGCTCAAGCGCGTCGAGATCAACGGCAAGAAGGCAAAACCGGCGGACCTGCTGGTGACACCTGATCAGCTCACCATTCTCAAGCCGCCGGGCGCGCGGCGCTTCCAACTGCTGATCGAGACCGAGCTAGCCCCGGCGGGTAACGAGGCCCTGATGGGTCTCTACCGCTCGAACAACGTCTATTGCACGCAATGCGAGGCCGAGGGCTTCCGCCGCATCACCTATTTCCTCGATCGCCCCGACATCCTGTCCGTCTACACCGTGCGGATCGAGGCGCTCCGTGACGAGGCGCCGCTGCTCCTGTCCAATGGCAATCCGGGAGACAAGGGCGATATCGGCGACGGTTGGCATTATGCCGTCTGGCATGACCCCTTCCCCAAGCCATCCTACCTGTTCGCGCTGGTGGCCGGCAATCTTGGCCAGGTCGCCGACAGTTTCGTCACAATGTCGGGCCGCGAGGTCGAACTCGGCATCTATGTCGAGCGCGGCAAGGAGAAGCTGGCCGGCTACGCCATGGACGCGCTGAAGCGGTCGATGCGATGGGACGAGGAGGCGTTTGGCCGCGAATACGACCTCGATGTCTTCAACATCGTTGCGGTGTCCGACTTCAACATGGGCGCGATGGAGAACAAGGGCCTCAACATCTTCAACGACAAATATGTGCTGGCCGACGAGGAGACCGCGACCGACGCCGATTTCGCCAATATCGAGGCGATCATCGCGCATGAGTATTTCCACAATTGGACAGGCAACAGAATCACTTGCCGCGACTGGTTCCAGCTTTGCCTGAAGGAAGGCCTGACGGTGTTCCGCGACCATGAATTCTCCGCCGACCAGCGCTCGCGCGCGGTCAAGCGCATCGCCGAGGTGCGCACACTGCGCGCCCACCAGTTTCCCGAGGACCAGGGTCCGCTGGCGCATCCGGTGCGGCCGCGCCGCTACCGTGAGATCAACAATTTCTACACGGCGACGGTCTACGAAAAGGGCTCCGAAGTGGTGCGCATGATCCGCACCATCCTGGGAGCAGATGCGTTTCGCGCCGGCATGGACCTGTATTTCGAGCGGCATGATGGCGAAGCGGCGACCATCGAGGATTTCATCAAAGTGTTCGAGGATGCATCCGGCCGCGACCTGTCGCAGTTCGCGCTCTGGTACCATCAGGCCGGCACGCCCAATCTGACGGTCAGTTCGACGCACAATCAGGCCGCGCAGGAATTCACGCTCGAAATCGAGCAGTCGGTGCCGCCGACACCCTCCGAAAGCCGTAAGCGGCTGATGCATATTCCTCTCGCCTTCGGGCTGATTGGCGCCGGCGGCAAGCCTGTCGCGTTTAGCGGCGTCGAGGGCGCCAGCGTCGAGGACGGCGTCATCCATCTACGCAAGCGCCGCCATATGGTGCGTTTCTCGGGCGTTGCTGAACGTCCGGCGGTGTCGCTCAACCGCGGCTTTTCGGCGCCGGTGACGCTGTCGGTCGAGCAGAAGGCCGACGACCAGTTCTTCCTTGCCCGCCATGACAGCGATGCCTTTTCGCGCTGGCAAGCCTTCAACACGCTGCTCACCGATGCGCTGATCGTTGCCTTCCGCGAGTTCCTTGGCGGCAAGCATCCGGTCTTCGCGACACGACTGACGGAGCTCGCCGGCAGCATCGCCGGCGATGAGACGCTGGAGCCTGCTTACCGGGCGCTTGCGCTGGCACTGCCGGGCGATGCCGACATCGCCCGCGACATCGGCAAGAACATCGACCCCGATGCCATTCATGCAGCCCGGCAGACCCTTGCGCTGGCGATCGCTACGGCCAATGGCGAGGCATTTTCCGAACTCTACCACAGCCTTGCCGACAAGGCCCCCTTCAGCCCGGACGCGGCGAGCGCGGGACGACGCGCCCTGCGCAACACTTTGCTGGACTATCTCTCGCTGCTGCCGGGCGGAGCGGCATTGGCGGCCGGGCATTTCCAGTCGGCGACCAACATGACCGACCGCGCGGCCGCCCTTGCCGTGCTCGCGCATCGCCACCACGCCTCGCCGGAGGCAAACAAGGCGCTGGCGGCTTTCGAAAAGACCTATGCATCCGATCCGCTGGTCATGGACAAATGGTTCCAGATCCAGGCCAGCGTGCCGGGGCCGCAGGCTGTGGACACGGTCCGGGCTCTAACCGCCCATCCGGCCTTCTCGATGGCCAATCCGAACCGGGTGCGTTCGCTGATCGGCACGTTCTCCAGCGCCAACCAGACCGGCTTCCACCGCGCCGACGGCGAAGGCTACCGGTTCTTCGCGCAAACGGTGCTCGAGGTCGAGAAGCGCAATCCGCAAGTGGCGGCAAGGCTGGCGACGGCACTGCGGTCGTGGCGTTCGCTCGAGCCGGGCCGGCAGGCCAAGGCCAGGGAGGCGCTGCTTTCGATCGCCAATGCCGAAAACCTGTCGGCGGACCTGCGCGATATTGTCGAGCGCACGCTGGCCTAGGCGTCCTTGCCTTCTCCCGTGTGGGAGAAGGCCCAGCCGCCGCACCAGCAGAAGCGCATTATTTTAGTCGATTTTTAATCTTTTTTCGCCGGGCCACTGGACAAGGCGAATCACGTTTGATTCTTTACTGACGATTCGGAAGTGCGGCGTTTGCCGGATCACAAAGCAGCATAGGCAATTCGGGGAGTGCCATTTATGGCAAAGGCGGACGCGTGGGGCGCGCCCGGTGGGATGGTTTTTGCGCGTCGCGAGGCGCGCAGCGACGGCCTTGCCGGGAATACGCGGCTCATTGCCGAACCGGCCTACAAGCGGCTTCTGGCCGCCGAACCGCTGCTGCGCCGGTCGATACCGGCCCTCATCATCATCTTCCTGCTCGTCATCGCGGCGCTGCGCGTGCTGTCGCTGATGAATGAGCGCGACGATGTCGAACGCGACGCCAAGGCGATCCTGACGCTGGCGGCGGGCCAGCTGGCCAGTTCGCTGGCCACCACCTCGGACACCGTGCCCGGCGCTGTCCAGGACCTGCTGGAGACCACAAGCCGCCAGGGCGCGATGGGCCGCAGCCATGTGCTCGTCATCACCGACAGCGCTTTCAGGATCACCGCGGTGACGCCGCGCTCGATGCCCTGGCAAGGCCATTCGCTCGACGGCCTCGTCCAGGGCGGCCAGCCGCTGTTCATGTTCGGCGACCGTGCCGGCGTCATGGAGGTCAACATCGGCGGCCAGGACTGGTACGCCGCGGTCAGCGTGGCCAAGGATCGCAAGGGAGCCGCGGCGGCGCTGGTGCCGCAAGAGGCGGTCTTCGACACGTGGCGCAAGACCGTCTCGCTCAACGTCACCTTGTTCGTGCTGACGGCCGGCGTGCTGATCATCATCCTCTACGCCTATTTCGGGCAGGCGGCGCGCGCCCAGGCCGCCGACCGCATCTACCTCGAAGCGCATCAGCGCATCGACATGGCGCTGGTGCGTGGCCGCTGCGGCCTGTGGGACTGGGACATGGTGCGCGGCAAGATGTACTGGTCGCGTTCCATGTACGACATGCTGGGCTACGAGCCCTGCGATACGATGCTGTCCTTCGGCGAGGTCGACGAGATCATCCATCCCGAAGATGGCGACCTGTTCGAGCTCGCCAACAGAATCGTCGCTCGCGAAATCGACCACATCGACCAGGTGTTCCGGATGCGGCATGCCGATGGCCAATGGGTGTGGATGCGTGCTCGTGCGCAGGTCATGGATCCGGAGGCGCCGGAAATCCAGCTGATCGGCATCGCCGTCGACGTCACCGAACAGCGCCATCTGGCGTTGCGGTCCGAAGCCGCCGACCTTCGCCTGAGAACAGCGATCGAGAACATCAACGAATCCTTCGTGCTGTGGGATTCGGCGCAGCGGCTGATCATGTGCAACTCCAAATACCAGCAGGACAACGGACTGTCGGATCGCGACGTGATGCCGGGTGTGACACGCGCTTCGCTGGAAGGGCGGATGCTGGCCTTTGCGTCCGAACGCCGGCTTGCCAACACCAATGGTCCGCAAGGTGGCGCCACTTTCGAGCGGCAGCTGTCCGACGGCCGCTGGCTGCAGGTCAATGAGCTTCGGACCCGGGACGGCGGCATCGTCTCGGTCGGCTCCGACATCACCCAGATCAAGCTGCATCAGGAGAAGCTGGTCGACAGCGAACGGCGGCTGATGGCGACGATCCATGATCTCAGCCTCGCGCGGCGGGCCGAAGAGGAGCGGTCGCGCGAACTCGTCGACCTCAACCGCAAATACATGAAGGAAACCGAGCGCGCCGAGGCGGCGAACCGGGCCAAGTCCGAATTCCTGGCCAACATGTCGCATGAGTTGCGCACGCCGCTGAACGCCATCATCGGCTTCTCCGAGTTGATGGAACAGCGGCTGTTCGGTCCGCTGGGGTCGGCGCGCTACGAGGAGTACGCCACCGACATCAACAGCAGCGGCAAATACCTGCTCGGCGTTATCAACGATATTCTCGACATGTCCAAGATCGAGGCCGGCCAGTTCTCGCTGGACCAGGAGCAGATCGACCTCGGTCCGCTGATCAGCGAGACGGTGCGCGTCGTCTCGTTGCAGGCAGCGCAAAAGGCGATCACGGTGGAAACGCGCATCGCCGACGCTCTGAGTCTGTTCGCCGATCGCCGGGCGATCAAGCAGATCGTCATCAACCTTCTGTCCAACGCGGTGAAGTTCACCGGCCAGGGCGGCCATATATCGGTCAGGGCCCGCAACACATCGGGCGCGCTGGTGCTGACCATCGAGGACAATGGCTGCGGCATCCCGAAAGAGGCGCTCGGCAAGCTCGGCCGACCCTTCGAACAGGTGCAAAACCAGTTCTCCAAGAACCATGCTGGGTCCGGTCTCGGTCTCGCCATCTCACGTTCGCTGGCCGAGCTCCAGGGCGGCGCGCTGAAGATCCGTTCGACCGAAGGTGTCGGCACGATCGTGTCGGTGCGCATTCCGGTGAAGAAGGCGCCGCCGGCCGTCAGGGCCGCCGCTTGAGCAGCAGGCTCCGAGCGATATCGCCGGAGCCTTGATCAAACAATGTTATTGGACGCCGTCGTCATCATCCGATTGGCGGTGATGGCCAAGGCGATGGCCCTTCGGCAGTTCGCTCTTCTCGATCTTGCCGTCATTGTTCTTGTCGAGCATGGCGAACACCTTCTTCTCACGACCGGTGATGTCATCCGTGGTCAGCGTGCCGTCGCCCTTGGTGTCGTAGCGGGCGATGATGCGCCTGGCCATCCGCTCGAAGCGCGCCTTCTCCAGCGCGTCGGCGAGTTGGGCGACGGTCAGCTTGCCGCCATTGTCGGCAACGAGCTTCTTCAGCCGCGCGTTCATGGCGTCGGAAAACTGGTCGAAGGTGATGGCGCCGCCTGAATAGCTCATCGCCTTGTCGAGTCGGGCCATCATGCCGTCGCGCATTTTCGCGCTGGCATTGTTTTCGGCATAGGCGGTGGTGCCGACGGCGCCGGCAAGTGCTGCGAAGGCGAGGGCAAGCTTGGTTGACTTTCTCATGGTCTTCTCCTGTTGCATCGTCACCCCCGATGCGAGAGCGGCGGATCTTCGATCCTGTTGCCGCTCTATCTCATTGTTCGAGCATCGGATTTTCCCAAAACCGGCTTCCACTTTTGGGTCCGATGCTTCGACAGTTATTTCATGGTCGTCCGGCATGAAGCAAAAGATCAAAGTCCTTCCTGACCTTCTGCGACGTCTCCTTGAGATGTGCTTCCAGCACACCGAAATCCGGCAGGTCGGTGACCGCCAGAAGCAGATCCGAAAGCCCCGGCGGAACGTCGTCGCGCTCGAACGGGCCGGTGAGGCACAGCCGGGTCATCTGGGTCAGCGCCAGATAGAGTGCGAAGGCGGCACCAAGCTCTTGCCTGACCCCGGCACCGGCGAAGCCAGGCGCGAGGCGGGACAGGATCTCCGCCGTACCGGTGACACGCGGCCCGGCCTCGACCTTCCCGGTGATGACAGCCACCTGGGCGATGAATTCGAGATCGATCAGCCCGCCGGGAATCAGCTTGATGTCCCAGAGATCGCGTGCCGGCTTTTCCTTCTCGATCATGGCGCGCATGTCCGAGGCTTCGGTCTTCACCTTTGCCGCGTCGCGCGGCTGGCCAAGCACGGCTGCGACTTCCGCTTCGACCTCGGCGCACAGGCCGGCATCGCCGCCAACGGCGCGTGCCCGCGACAGCGCCATGTGTTCCCAGGTCCAGGCCTCCTGGCGCTGGTATTTCTTGAAGGCATCGATGTGGGTGGCCACGGGCCCCTTGTTGCCGGACGGCCGCAGCCGCAGGTCGAGTTCGTAGAGCACTCCTTCCGCCGTCGGCGCCGATACGGCCGAGATCAGCCGCTGCGTCATGCGGGTGTAGTAGTGGGAAGGCGCCAGCGGCTTGTCGCCGTCGGAGTCCTCGGCGTCCGCGTCATGGTCGTAGAGCAGGATGAGATCGACGTCCGATCCCGCGGTCAATTCGCGGCTGCCGAGCTTGCCCATGCCGAGCAGCGAAACCACGCCGCCGGCGATCGTGCCGTGGCGCGCCGCGAATTCGGCGGTCACCGCCTGCAACGCCGCCTCGATGGTGAGATCGGCGAGATCGGAAAAGGCGCGGCCGGCGCGGGCCGGATCGATCGAACCGGCAAGCAGCCGCACGCCGATCAGAAACTTTTGTTCCGAGGCAAAGATGCGCAGCCGGTCGAGCACCTCCTCATAGGCCCTGTCGCCTTCAAGGAAGGCGGAAAGCCGTGCCGAGAGATAGGCGCGGTCGGGGAGTTCAGTCAGCAAGGCCGGGTCGAGCAGGCCGTCGAAAACATGCGGCCGGCGCGTGATGATCGCCGCCAGCCGAGGCGCGGCGCCCATGATCGTCGCCATCAGCTTGAGCAGCGCCGGGTTGGACTGCAACAGCGAGAACAGCTGGATGCCGGCAGGCAGGCCGGCAAGGAATTCGTCGAAACGGATCAAGGCTTCGTCCGCCCGGCGCGTCTGGCCGAAGGCCTTGAGCAGCGCTGGCGTCAATTCCGTCAACCGCTCACGCGCTTCCGCCGACTGGGTGACGCGATAGCGGCCGAAATGCCAGCCGCGGATGACGCGGCAGATGTCGCTCGGCCGCTGGAAGCCGAGACCCTGCAAGGTCTGCAGCGTGTTGGGGTCATCGACATCGCCGGTGAAGACCAGATTGCCGATCCCCGCCGAAAGCTCCGGGGCCGTTTCAAAAAGGGCTGCATAATGGCGCTCGACCTGCTGCAGCGAGGCGCGGAATGCCAGGGAAAACCCCGCCGCATCGGCAAAGCCCAGCATGTGGGCGATGCGCTCCAGCCCTTCATCGTCTTCCGGCAGCGTGTGCGTCTGCTCGTCCGCCACCATCTGAACGGCATGCTCGACACGGCGCAGGAACCAGTATTGGCGGGCGAGTGCGTCACGCGCATCGGCGGTGATCCAGCCGCGCGCGGCGAGCTGGCCAAGCATCGGCACCGTTTCGCGGCCGCGCAGTTCGGGGAAGCGGCCGCCGGCGATGAGCTGCTGGGTCTGGACGAAGAACTCGATTTCGCGGATGCCGCCTCGGCCGAGCTTGACGTTATGGCCCTTCACGGCGATCTCGCCATGGCCCTTGTGGGCGTGGATCTGGCGCTTGATCGAATGGACGTCGGCAATCGCCGCGTAGTCCATGTATTTGCGCCAGATATAGGGCTGGAGTTCCCTGAGGAATGCAGTACCCGCAGCCAGATCGCCGGCCACCGGACGCGCCTTGATCATCGCCGCGCGTTCCCAGTTCTGGCCGCGCGCTTCGTAATAGCGCAGAGCCGCTTCAACCGGAATCGCCAGCGGCGTCGAACCGGGATCGGGACGCAGCCTGAGATCGGTGCGGAAGACATAGCCGTGCTCGGTGCGGTCCTGCAGGATGCGCACCAAGCGCCGCGTCAGCCGCGAAAACAGCTCCGTGGCGTCGAGCGGGTCGACCACGGCAGGCGCTTCCGGATCGAAGAAGACGACAAGATCGATGTCGGAGGAGAAATTCAGCTCATGCGCGCCAAGCTTGCCCATGCCGAGCAGGATCCAGCCCGATTGCAGCGACGGGTTGTCGAGATCCCGCAGTTTGAGCTTGCCCTGGCCATGCGCGTCGCGCAGCAGGAAGTCGACGGCCGCGCGAGAGCAAGCCTCGGCAAGATCACTCAACCGCCGCACGGTCAGCGACGTTTCCGCCTCACCGGCAAGGTCAGCCAGCGCGATCAGGAAATGTGCCTCGGCCTTGCACTGGCGCAGTTCCATCATCAGGCTGGATTCGGAGACCGCCTCGGCCAACGGCGCCTGTTCGATCGCGGCGGTGATCGCCTCCAGGCGCGCCTCGACCGGCTGGTCGAAAAGGGCATCCAGGATACGAGGCCGTCGCCGCGCCGCGTCACGCAAAAACGGCGAGAGGTCGAAGACTGCGGCCAAGAAATCCCGGCCCTCCCCCTTGCCGGCCAGGAATTTGGCCAGCCGCGTCAACCCTTCTTCGCGTGCCGCCGCGGCGATTTCGGCCAGTTCCTGCCGCGACCTGGCTTCGTCGAGAGGGGCGAGCCCAAGGGCAGGCTTCAACTGCCAGTCCGTGACCGTCCGCTTCGCAACCGCAGCCATCAGTGATCCTCCCGTGCGGGGAAACTCATGACCACGGATAGTCCCGGATTGCCAGGCAAGAGATCAAGCCTTCCATGATGGAAACTCATGACCGCCTTGGCGAGGCTGAGGCCAAGGCCGGAGCCCGGTTGCGAACGGCTCTTCTCCAGCCGCACGAAACGTTCGGTCGCCCGGGCCCGATCGGCATCGTCCGGAATGCCCTGGCCGTTGTCGACGACACAAAGCCTGATCTCGCCATGGGTCCGCTCGAGCGTCACGCGAACGGCCGGCTTGGATGTGGAGTCCGTCGAATATTTGATCGCATTGTCGACGATGTTGGACAGCGCCTGGCCGATCAGCTCGCGGTTGCCGTCGACAAGAAAAGCGCCATTCACGTCGGCTTCGAGCGAAACGCCAGCCTCTTCCGCCACCGGCTCGTAGAGCTCGGCGACATCACGCACGGCCGCCGCCAGATCGACGCGATCGGTGTGCTCTGACGAATATCCGGCCTCGAGCCGGGAGATCATCAGGATGGCGTTGAAGGTCTTTATCAGCTGGTCGGACTCGGCGATGGTGCCTTCCAGCGCCTGGCGGTAATCGGCGGGCTTGTGCTTGCCCGAAAGTGTCGCTTCGGCGCGGTTGCGCAGCCGGGTCAGCGGCGTCTTCAGATCATGCGCGATGTTGTCGGAAACCTGCTTGAGGCCTTCGTTGAGCGTGGCGATCCTGGCCAGCATGGAATTGAGATTTTCCGAAAGCCGGTCGAATTCATCGCCGGCGCCGGTCACCGGCAGCCGGCCCGAGAGATCACCGCCCATGATGCGACGACTGGCCTCCGACACGCTGTCGATGCGCTTCAGCGCGGCGCGGCCGACAAAGAACCAGATTAGCAGTCCGCCGAGCCCCATCATGCCGAGCGCCAGCGTCAGCGCACGGCGGATGACGGCACGAAAGCGCTCCGGTTCGCCAAGATCGCGGCCGACCAGCATGATCATCTGGTTAGGCAGCCGCAGCACCAGCGCAATGGCGTTGTGGCCCTTCTCGCCTTCGGCCGGCACCGCGTTCTCGCCGGTCGCAGGCGGCGGCGTCTGGTCTGACGTTCCGCTGCGAAGGCGATCAAGCTCGCCTTCGCCAAAGCGCTTGTAGGAGAACGGCTCGGTCGTCCAACCCTCGGTGTCGATCACCCCCGGCTCGAGGCTCTGTACGTTGCCGGTTAGAATCTGGCCGTTGGCATCGGCGATGAGATAGAGGTTGGCCCCAGGCTGGCGGGAGCGGTTTTCGACCACGCGCACCAGCACGGGCAGGCCGCCGCGCTGATAGGCGCGGGCGAGGCCCAGCACTTCGTCGTTGATGGTCTCCTGCGTCTGCGCCGTCAGCATGCGCGCCGAAAGCGAGGTCATGTAGAAGACGAGCAGCACGGCGCAGAGCGCGAAGAGCAGAAGGTAAAGCGCCGAAAGCCGCGCTGCCGTCGTCCTCATGATGGCCGGCACGGAGAGAGCCATGCTGTCGCCTAGCCGCCCTTCAGCATGTAGCCGGCGCCGCGAACCGTATGCAGGATCGGCTTGTCGAAGCCTTTTTCGATCTTGCCGCGCAGCCGCGAGACGTGGACATCGATGACATTGGTCTGCGGGTCGAAATGATAATCCCAGACATTTTCGAGCAGCATGGTGCGCGTCACCACCTGGCCGGCATGGCGCATCAGATATTCGAGCAGGCGGAACTCCCGCGGCTGCAGGGTGATCTCGCGCGCCGCCCGGCGCACCGAATGCGACAGCCTGTCGAGTTCAAGGTCGCCAACCCGGTAGACGGTTTCGGCTTCCTTGGCACTGGCACGGCGGTTCAACACCTCGACGCGAGCCAGAAGTTCGGAAAACGCATAGGGCTTGGTCAGATAATCGTCGCCGCCGGCGCGCAGGCCGGTGACCCGGTCATCGACCTCGCCCAACGCCGACAGGATCAGCACGGGCGTGGTGTTGCCGCGGGAGCGAAGACCGGCAATGACCGACAGACCGTCGCGGCGCGGCATCATCCGGTCGATGACCATCACGTCATAGTCGCCGGCATCCGCAAGCGCAAAACCGGTCTCGCCGTCACCGGCGACATGGGCGGTATGACCAGCCTCGGTGAAGGCTTTCTGCAGATAATCGGCAGCCTCGCGATCGTCTTCTATGACGAGAATCTTCATAGGGCCGTTATACGCGATTTCGCTGGAAGGTTGAGTGGCAGACATCTGCATTTTAGCCTTTGCCAAAGCGCATCGCGATCAAGATGATCGAGGTCCCGCGCGGAAGAATCTTACTCTGTGATTGTCTTCATCCTGGACACGCCCGCTTCGAGGCATGATCGGGCAAATCATCACATTCTCTCGGCTCAGGCCCGAGGCAGCGTTTTTGGGCGGCTTTTAGAATGTGCGGCAGCGGGCGATGGGAGGCCCGCTGCCGCTGGAGGAGAGCACGATGACTGACTAACGTACCCGGCTCCATGCTTTCCCGTGCGGCGGCTCGGGGGTGTTTGATACCGCCGCACCGGAAAAGTCGTTGTCAGCCCTTGGCGACGGGCAGCGCGACGAAACGGTTGTTGTTGTCGCGGGTTACCTGCATCAGCACCGCCTTGCGGCCGGACTTCACCGCGTCGGTCATCGCCTTGGTGACATCCTCGGTGCCGTTCACTTCGTTCGAATTGACCGCGGTGATGATGTCTCCCGGCTGAATGCCGCGGTCGGCCGCAGCGCTGTCGGGATCGACATCGGTCACCACAAGGCCCTTGCCGTTTTCGGATTTGGTGACGGTGAGGCCGAGATCGGCCAGCGTATCAGGCTTCGCCGGAGCGGCGGGTGGCTGCTGCTGATCGTTCGAGGCCTGCTTGTCGCTGGCCGGCAGCTTGCCGAGATCGACCTTGATCGTCTGGCTCTTGCCGCCACGCCAGACGGTGACGTCAACCGACTTGCCGGGCGAATAGGCGCCGATCAGGCGGGCGAGTTCCTTCGGCGAGGCAACATCCTTGCCGTCGACCTGGGTGATGACGTCGCCAGCCGTGATGCCGGCCTTCTTGCCGGGACCTTCGTCCTGGGCACTCGACACCAACGCACCATTGTTGGACTTCAGACCGAGCGATTCGGCGATGTCCGAGGTAACCGGCTGGATTTCGACGCCCAGCCAGCCGCGCTGCACCGCGCCACTCTTCATCAGGTCCTCGACAACCTGCTTGGCGGTCGAGGCAGGAATGTCGAAGGCGATGCCGACACTGCCGCCCGAGGGCGAGAAGATCGCCGTGTTGATGCCGACCACCTGACCGTTGAGGTTGAAGGTCGGGCCACCCGAATTGCCGCGGTTGACCGAGGCGTCGATCTGCAGGAAATCGTCGTAGGGGCCGGCGCCGATATCGCGGCCGCGCGCCGATACGATGCCGGCGGTGACGGTGCCGCCGAGGCCGAACGGATTGCCGACTGCCACGACCCAGTCGCCGACGCGAACCTTGGAATCGTCGGCGAAGTCGACATAGGTGAACTTGCCACCACCTTCGACCTTCAGCACGGCGAGATCGGTGCGCGGGTCGGTGCCGACCAGCTTGGCGTCGAGTTCCTTGCCGTCATTGGTCACCACGGTGAAGGCGGTGCCCTCTTCGACGACGTGGTTGTTGGTGACGAGGTAGCCGTCCTCGGAGATGAAGAAGCCGGAGCCCTGCGCCACCGGGCGCGGCTGGTCATTGCTGTGGTCGCGGTGACCGAAGCGGCGATGGCCTTCGTCATCCTGGCCGCCCTGGTCGCCAAAGCCCCGGAATTCCTTGAAGAAGCGGCGCAGTTGCGGATTGTTGGGAAGATTGTCGAAGCCGTCCTGGCCATCGGAGCCATCATCGGCGGTCGGCTGGATCTTGGCCTTCACCTTGACGCTGACCACGGCGGGCGACACGCGCTCGACGACATCGGCGAAACCTTGCACCTGCGGCGCCTCGACGCGTACGGCATCGGCCAGAACGGGGCTGGTTCCGCTGGTCAGCGCGCCAACGCCGATCACGCCGGCAACGGCGACGGAAGCGGCGGCAGCCAGGAGACGCTTGCGGGTGCGGGAGTATGAATTGGGGGCAATATTCATGGGGTCTCGTATCCTCTTTCAAAAGGGACGCGGCTTGATCGGCATCCTCAGGAAAGGAGAATTAGAGCGGCGCACATTACCGCGCCATTTCCGACGCATGAAACTTTGGTAATGTTGGCGGTCGAAGGGAGCCGTCAGTCGCGGTGCAGGATAGCGTCCAATGCCGCCTGTTCATCGGCGGACAGGCTCTTTGTCGCCAGGGGTCGGCGCGAGCGCGCGGTCAGCACGATGAACACGCCTCCGACCAGCAGCAACAGCGCCGGCGTGCCCCAAAGCAGTGCGTTGCGCAGGTCGAAGCGCGGCTTCAGCAGCACGAATTCGCCGTAGCGCGAAACCACATAGTCCATGACCTGCTGGTCGGTATCGCCGGCGACGAGGCGCTGGCGCACCAGGATGCGCAGGTCGCGGGCAAGGTCGGCATCGGATTCGTCGATCGACTGGTTCTGGCAGACCATGCAGCGCAGGCCTTCCGACAGCGCCCGCGCCCGCGCCTCGAGCGCCGGATCGGCCAGCATCTCGTCAGGCTTCACCGCCAGCGCCGTGCCGGCAAAGCCGAGCGCCAGCATCAGGACGAGCAACGCGGCGCAGAACCTTGCCTTCATGGCAGGACCGTGGGCGCCACGACGTTCGCCTGCTTGCGCCGGCGCGAGGGCGCGCCGACACGCAGACGCCTGTCCATCAGCGACATGGCGGCGCCCGCCATCATCACCAGACCGCCGCCCCAGATCAGTGTCACCAGCGGCTTCCACCACAGGCGCACCACGACCGTGCCGTCCTTGGCCTCGTCGCCAAGCGATAGGTAGAGCTGGGAAAGACCAAGGGTCTTGATGCCGGACTCCGTCGTCGTCGTCTGCCGCACCGGATAGAAACGCTTGGCGGAACTGATTTCGCCGACAGGACTGCCGCTGACACCGATCAGCTCGAAGCGGCCACGGTCCTCGCTGTAGTTTGGCCCCTGCGCCGGATAAAGCCCGACGAAACGCAGCGTATGGCCAGACAATTCCACCGTCTCGCCGGCGCGCATGGTGAGGATCTTCTCGGTGCCGAAAGAGAGCGTGGCGACGATGCCGAGCAAGGTCAGGCCGAGGCCGAGATGGGCCAATGCCGTGCCGAAGACCGAGCGCGGCAGGCCGGCAAAGCGCCTGACCATGACGGCCGGCGCAACCGATCCGACGCCGGACTTGACGGCAAGGTCGGTGAGCGCACCGGCGACCAGCCAGACCGCAAGGCCGATGCCGAGGGCGGCGAACACCGAGGCGCCGTCGATAAACAGGCCGGTGACGAGCATCGCCGCCAGCGCCGTGGCAAAGGCCGCCATCAGACGCTGAGACGCGGCGATGATGTCGCCGCGCTTCCAGGCGAGCAGCGGGCCGAACGGCACGAGGACCAGAAGCGGCAGCATCAATGGGCCGAAGGTCAGGTCGAAGAACGGTGCCCCGACCGAGATCTTGTCGCCGGTGAGCGCCTCCAGCGCCAGCGGATAGAGCGTGCCGACGAGCACTGTGGCGGTCGCAGTGGTCAGGAACAGATTGTTGAGGACGAGCGCGCCTTCACGCGAGATCGGATGGAACAGGCCGCCGGCGGTCAACCTCGAGGCGCGCAGCGCAAACAGCGCCAGCGAGCCACCGATGAACAGCGTCAGGATGCACAGGATGAAGACGCCGCGCGCCGGATCGGTGGCGAAGGCATGCACCGAGGTGAGCACGCCCGAACGGACCAGGAAGGTGCCGAGCAGCGACAGCGAAAAGGTGAGGATGGCGAGCAGCAGCGTCCAGATCTTCAGCGCCGAGCGCTTTTCCATGACGATCGCCGAATGCAGCAGCGCGGTGCCCGCCAGCCACGGCATGAAGGAGGCGTTCTCGACCGGATCCCAGAACCAGAAACCGCCCCAGCCGAGTTCGTAATAGGCCCAGTACGACCCCATGGCGATGCCGCCAGTTAAGAACATCCAGGCGACCAGCGTCCATGGCCGCACCCAGCGCGCCCAGGAGGCGTCGATGCGCCCCTCGATCAGGGCGGCGACCGAGAAGGAAAAGCAGATGGAGAAGCCGACATAGCCGAGATAGAGCAGCGGCGGATGAATGGCCAGGCCGAGATCCTGCAGGACCGGGTTGAGGTCGCGGCCCTCGATCGGCGCCGGATTGAGCCGGATGAAAGGATTGGACGTCGCCAGGATGAACAGGAAGAAGGCAGCGCCGATAGCGCCCTGGACGGCCAGCACATTGGCGCGCAGCGTCGCCGGCAGATTGGAGCCGAAAGCGGCGACAAGCGCGCCAAAGAAGGTCAGGATCAGCACCCAGAGCAGCATCGAGCCTTCGTGATTGCCCCAGGTTCCGGTGATCTTGTAGATCATCGGCTGCAGCGAATGCGAGTTTTCCCAGACGCTCGCCACGGAGAAATCGGAGTTCGCATAGGCGCTCGCCAATGCGACAAAGGACAGCGCCGTCAGCGCGAAGCCGGTCACGGCGACAGGACCGCCGACAGCCATCAGGCGCTGGTTGTTGAGGCGTGCGCCGAACAGCGGCACGATCGTCTGCACCAGCGAAAGCGCAAACGCCAGGACCAGGGCGAAATGTCCGGTCTCAACCATGGTTGTTTCCGCAATTCACTCTTGCTCTCCCGCCAGGGCTATTCACTCTTGCTCTCCTGCCAGACGCCCTTGGCCTTCAGCCCGTCGGCCACTTCCTTGGGCATATAGCGCTCATCATGCTTGGCAAGCACGCTGTCGGCAACAAAGACGCCGTCCGGACCGAAACTGCCCTCGGTGATGACGCCCTGCTCCTCGCGAAAGAGGTCGGGCAAGATTCCGGTATAGGTGACCTTGACCGATTTGTGCGTGTCGGTGACCGAAAAGGCGACCGTCGCGCCCTGCCCGCGCTGGATGGTGCCTTTTTCGACCAAACCGCCGAGCCTGATGCGCTGGCCGGGCTGGACGCTCGCCGTGGTGAGGTCGGCCGGCATGTAGAAGTAGGAGGCCTTCTGGCCAAGCGCGTAGAAGGTCAGCCCGGTGGCGGCACCCAGGAAAGCCAATCCGCCCACGATGACCGACAATCGCTTCTGCTTGCGTGTCATGACACGTTTTACTCCGTCGCCGTCAGGCCGAGCGAGGCGGCAAAGGCGGTGAATTTCTTGGCTTCGTCGCTGCCGGCGCCAAAGACGGCGATGGCGCGACCGAGCGCCTCGCGCGCCTGATCGGTTTTGCCCAGCACGACATAGGAACGAACGAGCCGCATCCATCCTTCCGTGTCTCGCGGATTTTGCCGCAGTTTTTCGTCGAGGCCGGCGACCATGGTGTTGATCATGGCTTCGCGATCCTGCGGCGACATGGAGGATGCCGCGTCGACATCTGCGGCATCGGGGCCCTTCGCGGCCGCGCCGGAAGCGACTTCGGGGCTAGCGGATTTTGCCAGTGCCTGCTCGACGGCACTGCGCCATGGCGAATCCGGCGGCAAAGTGCCCAGCATCGCCTGCCAGGCCGTGGTCGCTTCCTTGTTGCGCCCCTCCTGCGCCAAGGCCACGGCCAGGTAGAAGCTGGCCTTGGCATTGGCGGGATCGAGCTTCAGCGCCGCCTCGAAGGCATCCTGGGCATCGGCGGAAACGATACCGCCCGCGGCACCGGCGATTGCCTCGCCGAGGCCGGCCTGGCGAACAGCGCTGTCGCCGGCGAGGCGGATGGCATTGCGGTACGCGGCGACCGCGTCGGAGAAGCGCTGCATGCGCAGATAGACCGGGGCCAGCACGTCCCACCCCCTGCCGTCGGACGGGTTGGCGGCAAGGTGGGCCTCGGCGCGTGCAACCAATTCGTCGACCGAACTGTCGGCCGGGTTCTTGGTCAGCCGTTGGCTGAGCGGCTGCGCCGGCAAGTCAGGCGAGCCGATCTGGCTGTAAACACCCCAGCTGACCAGCGGGACCGCCAGCACGGCCACGGTCGCGACAAGCCGCGCCGTGACCGAAGCCGGCCGGGCCGATGCCTTGCCGGCCGTATCGGCATTGTCGAGGCGCAGGATGCGGCGCGCGATTTCGGCGCGCGCCTCGGCCGCTTCCACCGGCTGGATCAGGCCGCGCCCGGCGTCGCGGTCAAGCTCGGACAACTGGTCGCGATAGACTTCCAGATCGTGATCGCCACTCGACGACGTGCCCTTGGCTCCCGCGGCCAGCGGCAGCAGCACCGCCAGGCTCGCGCCGAGCGTCAGTATCGCGGCTATGACCCAGAACAGCATGGTTCTTCCAATAACGACAGAGCCCCGCCCTGCCAACACAGGCATCCTGCGACGCTTTGACGGTCAGCGCGCCTGACGTCCTTGATCGACATCAACCGGAGCTGGGCCGGTCCGTTTTTGGTGCATGTCATTGTCCCAAAACCGCTGCGCACTTTTGGGCGACATGCAGCTGTCAGGTTAGCGGCGTCCAGCTGCCATCGGCATTGCGGCAAGCGGTTCCGCGCGCCGTCACCCCGGCGCCGCCGGTGAACACCGTCTGCGTGTATTGGCGGCAGTCCTGCGAACCGACGCGATAGGGCTGGGCCGGAACCACCTCGCCATAGTGCGAAGCCTGATCGCCCTTCCACGCCACTTTCTGACCGCTCGTCGTATATTCAAGCGCCTTGTATTCGGCCTCGAGCGCACTGCGCTTCTCGGCGTCGCTGAGGCCATTGCCGATCGAGCCGCCGACGAGGCCGCCGTCCATCGCCGAAATGATCGACTTGGTGACCTTGCCGCTTGTCGGAGGCGTCGAGGCCGGTGTCGGAGTCACGGTAGGGCCCTTGCCGCTCAAGGTGGTGCAGCCGGAGACGGCCAGCAATGCGGAAACAAGCGCGACGCGAATCTTCATGCCAACAACCGGTTTTCTTGAGTTGGAGCCTGCCATGGATGCGCCGGGGGCCGCGTCATCGGAGAAGTAGGCGTGGCCATAGTATTGATATTTGTCGGAAATTTGGCCGCTGCCGGCAAGTTCGAGAGTAATCGGCATTGCTCCGGGATCAATCGATATGCCGCCATGACAAACGCCTTCCATCGCTGTCGATTGGTCCGGGATCATCACTGAAGGCTCCGCAAGCGCACCACTGCCTTCAATCCACCCAGGTCGGACCGTTCGAGCGCGAGAACGCCTCCATACTCGTTGACGAGGTCGGCGACAATGGCAAGTCCCAGACCTGTTCCCGGTTTTGTCTCGTCCAGACGCCTTCCACGCTTCAGCGCATCGCGCGCCTTGTCCTCGGGAATGCCAGGACCGTCGTCGTCGATGCTGATCTCGAAAAGATTGTCGTCCTTGCCGGCCAGGGGCGCCACCGTGACCGAGACCGCGCTTTTTGCCCATTTCATCGCATTTTCGAGAAGATTGCCGAGCAGTTCCTCGAGGTCCTCGCGCTCCCCGGCAAAGACGATCTCGGTGGCCGGCAGGGACAGCGACAGGCTGGTCTGCGGATTGAGCTTCTGCAAGACCCGCACCATGCGCTGCACCAGCGGCGCTACCGGCGTACGATAGACGACGCTGTCGCGCTGCGCCGCGACGCGGGCGCGCTGCAAATAATGGTCGACCTGCTTCTGCATCGAGGCGGCCTGCTCGGCGATCAATTGTCCCTTGGCGCCGCCAAGCGCCCGGCCCTCATTGAGCAGCACCGCAAGCGGCGTCTTCAGCGAATGGGCGAGATTGCCGACCTGGGTTCGCGAGCGCTCGACGATGCGTTTGTTGTTTTCGATCAAGGCGTTGGTTTCGTTAGCTAACGGCTCGATCTCGGCAGGAAAGCGGCCGTCGAGCCGCTGCGCGGTGCCTTCGCGCACCATGGCAAGGGCGTTGCGCACCCGGCGCAGCGGCTGCAGGCCGAGCAGGATGGCAATGGCGTTGATGGCGATCATGCCGACGCCGAACAGGCTGAGATAGGTCAGCAGGCGGCGCTGGAAGGTGGCGATTTCCTGTTCGAGTTCGCTCTGGTTGCCCATCACGCGAAAACGCGCGGCGCGGTTCTTGGCATCGAGCACGAATTCGCTCTCGAACACTTCGAGCTGCTCGCCGTCTATCCCTTCGGCCGAATAGCTGCGCTGGAAGCTGGCATTGAAGGGCACCTCGGCGACGCTTGGCGACGGAATTTTGCTCGTCATCGACGACGAATGAAGGTCACCATGCACACCTTCCGAGGCAGGCTCGACCGACCAGTACCAACCGGAATTCGGCTCGGAGAAGCGGAGGTCGCCAAGGTCCGGGGCGCCGGTGAGCGCACCGGTGTCGGAAATGCCGATGGACCCGATCAGGTTGAACAGATGCGCCGAAAGCAGGCTGTCGAAGCCGCGCTCGCTGGCCTGGCGGTAGAGCGTGGTGATCAGGGTGAAAATGACGACAAGGGTCAGGATCGCCCACACGGTGGAAAAGGCGATCACGCGGAACGTCAGCGAACGCGGCCACAAACGCAGCGAAAGCGGCGCCCTTGCGGTTGGTTTGAGCGGTTCCGAGTTACGCCTCCGGCTCGCGCATGCGGTAGCCCATGCCACGCACGGTTTCGATCATGTCGATGCCCATCTTCTTGCGCAGCCGCCCGACAAAGACCTCGATGGTGTTGGAATCGCGGTCGAAATCTTGGTCGTAGAGATGCTCGACCAGTTCGGTGCGCGAGACCACCTCGCCCATATGGTGCATCAGATAGGCAAGCAGGCGGAATTCGTGCGAGGTCAGCTTCAGCGGCACGCCGTCGACATCGGCTTTCGAGGCCTTGGTGTCGAGGCGCAGCGGCCCGCAGGTGAGTTCCGACGAGGCATGGCCGGCGGCGCGGCGGATCAGCGCCCGCAGCCGCGCCAGCACCTCCTCGATGTGGAAGGGCTTGGTGACATAGTCGTCAGCGCCGGCATCGATGCCGGAGACCTTGTCGCTCCAGCGGTCGCGCGCGGTCAGGATCAGCACCGGCATCTTGCGGCCGCCACGGCGCCAACGTTCGACCACGCTGATGCCGTCCATCTGCGGCAGGCCGATATCGAGCACGACGGCGTCGTAGGGTTCGGTGTCGCCGAGGAAATGGCCTTCCTCGCCGTCGAAAGCACGGTCGACGACGTAGCCGGCGTCGACCAGCGCGTCCGCTATCTGCCGGTTGAGATCCTTGTCATCCTCGACGACGAGTACGCGCATGCGGAGATCGATACCTTTTGAAGGACTTGTTCAGATATAGGCCGATTCCGGCAGCCTGGGAAACGGGTGGGTCAGTTCTGCGGAACGACGATCTCGGAACGGCGCGGACGCTGCCCGTCCTTGCCAGGCACCAGCACGACGATGACGCAGACCGGCTGGCCACCGCGTGTCGACTGCGAGGCCTTGGCCAGCGTCCCGCCATTCTGCTCGGCCACCTGCTGGCCGATCGCGTAGCAGTCGGATGCGGCCAGGACGATCGGGCTGGACTGGTCGGGTGCGATCACCGACATCGCCGTCGCCTGCGACGCCAACAGCCCGGCCGCACAGAGCGCCAGGGTCGCGGTTCGAAAGTGGGAGCGAAGCGTTTTCATGGTCGGCGTTGTAACGCATCGGTGCTGAACGTGAAATGAACGGTGATCGATGCGAAAACCATGCCCGCTACACCCCTGAACGCCAGACGACCGATTGCCATTTCGACGCCCCGACCCGCAGAAATCCCGCAGACGCCAGTCTAGACTCCGTTTCGGTCAGATTGAAAGCGTGTCAGGCATTTTCCTGCGTTAGCGCGCGAAACCGCAGCAGCCCGTGATGCACGAGGAGTTCCTCGTCGTAACGGGCCTCGGTGAATTCAAGCGACAGCCGCGTCTTGCCGCGCCGGCCGACCACCAGTGCGGCGTTGGCAAGGCGGGCCTTGATGGCGGCCATGATGGCAAGGGTTTCGTCTTCACCATGGGCTTTCGACCAGACATGCAGCGTAATCAACTGATCGTCGTCGTTCTCGGCGCCGGTGTCCCAGTCAAAGGCACTGGTCTGACCAAAAGTCACGTAGGGAAAGGCGGCATTCTCGGTCGCCCGCTCAAGCAGCCCGGCGCCACCAAGCAGCGCAGACAGCGACTTATCGCTTTTGAGCCTCAGAAAAAGTGCCTGCAGCAAATCGCCGGGCGCGGTCATTTTTCGTCCCCCTCGCCTGTCATGCCTTGAGCAAGCGGTTCGTCATATTGGCAAATTCACGCGCAGCGTACCGGCTCGTCAAGCCTGCGCCATATCGCATGATTCGTCTCGTCGCGATCATGATCGCCGATGATCTCGAAAATACGACCCCTGTGATGAACAGATTGCCATGCCGAGCAACCTTGGAGAGCCGATCTGCTCAGCCGGCATGTTGCCCGGGGATACTTTGATTCCCGCGATCTCTGTCAGTATCGGGCTCGGCCGCCCGACATGTCGAAAACAGCGCCGGTGTTGAACGCACTGGCATCCGAGCAAAGCCACACCACGAGCGCCGCTACCTCGTTCGGATCGCCGAGCCGCTTCAGCGGACTTGCCGATATCATCGCATCGACGGTTTCATTGCCGAGATCGCGGATAAGGCGCGTATCGATCGGTCCCGGAGCGATACAGTTGACGCGAATATCGGTATCGCTGATCTCACGCGACAGTGCTTTGGTAAAAGCGATGACACCGGCGCTGGCCGCGGAATAGGCCGCAAGGCTCGGCAGTCCCTCTTTCCCGGCAAGGGATCCCATGTTGACGATACGACCCTTTCCCGCTCGTCGCATAAGCGGGAGCACGCGATGCGTTACTTCGAACGTGCCAAGAAGGTTGACCTGCAGGATTCTCTGCCATTCCGCCGGTTCGAATTCCTCGAACGGCTTATAGCCACCCAGCCACCCCGCATTGTTGACGAGAATGTCGACCCCGACTTCACCCATGATGGTCAGCGCTTGCATGACGTTATCGCGTTTCGTCACGTCCACTGAAAGAGATCGTGTGCCTTCAAGCTCGACGGGCTCAATATCCCAGATCCAGACGTCCGCTCCACTCAAAGAGAGCTTGTGGGCTATCGCTCGACCGATACCACGGGCGCCTCCTGTGACGATTGCTGTTCGGCCCGAAAAATCATACGTCACCGACATCATCACCTCCCATGAAACGCCAGTGCTTTGTATATATTTAGTATATTTAGCGCCGTATCGTGAATGAAGTCGAGGAGACGGGCGAGGCTCGGCCGCATCTCGGTGCGGTTTGTCTAGGGCCCGGCGCGCTGCCTGGTCATCACACTGCGCACCGCCAGCACCAGCACCGTGATGATGATTAGGATCACCGAAAGGGCGGCGATCGCCGGGTCGATGTTGTCGCGCAGGCCCATCCACATCAGGCGGGGCAGCGTGATGGCGTTGACCGAGGTGATGAACAGCGTGACGCCGATTTCTTCCCAGGACAGTACGAAGGACAAAAGCGCAGCTGTGATGATGCCGAACTTGATGTTGGGCATGATGATGCGGGTAGCACGCTCCCAGACAGTTGCGCCAAGGCCGCGCGCGGCAAGGTCGATGCGGCGGTCGAGCTGGCTGAGCGAGACCAGGATCAACACGGTGGCGAAGGGCACCGTCATCACCGAATGGGCCATGGCGACGCCGAGCCAGGTGTCGTAGCCGAAGTACGAGCTGAAGCCGGAGATCGAGGTCAGCAGGAAGTAGAGCGTGATCGCCGACACCACCGGCGGCACCACCATCGGCAACAGCACGAAACCGACCAGTGCCGCGGTAAAGCGGGGCTGGAACATCCACACACCGAGGCTGAAGCAAAGCGCCAGCACTGTGGAAATCGCGCTGCTGACGATGCCGATACGGATCGACAGCAGGATCGACTGGAGCCAGCGCGGATCCTCGATCAGCGAGCGATAGTGGCGCAGCGACAGTTCGCCCGTCGGCATCGCCAGCATGCGGCTCGGCGTCAGCGACACCGGGATGACCGCAAGCAGCGGCATCAGCAGGAACAGCGCCACAAGGGCGGCGAGGATCAGCGAGACGGGACCGGGGCGATAGGTCGGCATCAAATCAACTGCTTCGGTCTGACATAGCGGAACAGCAGCGCCATCAGCGCGCCGACGAACAGCACCAGCACGACGCTGATCGCAGCCCCCAGCCCCCAGTCCGGACTCTGGAAGATCCTGAGATAGATCAGTTCGGCGATCATCACGCTGCGGCCGCCGCCGAGGATTGCCGGCGTGACGAAGAAGCCGAGCGAGAAGACGAACACGATGAGCGCCGAACCGATGATGCCGGAGCGTGTCATCGGCACGAACACCGTCCAGAAGGTGCGCGTACGGCTGGAGCCAAGCCCGCGCGCCGCAAGCAGCACGCGGTCGTCGAGGCTGCGCATGGCGGATGCCAGCGGGAAGACCGCGAAAGGAATGAGGAAATGCGCCATGCCGACGACGACGCCGAACTCGTTGCGCACCAAGGTCAGCGGTTCGGAGATGAAACCGATCGATTGCAGCCAGGTGTTGATCAGGCCGCGATTGGACAAAAGAGCCACCCAGCCGAAGGCCCGGGTCAGCACCGAGATCCAGAACGGCACCAGGATGCAGAATTCGGCGATGAGGCGCTGCGCCGGGCTGCCACGCACCCAGACGACCGTGATGGCGTAGGCGGCGGCGACGGAAACAACTGTGACGATCGCCGCGATGCGCAGCGTGCGGATGAACACCGACTGGACCAGATCGTCGGTGAGCAAGGCATCATATTGGCCAAGCCCCGGCGTCGGCAGAGTAAAACTCCACTTCACCACGCCGAGAAACGGCCAGGCATAGGCCAGGACGAGGAACAGGAGCAGCGGCGCCATCAACAGCGCCGCGCCCATCCTGTCGGAGAGAACGCCTCTCATCTCAGATCAGCATCCCGCTCTCAGGCGGAGATGATCTTGGTGTATTCGTCGAGCGCCGCGCCGTAGTTCTTGGCGTACCAATCCATGTCGAGTGCGATCTGCTTCTTCATGTTTTCGGGATCGACCGGGTTGATGCGCTTCTTGTCGGCGGGGATCAGCGCATCGGCCGCCGGGTTGGCCGGGCCCTGGCCGAGCTTGTCGAACATGACGAGCTGCTTTTGCGGATCCTGTGCGCTGGCGATGAACTTCATCGCCGCGTCCTTGCCGCCGGGATTGTTCTTGAGAACGGCCAGCGCGCCGGGCGAGATCAGGCCCTGGTCCCAGATGAACTTGATCTTGCCGCCGGAATCCTGCTCGATCAGTGAGGCGCGGGTCGACCAGACGATGGCCATCGAGGCTTCGCCATTGAGCAGCACGCTCTGGCTCTCGGCGCCGCCGCCCCAGTAGGCGACGACATTTTCCTTGAAGGCGGCGATCTTGTCATGCGCCCGCTTGAGGTCGAGCGGATAGAGCGAAGCCGGCGCGATGCCGTCGGCCAAAAGCGCCGCCTCCCAGCTCGACACGCCCCATTTGTAGAGCGAACGCTTGCCGGGAAACTTCTTCACGTCGAAGAAGTCGGCCATGCCGGTCGGGGCGTCCTTGCCGTATTTCTCGGAATCATAGGCGATGACATAGGAGAAGAAGTAGGTCGAGGCGGCATACTCCCAGCCGAAGCCGGGGCGCATCTTCGTCTTGTCGACGATCTTGTAGTCGATCGGCTCGAGTGCGCCCTGGGCGCCGAGCGTGATCGCCGAGAACGGATCGACGTCGACAAGATCCCAGGTCGGCGCGCCGCTCTTGAACTGCGCCGAGATGGCGCCCTCGGTCGGGCCCGAGCCGTCCATCTTGACGGTGATGCCGGTGTCCTTGGTGAAGGCCTGGCCGTAGGCCGCATCATAGGCGGTGATGGCGTCGCCACCCCAGTTGACCAGCACCAGTTCCTTGGCCGCGGCAAAGGCTCCGGTCGAGCGCAGCAGCATCGGCGTGCCGGCGAGCACGAGGGCTGCCAGCTGCGTGAACTGGCGGCGCGAGATCTCGCCGCGTCTGGCCCTTTCGGACAGCGTGTCGATGGCGTTTTTCTTGGTGTCGTTCATGTCAGTTCCCCTTTGTTTTCGTTGATTTCAGTCCGGAAGCCGGTGCGCCGGATCAGGCCGCGCCGGCGCTCATTGTCCTCCGTCCGGAAGGAGGAAACCCTTTTCCGCCGGCCAGGTCAGCCAGACGGAATTGCCTTTGCTGAGTGCTGCGGCGGCGACCTCGTTCGGCACCGAGACGGTCACCTTCGCGCCCTGGCGTGTGGTCAGATCGAGCTTGGTGGCGGCACCCAGATAGGTGGAGGCGATGGCGGTCGCCGCAATGCCGTTTTCGCCGGCGGCCGCTTCGCGCGCGATCGACATGTGCTCGGGCCGGATCGCCAGGATGGCGTCACCACGGACCTTTTCAGCCTTGCAGTGCATATTGACCGCGCGGTCCTCGCAAAGGCCCGTCGAGCCATTGTCGGCGGGCTTGACCCCCTTAAGCGGCAGCATGTTGATCTCGCCGAGGAATTCGGCGACGAAGCGGTTATCCGGCCGGTCGTAGACTTCGTCCGGCGCACCGACCTGCAGCAATTTGCCGTGGTTGAAGATGGCGACGCGCGAGGACAGCGCCAGCGCCTCGCTCTGGTCGTGGGTGACGAAGACGAAAGTGGTGCCGGTTTCCTGGTGCAGGCGCTTCATCTCGGCCTGCATCTGGCCGCGCAGGCTCTTGTCCAGAGCCGAGAACGGCTCGTCGAGCAGCAGCACGCCCGGCTCGAACACCAGTGCGCGGGCCAGCGCGACGCGCTGCTGCTGGCCGCCGGAGAGCTGCGAGGGCAGTTTCTTCTCATGGCCGATCAGGCCGACGCGCTCGATCATCTCGCCGACGCGCTTTTTGATGTCTGCGGCCGATTTCTTGCGCACCTTGAGCGGGAAGGCGATGTTGGCCTCGACGCTCATATGAGGGAACAGCGCATAGCCCTGGAACACCATGCCGGCGGCGCGCTGCTCGGCCGGGCGGTCGGTGATGTCGGTGCCGTCGCTGAAAAGCTTGCCTTCGGTCGGCTGGACGAAGCCGGCCAGGATCATCAGGAAGGTGGTCTTGCCCGAACCAGAAGGGCCGAGCAGCGTCAGGAACTCGCCGCGGCCGATATTGAGCGACAGATTGTCCAACGCACGGAACGAGCCGAAGCTCTTGCCGATTCCGATTGCCTTGATCTCTGCGGCCCGGCCGGGTTGCTGCATCCTGCCTCTTCCTCAGTCCCAGGTGAAATCGTAGGCAGGCTGGCGGCTCACCGCAACCGAATAGTTTTCGCCTGATCGGCAAATTTGATTCACGTCTGGCAGTTGGGACGCGTCTAATCTTCCCCTCCGGGGGAGATTAGAGTCGGCTCTCCGACAGCTTCGCCCTGAGCCAGTCGCTGAAGGCGTTGAGCACGGGATGACTGGCCTTGGCATGCTCGAAGACCAGGAAATAGGAGCGTGGCGAGGGCACGGAAGCTTCAAACGGCTTGACCAGCCGGCCTTCGCTCAGCGCCCGCCGGCCGGTCAGCTCGTCGCCCATGGCAATTCCCTGGCCGGCGACCGCCGCCGAAAAGACGAGGTTCATGTCGGAAAAGAAGATGCCGCCTTCGGTATCCGGGTTTTCCACCTTGGACAGCGCCAGCCAGCGCGCCCAGTCCTCGGTGTCGGAGAGATGCAGAAGGTTGGCGCGCAGCACGTCCGCCGGTTTGGAAAAGCCGCCGACCTTGTTGAGCAATGTCGGGCTGCAGAGCGGCGTGAAGTGGACTTCGCAGAGCAGCTCCACCGCCCGGTTCGGCCAGTTGCCGACGCCGAAGGCGATGAAGGCGTCGGCGTCCGGGTTCGAGACGTCATCGAGCCGGCGCGGCGTCAGCACCGAGAGCGCCACGTCAGGGTACATCTGCTGGAACTCGCCGATATGGGTGCACAGGAACATGGAGGCGAAGCCTGGCGGGCAGGAAATGGCGAAAGAGCCGCCGACGCCGGCGCCGTTCGTCTGCGCTCCCGCGTCGCCGAGCACGGTCAGCGCCTTCCTGACATCGGCGGCGTAGCGCTGGCCGCGCGGCGTCAGCGCCACCCCCTTGCCGATGCGCTGCAGCAGATCGAAGCCGAGATCGCGCTCCAACAACCGCAACTGGTGGCTCACAGCGCTGCGGGTGAGGTGCAGTTCGTCGGCGGCACGCCAGACGCTGCCATGCCGGGCGAAACTGTCGAGGGCGCGCAGCGCCTGCGTGGATGGAATTCTCAAGAGGTGAACCGAATTTGCATGAACCGGGAAAACATATCACTTTTTGGCGAGCCGCTTCACTGCTTTCTTTGATGCATGGACAAACCGGTGACGACATCGGCGCAAGAGACCGCCCTTGCCTGCCTCGACGGCATCCAGCCGCTGCTGTCGGCGTGGACGCGCACCATCTTCGATTTCGGCGAGACCGCCTGGCGCGAATACCAGTCGGCCGCATGGTATGTGGAGCGACTGAAGCGGGAAGGCTTTACCGTCGAGGAAGGTTCCGGCGGCATGCCGACCGCCCTCTGCGCCCACTGGACGAATGGCGCCGGACCGACGATCGGCCTGTATGCCGAATATGATGCCGTGCCCGGCAACTGCCAGGATGCGGTGACGGTGAAGCAACCGCGGCCCGGCCTTGGCGTCGAGGCCGGCGGCCACACCGATCCGCATTCGGGGTTGGGCATGGCAAGCCTCGGCGGCCTGCTGGCCACCAAGGCGGCGATGCAACACCACGGCATCCCAGGCACGTTGCGCTTTACCGGCGAGCCGGCTGAAAAGGTGCGCGGATCGAAACCGATCCATGCGGCCAAGGGTTATTATGACGGCCTTGCCGGCATGATCTCGTTCCACCCTTTCTACATGCTGCCACTCTGCAATACGGCGCGCTGGGACACGCATTGTGGGGCAGCCTACGCCATGATCTACCGCTTTGTGTGCGACGAACCCGAAAACTGGGTTCGCGCAGGCGACGGCGCACCGATCCCGCAGGCGCATTCGGCGGTCCGCGCCCCCGGCGCCAACGACGCGCTGATGACGATGTACATGGCTTCCAAGGCGCTGCGCGATTCCATGCTGCCGCACCAGGGCGGCTGGTCGGTCAGCGAGGCGATCCTGACAGCCGGCCAGGCGACCGCCGATAATCTGCCGGCGGGGCTGGCAGAAATCCAGTACATGATCCGCGTGCCGACCATTGGCATGGCCGAGCAGGTGACAGCCGTGCTCGACCGCAACGCGGCGGCGGCGGCCGCGATCAGCGGCTGCCGTTACGAGCGCCACTGGGTGTCGAAGTCGCGGCCCGGCTTGGCCAATCATGCCATGGCCGGGATTGCCTATGAGGCGCTATCGACGGTCGGGCCGCCCCGCTGGGACGAGGCCGCCAGGGCGATCGGGCGCGAAATCCAAGTCAATGCCGGTGGTACCGCGACCGAGAACCCGTTCATCGACGAGTTGGAGCGGTTGATCGCACCACAGGAGGCGGAAGCGATCCTGCGCCGCGACCTGCCGCCCTCGCAGGTGAATTCAACCTCTGACGACTACACCGACATGAGCTGGCACGCGCCGACCTCGCGCTTTTACGTCGCCCGTCCGGCGCTGCGCTCGACGAATGGCCATACCTATCCCTCTTGGGTGATGAATGCGCTGGGCGGCATTTCCGCCACCATCGACCCGATGGTTGCCTGTGCGGCCAAGACGGTCGCGCTGGCGGCGCTGCGCCTGCTCGAGGACGAAAAAGCCCGCGATGCGGCGATGGACGAGTTCGTCACCCGCACCGGCGGCGGCATTGGCGGCACTAACTGGATCGCGCCGCTCTGCGACTACGAACCGCCGATCAACTTCCGCTGGCCGGAATATGTCACCACGGTGCGCGGCCGCGACTGGTGGATCCCGAACAGCGCATGACCCGACCAACTCTTGAGAACAAGCCCACGAGGAGAACCGCATGACCGTTCATGACCGCATCGTCGCCGAGCCGTTTTCGCTGCAGCGCCGCAACCCGGCCGGCGGCACCAAGCCGCTGACATCATGGGGCTTCGCCAACGAAACCGACGTGCTGACCGACGTGCTGCTGGGGTCGCCGAATTTCCTGCGGCATCTGTCGACCAGCTCGCTGTCGCGCAAGCATCTGCGCGAGGCGCCCTGCAACGTCCAGATCGCGCAGGCGCAGCACAAGGACCTGGTCGCCGCCTATGAGCATTTCGGCGTCAACATCCACTGGCACGAGCCGACGCCGGAACTGCCGATGCAGGTCTATTCCCGCGATTCCAGCGTCATGACGCCTTACGGCGCCATCATCACCGCCATGGCCAATTGGTGGCGGCGCGGCGAAAACTATGCCGCCATCCGCACCTACGAGAAGCTCGGCATCCCGATCTACGACATGGTCACGGCAGGCACCTTCGAGGGCGGCGACTTCAACGTCATCGAGGACGGCGTGGTGCTGATCGGCTGCGGCGGCGCCCGCACGCAGGAAGAAGGCGCCCGCCAGGTGCAGGCCTGGTTCGAGAAGGAGGGCTGGGAAACCCGCATCGCCTTCATCGACGAGTACTATGTCCATATCGACCTGATGGTGGTGCCGATCGCCGAAAAGCTCACAGCGGTCTGCTTAGCCTGCACCGAACCCGGCATCGTCGACTGGCTGAAGGGCAAGGGTCACGAGATCATCGATGTCCCCTTCCAGGACACGATGGCGCTCGGCTGCAACTTCATGTCGCTCGGCAAGGACAGGGTCATCGCACCGACCTCTAGCCAGACGTTGATCGGCCAGCTCAAGGCGCGTGGCTTCGAGGTCGCGGCCGTCGACATGAGCGAAATCTCCAAGACCGGCGGCGGCATCCACTGCATGGCGCAGGCCTTGAAGCGCGAAGCCGCGTAAGAAGATCACCGCCCCGCCGGTATTATACGGCGGGCGCGGAGACTGCCCTGGACGGGTTCTAGGCTCGATCCGATGCATCGTCCGTTTTTCGCAAGGATGGACAACGCCCGGGATCGGTTTTACGAGTCAGCCCGACCAGCGGAGATGTTCGCGCCCCCCAATGAACAAGATCGATACCCACAACAGCAAGGGCGGCGACGAGCGCTCTACCGCCACCAGCCTGTTACGGCTCGGCACAAGGTTGAAGCTCTCCCGGCAGACGCGTGGCCTGACCTTGAAGGCGCTAGCCGCCGCAGCCAACTGCTCCGAAAGCCTGCTTTCCAAGGTCGAGAACGGCAAGGTCTCACCCTCGCTGCCCATGCTTCACCGGCTGGTCGAGGTGCTCGGCACCAACATCGGCTGGATGTTCGAGGAAGCCGATGGCGAGGAAGGCATCGTCTTTCGCGCCGGAGCACGGCCGTTGATCGCGCTCGATCCGCTCAGGCGCGGCGAAGGCATATCGCTGGAGCGCGTCATTCCCTATTCGCCGGGCCACCTTCTGCAGTGCAATATCCATCATATCGAGGCGGGCGGAGAAAGCGCCGGCCCGATCCAGCATGCCGGTGAGGAAGTCGGCTATCTCCTGGAAGGCGCCATCGAACTGATGGTCGGTGAAAAGACGTTTCGCCTGACCGCTGGCGATTCCTTCGTTTTCAACTCGGAACTGCCGCACTGGTACCGCAATGTCGGCGACGAACGCGCCAGCATTTTCTGGGTGAATACGCCGGCGACATTCTGATCTGGCCAGCCCCCTTTCTCCTTTCGCCGACGCTAATTCAAGTCACTTGACAAGAAATCAAGTATCTTGAATTATGCGTCTGCGCTCAGCGCCAGATGAGCCCGATCAAGGGCCTTTTCCGCAAAACCAAGGGGAACCGGAATGCGTCTTATCAAGATCCTTTCAGGCTGCGCCGCAGCCATCGCCATGACCCTCGCGCTTGGCTCCGCCTCGGCCATGGCCGAAACCTATGCGCTGGTCACCATCAACCAGCAAGCCCTGTTCTTCAACCAGATCAACGACGGTGCCAAGGCCGCGGCAAAGGCCGCCGGCGTCGACCTCGTCATCTTCAACGCCAACAATGTGCCGAGCGCGCAAAACGACGCGATCGAGAACTACATCACCCAGAAAGTCGACGGCATCATTCTCGTCGCCATCGATGTCAACGGCGTGAAGCCCGCGATCACCGCGGCCAAGGCCGCCGGTATTCCGGTGATTGCCATCGACGCGCAGATTCCGAATGGCGACAATGTCGCCTTCGTCGGCGTCGACAACACCAAGGCCGGCGAGGATATCGGCAAGTTCTACGCCGACTACGTCAAGACCAAGCTGAACGGAACCGCCAAGATCGGCGTTGTCGGCGCGCTTAATTCGTTCATCCAGAACCAGCGCCTGGACGGCTTCAAGAAGGCTGTCACCGAGAGCGGCCAGAAGGTGACCTTCCTCGACACGGTCGATGGCCAGAACGTGCAGGACGTGGCGCTGTCGGCCTCCGAAAACCTGATGACGGCCAATGCCGACATGACGACGCTTTATGCGACCGGCGAGCCGGCCCTGCTCGGCGCCGTTTCGGCCGTCACCAGCCAGGGCCGTACCGGCGACGTCAAAGTGTTCGGCTGGGATCTCACCAAGTCCGCGGTGCAAGGCCTCGAAGAGGGCTGGGTAATCGCCGTCGTCCAGCAGGATCCGGCCGGTGAAGGCAAGGCTGCCATCGAAGCCTTCGGCAAGCTCAAGAAGGGCGAGAAGATCGATCCGATCATCAATGTTCCGATCACCATCGTGACCAAGGAAAATGTCGGCCAGTTCAAGGACATGTTCAAGTAAGATCCTCCCCAGACCGCCGGGCCGCGCATTGACTTTGTGGTCGTTGCGCAGCCCGGCGACCGTTTGAACATGCCGCATTGAGAACTGGAACCATGATGAGCGATGGCGAGACCTACCGCGTCAGGATGACCGGTATTTCCAAACGATACGGGCCTATCCAGACGCTGGATGATGTTTCGCTGAACCTGAAACCTGGCGAGGTGCTTGGCCTGGTCGGCGACAATGGCGCCGGCAAATCCACCTTGAGCAAGGTTCTGTCCGGAGCGGTCATTCCGGATTCCGGCACGATCGAGATCGATGGCAAGGCCGTGTCCTTTTCCTCGCCGGCCGATGCCCGCGCCGCACGGGTGGAGATGGTCTACCAAGACCTTTCGCTCTGCGACACGGTGGATGTGGCGGGCAATCTCTTCCTTGGCCGCGAGCCTCGCCGCCACGTACTCGGCCTCCCCTTTCTCGACAACAGACGCATGCATGACCAGACGCGCGAGATGCTCGACCGGCTCGGCATCGTCATCGCCGACACCAGGCTCAAGGTCGAGAACCTGTCCGGCGGCCAGCGCCAGTCGATCGCTATCGGCCGCGCCGCCTCCTTCGATCCATCGGTGCTGATCATGGACGAACCGACAGCCGCCCTTGCGGTGGCGGAAGTCGAGGCGGTGCTGGACCTCATCCGCGCCGTCAGCGCCCGCGGCGTCAGCGTCATTCTCATCACGCACCGGCTGCAAGACCTGTTCCTGGTCTGCGACCGCATCCAGGTCATGTATGAGGGCCGAAACGTCGCCGAACGCAGGATCGGCGACACCAGCATCGAGGAGGTCGTCAACCTGATCGTCGGCCGGAAATTCACCGCGCGCTCGGCGCGCGCCAGCCGCGACGAGGGGGTACAGCCATGAACGTCACCTCCGCCGGTGTCGGCGCCTCGCCGCCCAAACGTGCCCACAACAGCACCTGGAAGGATGGGGCGCTAGCCAATGGCAGCGTCGTCTCCATCGCGCTGTTCTTCATCGTCGTCTGCGTGGTCTTCTCGCTGGTCACCGGTTCCTTCCTGACGACGCCCAATCTGCTCAACATCGTGCGCCAATCGGCGCCGCTGCTGATCGTGGCGGCGGCGATGACCTTCGTCATAACCACCGGAGGCATCGATCTTTCGGTTGGGTCCGTGCTGGCGCTGACGGCGACACTTTCGGCCGTTGCGCTGCAGGCCGGCCTGCCATGGCCGCTGGTCGTTGTCGGCATGCTGGCGCTTGGCGCGGCGATCGGCGCCTTGCAGGGTTTCTTCATCGCCTATGAGCGCATCCCGGCCTTCATCGTCACCCTTGCCGGGCTCTCGGTCATCCGTGGCGTGGCGCTGCTGATCACCGGCGGCTATTCGATCCCGGTCGAGCCGACGAGCTTCTTCGTCAACATCGGCAGGGCCTGGTTCCTCGGTGTGCCGGTACCCGCATTGCTCGCCCTTGTCGTCCTGGCCATCGCCTATCTCGCCTTCAACCAGACGCCGTTCGGCCGCTATGTGACCGGCATCGGGGCCAACGCCGAGGCTGTGCGCCGCGCCGGTGTCGATACGCGCTTCATGACGCTCTTCGTCTATGTCCTGTCGGGCATGGCGGCAGCGTCGGCCGGCGTCATTCTGGCCGCGCGGCTGGGCTCCGGCTCGTCCAATTCCGGCCAGGGCTTCGAGCTCGATGTCATCGCCGCCGTGGTGCTTGGCGGCACCAGCCTGTTCGGCGGGCGCGGTACGATCATCGGCACCGTGCTCGGCGCATTGACCGTCGCTGTCATCGGCAACGGCCTGATCCTGGCGCACATGTCGCCCTTCCTGACGCCGATCGTCACCGGCACAATCATCCTCGTTGCCATCTGGCTGAATTTCCGCCTGTTCAAGGGCGCGACGCGGAGCCGCTGACATGGATCATTTGTTCGACAACACGCCAAGGCAAAGGGTGCCGATCGGTGTTCGCTCCGGCACCGTGATGACCGTTGCCGGCCCGGCCGCGATCGCCGACATGGGCGTGACGCTGATGCACGAACATATCCTGCTCGATGGTTCGACATCCTGGAAATGCCCCTGCCATCCCGACGACCGGAAGATCGCCCAGCAGCCGGTCAGCATGGAGATCATCGGCGAATTGCGGATGAACCCCTACATGAATCGCGACAATGTCTCGCTCGACAACAGCGACCTGGCGCTTTCCGAGCTCGCCAGGTACCGGGCGCTTGGCGGCCATACGGTTGTCGACGCGACCAATATCGGCATCGGCCGCGATCCGGTGAAGCTGGCGCGTATTGCCCGCGCCTCCGGATTGCGCATCGTCATGGGCACGGGCTTCTATCTGCAGCACACCCATCCCGACTGGCTGAAGGCGATGGACGTCGACGCCGTCACAGAATTTCTCGTCAACGATGTCGGCGGCGGCCCGACGCAGCCCGAGATCATGGCCGGCATCATCGGCGAGGTCGGCGTCAGCAAGGATTTCACCGAAGAGGAACGCAAGTCGCTGCGGGCTTCAGCGCGCGCGGCCAGGATCACCGGCGTCCCGCTGACCATCCATCTGCCCGGCTGGGAACGGCTGGCGCATGACGTGCTAGACGTGGTCGAGGCGGAAGGCGCAGATCTCAGACACACTGTCCTCTGCCATATGAATCCGAGCCATAATGATCTTGCCTACCAGAGAAGCCTCGCTGCGCGTGGCGCCTTCCTGGAATACGACATGATCGGCATGGATTTCTATTATGCCGACCAGGATGCGCAATCGCCTTCCGACGAGCAGAACGCGCAGGCGATCCGTTCGTTGATCGACATGGGGCTGGTCGACAGGATCCTGCTGTCGCAGGACGTCTTCCTGAAGATCATGCTGACGCGCTTCGGCGGCTTCGGCTACGGCTTCATCCTCAAACATTTCGTGCCAAGGCTGAAACGCCATGGTGTCGAGCAATCGGCAATCGACCGCATGCTCGTCGACAACCCAAAGACCGTGTTCGCCGCGAGCCTCTGAACCGCCGGCCACAGCAAAAAACAGGGAGTTTACATGTCCAGGAAGAAAGTTCTTCTCGCCGGCGAGTCCTGGGTCTCGACCGCGACCCACATCAAGGGCTTCGACCAGTTTCCGACCGTGACCTATCACACCGGCGCCGATGAACTGCTGGCGGCGCTGAAGGATGGTCCGTTCGACGTCACCTTCATGCCCGCGCACGAAGCGCAGCGGAATTTTCCCCAGACCATGGAGACGCTTTCGGCCTATGACGCCGTGGTGCTTTCCGACCTTGGCGCCAATACGCTGTTGCTTCACCCCGACACCTGGGTCCACTCCAAGCCGACGCCGAACCGGCTGCGGCTGCTGCGCGACTATGTCGGCAATGGCGGCGGCCTCCTGATGTTCGGCGGCTACTACAGCTTCCAGGGCATCAACGGCGGCGCACGCTACCACAAGACGCCGGTCGAGGACGTTCTGCCGGTGACCTGCCTGCCGGTGGACGATCGCGTCGAGGTGCCCGAGGGCTATGCGCCGGTCGTTGTCGGCCCTCAGAGCCATCCAATCTTGAAGGGCCTGGGCAAGGATTGGCCGATCCTGCTCGGCTTCAACGAGGTCACGGTCAAGGAGGGCGCCGAAGTCCTCGCCACCGTGTCTTCCGACTACCGTTCCATGCCCCTGCTGGTGACCGGCAAATATGGCAAGGGCCGCACCGTCGCCTGGACATCGGATGTCGGGCCACACTGGCTGCCGCCGGGCTTCATCGCCTGGAATGGCTACAAGACACTCTTCGAACAGATGCTGGGCTGGGCGACAGCCAGGGATTAGCCATGCGCGTCCATGTCGTCGGCAATGTCTGCGTCGATACGACGTTTCAGCTGGGCCGCTTTCCGCGGCCGGGCGAGACGTTGAACGCGTCCAGTCATATTGACGGACTTGGCGGCAAAGGGGCGAACCAGGCGGTGGCCGCCGCCCGCACCGGAGCCGATGTCCGCTTCCACGCGGCGATCGGCGACGACGCCGCCGGCCTTTGGATACGGGAACAGTTGAGCCGCGACCTCGACGCCAGCCATCTGACGATGCTGGCACTACCCAGCGACCGGTCGACGATCATCGTCGATGTGCGGGGCGAAAACCTCATCGTCACCGGCGCCAGCTGCGCCGCCGCCTTCGATCCGCTGGCCGACGGCGGTTTCGCGACGTCGATCGAACGCGGCGACATTGCGGTGATGCAAGGCAATCTTCCTCCCGATGTAACGACAGCCTGCCTGCAAGCGGCGCGCAGCGCGGGCGCCATGACGATCCTCAATCCAAGTCCGCTTGCGGTGGGTTCGACACCGTGTATGGACGCCGTGCGCCTCGCTGTCGTCAACGCAGGCGAAGCAGAGCAACTGACCGGAACCGGCGATGCAGCCGCGGCGGCCCGCGAATTGATCCGTCAAGGCGCCGACAGCGCGATCGTGACGCTTGGTGCGGCCGGCTGCCTGGTTGCCGACCGCGAAGGACGGATCGACCGGTTCGCGGCGCCCAAAGTGGACGTGGTGGACACCAGCGGCGCGGGCGATGTCTTTTGCGGCTGCCTCGCAGGCTGCCTTGCGGCTGGCATCAGCCTCGCCGCGGCCGCGCGGATCGCGGTACGAGCCGCGGCCATTTCGGTCGGTCGCCCCGGCACGCTCGGCTCCTGCCCCGACAGGCAGGAGATGAAGATACTCATGGAAACGACGGAAGCGGAAACCGCATGACAAAATCCCCCAACTCCATCGGCTCCAAGCAGGGCGTCGACGCGCTGCAGTCGATCTTCGGCCGAAAGAAAGTGGTCATCGGCGTCGTTCATCTGGCGCCCTTGCCGGGCGCGCCGCGCTACGATGGCGAGGCGGTCGAGACCATCTACCAGCGCGGCCTCGACGATGCCAAAGCCTATCTCGATGGCGGTTGCGACGGCGTGATCGTCGAAAACCATGGCGACGTGCCCTTCGCCAAGCCGGACGATATCGGCCCAGAGACCTCCGCTTACATGTCCGTCGTCTCCGACCGCATCCGCAGGGAACTCGGCCGGCCGATCGGCATCAATGTGCTCGCCAATGCCTCCATCCCCGCGCTGTCGATCGCCAGCGCCTCGGGTGCCTCCTTCGTGCGCGTCAATCAGTGGGCGAACGCCTATGTCGCCAATGAGGGCTTTATCGAAGGCGAGGCGGCGCGCGCCATGCGCTTCCGTGCCAGGCTTCGCGCCAACGGCATCCGCATCTTCGCCGATGCCCATGTCAAGCATGGCGCCCATGCGATCGTCGGCGACCGGCCGGTCGAGGAACAGGTCAAGGACCTGGTGTTCTTCGATGCCGATGCGGTGATCGCCACCGGTCAGCGCACCGGCCACGCCGCCGACCTCGGCTATATCAGGATGATCAAGCAGGCCGCCGGGTTGCCGACGCTTGTCGGCAGCGGCGTGACGCCCGAAAATGCCAACGACATTCTCGACATTGTCGACGGCGTCATCGTGGCCAGCTCGCTGAAACATGATGGCGTCTGGTGGAATCAAGTCGATCCGCTGCGGGTGAAGGCCTTCATCAGCGGCCTCAAGCGATGAGTTTGACGCCTCGGATCGACGGCGACAGACTGCTCGGGCGGCTTGATGCTTTCGCTGGGATCGGGGCGACACCAGCCGGCGGTGTCAACCGGCAGGCGTTCAGCGTCGAGGATCGCAGGGCCCGGCGCCTCCTGGCTGAGCTGGCGCTGGAGCGTGGCTTCACGGTCTTTCAGGACGGTATCGCGAACCTCTTCATTCGCCGCGAGGGTACGGATGCCACGCTGCCACCGCTCCTGATCGGCAGCCATCTCGACAGCCAGCCGACAGGCGGCCGCTTCGACGGTGCGCTCGGCACGCTTTGCGCCTTCGAGGTGCTCGAAGCGCTGGAGGACGCACAGGCTGAAACCCGAATGCCGGTCGAGGTCGTCGCCTGGGCCAATGAAGAAGGCAGCCGCTTCGCGCCGGGCGTCATGGGCTCCATGGCTTTCACAGGCGCGGATGCCGCTACGTGGAAATCCGTTGTCGGCGCCGACGGTGCGCTCCTCGCGGCTGAGCTGGTCGCGACGATCACCGCCTTGCCGGAGGCTGCCCTCCGTCCAACCGGCATACCGATATCAGGCTATATCGAGCTCCACATCGAACAGGGGCCATCGCTGGAAAAGGAGCAGTTGCCGATCGGTGTCGTGACCGCCGTCCAGGGCACGCGCTGGCTGGAAGTCACGACCCAGGGCACTGCCGGTCATGCGGGCACGACAGACCTTGCCTACCGCAGGGATCCGATGGTCGCAGCGATTGCCGCGATCCACAGGCTGCAGACGACAATCATGCCGCTCGACAGCAGCGCGCGGCTGACGGTGGGCCGGATCGCCGCCAGGCCGGGATCGATCAACGCCATACCGCAATCGGTGGCCTTCACCGTCGATATCAGGCATCCGCTGGCAGAGCAGCTCGATGTCATAGAGACCGAGGTCCGCCAGGTCTGCGCGGCGGAAGCAGAGGCCCAGCATTGCACGGCAATGATCAAGCGATCGTTCGACATGCCCGGGGCGGCCTTCTCGCCCGATATGGTCAACCTCGTCGAGGAGGCCGTCAATTCCCTGGGGCTTCCGCACAAGCAGATGATATCGGGCGCGTTCCATGATGCGCTGTTTCTCGCCCGCGTCGCGCCTGCCGCAATGATCTTCGTGCCATGCCGTGACGGGCTTAGCCACAACGAGGCGGAGTATGTGGAACCTGCCGACGCAGTGACCGGCGCACGCGTTCTGCTGCGGACGGCCATCATGGCCGCCTCGCCGCGATGACCATTCATGGCACCCGTCTCTGACAGGCTGATCGCAGTCAGCCGACCAAACGCGGTTTCGAGGTGGCGACCGTCGCCAATGATGGTTGTCCCTGCCCCCTCGTCGACAAACCTTGCAGCTGTGTCCTCGCAGCCCTTGTGGGCACCCATAAAATGGATGAATAGTCAGGACAGGGCGCCGCCCTGAAATTGCCGGCTTGCGGTTTTCAGGTCACGCCACAGCCGAGCCGGGTTTTTGAATGGTCAGCCCTGAACCGCGCAAGAGAAGAGGTCCGATCGCGTCGCGCCTTCTGGCGCTGGACGCCTGGATCGATTCCTCGCTCTATGAGATCGGGTTCAAGGCGCGGCAGTTCTGGGAAGCGGCGACGATCTTCTCGCGGCGCTTCCGTCTCAAGGGCTGGCGGCGTGGCATCATCGAGATTTTGAGCGAAGGTTTCACGCTCGGCGCCGGCGGCATCGTGGTGATGCTGGCGCTGGCCATTCCGGCGTTCCAGGATACGGCCGGCGACTGGCGCGCCCAAGGCGATTTCGCCGTCACCTTCCTCGACCGCTATGGCAACGAGATCGGCCAGCGCGGCATCATCCAGCGCGATTCCGTGCCGGTCGACGAGATGCCGGACCATGTCATCAAGGCGGTGCTGGCCACCGAGGACCGACGCTTCTTCGACCACTACGGCATCGACGTACTCGGCCTGTCCCGCGCGATCTTCGAGAATGTGCGGGCGAACTCGGTCGTCCAGGGTGGCTCGAGCATCACCCAGCAGCTGGCCAAGAACCTGTTCCTGACCAATGAGCGCACCTTCGAGCGCAAGATCAAGGAAGCCTTCCTGTCGCTGTGGCTCGAAGCCAATCTGTCGAAAAAGGAAATCCTGCAACTCTATCTCGACCGCGCCTATATGGGCGGCGGCACCTTCGGCATCGAGGCGGCGGCGGACTTCTATTTCGGCAAGAGCGTCAAGGACTTGAACCTGGCCGAAGCGGCGATGCTGGCCGGCCTGTTCAAGGCACCGACCAAATACGCCCCGCACATCAACCTGCCGGCAGCGCGCGCCCGCGCCAATGTGGTGCTGTCGAACCTGGTCGATTCCGGCTTCATGACCGAAGGCCAGGTGCTGCAGGCAAGGCTGCATCCGGCCGACGTCGTCGACCGCGGCGAACAGAAGAGCCCCGATTATTTCCTCGACTGGGCCTTCGACGAGGTCAAGAAGATCGCCAAGCCCGGCCAGCATTCGCTGGTTGCCCATACCACCTTCGACGCCAACATCCAGAAGGCGGCGGAAGAGTCCGTCGAGTTCCACCTGCGCCAGTTCGGCAAGGAGTACAACGTCACCGAAGGTGCCGTTGTGGTCATCGAGACCAATGGCGCGGTCCGCGCCATCGTCGGCGGCCGCGACTACGGCGCCAGCCAGTTCAACCGCGCCACCAAGGCGCTGCGCCAGACCGGCTCGTCCTTCAAACCCTATGTCTACGCCACGGCGATGGAACACGGCTTCACGCCCAACTCCATCATTTCCGGCGGGCCAATCAGCTGGGGCAACTGGTCACCGCACAATTACAGCGGCGAATCAGCCGGCAACATCACGCTGATCATGGCGATGGCCAAGTCGATCAACACCGTCCCGGTGCGGCTGGCCAAGGACCATCTCGGCATCGCGCCGATCAAGGCGATGGCTGAGGCGATGGGCGTGGAATCGCCGCTAGAGGCACACAAGACGATGGTGCTCGGCACTTCGGGCATGACCGTGATGGACCAGGCGACGGGCTACAGCGTGTTCGCCCAAAACGGCTTCGTCGGCTCCCGGCACGGCATCACCCAGCTCGTCACCCGCACCGGCGACGTAGTCTATGACTGGACCAAGGATGCGCCGCCGCCGCACCGGGTGCTGTCCGAGCAGGCGCTGAAATCCATGAACACCATGCTGGCGGCCGTGCCGGTGATGGGCACGGCGCGGCGCGCGCAAATTCCCAACATCGTCGTCGCCGGCAAGACCGGCACGACGCAATCCTATCGTGATGCCTGGTTCGTCGGCTTCACCGGCAACTACACGGCGGCCGTGTGGCTGGGCAATGATGATTTCACCCCGACCAAGAACATGACCGGCGGCTCGCTGCCGGCGATGGTGTGGCAACGCCTGATGGTCTACGCGCACCAGAACATCGACCTGAAGCCGATCCCCGGCATCGACAAACCTTTCGTCGACGAGGATATCGCGGCCAAGGCCGCGGAAGCGCAGAAGAAGAGCGAGGAACAGGCCGCGGCCGACGCGGCCGCCGAACGCCCTGCGGTGCTGTCCGGCCGGACCACGCAGACGCTGAGGGACATGACGCAGCTGTTCCAATCCGCACCCAAACTCAACGCCGCCGCCTCGCCCGAAACGCTCTCGGCGCTGTGACTTCGGCCTCGGCGCGGACCAAGCCAACAGGCAAATCCATCACGCCCGCTTGCCACAGGGCCCCGCGCCGCGATATCCCCGAACGGCAATCCTTCGCGCACGCGGCCCTTCATGCTCAAGAACGCCTTCCTGATGCTGCTTTCGCTTGCCATAGCCATTGGCGGCGGCGGCGCCAGCGTCTGGTATGCGCTGAAGATCCAGGACGGCGTCGGCGCCATCCGCATCGGCCAATGGACGGCCTTCCCCGATATCGGCACTCCAGCAGCCGACCCCTACTCGAAGGCCCGCGTGGCGCGCGAGGGCGTGCTTGCACTCGGCCGCGCCGAAGGCCTGTCCTTCGTCGCCGAAAATGACGCTGCCGGCGACCAGCTCAAGCGGGAATGCAGCTACAGGATAGAGGGCGGATTCCCGACCGCTCGATTCTGGACGCTCTACGCCGCCGATCAGTCGCTCGGCGTCGTCGAGACCGGCAAGCCGCGGCTTGCCGCGCTTCAATCCTACCAGGTGCTGCGCCAGGCCGACAATTCGGTGACCATCTCGGTCGGCCATCACCCCATGCCCGGCAATTGGCTTCTGACCGACGGTTCTGGACGGATGTATTTCGTCCTGACCTTCTACGACACGCCGATCGCCAGCAGCACCGGCCTGTCGGACGTCTCGCTGCCCAGGATCGTGAAGGCCGGCTGCGATGCGTAATGTCCTGGCCACGCTGCGCCGTCTTTTCCACGCTGTGCTGCTCGGCCTGGTCGGCGCCGGCATTGTCCACATCGTGGTGCTGCTCCTGGTACCGGAATTTTCGGAACGCGATGCCTGGTCGCGATTGTCCATGGCCTCCGATCTCTACCGGATGAACCGGCTCGATGCCGAGGCGGGCGGCGCGCCGGTGGTGAAATCGGTCGACCCGCTGTTCTACGCCACGGCCTGCCGTTTCGACCTCGAGCAAGGCATGGTCCGGATCAAAGCTCCGGGGAACGTCCCCTTCTGGTCGGTGTCGGTCTATGACCGCAACGGCCACAACATCTATTCCTTCAACGACCATACGGCGACCGGCGGCAAGCTCGATGCCGTGGTGCTGACGCCGGCGCAGATGATCGACGTGCGCAAGGATTTGCCCGAGGATCTGCAGGGGGCGATCTTCGTCGAAGCACCGATCGACGAGGGCATCTTCGTCATCCGCAGCTTCGTCCCGGACGACAGCTGGAAGCCGATCGTGTCACGCTTTCTCGACCAGAGTTCCTGCGAGCTGCAGGATTTCTAGACCAATAGCCAGAGGCCCAGATCTAGTAGCCTGACGGAACGGACCAAGGCTTCAGTGGTGCGGCACCGGCGTCCGTGGCGATCCCGGCTTGTCGGGCCCGGCAGGCCGAGCTTCCCCGGTGCTGGACCGCTCATAGCGGATGCCTGGAAAGATGATCACCGCCGCCGGTATTTCGGTGTTTTGCTTGGCTCGATTGGTCGGTGCCGCACGCGGCACGAAAGACAGTACCATGCCCATGATTCGCGCATTCCTCTCGGTTTCCCCGGAGCACAACGCAACGCCTCCAAATATCATTAAGGCCGGCAGAGGGTTAACGGAGCGCTAACGGATCACCGCTAACTTGATCTTTGTCTTGAGGTCAGCAGGTTCTGACCAGGGCAATCGCTCAACCGACACAGTCCCGGTTGAGCGTGGTCAAGGCTGTGTATCGAGTATCGGGTATCCTTCGTGTCATCTTCGGACTTCAGGCAAATCGCGATACGGACGGAATCGGGCAAGGCCGAAAGGCTGTTCCGCGCCGCGGTGTCGGCGTTCTGCTCGCTGACCCGCCCGTCACGCCGCGAGATCGGCCAACTCGAAGACCTGACGCTGCCGCTGTTCGACGATGTGTCCGTCGAATCGCGACGCTACGTCGCTGCCGCCCTTTCCGAATGCGAATATGCCCCCGCGGCACTCGTGCGGCGCCTCTGCGAGGAACCGGTCGACATTGCCGCGCCGCTGCTGATCCGTTCGCGCGCCGTCAGCGATATCGACCTCATCGCGCTGATCGGCCGGCACGGGCTGCCGCACGCGCGGGCCATAGCGCGCCGCAAGGACCTGAACCCGACCATCGCCGATCTGATCCGGGCGCTCGAACGGCCGACACTGGTGCGGGTGCGGGAACCGGACGTGCAAGCCCCCGCGGCGCCAACCGTCGCAGCCGTGAATGCGGAAGCTGCCGAGGACAGTGCTTCAAGCCAACAGTCTCCCGGCATTGCCGCCGAGAATGCCCGGCGCAGGCTGCGCTCGATGATGCGTACCGGCGACGAAGCATCGGCGGCGAAGGTCGATGCGTTCCCCGCCTCGGATACCTATGTCAAACTGCGCGAGACGGCGCTGACGGGAAACGCCGCTTTCTTCCAGACCGCGCTTGCGGACGCGCTCGACATTGATTTCTCGACCGCGCGCTCGCTGACTGCCAGCCAGAACTATGCCTCACTGCTCGCGGCGCTACGATCGCTCGACTTCAGCGAGGACAGGGCCTTCCTGATCACCGTCGCCATCTACCCCAGCCTGTTCCCGCATCCGCAGGCCATCCGCACCTATCTCGACCGCTACCGCCTGCTGCATCGCGATGTGGCTCTGGACAGGGTGCGGGGATGGAAAGCCGAGGCCCTCTCCAGGATGGTTCGCGACGCGTCGCCCGCAAACAGCGACAGCCGCAAGGCATCGAACAGCGACGAAGCCTCAGCCCCCGCCCTCAAGGCGTCTTCACGGAAATAAGCTCCTCGACGGGAACGGTGCCGGCCTCGATCTCCACCACCCAGATGTCGGGATCGAACTTCTTTTCCCTCTCGAGACGGGCATCGAGCACGGCCGGATCGTCTTCGGCGGCGAGAAGGCTGAAGAAACGGTCGTCGGGCTTGGCCGAATCGTAGCTTGTCTGCGGCGCCGGCCCGTAGAGGGCGACGTCACCCAGCCTGCCCCGCGCCAGCACGAAAACAGCACCGGCCTCGGTCGCGCCACGGTTGACCACGGCGGCAAATCCGCCAGCGCCGAAAACGCGGCGCACCAAGGCAGAAACCCACAGATCCGATGTGACGCGCATAAGAAAGCTCCGAAAGCGTGCGGGCTATCTAAAGCAGATGGCCGTTTCAAGGAAACGGCCATCTGCTCTAACTCTTTGTTTTGACGCAATTCCCTAGGGAAAGCGCTACGCGCTTTTCCCGGGAAAACCGTTCAAACTTTTCCTGGAATTGCTTGCCGATAATTCCGCCGCTCGGCGAGCCGTCGTTTCGGCCTCGTTGGCCGGACCTCAATTGGTCAGGCCGATCTCGCGCATCTTGACGTAGACGATCTCGTCGGGCTCGCCGGTCTGCGGCAGGCCGAACAGCGACTGGAATTCCTTGATCGCCGCCTTGGTGCGCGCGCCGACGACACCATCCAACTGCATGTCGTCATTGCCGAACGCCTTGAGCCCGGCCTGGATCTTGACGATGCGGGGGTCGGGTCCCTGGGTCGGGGCGGCATCCGTCTGCCCGGAATTCGTTTGCCCAGAATTTGTCTGACCAAAATTTGTCTGGAGGGACACCGGAACGGCGGCCTGCGTATCCGGGCGCGGCTGCGGTTTGGGCACGGAGGCAGTCTTCGGCGTTGCACCAAGCTGATCGAGCAACAGGGCATCGATCTCGCCGGAAGCGTTGAGGCCGACCTTCTGCTGGTAGGCCTGTATGGCCTTGCGCGTGTTGGGGCCGGAAATGCCGTCGACCGTGCCGGAATAGAAGTCGAGGTCCTTCAATATGCCTTGCACCTGCTCGACCACCGGATCACCCTTCATCGGTGCGGGGGCCGCATTGGGCCGCACGATGTTGATCGTCGTCTCCGGCTCGTCGGAGGCAGTGTGCGGAAAACCCTGGAAATTGCGGGTGGCGAAGAACGCCCCGGCATGCGGGAAAGGCTGATACCACAGCGCATTCGCCGAGACATAGAACAGCGTCACCAGGAATGCCGTCGATCCGCCGACCAGGACCGGATTGCGCGAAATCATCCCGCCGACGGCCATGGCGCCGTCCTGGAAGGCGTTGCTGCGGCGTTTGACCGCCTTAGGCTGTTTTGCGGAGCGAGCCATTTCTGTCCCCTTTCGCCCTCGTCACCGGCATCGTCAGCACCCCTGCCTCGTTCGCCGGACGCCCCTTCGGCCCGTTGACCGGCAGGCTGATGGTCACCGTGGTGCCCTCGCCCGGCATGCTTTCGATCGACATGGTGCCTTCGTGCAGCGCCACCAGCCCCTTCACCAGCGACAGGCCAAGGCCGGTCCCCTCGAAACGGCGCGTATAGTCGTTCTGGATCTGCGTGAAGGGCTTGCCGAGATTGGCGAAATCCTCCTCGGCAATGCCGATGCCGGTGTCCCTGACCCAGAAATGCAGGCGCGAACCGATCCGCTTGGCGCCAACGACGACATCGCCGCCGTCGGGCGTGAACTTGATCGCATTGGAGACGAGATTGATCAGCATCTGCTGCACGGCGCGGCGATCGGCATTGATGTCGCCGGCGTCGGGAGCGATCTGCGTCTGCAAATCGATGTTCTTGGCCTGCGCCTGCAGCCGCATCATCGACTGGCACATCTCGACGGCTTCCATAAACCGGAACGGCTCCGGGTCCGCCGTGTAGGCGCCCGATTCGATCCTCGACACGTCGAGTATGGACGTCACGACAGCCAGAAGATGCTGGCCCGAATCCCGCACCAGGGTGACATATTCCTTCTGGCGCGGATCCTTGAAGGCGCCGAACATCTCATGCAGCAGCATGTCCGAGAAGCCGATGATGGCGTTCAGCGGCGTGCGCAGTTCATGGCTGACCACCGCCAGGAACCGGCCCTTGGCCACTTCCGCGGCTGCCGCCGTCTCATTGGCCTGCGCCAGTTCCTCACGCAGGCGGGCAGTCTCGTCATTCTCGCGCAGCACCAGCGTGAAGACGTCGCTCTGCTCCTCGCCACGCAGCAGTTCGAGCAGGAATGGCCGGTAATTGTCGGCCATCAAGCGACTGTCACTTTGGCGCGTATCATTCTGGCCGTTGCCGTTCTGGGGCAGCCTGACGCGCAATTCGAGGCGGCGCGAGGCAGCACCATCGCGCATATCCGCCAGGGCGCTGAGATAGGAGACACGGTCCGACAGGTGGACACGGTCGAACAAGCCGGTTCCGGAAAGCAGTTCCGGCGGCAATTTCAAAAGCGTGCGTGCCTTGGCGGACGCATCGAGCACCTCGCCATGGCGGGCGACGCGCAGGATCACCGCGTCAATGATGTCTTCCAGCCGGTCGCCGGTATCGAGCGTATCGGCCGCACCGGCGCTATCGCGAAACGCCGACAGGCGCGGGATCAGCGTCAGCGCCCAGGCCAGCGGCACCAGCCAATGCCAGGCAGCGATCTGCGCGCGCGCGAAGGGCAAGAAGGCCGCAGCCAGAGGCTGAAGGGCGATGGCGGCAATGGCCGAGACCGCTCCCCACAGGACCGCACGCCGCGAAGCACCGATCCACCAGGCTTCGAAGGGCAGCGCCACGGCAAGCACGGCGACGGGAGAACTCAACCCGCCGGCGGCGGCGATCAGACCGCCAAGCGCAACGGCCGCCATCGCCAGGGCAACCGGTGCCGCCACGGGCATCTTGCCGGTAGCCGCCACCAGCAAGGCGACGAACCAGCACAGACCGAAGGCGGCGAAGATAGCGGCCATGGTCACAGCGGCGCCCATGCCTGATGTGACCAGCGTGACCGCGGCACCCGCGGCGAAGAATGGCGCTGCCAGCATGACACCGATGAAACGGCGTTGGCGCTCGCGGCCGCTCTGCCCGAGAATTGAGGGATGGACCATACGTTCGCAACCGGCGGCAATCGCGCCAGGCAATTCAGCGTATCTGGCCTTGATCGGCATCAACTCAACGCACTCGCACTCGTCGTGAACAGCTCTGCTTTTGCAGATTGTTTTGATTGGCTCCGAAACTCTCATCCAGCGTTTAAGGAATGGATAAGGCAGGGCCGACCAAAGCCCGGCCCGTGGCAAATATCGGGATCGCAGCGGTCGAAAACCCGGGCAAATGCCGCCATAGTAAATGGAGGGTTATCTGCGAACGCCTGCCGTCGCCGGATCATGGACGAGGTGAGAACCGACTAAATTCCAGAAAAATTCAATGGAAACAGCAGGATAAACGGTTATCAAGAGATAACGAAAATCGTCCCGATATGAAACAAATCCATGGCAAAACGCTTCGTTTCGAATTTGCCTAAAATTTGAGGAAAATTGTCGCTGTGCGCGCAAGCCGTCCTTTGTGCCTGTGTGCCAACATCCTGCCCATAAAAGAGGTCATGCCATATGATGCATGATCCGGTCACGACGAGAGGCAGGCATGTTCTTCCTGATAAGAATGGCTTTCTGGTTTTCACTGGTGCTGCTGGCGCTGCCGCTGGGTGTCGGTTCCGACGAGCCGGGGCAGGAAAGCGTCGGGCCGATCCAGGCCCTGTTCGCGGCACGCGACGCGGTGGGCGACATTGCCGGCATCTGCGAGCGCAAGCCCGACGTCTGTGAGACGGGCAAGTCGGCGATGCACACCATCACCGCGCGTGCCAAGGAAACCGCCAAGATCGCGGCCGCCATGCTGGACGACAAGTCCACCGGCCCCGATACCTCGACAATGACGGGCAGCGTGGCGGAAGAGATCGTCCTGCCCGAGACCGTCAACCTGCCGGTCAAGAATTAAGCCGTCTCGACGGCGCACCGCGGGCCGTCTGCCCTCTCGACGCCCGCGGTGTCCTTGTTTTTTCCGTGACGCGGGGCCGCCGCGTGACTATATCCGGATCATGACGACCACGATCCAGACGATCCGCGACGACTTCTCCTTCCTTGACGAATGGGAGGACCGCTATCGTTACGTCATCGAGCTCGGCGAGGCGCTGCCTCCCTTTCCCGATGAAGAGCGCAATGCCGCCAACAAGGTCCCGGGTTGCGTCAGCCAGGTCTGGCTGACCACCGAACAGGGACCGGGCAGCGATCCGGTCGTCACTTTCACGGGGGATTCGGACGCCCATATCGTGCGCGGTCTGGTCGCGATCATGCTGGCGCTGTTTTCCGGACGGACCGCCAGCGAAATCCAGAAAACCGATGCGGAAGCCACGCTGAAGGCACTCGGCCTGGACGAGCACCTGTCGCCGCAGCGCGCCAATGGCCTTCGCTCGATGGTCAAGCGCATCAAGCGCGATGCCGAGATGGCACTCAAGCAGACCGCCTGACGCCCTCCGGCCAGCCTGTTCCCCAAAATCAAACGGCGCCCAAAGGCGCCGTCGATGTCGGGTCGACCTGAGGGAACAGCGACTACCGCGCCTTGCGCTTGCGGCCAAGGCCCATCTTCTTGGCGAGCTGGGAGCGGGCTGCCGCATAGTTCGGAGCAACCATCGGATAGCTCGGGTCGAGATTCCACTTTTCGCGATACTGCTCCGGCGTAAGATCATAGTGGGTCATCAGGTGACGCTTGAGCGACTTGAACTTCTTGCCGTCTTCAAGGCAGACAATGTAGTCGTCATGAACCGAGCGCTTCGGGTTGACAGCCGGCTTCTGCTTGTCGGCGGGGGGCTGTTCGGCGGTTCCGCCCACACGCCCGAGAGCGGCATGGACATCGGATATGAGGTTCGGCAATTCGCCGACCGGCACGGGGTTGTTGCTGACATAGGCGGCCACCACATCGGCGGTCAGCTCGATCAGCGCATCGTTGTTTCTGGAAGGTGTTTCGACAATATCCATGGTCTTCAGGCCCCAACAAGAGTTACGTCGATATGCGCCCTTTTTTACAGGCAGGGCATCGCACGAATTTTGAGCAGGTAGTGTTTCTACGATTCGTGTCGTGGGCACATCAATGCGACCATGGAGCAAGTAAGTCAATTCGCCCTTTGCATTATATTTAGGAAATCTGATCAACTATTCGCCAGTCAGCTTCAATCTTTCGTGCATCATGTAATTTTTCGATATTTCGTTCGCCAAACCGGCACTGCCTGACGTTAGGTCAGCTGATCGTTACATTCGCGATAACTCACAAAGCAATTCTCAATGCTCTGGTTTGCTTTGTCAGGGCGCCGTCAATCTTGGTTGTTCACAACTTTGCACAAAACCATAGGTTGCCGCTCATCTTTTCGCAGACAACGAGGCGACCTGTCCCACCGGCCGCATCACAATCAATCGACGACCGTCAAGCAATACGGGGTGATGTACTTCCCATAGGCCCGGCCGGTGACGAAAGCGCCGTTTTTGGCCGGGTCGTGCCAGACCTCAGACCAGCGATAGCGAACCGTCTGGTGTTGCTTCCATGCCGGCTGATTGGCGATGTCGAGCCGGTTTACGCCGCCGGTGCATCGCCCGGTATCTGCAGGACGGTGCCGTTCGGGTATGCGGCCTGCTTCTGGGAGGTGCCGGACGGATACTTGCGCACGTTGAGCGTCTCGCCGAACGGCACATTGGCCACTTGCCAAGCCGCGAATACGGTCGCATGAGACTGGCCGGCAAAGACCAGAGTCAGCGAAGCGACGGCGAAAGTCGCAGCGATCCGAGATCGAATAGTCATCATCTTCCTCCCGACCCACCTCATGGAGCCGACACCACCTCTAGGTTACGGCCCTTGAACCCACCCTGATCGGCGTGTTCACTCATCATTCAAGATATTCCCAAGCGAGACGCAATGACCAAGACTTCCGGATTTCCGATCGTCAGCCCGCCGACACCGCAGAAGCGGCCGGTTTTCGACACGCATCACGGCATCACGCGAACCGATGAATATGCCTGGCTGCGGGCCGACAACTGGCAGGAGATGTTTCGGGACCCGTCCCTGCTCGATGCGGGCATCCGCGCCGAACTCGAAGCCGAGAATGCCTACCAGTCGAAGCTGATGGCCGACACTTCAGACCTGCGGAAGCAGCTTTTCAAGGAGATGAAGGGCCGCATCAAGGAAGACGATTCTTCCGTTCCGATGAAGGACGGGCCCTATGCCTATGGATCTTCTTTCAAGCTCGGCGGCGAGCAGCCGCGCTATTTCCGCATGCCGCGCGACGGCGGAACCGAGCAGATCCTGCTCGACGGCGACCTCGAGGCGGAAGGCAAGGCGTATTTCCGGCTCGGCGGTGTCGACCATTCGGCTGATCACCGCAGGCTGTTGTGGGCCTTCGACGACAAGGGGTCCGAGTTCTACACGTTGTGCGTGCGCGACCTTGCCGATGGCAAGGACTTGGCGGACCAGATTCCCGCGACAGGCGGCTCGGGCGTATGGGACGCGGGCAATGACGGATTCTTCTACACGCGTCTCGACCCCAACCACCGGCCCTCGAAAGTGCTGTTCCACGCGCTTGGACAAGACCCTGGAACCGACCGCCTGATCTATGAGGAAACCGATCCCGGCTTCTTCATGAATGTCGACGGCACCCGCGACAACCAATGGATCATGATCGGCATCAACGACCACGAGACCTCGGAATATCGGCTGCTGAGCGCCAGCGATCCGTTTGCCGAACCCAGGCTGGTTTGTGCGCGCGAGACCGGCCTTCAATATGAGCTGGAGGAAGGCGGCGACATCTTCTTCATCCTGACCAATGCGGACGGCGCCAAGGACTTCAAGATCATGACGGCGCCGGCAAGCGATCCGGTCCGCGCCAACTGGCAGGAGCTGGTGCCGCATGAACCGGGCCGGCTGATCCTGTCGGTGATCGGCTTCAAGGACCATATGGTCCGGCTTGAGCGCAAGGAGGGCCTGCCGCGCATTGTCGTGCGCGACCGCACCAGTGGCGAAGAGCATCTTCTGTCTCTCGATGAGGAGGCTTTCTCGCTCGGCCTGTCGGGCTCCTATGAATACGACACCGAGATCATGCGCTTTTCCTATTCGTCGATGACGACGCCAGCGCAGGTGTTCGACTACAATATGCGCACTCGCGAACGTGTGCTGCTCAAGACCCAGGAAGTTCCGGCCGGTCATGATGCGGACCATTATGTCACCAGGCGGCTGATGGCGCCCGCCGCCGACGGCGAGCTGGTGCCGATCTCGCTTCTGCACCATCGCGACACGCCGCTAGATGGATCAGCACCTTGCCTGCTTTACGGCTACGGCTCGTACGGCATCACCGTGCCGGCGGCCTTCAACACCAACTGCCTGTCGCTGGTCGACCGCGGCTTCGTCTACGCCATCGCTCATGTGCGCGGCGGCAAGGACAAGGGCTACGGCTGGTACGATGACGGCAAGCGGGCGCACAAGATGAACACGTTTACGGATTTCATCGCCTGTGCGCGCCACCTCGTTGCCGAGCGCTATAGCGCGCATGACCGCATGGTCGCGCAAGGCGGCTCGGCCGGCGGCATGCTGATGGGCGCCATCGCCAATATGGCGCCGGACTGCTTCGGCGGCATCGTCGCCGAGGTTCCCTTCGTCGACGTGCTCACCACCATGCTCGACGCGACCTTGCCGCTGACACCGCCGGAATGGCCGGAATGGGGCAATCCGGTCGCGTCGGCCGACGACTACCGCACCATCGCCGCTTACTCGCCTTACGACAATGTCGCGGCCCTCGACTATCCGCCGATCCTGGCGCTCGCCGGCCTAACCGACCCGCGCGTCACCTATTGGGAGCCGGCCAAATGGGTCGCACGGCTGCGCGACCGCAAGATCGGCGACAATCCGGTGCTGTTCAAGATCAACATGGATTCCGGCCATGCCGGCGCCTCCGGCCGGTTTTCAAGGCTGGAGGAGATCGCCTATACCTATTCCTTCGCGCTGAAGGTTACAGGCAAGGCGCAGCTTATCGAGGAGACCCTCCGATGATCGATCTGTCGACATTGATCGCCTACATCGCCGTCGTGCTCGGCTTTGTCTTTATTCCGGGTCCGGCCACGCTGCTGACGATCGCCCGGGCAACGAGTTCGGGAACGAAGGTCGGGATCGCGACCGGCGCCGGGATCGCGGCCGGCGACATTTTTCAGACTGTCATGGCGATGCTCGGCATCTCGGCGATCATCGCCACCTCGGCGACGCTGTTCAGCATCGTAAAATATATCGGTGCGGCCTACCTCGTTTATCTCGGCATCCGCGCCATCATTGAGAAAACGCCGGCCGATCCCGCTGCCGGCGCGCTCGCGATCTCGGCTGACAAGGCGTTTCGGCAGGCCGTCCTGACCGAAGTGCTCAACCCCAAGACCGCACTGTTTTTCCTGGCATTCCTGCCTCAGTTCGTACGGCCCGAAAACGGAACGGTGATGCTTCAATTGGCCGTGCTGGGAATTGTCTTCGTCGTGCTCGGCCTTTTCAGCACGATCGTCTTTGCCGTGAGCGCCGGTCGTCTCGGCTCTTTCCTGCGCCGAAATCCGACCGTGCTGAAATGGCAGGGCAAGGTTGTCGGCGGAATCTACTGTGCCTTGGGCGTGCGCCTGGCCTTGCAGCAACGCTGAGGCTCCGGACAGCACGTTCACTTTTGGGTTCAGCGATCATGACTTTTTGAATTCCGCATTGCTCATTTCCACTCGCAATTGCGATGGTCGCGCGTTACCCCTGCACGACTTTCCCGGGTGATGAAGCCCACACGCGCACAAGGGTCCATTATGCTGCTCGTCGACGTCTATCTCGACAAATCGCCGATCCAGGGCATTGGCGTCTTTGCCAAGCACCACATCCCCAAGGGCACGCTGATCTGGAAGCTCGACCCCCGCTTCGACCGGATCATCGACGTCGAGACCTATGAGGGCGAGAGCGGGCCGGTGAAGAACTATCTCGACCGCTATTCCTACCCGGACCGGCGCGATCCGGCCTATATCGTCTTCGAAGCCGACGACGCCCGCTACATGAACCATGACGACGAGCCGAATTGCGATGTCTCGTCACCTGAGGAAACCTATGCCTTGCGCGACATCGCACCCGGCGAGGAACTGACCTGCAACTACAACCATTTCTTCGAGACGGGCTTCGATTTCCTCGGCGATCGGCACCTCTAGTCTGAAAATGGGCATGGCCCCTAGAAGCCGGGGCCGGAGACTTCGATTGCCCGGCCCCTGTCTGGGCTGCTAGTTTGGGTCCTGATAAATTAGAGCCCAAAAATGCTGCGGTCATTCGAGCAACTGCGCGACACGGCAAAGGCCGATCTTCTGATCGCGGCCGACGAGGAGCACGCGGCTTTGGCCGGCAGTGGCGCCTACGCGATGCCGTGGCACTGGCACGATTGCCTGATGTTCATCCTACCAAGCCATGGAACGGTCGAGCTCAAGCACGAAGACCAGCGCGAAGGGACGTGGCTGTCGCAGGACCGGTTCGCCGTTGTGCCGCAGAACAGAGCGCATGAGACCCGCGCCGGGATTGGCGCGCATCGCCATGTCGCCATCTATGTCACCGGCGCCATTCTGCGCCGGTGACATAGATGGCGATGCGCGGGTCCGCGATGTCCTCGACATGCGGGTGAGCCTGGATTTCGAGGAGATCTATCACGATCCGCGCGGCCCCTACGCGCGCTATCGCCGGGCCGGCCTGCTGGACCCCTCCGAACCCGGTGAGGAGCCCGAGACGGTCGTCGGCTTCATCGCCGGGCTGAAAAAAGGCCGGGGGGACCACGGCGGCGTCTATCACTACGCCTCCCCCAACTCCGATGTTCTGGGCCTCGTCATCCAGGGCGCTTCCGGGCGGCGCTTTCCTGATCTTGCTTCGGAGCGCCTGTTTCAGCCGCTCGGCGCCACGCAGGATGCCTATGTCACGGTCGATCGAGCCGGCACGCCGCGCACGGGCGGCGGCATCAACATGACGCCGCGCGATCTCGCGCGCATCGGCGAGATGATGCGGAAGGGCGGCGTCGCCGATGGACGCCGCATCGTCTCGCAGGCCTGGGTGAACGACACCACTACCGGCGGCTCTTCCAAGGCCTGGTCCGAAAGCACTTCCGCGAGCTGGCTGCCGAAAGGCCGTTACCACAACAAATGGTACCAGACAGGCAACGCCTTCTTCGCACTCGGCATTCATGGCCAGTGGCTCTATGTCGATCCGCGGGCAGAGATGGTCCTCGCAAAGTTTTCATCACAACCCGATGCCATCGTCGACGACGCCAAGGATTTCAATCTCACTCTGTTCGACGCACTGGCAAAGATCGTCTGAGCCTGAACGCTCAATTCGCAGCCTGCTTGCGCGCGGGATAGCCGTTCGGGTGCGGCGGCACAGCTTTGAGATAGGCGGCGATCGCAGCCCGGTCCCCTGCTGTCAGCTCGGCCATGTTGCGCTGGACGTCGACCATCGCGCCGCCAACGGAATCGAAATTGGGCGTGAAGCCGGTTTCGAGGTAGTTGGCGATGTCGGCTTCGGACCAGTCGGCGAGGCCGCCCTTGCCCGATGTGATGTTGGGCACGATGCCCGAGCCCTCGGCCGCCACGGCCCCCGCCAGCCATTCGCCTTTCTTCGTCCCCCCTGCGAAGTTACGCGGCGTGTGGCATTCGCCGCAGTGGCCCGGCCCCTCGACCAGATAGCGGCCGGACGCCACCGGATCGGGCGCGCCATCGGCCAAGGCAACAACAGGCTGGTCGCTGAGATAGAGGCGCTTCCACAAGCCGATGCCACGCCTGACGTTGAACGGGAACGCAAGCGAATTGCCCGGCGCCTTGCCGGCGACGGCGGGCAGCGTCTTCAGGAAGGCATAGAGATCGGCAACGTCCGACGGCTTCATGCGGGCGTAGGACGCGTAGGGAAAGGCCGGATAGAAATGCTCGCCGGACGGTGAAACGCCCTTGAGCATGGCGTTGGCAAGGTCCTCGACCGACCATGCACCGATGCCGTCCTTGGGGTCTTGCGAAATGTTGGGCGGGACAAAAGTGCCGAACGGCGTCTTGAGTTGAAGACCACCGACCAGTTGAAGCCGAGCATCGCCCTGCGAACCGGGCTTCGCGTGGCAGGAGGTGCAACCGCCGGCATAGAAAATGCGCTTGCCCTTGGTCGCGTCGCCCGGCCCGAGTTGCGCCAGGGCCGTCGCGTCCAGCTTGACCGGTGCCGACAGCAGCCAACCACCGGCCGCGCCGACGCTGCCCAGTATGAGGGCCGCGCCGACCAGCTTCTTCAGCCATGCCATGTCAGGCAATCAGCCCTTCTTGATCCTGTAACCCTGATGGCAGGCGCCGCAATCCGAACCGATGGCGCCGACTTGCGCTTTCAGCGCGTCGACATCGGCGGGAGCCGCCGCGACCGCGGCCTTGACGTTGGCGAGATACTTGTCCTCGGCGGCCTTGAAGCCGGCCGTGTCTTCCCAGATTTTCGGCCCCGCCGTGGTGTCGCCGGCATCGCTGCCTTTCGGGAACAAAGCGTCGACGTCGAACTTCTCGGCATTCACCTGCAGCGCCTGCAACTGCGTCAGCACGGCAGCGGCATCAAAGGAGTCCTCGCCCTTGGCAACTTTCGCCAAGCCGCCGACGATCTTTCCGCGTTCCTTCATCAGAGCCTGCCGGTCGATGATCGGATCGGCAAAGGCCGCCGAACCGGCGAAGGCGAGCATTGAGATGGCGATGACAAGCTTTCTCATTCATTTGGCTCCGTGATGAAGGGATTTGGGACACGACGTTAACGGATGCGGCGGACGGAATATTCCCTGTCCTCGGATGGTTTTTTCCGGGCCTTCGCAGCCACTGATATCGATACGGAAAAAGAAAGGCCCCGGGATTGCCGGGGCCTTTCTGACTGTCGATCACTTCGCCTTTTCGTAAAGTTCCAGCACATGATCCCAGTTGATTAGGCTGTCGACGAAGGCCTCGAGATATTTCGGGCGGGCGTTGCGGTAGTCGATGTAATAGGAGTGTTCCCAGACGTCGACACCGAGGATCGGCGAGGCGCCATGAACGAGCGGGTTTTCGCCGTTCGGGGTCTTCGAGATCGCCAGCTTGCCGTCCTTGACCGAAACCCAGGCCCAGCCCGAACCGAACTGCGTCGTGCCGGCGGCGACAAAATCAGCCTTGAACTTGTCGTAGCCGCCGAGATCGCTGTCGAAGGCCTTCTGCAGCGCGCCCGGCAGCTTGTTGCCGCCGCCGCCCTTCTTCATCCACTTCCAGAAATGGATGTGATTGTAGTGCTGCGCGGCATTGTTGAAGAGACCTGCATTCTTGCCGAACGACTGCTTGACCACCTCTTCGACCGACAGATCACCCATTCCGGCCTCGGCAGCCAGCTTGTTGCCATTGTCGACATAGGCCTTGTGATGCTTGTCGTGGTGATATTCCAGCGTCTCTTTCGACATGTAAGGCTGCAAGGCCTCATAGTCGTAGGGCAGAGCGGGCAATTCAAAAGCCATGGGTAGTACTCCCTCGTGGAAAAAATCCGGTATGGATACCGGATTAAGATAGGACTGGATTGAGCTGGAACAACTCCGGAAGTGAAGCGCCGGTTCCCTTTCTAAGCGGGTTCCGGAAAACTGTCACACGGTTTTCCTGCGGCCAAGCGCGCAGCGACAAAAAGGCCGAAGCGGCGCGTCAGCCGGCCGACGCCGAATGCGCCCAATCCCAATAGAGCTCGCGCGCCTTCTTGGCCACAGGGCCGGGTTGCAGATCGCGATCCTCGATGCGCGTGATCGGCACCACCTTGGAGTGGTTGCCGGTCGAGAAGATTTCGTCCGCTTCGAGGAAATCGCGCACCGACAGCGTCTTTTCCGTCGTCTTGAATCCGTACTCGCCCAGCAGCGTCATCGTGCGCGAGCGTGTGATGCCGGACAGGAAGGTGCCGTTCGGCGCCGGCGTCAGCACGTGGCCATCCTTGACCAGGAAGATGTTGGAGCTTCCGGTCTCTGCGACGTTGCCCAGCATGTCCAACACCAAAGCATTATCGAAGCCGCGCATCTTGGCTTCGAGGATGGCGCGGCCATTGTTGGGATAGAGGCACCCGGCCTTGGCGTTGGTCGGCATGGTTTCGATCGTCGGGCGCCGGAATGGCGATACCGTCACCGAAAACCCGGTCGGCGAGATCATCGGCGATTCATAAAGGCAGAGGCAAAAACGGGTCGAAGCAGGATCGGCCGGCACGCCCATGTAGCCGCCATGCTCGGCCCAGTACATCGGCCTGATATAGACCGCCGTCTTGCCGTCGAATTTCTTCAATCCGTCCCAGGTCAGCCCGACGATCTGTTCGGGCGACATGTTCGGCTTGAGGCCGAGCGCGATCGCCGAGGCGTTCACCCGCCTGGCATGCAGGTCGAGGTCGGGCGCCACGCCCTCGAACCAGCGCGCCCCGTCGAACACGCTGGTGCCGAGCCACATGGCGTGGCTGCGCGGGCCCAGAATGGCGACATTGCCCTCGTACCAGTCGCCGTCGACGAAAGTCCATGTCGCGGATTGCGCCGCTGCCGCCAGTGTCATCGCGTTATCCCATTCCGATCAATCTTGTGTGACAACATTGGATGATGCTTTGGCCGCTGCCGTCAACGGGCATCGGGGAGTTTTGTTGAGGCCAGCGGGGCCGCGATGCAATCAAGGCTTGCACCTTGCCCCGCCTCGCCTCAAAACTGTCGCCATGCAATACGCCGCCTATGTTTTCGACGCCTACGGCACGTTGTTCGACGTGCACGCCGCCGTGCGCCGGCATGCCGACCGGATCGGCCCGGACGGCCAGTTGCTGTCCGAAATCTGGCGCGCCAAACAGCTCGAATATTCCTGGGTGCGCTCGCTGATGGGCGCCTATGCCGATTTCTGGCAACTCACCGAACAGGCGCTCGACTTCGCCTTGCGCAAAGTCCCCTCCGCCGATCCCGGCCTTAGGACAAAACTGCTGGAAGCCTACTGGCGGCTGGACTGCTACCCGGAGGTACCGGCCGTGCTGAAGGCGCTCAAGGCCTCCGGAGCCAGGCTGGCGATCCTCTCCAACGGCTCGCCCGAAATGCTGGAAGCGGCGGTCAAATCGGCCGCGCTCGACCATGTTCTGGACGACATCTATTCGGTCGATACGGTACGGCGCTTCAAGACCGATCCGGCGGTCTACGACATGGTCGCCACCGGCTGGCGCCTCTATCCAGGCGCGGTGTCCTTCCAGTCCTCCAATCGCTGGGACATTGCCGGCGCCACCAAATTCGGCTTTCGCACCGTGTGGATCAACCGCTCCAACCAGCCCGAGGAATACCGGGACTTTCCGCCGGCCTTGATCCTGCCGACCCTCGAAGCGCTGGTCACCGCCTGAGCTGTCCAGCTGTGACCTTGGCGCAACAGTGGCGAGCAGTCACAGCTTCGCCTTTGTTTGTCCACGTTCGGGCCAGAATCGGAACCGCCTATCGCCTCAGGTGTTGTCAGGCACCCGCATAGCGGCAAGCGTATTCACGCTTTGTTGCAATTTGAGTCCTAAAGAAGGCAGCCATGTCCATAGCCGAAATCGAATCCTATCGCCTGAGCCGTCGCGGCTTCCTCAACGCCGCAGCATTGGGCGCCGCATCGATCGCGGTTTCCGCATGCGCCACCACCGGGCCAGGACCGGTCGAGCCTCCGCAGCCAACCTATGTCGAGCCGCCGCTCGCCGACTATGCGTCGATGTACGCGGCTGTCAGCGATGGCGGCTTCGACCTGCCGGCCATCCCCTTCGACAGGATCGATCCACAGTTCCTACGCCAGATCGTTCCCGATCCGACCGGGCAGAAGCCCGGAACGATCGTCGTCGATACGACAGGCCATTTCCTCTATCTGGTTCGTCCGGGTGGCCAGGCCATCCGCTATGGCGTCGGCCTCGGCCGCGCCGGCTTCGAATGGTCAGGCGACGCCGTCGTCCAGTGGAAGCAGAAGTGGCCGAAATGGACGCCGCCGGATGAGATGATCGCCCGCCAGCCGGAATTGAAGCCATACAGCGCCGACAATGGCGGCATGCCCGGCGGGCTGAAGAACCCGCTCGGTGCCCGCGCGCTCTATCTCTTCCAGGGCAATGTGGACACGCTCTATCGCCTGCACGGCTCGCCGGAATGGAAGTCGATCGGCAAATCGGTGTCGTCGGGCTGCGTGCGCCTGATGAACCAGGACATCATCGACCTCTACGACCGCGTGCCGTCGAAAACCCCTGTCATCGTGACCAGCGACGCCAGCCAGCCGATGGCGGCGGCAGCGACGGCCAACCACAAGGCCATCCCGATCGACGCCGGCGTGCCGGACGGATCGGTGCTGCTCGGACCGGTCAAGGCAGTGACGAACGCGATCTTCTGAGTTTGTCGATGGAGCGGCGGACAGTCGCCGCTCCTTCCATGCATGTCGGTGCCGCAGCCTAAAACGATTTCAAGGGCGGTATCCGTCAGAGGCCAAGCGGGGCCCTGAAGGCCGCGAGTTCTTCGTCGGCGATCGAGACGACGTGCTGCGGCTCGGGATAAGTGCCGGTCTTCACATCGGAGATGAACTCGCGATAGGCGGCGATGCGCTCGCGCTGCAGTCGCTCATACTCGGCGGCGAAGTTGCGGTAGGTCTTGGCGTGGCGTGGCTTGTGGCCTGAGGTGTGGCCGAGTACGTCCTCGCTGAACAAATACTGCGCATCGGCATGCGGTCCGGCGCCCATGCCAAGCATGATCATCGGCGTGCTTCTGGTGATCAGTTCGGCAATCCGGTCCGGCACCACTTCCAGCTCGGCGCCGAAGCAGCCGATGGTTTCAAGGCGCTTGACGTGATCCCACACCGCACGCGCGCTCTCGGCCGTCCTGCCGACGGCCTTGAAACCGCCGGTCCAGGTGCATTGCGAAGGGATCAGGCCGACATGGGCGACGACCGGCACGGCGTTGTCGCACAGCGTCTTCTGGATATCGAGCGAGGCGGCGCAGTAGAAGCAGTCGCCGCCGATGCGCATGAAATGGTAGGCGGTTTTCAGATAGTCCTCCGCCGTAACCAGATTGCCGGCTGGGCCGTAGGGAAGCCCGACCTGCACGAAGCAGCGGCCGGCCGCCTCGCGCATCTCGGGCGAGAAGAAGCGGCCCTCGATCGAAAGCATGTCGACGCCGGCCGCGTCGGCCGCCGCCGCCTCTTCGAGCGAGGTGACGTAGAGCATGGAAATCTTCTGCCCGCGGCCCTTCATGGCGCGGATGTCGGCGACGGTGGGCCGGGTATTTTTGCTGACCATTTTGTTCCCTCAGATGGTGAAAGCTTCGCGGAAGGCTTGCAGGGCGGCCTCAGGATCGCCTGAGGCGAACGCCTCCATGCCCACCGGCCCGCGGTAGCCCATGTCCCTCAGCGCATGGGCGATACCCCGGTAATTGATCTCGCCGCTGCCGGGCTCCATGCGTCCGGGGACGTCGGCCACCTGGACCTCGCCGATCCAGGGCAGGCAGGCGCGGCACAGCTCGATCAAATTCCCTTCGCCAATCTGCGCATGGTAGAGGTCGAGGTTGAGACGCAGACCGGGCCGGTTGACATCAGACACTAGCGCTAACGTGTCTTCCGCTCGTCCAAACGGCACGCCGGGATGGTCGACCGGCAGGTTCAAATTCTCCAGCGTGAAGGTCACGCCTTCCGCCTCGGCGAGGTCGGCGATGCGGTTCAGCGTGTCGCGCGCCTTGAGCCACATGGCACCGGTGACAGCCTCGCAAGGAGTGACCGGCAGGCCGCCTTCGCCGAGCCCCGTGCCGTGCAGATTGAGCCGCGCGACGCCGAGACGCTTGCCGACCGCCACCGTCTCCTTCGCCGTCTTCAACAGTTCGGCAGCGCCCTCGTCATCGGAAAGCCTGCCGCTGAGGTAGCCGTTCATGATCGAGAAGGTCGCGCCGGATCTTTCCAGCATCGCTAGGTCATGGTCCGGCCAGTTCCAGAGGCCGACCTGGAAGCCCAACTCGGTGAGGCGCTCGACGCGCCATTCCATCGGCCGGTCGCGCCACAGCATCTCGACACAGGCCGCAAGGGTGAAGGTATCGGACATGTCAGACCTCGATGTACACGCGGCCATCCTCGACCTTCGTGTTGTAGGTTTTCAGGTTCACGCAGACCGGTGCGCGCAGCGCTTCGCCGGTCCGGTAATCGAACACGCCGCTGTGCTTCGGGCATTCGATCCTGTGTTCCATAACCAGCCCATCGCTCAGATGCACCTTTTCATGCGTGCACAGCCCGTCGGTGCAAAAGAATGCATCGTCGGGGCTGTGGTAGATGGCGAATGTCCGGCCCTCGTGATCAAAGCGGATGACGTCCTCTTCGTCGATGTCATCGGTCGCGCACGCATCAATCCATTTTGCCATTGTCACTTTGCCGTCTGTTCTTTGGTTGGTCGAAAAGGCGGCCGGCGGGATCCCGCCGGCCGCACCGGAAGATGCCGGGGAGGAGGAGATGGGCACCTTCGCTGATCATACATGGCTCGCACCGCGCGGCGCATGCCCGTCATCAGCCGCCGAGAAGCTCTCGATCTCGGCTTCGAGCTCGGCCATTTGCTCGCCGCCCGCCATCAGGTCGGTGATCGCCTCGCGGCTTTTCTCGCCCTTACGGAAGTCGGCGGCCTTGGAGCCTCTGATGAGCACGGCGAAGTGATCGCCGACGGTCAGCGCATGGACGACATTGTGGGTGATGAAGATCACCGCGATGCCCTTGCGGCGCGCCTGGAGCACGATGCGCAGCACATGCGCCGCCTCCTTGACGCCGAGCGCCGCTGTCGGCTCGTCGAGGATCAGCACGCTGGCGCCGAAATGCACGGCGCGTGCGATCGCCAGCGCCTGGCGCTCGCCCCCGGACAGCCCGCCGACGAGGCGATCGCCGTCGTCGATCCGGGTGATGCCGAGCTGACGCATCTCGGTGACGGCGATCTCGTTGGCCCGCTTGCGGTCGTAGATGGTGAGCGGCCCCCAGCGCCGCGTCGGCTCGGCGCCAACGAAGAAGGACCGACCGATGCTCATTAGCGGGAACGTGCCGCCGAACTGGTGGACGGTGGCGATGCCATGGTCACTGGCATCGCGGGGGGTGTCGAAGGCGACCGATCTGCCGTCCATTTCCATCGTGCCCGATGTCGGGCGGTGGACGCCGGAGAGAATCTTGATCAGCGTAGACTTGCCGGCGCCGTTGTCGCCAAGCAGGCAAAGCACCTCGCCTCTGTAGACCTCGAGCGAGATGTCGTGGAGCACGTCGATCGGGCCGAACGACTTGTTGATTCCAGTCAGCCTGAGCAGAGGCGTGGTCATCGGCGTGCACTCAGTTTGGTGCGCGGCGCGTAGGTCAGGGCCATGGTGCGGAAGGTGTTGTTCATCAGCACGGCCGCCAGCAGCAGGACACCGATGATCAGGCTCGCCCAGTTGGCGTCGAAGCCGGTGTAGAAAATACCCTGGTTGACGATGGCGAAGGTCAGGGTGCCGAGCACGATGCCGACCACCGAACCGTAGCCACCGGTGAGCAGCACGCCGCCGATGACCACCGCGATGATCGAATTGAAAATGAAGGACTGCCCCGCGGCCACCTGGGCGCTGTTGTATAGGATGGCCTGCGACATGCCGACGAAGGAGGCGCACAGGCCGCTGCTCATGAACAGCGCTATGGTCACCTGGTCCGTCGGTATGCCGGCATTGCGAGCGCTGACGGCGTCACCGCCCATGGCCAGGATCCAGTTGCCGAACCGCGAGAAATTCAGGATGAAGCCGACGATCAGGATGGCGGCGATCCACCAGAACAGCGTCACCTCGAACTTGCCGCCGAGATAGTCGCCGAACAGGAGTTTGGCGATCGGCCCGCTCTTCAGCGCGACGCTGGTGCTGCCGGACAGGATGACCGAGAGGCCGAGTGTCAGGCCGGCCAACGCGAACAGCGTGGCCAAGGTGACGACGAAGGACGGCACCTTGGTGCGAATCACCAGCACGCCGTTGACGAAGCCGACGGCGAGCCCAAGGCCGAGCGCGGCGAGGATGCCAACGATGATCGGCAGGCCGTAATGGCCCGACAGGATGGCAATGGTCATCGAACTGGCGGGGACCATCGAACCGACGGAGAGATCGAGATTCCCGGCGATCATCAGCAACCCGATGGGAAGCGCGATGATGCCGAGTTCCGAGGCGACGTTGAGCCAGCTCGCGGCCCCCCCGGACGACATGAAGTTGGCGCCGCCGAAGATCGAGAAGAAAACCAGAACGGCGATCACGCCGATCAGCGAGCCGACTTCGGGCCGGCGTACGAGACTGCCGATCGAGGGCATCGAAGAGCGCTGAGAGAGCGGCGCGGTAGTTGCCGCGGCGAGTTGGTCGTGGGCTTGGGATGTCATCGAAATGTCCCTGGCTTGAACAATGGAGAGCCTGGCGCGGGGCAGATGATGTCCGGCCCTCGGATGGGCCGGACACCAATCCGCGCAAGCTAGCGAGCGCCGGCTGCGGCACCAGCCATTGTCGCGTCGACATTGGCAGCGTCGACGATCCCCGGTCCGGTCAGCACCGGCTTGGTCGGCAGGTCCAGCCCATAGTTGGCGAAGCCGTTCAGCAGCGAGACCGCGAGATAGCCCTGCAGATAAGGCTGCTGGTCGACCGCGAACATCTGCGTGCCGGCCTTGATGCGCTGCAGGCCGGTCTCATCCATGTCGAAGGAAGCGAGCTTCACCTTGTCGCCGGCATTGGCCTGGCTGATGGCGTTGGCTGCGCTGTTGGCATCGCCGGCGCTGATGGTGATGACGCCGTCGATGGTGTTGTCCTTCAGCAGGGCCGCCTTGATCGCCTCGGCGACCGCGGTCGGGTTGCCGAAGCTGGACGAGGGCAGCGGCAATTGGGTCGATTTGCCGCCGCTCTTGGTAATGGCGTCGGCAATGCCCTTGCAGCGGTCTTCGGTGTTGGTGGCACCCGGCAAAGTATTGACGCACAGCACGTTCTTGGAACCATGGCTGCCGTAGTAGGTGCCGCCGCCTAGACCTGCGGCGTATTCTTCATTGCCGACATAGTTCATGGCGCCGAGCCGCTTGGCCGCGTCCATGCCACCGGAATTGTAGATGATGAGCGGAACTCGGGCGGCAACGACCTCCTTGAAGGCGTCGTCCATGGCCTCCGGCACCCAGTCGGGGCCGACAATGGCGCTCGGCTTCTGGCTGAGCGCGGTGCGGATCAGCTTGGCCGCGTCGGGGCCGAGATTGTCGTAGTTCTGCGGGCCGAGCCAGGTCACCGAGCCGCCGGTCAGTTCGGCGACCTTGCCGGCGTCGTCGGCGCCCTTCTTGACCTTCGACCAGAACGGATCGTCCGCCTTGCCGCCTATGACGAAGATCTTCGCCCCGTCTGCCATTGCCGACGTAGCCGATGTTGCCGCCACGCCCGCAAGCATGATCGCCGTCAGCAGTTTCGTGATCGTTTTCATTTCATTCCTCCCGGTTGCCGTCGTCAGACGGATTAGAAAAACAGCTGCTTCGTCGCTCCATGCGCGCCTCTCTCCCGATTGCGCGTCACGAATGCTTCGCCTCGGTGTTGCTCACACCCTGGCGTTCATGCGTTCTTTCTTTTTCTGGAAGCGGGCGTCCATCATGGCTTCACCCTCTCGGGTGCCGTCGTGCCAGGTGCCGAACCACTTATCGAGAGGGATCAACCCGTCGCCGCCATAGTTCACCTCGAAATATTTGTGGTGCAGGTAATGTGTGTAGGCATGGCTGTTGACGGCCGTGTCCTTAGTCACTTCCAGCTTGTCGAAGCCGAGATGGCCATTGACGGCGCCGAAGCCAGCAACATGCAGCTGGAACAGCGCGACGATCGGATTGGACGGGATAACGAGGTGCCAGAAGGCGACCGCGTGGTAGAGGAACCCTTCCACCGGATGCATCGACAGCGACGACCAGGGCGACGGGTTGATCGAATTGTGATGGACCGAATGGATCCAGCGATAGAGCGGTCCCCAGTGGATCAGCCGGTGAATAAAGAAGAAATGCACCTCGTGGATGGCCGGCGCGATGAGCACCAGTGCGGCGAGGTACACCGGATGATCCTGCCAGCCGACCCACGGCACGTAGCCATTGGCAAAGCACCAAAGGAAGATGACTTCGACCACGGTCCATAGCGGAATGGTGATGAAGAACGAGCGCAGGAAATTGTCGAGGTTCTGGCTCTGGAACCAGAAGACGTCGGAGGGCGCATCGGCTGGGAATTTGTGGTTGTACTTGAAGCGTGTCGCCTGGGCGCGCTTGATGTAGTAGCGCAGCTCGAAGATGCCGTAGAAGACGAGGATCGCCGCCGCATTGACGGCATAGAGCCACAGTGCCCAGCCCCAACTGATCGTCTTCATCCTCTCTACGCCGGGGACGATATAGAACCAGTAGAGCAGCGCCGTGACCATGTGGAAGGCATTCCACGGCCAGATGTAGCCCGGCAACCACGCCAGGATCTTCGGCAGCCTGGGCGGCCAGTTCCATAACGGCGCGCCCTCGATGCGTCCGTTCGGCTTCCAGTCGCCGCGCTTGTCGCGCACGCCGTATTTGAGATCGTCCATGCAATTTCTCCACCCGCAATGCCGCACCCGCAACGCCTTGGGATGGGCCGCACGCGCGCGCTGCCTCACACCTGAGAGCGGTGGGCGAAAACCTGTCTGCGCTGTGCTGCTGCTATCCCTGGGCTGGCGGTGCGTCCGCCTTGCTTGCTTTTGACGAGATAAACATCTTGATCCAAAATGAATCAAGAATAGAATGTTTGTTCCAAATTGATTGTGTCATTCATATCAATCTCGCATGGACAATGATATTTTTGTATCAGATGCGACAGGCTGATGAGATAAAATGGATCAGGGCAAGCGGCCAACGATCAAGGATGTAGCCGCCGAGGCGAATGTTTCGGTGGCCACCGTCAACCGGGTGCTGAGCGGCTCGGGCGCCGTTCGCCAGGGCATGCGAGAGCGTGTCCGGCTGGCAGCCGAGCAAATCGGTTTCTACGGCATGGGCGCGCTGCGCAGCCGCGTGGCGGCCGCCCGGCCGCGCTACCGGTTCGGTTTCCTGCTGCACCAGCCCGGCCGCGCCTTCTACCGCAACATGGCCGAGGCGCTGCGCCTGGCAACCGAAGCGGTGCCCGATTGCGAGATCGAGCTGCGCACGGAGTTTCTGGACGATCTGTCACCGCAGAATGTCGCATCGCGGATGCTGGCGCTCGGCGCCGAATGCGACGCCGTTGGCGTCGTCGCCGCGGTTCATCCCCTCGTCACCCAGGCGGTGGACACATTGCATGCCCGCAACGTGCCGGTCTTTGCGCTGATCTCGCAGATTTCGGCGACCGGGCATGTGCGCTATATCGGACTGGACAATTGGAAAGTCGGGCGCACCGCGGCCTGGGTGTTCGAGCATGTCTGCCGCGCACCCGGCAAGCTCGGCATCCTTGTCGGCAACCACCGCTATCGCTGCCAGGAGATGAACGAGAGTGGCTTTCGCTCCTATTTTCGCGAGCACGCGCCTGGCTTCACGCTGCTCGAGCCGCTGCTGACTTTCGAATCCAGCGCCATTGCGCAGGAGATGACCGAAAAGCTGCTGAACGAAAATCCGGACCTGTCTGGGCTTTATGTCGCCGGGGGTGGCATCACCGGCACTATTGCGGCCCTACGCTCCACCGGCAGGGCCGGAAGCCTCGTTGTTGTCGGCTATGAACTGATGGAGTCGACCCGCCCGGCGCTGCTCGACGGCACCCTGACCTTCATCATCTCGCACCCCCTCGCCCGCATTGCGCAAGAGACCTTGGCCGGCATGATCCGCGCTGTCTCAACACCGAACGAAGGCGGGAATTTTACAAACATCCTGCCCTTCGAGATCTACACCCGCGAAAACATCTAGCAGGTTGCGCCCGACTTGCTACCGGCCCTGGCGCGGCTCAGCGGCCTCTCGACAGGCTCCCCAGGATCCCGCGCACGATGGCGCGTCCGACCGACGAGCCGACCGAGCGCACCACGGACTTGATCGCGGCCTCGGCCACAGTCTGGCGATTGGAAGGGCGCGGCGCCGGCGCGCGGCGGCCACCGGACGGCGGTGCGGGATCGTCATTGCCGAAGCCCGGTATGGTCCAGCGCGAGCCGCCTGTGCCTGCCTGCTGCGCCTGCTGCTCGGCGTCCTGTGCGTCCTTGGCCTTTTTCTGCAGCATCTCGAAGGCCGATTCGCGGTCGATGACCTGGTCGTACTGGCCAGTGACCGGACTTTCCGCGATCAGCTTTTGCCGCTCGGCGGGGGTTATGGGTCCAAGCCGCGAGGATGGCGGCCGGATCAGCGTACGCTGCACCATGGACGGCACGCCCTTGGCCTCCAGCGTCGAGACCAGCGCCTCACCGGTGGCGAGCTGGGTGATGGTGGTGGCGCAGTCGAAATCGGGATTGGGGCGGAACGTTTCTGCCGCTGTCCGAACCGCCTGCTGCTCACGCGGCGTATAGGCGCGCAACGCGTGCTGGACGCGGTTGCCGAGCTGGGCCAAGACCTTTTCCGGAATATCCAGGGGGTTCTGCGTGACGAAATAGACGCCGACGCCTTTCGAGCGGATCAGGCGGACCACCTGCTCGACGCGGTCGATCAGCACCTTCGGCGCCTCGTCAAACAGCAAATGCGCCTCGTCGAAGAAGAACACCAGCTTCGGCTGGTCGGGATCTCCGACCTCGGGCAGTTCCTCGAACAGCTCCGACATAAGCCAAAGCAGGAAGGTCGCGTAGAGGCGCGGATTCATCATCAGCTTGTCGGCGGCCAGCACGCTGACGGCGCCTCGGCCGTCACGCGTGGTGCGCATGATGTCGGAGATGCGCAGAGCCGGCTCGCCGAAGAAGTTGGCCGCGCCCTGTTGCTCCAGTACCAGCAGCGTGCGCTGGATGGCACCCACCGATGGCTTGGTGACATTGCCGTAGCGCGCGCTGATCTCCTCGGCCCGCTCGGCGATGTTGGCAAGCAAAGCCTGCAGGTCCTTGAGATCGAGAAGCAGCAGGCCCTCCTCGTCGGCAATGCGGAAGGCAATGTTCATGATGCCCTCCTGCGCGTCGGTCAGGTTCATCAGCCGCGACAGGAGAAGCGGTCCCATTTCAGAAATGGTCGCGCGGATGGGATGGCCCTGCTCTCCGAACAGGTCCCAGAAGATGACGGGGAATTCCTGGAAGTCGTAAGGGTCGAGTTTGACCTGCGCGGCCCGCTTGACCAGGAAATCCTGCGCCGTGCCCATCATCCCGATACCGGACAGGTCGCCCTTGATGTCGGCGCAAAACACCGGAACGCCGGCATTCGAAAAACCTTCAGCCAGGATCTGCAAGGTGACGGTCTTGCCGGTACCGGTGGCACCGGTCACCAGGCCATGGCGATTCCCATATTGCAGCAGCAACTGCTGAGGGCGCTGATAGCTGTCGTCGGACTTGCGGCTGGCGCCGATGAAAATACTGGTGTCGTCAGCCATATGTCCGGTCTCCGCAAACTGATAAGTCAAAAGCCAGCCTTTGCCCGAAGGTATAGTGAGGCTGTCGCACAGCGACAATGCCAATTGTCCAGAGCGGGGCCAATCGTCCCAATCAGGCCTGTCGCCGAAATCGGATTTTGGAACTTGCGGATTTTGCTGGTGTTTGGCAATCGTTCATGGTTCGTCCATGCAAGCCGACCTATATCTGATGGATCGAATTCAGGCTCGGGATGCGCATTGCGATAACCGACCGGGAACCGTAGAGTGAACCGCCCGGCTGGTGCGGCCATATGAACGAGGAAGATGGATGGGCGCCGGAGCCTTGACCAAGGATGTTGAACCAGTTGGCGCCGAGCGCCAGCGATGGCTGGCCCTGGCGGAAAAGGCACTGGCTGGCGCGTCCTTCGAGGAAAAGCTGGTTTCGCACACCGACGACGCCATCCGCATCGAGCCCCTTTATGACCGCGCGACCGGGGCCGAACCGCTCGTGCGCACGAATCCCCGATCGTCCTGGATCGTCAGCCAACGCGTCGACGACCCCAACGTCGATCGCGCCAAGGCCCAGGTTCTGGACGATATCGCGCAGGGTGCGACAGGACTGTCGCTCGTCTTCGAAGGCGCCCCGAACGCTTTCGGCTACGGTCTGCCGAGAACCGCTCAGGCGCTGGAAACGGTGCTGGAGGGCGTGCCTCTCAATCGGATCCAGATCCGCATCGACACGCACCCGTGGAGCCGCCCGATGGCCGACTGGCTGGTGGCGTTCCTGAGCAAGCGCCGCTCCGATCCGGCAAAGCTCAACCTGTCCTTCGGCATCGACCCGGCGGCGATCCTTGCCGGCACCGGCCGGCTGCGCATGTCGATCGAAGCGCTGCAGGAATCGATGCCCCAGTCGCTGGCGCACTTCTTCTCGATGGGCGTTCCCGGTGTGCTGCTGGAAGCGGACGGTCGCGTTTTCCACAATGCCGGCGCCACGGAAGCGCAGGAACTCGGCATCATGCTGGCTTCGGCGGTCTCGTATCTCAGAATGTTCGAGAAGGCGCGGCAGCCTCTTGTCTATGCCGCGCCGCATATCGGCTTTGCGCTCAGCGTCGACCAGGACCAGTTCCTCTCCATGGCCAAGGTGCGGGCCTTGCGCAGGCTGTGGGCACGCGTGCAGGAAACCTGCTCGATCCCCAACTCCACGGCCAACATCCATGCCGAAACGTCATTCCGCATGATGACGGCGCTGGATCCCGAAACCAACATCCTGCGCACGACGATCAGTTGCTTCGCCGCGGCGGCGGGTGGAGCCGATTCGATCTCCATCCTGCCGCATACGATCGCGCACGGCCTGCCGGCGCCTTTTGCCCGCCGCGTCGCGCGCAACGCCCAGCTGATCATGGCCAATGAAAGCCATGTCGATCATGTCGCCGATCCCGCCTATGGGTCCGGCGCGGTCGAAGCGCTGACGGCGGACCTTTGCGAAGCCGCGTGGGCGGAGCTGCAGGCGATCGAGGCCGAAGGAGGCGTATTGTCGAGCCTTCGGGACGGACACATCCAACAGCGCGTTCGCGCCGCCGCCGCCCGGCGCGACGCAGCCTTCAAGGCCGGTGAGCGGGCCATCATCGGCACCACACTCTATCCGCAGAAAGGTGAACGCCCGGTCGAGACGCTGGATGCGGAGGAGCGGCCTGCCTTCACCGAAGGCGTCGTGCTGTGCGAAGCGCTGTTCCCGGCCCGCATCGACCAATCCATCGAGGCTGCCTCTTGATCCCGGATTTCAGTCAGGTCGGCTGGGCGCCGCCGCGCCGCGCGTCGGTCGAGGTCAAGGGCCAGCGGGTGACGCCGGAAGGGCTTGTCGTCAAGCATCTGTACAATCAGGGCGACCTCAAGGGCCTGCCGCATCTCGACACCTATCCAGGCTTGCCGCCCTTCGTGCGCGGCCCCTACCCGACCATGTATGTCCAGCAGCCGTGGACGATCCGGCAATATGCTGGCTTCTCCACGGCCGAAGAGTCCAACGCCTTTTACCGGCGCAATCTTGCCGCCGGCCAGAAGGGCCTGTCGGTCGCCTTCGATCTCGCCACGCATCGCGGCTATGACAGCGACCACCCGCGCGTTGCCGGCGATGTCGGCATGGCGGGTGTCGCCATCGATTCCATCCTCGACATGCGGCAGCTCTTCGACGGCATTCCGCTCGGCGACATGACGGTGTCGATGACGATGAACGGCGCGGTGCTGCCGATCATGGCGCTTTACATCGTCGCGGCGGAAGAACAGGGCGTCGCGCAGAAGGATCTGGCAGGCACCATTCAGAACGACATTCTGAAGGAGTTCATGGTCCGCAACACATACATCTACCCGCCAAAACCCTCGATGCGGATCGTGTCGGACATCTTCTCCTACACCGCGAAGAACATGCCGAAGTTCAATTCGATATCGATCTCCGGCTATCACATGCAGGAAGCCGGTGCGACAGCCGACCTGGAGCTCGCCTATACGATCGCCGACGGCATCGAATATGCCCGCGCCGGCGTCGCGGCGGGCCTCGACATCGACCGCTTCGCGCCGCGCCTGTCCTTCTTCTGGGCGATCGGCATGAACTTCTTCATGGAAGTGGCCAAGCTCCGGGCCGCGCGGCTGCTGTGGGCGACGCTGATGAAGAAGAATTTTGCGCCGAAGGACGAACGCTCGCTGTCGCTGCGCACCCATTGCCAGACGTCCGGCTGGTCGCTGACGGCGCAGGATCCTTATAACAACATCATCCGCACCATGATCGAGGCGATGGCGGCGACCCAGGGGCATACCCAGTCGCTGCACACCAACTCCTTCGACGAGGCGATGGCGCTGCCGACCGATCATTCGGCGCGCATCGCCCGCAACACGCAGCTCATCCTGCAGAAGGAATCCGGCACCACGCGCATCATCGACCCGTGGGGCGGCTCGGCCTATCTCGAACGGCTGACCCACGATCTCGCGGCGCGCGCGCTGAGCCATATCGAAGAGGTCGAGGCTCTCGGCGGCATGGCCGCCGCGACCGAACAAGGCATTCCCAAGCTGCGCATCGAGGAAGCGGCGGCGCGCACGCAGGCGCGCATCGATTCCGGCGAGCAGATGCTGGTCGGCGTCAATGCGCATCGCCCCGAGACCGACATCGAGGTCGATGTGCTCAAGATCGACAATGCCGAGGTCAGGGCCCGGCAATTGTCGAAGCTGCAACGGCTGAAGGGCACGCGCGATGTCGCGGCGGTGGAAAGCGCGCTCGATGCGCTGACCCGCGCCGCGCAAGGCAATGAGAACCTTCTGGAGTTCGCCATCCGCGCCGCGCAGGCCAATGCGACAGTCGGAGAGATCTCGTTTGCGCTCGAAAGAGCCTTTGGCCGCCACGTCGCTACGGTGCAGACCATTTCCGGCGTCTATCGCAAGGCGCTTGGCGACAGCCCCGTGGTCGCCGGGCTGCAGGACAAGATTAGCGCTTTCGAGAAGAAAAACGGCGGCAAGCCGCGCATCCTCGTTGCCAAGATGGGACAGGATGGCCACGACCGTGGGCAAAAGGTGATCGCCACCGCCTTCGCCGATCTCGGCTTCGACGTCACCGTCGGCGCGATGTTCCAGACGCCGGAAGAGATCGCCAAACTGGCGGTCCAGCATAACGTCCATATCATCGGCGCCTCATCGCTGGCGGCGGGACACCTGACGCTGATCCCCGAATTGCGCGACGCGCTGAAAAAGCTCGGCCACGGCGACATGCTGATCGTGGCCGGCGGCGTCATCCCGCCGCAGGACTACGAGGCCGTGCTGCAAGCCGGCGCGGCGGAAATCTTCCCGCCGGGCACGGTTATTCCGGAAGCGGCGGACCGGCTGATGGACCGGCTGCTGGCGGGCTGAGCAAAACATTCTGTATTGCTGGAAAAGGTTGTGCCAAAATGACAGACGCAACCACGGGCAACGGCAATGAAGACTCTCATCCACAAGCTCGACGACGGATCAGGCGCCTTGATCTTGCCACGGGAAATGCTCCACGCCCTGAAGCTGCAAGTGGCGATCAACTTCAGATCATCGAAACCGATGACGGCGTCATTCTAAGACCGGTAGAGAGCAACGACGTCGGACGGCAGATGCGCGCTGCTCGTGATGTCATGGACAAGTATGAGGTCGCATTGCAAGGGCTGGCCAAATAGGGAAACCCAACTGGCGTCAGCTGTCCGAGAGCTTGACGATTTCCCATTCCTTGCCGTTGACCGCGGCCACGTCGCCGACCTTCTTGCCGAACAGGGCGACGGCCATCGGCGAAACATGCGAAATGCTGCCCTTGGTGGGATCGGCCTCGTCCTCGCCGACGATCTTCCAATGCACCTTCTTGCCATCATCGGCTTCCAGCGTGACCCCCATGCCGAAGCGGACGACGTCGCTGCCGGGCTCCGGCACGGACAGTTCGGCGTTTTCGCGCCGCGCCGTCCAGTAGCGCAGATCGCGTGACACCACCGCGATGCGCTCGCGGTCTGCCTTCCTCTCGGCTTTCGCCAGAACGTCGCGCAGATCGGCCAGATTCTCCTCGATCTGCGCCAGGCCGCGTTCCGTCACAAGGTTGCGGTGCGTGCTGATCGGCCGCTCGCCGACGCCGGCAATGGCATTCTCGCTGTCTTCTTCGCGGGTAAAAGCTCTGCTCATTGCCTGAACCTAGGCCTCGAGCGGCTGCTCGACAAGTCATTGTGAAAAGGAACGGAACGTTTGGCACGATTCCTGCGACGTCAGGTTGAACGCTGGGATTCTGTGCCGATGTTGAACAGACGAACGCTGCTAACCGGAACCGCCGGCTTTGCCGTTGTGGGCCTTGCGCTCGGCAAAGCGGCGGCCGCCGGCCTGACCGGTATCGAAAAAGCCTCGATGCGCGGTTCCATCAATGCCACCGAGCTCGGCGTACAGCCCGGCACGTTCGACGACCAGAGCAAGGCTTTCGCCAAGCTGCTGCGCGACGCGAACAGCCGGGACATGCCGGTGTTCCTGCCGGCGGGCACCTATGTGGTGTCCAATCTCTCGCTGCCCGGCCGCGTGCGCCTTTCCGGCGTGCCGGGCGCGACGCGGATCGTCTATGGCGGCGACGGCCATCTCTTCATGGCCGAACAGGCCGACCATATCGAACTGAGCGGGCTGGTCTTCGACGGTTCGAACCGCTCGATGGGCGACTATACGCAAGGGCTGCTCGATCTGCGCCGGGTCGGCCATCTCGTCGTCGACAATTGCCAGATAACCGGCAGCGGCAAGAACGGGCTGGCGCTGGAACATGCGACAGGCCGCATCGAACGCTCCGACATATCGGGCGCGGCGGACGCCGGCATCTATTCGGTCGAGGCCGCCGGACTGACGATATCAGGCAACACGGTCTCCGACTGCGCCAATGGCGGCATCCTCGTGCATCGCTGGCAGGCGGCCGAAGACGGCACGATGGTGACCGGCAACCGTGTCGAACGCATCGGCGCGCGCAGCGGCGGGACCGGCCAGAACGGCAATGGCATCAACGCCTTCCGCGCCGGCAACGTCATCATTTCGGGCAATGTCGTCTCGGATTGCGCTTTTTCGGCGATCCGCGCCAACAGCTCCAGCAATTTGCAGATTTCCGGCAATACCTGTTCGCGCTCGGGCGAGACCGCGGTCTATTCCGAATTTTCGTTCGAGGGTGCGGTCATCAGCAACAACATCGTCGATGGCGCGGCCAACGGCATCTCGATCGTCAACTTCAACGAAGGCGGCCGCATGGGTGTCTGCTCCGGCAACATCGTGCGCAATCTGTCGACCAGCGGCCCCTACACAGCCGATCCGCCCGGCTTCGGCGTCGGCATCGGCGTCGAGGCAGACACCATCGCTTCCAACAACGTCATCGAGAACGCGCCGCTCTACGGCATGTCGATCGGCTGGGGACCGTATCTGCGCAATGTCGTGGCCACCGGCAACATCATCCGAAAGGCCGGCACAGGCATCGTCGTCAGCGTGGTCGAGGGTGCCGGCACGGCCGTCATCTCCGACAACGTCATCGACGGCGCGGTGAACGGCGCCGTCATCGGCCAGCGCTGGGCCGAGCCGGTAACAGCCGACCTGACCCAGTTAAGCAGCAGCGGTTTTGCGCATTTGACCGTTGAGCGCAACCGCGTCAGTTGAGGGCGGCAGTCGGCCTCACCGCGCCTACCTTGGCTCCGATCCGGCTTTGGATCGGCGCGTTTGCCAGTTCAGTGAGCTTCGCCGCCAGGGCCTGGTCCGCGCGCAGCAGCTTGGCGAGGACGGCGGCGACCATGGCTTCACTGGCGCGGTGGGCGCCATCATCGCATTTGAGCGCGATACCGAGGCCAAGCTCCGGAATTGCGGCACAATGGACACCTTCGGCGCCGCCTTTCGCAAAGATCCGCCCAGGTGCTGCTTCCATCAGCGCGACGTCTTCGCGGCCGGTGCCGGCGACAAAGAACGGTTCTGCCATACAGGCCGCCAGCAGCCGCTTTGCCGCCTTGGCCCGCTCGGGGCCGAAGCCATTTGTCGTGGCCATGCGGGCAAAGCCGAGCGCGAAGCTCCTGAGCGGCACCGCATAGGTCGGGATCGAGCAGCCGTCGGTCGCCCGCTCATCAGCGCCATGGACGGCACCTGTGACCGACTGCATCGCGTCGCGCACCATCTCTTGCAGTGCGTGCCCCGCCTTGACGTAGCCACTGTGCGCAATGCCGGAATGGACGCAGGTGCAGAGGAAGCCGGAATGTTTTCCTGAACAGTTGTTGTGCAGCGCATTCGGAGAACCGCCGGCACGCGCGAGTGCGATCTCGGCGGCATGGTTCGAGGGCCAGTGTGCGCCGCATTCGAGCGCGGACCCGTCGAGCCCGGCCCTGGCCAGCATGGACCGCGCCAGTTCGACATGCTCCGGTTCGCCCGAATGGGAGGCGCAGGCCAGCGCCAGCTCACGGTTGCCGAAGCCATAGGCGTCGGCAGCACCGGTTTCCACCAGCGGCAAGGCCTGGATTGCCTTGACCGCCGAGCGCGGGAACACCGGCTTCGAGGTGTCGCCAATCTCCAGGACCGGTTTGCCGTCGGCATCGAAGACCGCGACAGTGCCGCGATGCGCGCTCTCGACGATCGCGCCGCGCAGAACCTCGATCAGAACCGGATTTGCCATGCCACCTCCCACGAATGTTGGGGGGCGGTTTACCTGATCCGGTCCAGAATGGAAACGTAGTTGGCGACCGCGGCCCCACCCATGTTGAAGATGCCGCCAAGCTTCGCACCCGGCACCTGGATGCCGCCGGCTTCGCCGACAAGCTGCATGGCGGTCAAGACATGCATGGAGACACCGGTGGCGCCGATCGGGTGGCCCTTGGCCTTCAGCCCGCCGGAGGGATTGACCGGCAGGCGGCCGTCCTTGGCCGTCGTGCCATCAAGCGCCAGCTTCGCGCCCTCGCCGGGCTTGGCCAGGCCCATCGCCTCGTATTCGATCAGTTCGGCAATGGTGAAGCAGTCATGCGTCTCGACAAAAGACAGGTCGTTGAGCGTCACGCCGGCGTTCTTCAGCGCGCGGGTCCAGGCCTGCTCGCAGCCCTCGAAAGCCAGGATATCGCGCTTCGACATCGGCAGGAAATCCTGCACATGTTCATTGGCCCTGAAGGCAACTGCGCGGCGCATCTTCAGCGCAGTGGCCGTATCGGCGAGGATAAGAGCGGCGGCGCCGTCGGAGACCAGCGAGCAGTCGGTGCGCTTGAGAGGACCGGCGACGAAGGGGTTCTTCTCGCTCTCCTGCCGGCAGAAATCATAGCCGAAATCCTTGCGCATCTGCGCATAGGGATTGTCGACGCCGTTCTTGTGGTTCTTGGCGGCGATCATGGCGAGCGCATCGGACTGGTCGCCATAACGCTGGAAATAGGCCTGTGCGATCTTGCCGAAGACACCGGCGAAGCCAGCGGGTGTCTCGCCGTCTTCAGGCAGATAGGATGCTTTCAGCAGGTTCTTGCCGATCTCGGGTCCGGGCGTCGTCGTCATCTGCTCGGCGCCGACCACCAGCACGATGCGGGCAGCGTTGGCGTCGATTGCACGGATGCCTTGCCGGACCGCCGCCGATCCCGTCGCGCAAGCATTCTCGACTCGCGTTGCCGGCTTGAAGCGCAGCCGGTCGTCGGCCTGCAGCACCAGGCTCGCGGTGAAATCCTGCGCAGAGAAGCCGGCGTTGAAATGGCCAAGCACGATCTCGTCGACCTCGTCCGGACCGATGCCGGCATGGTCGAGCGCATCCGTCGCGACCTTGACGATCAGGTTTTCGAGCGTCTCGCCCTCAAGCTTGCCGAAGCGCGAATGCGCCCAGCCAACGATGCATGCGGTCATGGCGGTCTCCATCCTTGGCGCCAGCCTAGCATACCGGGCTCATGGCGCACTTCGCCTTTATTGTTCAAAGATAAACATTCTCGTCCACACGTGAAGGGCCGGAACAGGATAATCGCTTGGTACAGGTCGCGCTCACGTCGATTTTTTGTTGATTGACCCGTCAATAAAAAATAATCTCCGCGCAAAGATCGGGAACAGCATGCCAAAAGTCGGAATGGAGCCACTGCGCCGCAAGGCGCTCATCGACGCGACGATCTCGGCGATCGGCGAGCGCGGCTCGCTTGACGTGACCATGTCCGAGATCGCCGGGCGCGCCGGTGTGTCCTCGGCCCTTGCCCATCACTATTTCGGCGCCAAGGACGAATTGCTGTTCGCGACGATGCGGCACATCCTCGCCGAACTGGCCATCGACATGCGCCGCGCCCTGCAATCCGCCAAGTCCCCGCGCGAACGCGTTTCCGCCGTGGTCGCCGTCAACTTCTCCGACATCCAGTTCCAGGCCGAAACCATCGCCGCCTGGCTTGCCTTCTACGTCGAGGCGCAGAAATCATCGGCGTTGCGCCGATTGCTCAAGATCTATGCGCGGCGGCTGCATTCGAACCTGATGAGCGGGCTGACGGGCATCCTGCCCAGGGCGGAGGCCGACCGCGCCGCCGAAGCGACAGCGGCGATGATCGACGGGCTCTACATCAGGCGTGCGCTGAAGGATGGCGTGCCCAACGCCGCGACCGCGATCGCGCTGGTCGAGGACTATCTCGAAACCAAACTCGGCGAGCGGCAAAAACAGTGACAGCGAAGCGACCCAATTTCCTGATCGTCATGGTCGATCAGCTCAACGGGACCTTTTTCCCCGATGGGCCCGCGGATTTTCTGCATGCGCCAAACCTCAAAGCGCTCGCGGCGCGGTCGGCACGTTTCAGGAACAATTACACCGCCTCGCCGCTCTGCGCGCCAGGCCGCGCCTCGTTCATGAGCGGCCAGCTGCCGTCGCGCACCGAGGTCTATGACAACGCCGCCGAATTCGCCTCGTCGATCCCGACCTTTGCCCATCATCTGCGCGCCGACGGCTATCACACCGTGCTGTCGGGCAAGATGCATTTCGTCGGACCGGACCAGTTGCACGGCTTCGAGGAGCGGCTGACCACCGACATCTATCCCGCCGATTTCGGCTGGACGCCGGACTACCGCAAGCCCGGCGAGCGCATCGACTGGTGGTATCACAATCTGGGCTCGGTGACCGGCGCCGGCGTCGCCGAAATCTCGAACCAGATGGAATACGACGACGAAGTCGCCTTCCACGCGGTGCAAAAACTCTACGATTTCGCGCGCATCTCCGACGATGCGGCGCACCGGCCCTGGTGCCTGACGGTTTCCTTCACCCATCCGCACGATCCCTATGTGGCGCGGCGGCAGTACTGGGATCTCTATGGGGATTGCCCGGCGCTGGAACCCGAAGTGGGTTTCATCCCCTATGACAGCCAGGACCCGCATTCGCAGCGGCTCTACAAGGCGTCCGACTACGACAGTTTCGACATCACGGCAGAACAAATCCGCCGCTCGCGGCGCGGCTATTTCGCCAACATCTCCTATCTCGACGACAAGGTCGGCGAACTGCTGTCGGTGCTGGAACGCACGCGCATGCTCGACGACACGATCATCCTGTTCTGCTCAGACCATGGCGACATGCTCGGCGAGCGTGGCCTGTGGTTCAAGATGTGCTTCTTCGAGGGCTCGGCGCGGGTGCCGCTGATGATCGCCGGCAAGGACATTTCCGCCGGCCTGATCGAGGCGCCGGTCTCCAATCTCGACGTGACGCCGACGCTGTGCGATCTCGCCGGCATCGACATGAGTGCGATCGCGCCATGGACCGACGGCCAGTCGCTGCTGCCGCTGCTCAATGGCAAGCCGCGCACCGCGCCGGTGCTGATGGAATACGCCGCCGAGGGCTCCAACGCACCGTTGGTGGCGATCCGCGAAGGCCGCTACAAGTTCGTCCATTGCGAGATCGATCCGCCGCAACTCTATGATATCGAAGCCGACCCGCATGAATTGAGCAATCTTGCCGCCGATCCGGCACATGCCGGTCTGGTGGCGGCTTTCCTGGAAAAGCTGCGCGCACGCTGGGATATGGTGGCCTTCGATGCCGCCGTGCGCGCCAGCCAGGCGCGGCGCTGGGTGGTCTACCCGGCGCTGCGCAACGGCACGCACTACCCCTGGGAATTCCAGCCGCTGCAGAAGGCCTCGGAACGCTACATGCGCAACCACATGGATCTCAACGTGCTCGAAGAGCAAAAACGCTTTCCGCGAGGCGAATGATGGCAGGCCTTCTCGTCCCTTCGCTGGCCCATCTCAAACAGGCCTATGCCGTCACCTCCAGAGCGACGCAGATCACGCCGCTGCTGGAATCGACCGCACTGGCCAGGGAGACCGGTGCGGCCCGCGTCTTCGTCAAGGCGGAATCGCTGCAATGGGCCGGATCCTTCAAGATACGCGGCGCCTATTGGCGGCTGAAGCGGCTGTCGGCCGACGAGGCGAGGAACGGCGTCGTCGCCTATTCCTCCGGCAACTTCGCGCAAGGCCTGGCGGCCGCCGGCCAGGCACTCGGCATTCCCGTCACCATCGTCATGCCGATCGATGCGCCGGCCGCCAAGCGTGACGCGACGGCGGGCTATGGCGCGCGCGTGGTGCTGACCGATCACGGCGAGCGCGCGCGCGAAGAGGTCGCCGCCGCCAAGGCGCGCGAGATCGCGGAAACGGAAGGGCTGGCCCTGCTGCATCCCTTCGACGATCCGGAGATCGTCGCTGGCCAGGCTGGCGCCGGCCTTGAAGCGCTCGACCAGCTTGAGGCCAAGGACGCCAGCGCCGACCTGCTGTTCTGCTCGGTCGGCGGCGGCGGGCTGATCGGCGGCGTTTCGCTCGCCTTCCACTATCTGTCGCCGGCGACAGAGATCATCGGCGTCGAGCCCGAAGGTTTTGATGGCATGGGCTCGTCGCTGGCGCATGGCAGCATCGAGACCATGCCGATAGGCCCGAAGTCGATCTGCGACGGGCTGATGTCGCGACGGCCGGGCGACGCGCCGTTCGCGGCGGTCAAGACCGCAGGTGTTCGCGGCATCACCGTCGACGATCAATCGGTGCGGCGTGCCATGCGGATCGCCTTCGAGCGGATGAAGCTGGTGCTGGAGCCGTCCGGGGCTGCGTCGCTGGCGGCGCTGCTCGGCGGCAAGGTGGACGTGGCGGGTAAGACCGTCCTTGTTGTGGCTACCGGCGGCAATGTCTCGCTCGCCGATTTTATGGCGCATATGAACCATGCTTGAAGCGGATTTCGTTATCATCGGCTCCGGCTCGGCCGGCTCGGCCATGGCCTATCGCCTGTCGGAAGACGGCAAGCATTCGGTCATCGTCATCGAATACGGCGGCAGCGATATCGGGCCGCTGATCCAGATGCCGTCGGCGCTGTCGATCCCGCTCAATATGAGCCTCTACGACTGGGGTTTCGCCAGCGAGCCCGAACCGCATCTCGGCGGCCGCGTCCTTGCGACGCCGCGTGGCAAGGTGATCGGTGGCTCGTCCTCGATCAACGGCATGGTCTATGTGCGCGGCCATGCCCGCGACTTCGATCATTGGGCCGAAGAGGGTGCAACGGGTTGGGGCTTCGCCGACGTGCTCCCCTACTTCAAGCGCATGGAGGACAATGACGGCGGCGAGGACGGTTGGCGCGGACATGGCGGGCCGCTGCATGTGCAGCGCGGTTCGCGTAAAAATCCGCTCTACGGCGCCTTCGTCGAAGCCGGCCGTCAGGCCGGGTTCGAGCTGACCGACGACTACAACGGCTCCAAGCAGGAAGGTTTCGGGCCGATGGAGCAGACCATAAGCGGTGGCCGCCGCTGGTCGGCTGCGTCAGCCTATCTGAAGCCGGCGCTCAAGCGGAAAAACGTGAGTCTGGTCAAGGGCTTTGCCCGTCGGGTGATCATCGAGAATCAACGCGCCATCGGCGTCGAGATCGAGGCTCACAAACAGATTCAGGTCGTTAAGGCGCGACGTGAAGTGATCGCCGCCGCCTCGTCGATCAATTCGCCCAAAATCCTGATGCTGTCCGGCATCGGACCGGCCGAGCATTTGCGCGAAAACGGCATTGCCGTGGTCGCCGACCGCCCCGGTGTCGGCCGCAATCTACAGGACCATATGGAGCTTTATATCCAGCAGGAATCGACCAAGCCGATCACGCTGAATTCCGTGCTGAACCCGTTCTCCAAGGCACTGATCGGAGCACAGTGGCTGTTCTTCAAGTCCGGCCTCGGCGCCACCAACCATTTCGAGGCCGCCGCCTTCGTGCGCTCGCGCGCCGGCGTCGATTATCCAGACATCCAGTACCACTTCATCCCGGCGGCAGTGCGCTATGACGGCAAGGCGGCGGCGAAGTCGCACGGCTTCCAGGCCCATGTCGGGCCGATGCGGTCGAAGTCGCGCGGCGCGGTGACGCTGCGCTCGCCGGATCCGAAAGCGAAGCCGGTGATCCGCTTCAACTACATGTCGCACCCGGACGACTGGACCGAGTTCCGCCACTGCATCCGGCTGACCCGCGAAATCTTCGGCCAGTCGGCGTTCGACGCTTTTCGCGGCCAGGAAATCTCGCCGGGCAGCCATGTGCAGTCGGACGATGATCTTGACGTCTTCATCCGCGACCATGCCGAGAGCGCCTACCACCCCTGCGGCACCTGCAAGATGGGCCGCGCCGACGATGTGATGAGTGTTGTCGATCCGGAATGCCGGGTCATCGGCGTCGACGGGCTGCGGGTCGCCGATTCCTCGATTTTCCCGCGCGTCACCAACGGCAATCTCAATGCGCCGTCGATCATGACCGGCGAGAAGGCGTCCGACCACATCCTTGGCCGCACGCCGCTGGCGCCGTCCAACCAGGAGCCATGGATCAATCCGCGCTGGCAGGTGTCGGACAGATAGAGCATGATCCACCTGTCAGATTGAGCCGTCCCTAGATTGAGCCGTCCCTTTTGGGGCGCAGACATTCGGAGACTACCCATGCGCGCCCAGCCCACGGCATCGCACTATGTCAACGGACGCTACATCGACGACGAGCAAGGGGCGCCGTTGCCGGTCATCTATCCGGCCACAGGCGAGACCATCGCCATGCTGCGTTCGGCGACGCCGAATGTGCTGGAACTCGCCGTCGAGGCCGCGCGGGCCGCGCAGCCGGCCTGGGCGCGGCTGAAGCCGGTCGAGCGCGGACGCATCCTGCGCCGGGCCGCCGACATTCTGCGTGCCCGGAATGCCGATCTCGCCCGCATCGAGACGCTCGACACCGGCAAGGCGATCCAGGAAACGCTGGTGGCGGACGCACCATCGGCCGCGGACTGCCTTGAATATTTCGGCGGCGCGGTCGCCGCCTATAATGGCGAGGCCGTCGACCTTGGCGGGCCCTTCGCCTACACGCGGCGCGAGGCGCTTGGCGTCTGCGCCGGCATCGGCGCCTGGAACTATCCGATCCAGATCGCCGGCTGGAAATCCGCACCGGCGCTGGCCATGGGCAACGCCATGGTGTTCAAGCCGTCGGAAAACACGCCGCTGTCAGCGCTGGCGCTGGCCGAAATCTACAGCGAGGCCGGCCTGCCCGACGGGCTGTTCAACGTCGTGCAGGGCTATGGCGATGTTGGCGCGGGCCTTGTCGGCCACGATGTCGTCGCCAAGGTTTCGGTCACCGGCTCGGTGCCGACCGGGCGCAAGGTGCTGTCGCTTGCCGGTTCGAAGATGAAGCACGCGACGATGGAGCTCGGCGGCAAGTCGCCGCTGATCGTCTTCGACGATGCCGACATCGAAAACGCCATTGGCGGCGCCATGCTCGGCAATTTTTACTCCACCGGCCAGATCTGCTCTAACGGCACGCGGGTCTTCGTGCAGAGCGGCATTCATGACCGCTTCGTCGAGCGGCTGGTCGAGCGGACGAAGAAAATCCGCATCGGCGACCCGCTCGATCCCGAAACGCAGATGGGACCGCTGGTCTCCAAGGCACAGCATGAAAAGGTCGTCGGCTATATCGCGGTCGGCAAGCAGGATGGCGCTGTTCTGGCCTGTGGTGGCAACGTGCCTTCGCTGCAGGGTTTCCAGGGCGGCTTCTTCGTCGAACCGACGGTGTTCACCGGTGTCACCGACACGATGCGCATCGCCCGCGAGGAGATTTTCGGACCTGTCATGAGCGTGCTGAAATTCGACGGCGAGGACGAGGTGATTGACCGCGCCAACGACACCGAATTCGGCCTCGCCGCCGGTGTCTTTACCCGCGACCTGCCGCGCGCCCACCGCGTTATCGCCGAGCTGCAGGCCGGCACCTGCTGGATCAATGCCTATAATCTGACGCCGGTGGAAATCCCCTTCGGCGGCTTCAAGCAGTCCGGTATCGGCCGCGAGAATTCGCTGGCGGCGCTGGCTCTCTATTCGCAGCTGAAGTCGATTTATGTCGAGACTGGGGACGTGGCGAGCCCTTATTGAGCCGAACCTAGACCGCCTTCTTCGCCGTCCCATCCAGATACTGCGTCAGGGCGGAGACCAGATGATAGAAGATGCTGGCCGGCACGTCGGCCGCCAGCGAACGGCCGCGTTCGTCGATGCGATCGATCCAGAGGCCGAGCGGCGCCGGGTCGATGTGCCAGCGGAAAAGCCGGCCGACACGGGCTTCGATCTCGGGCTTCAGGTCGGGACCGCCTGAGCCGTCCAACGCGATCGCCGCCTTGATGGCTTCGGCCTGCGGCCAGCTGCGCGAGATCAGGTCGAGCGGCAGGCCCTGCCTGGACACGGCGCCATAGGCAAGGCCGGTGGCCCGGTTGAGGCCGTTGGCGATGGCCGAAGCGTAAAGTTTCCTGGCGAAGCCGCTCAGTTCGGCCTGGCCGCTGCGTTCGGCGAAATCGACCAGGAGCGAAGCCCATTCGAAATGATGGCCTGGCTCGGTCCAGCCCCCTTTTTCGCCGGCGGCCGGTTTCCATTCGGCATCGAAATATTCGCCGAGCGTCCAGCTCTCGGCGTCGAAGAAATGGCTGCGGAAGAGGTCGATGATGCGAGCCGCGCGGCGCAGATGGGCGCGCTCGCCGGTCGCCTGATACCAGGCGAGGAAGGCCTCCAGCAAATGCATGTGTGGGTTTGAGCGCCGCGCACCCTCTCCGTCCGATGTCTCGAGGAAGCCGGTCATGCGGCTGTCCTCGAGATGTGCGTCGAGGAAGGCAAAGGTTTCCTCACCGAGCCGCAAGGCATCGGGATTGCCCGACATATGCGCATGCGCCAGCGCCAAGAGCACGCAGGAATGATCGTAGGCGTCTTCCGTGGCGTCGGCGACAGCACCGTCGACGTTCAGCGTGCGCACCCAACCGCCGCGTTCGGTGCGGCCCTTCCCTGCCATGAAGTCGATGCCATGCGCGATCAGACGCTCGGCCGGGCCAGTCCAGCCGCGCTCCTTGGCAACCGCAAAGGCATAGACCTGACGGGCCTGCGTGCGCATGCGCTTCGGCTTCATCAGCGGGGAGCCGTCGAAGCCAAGCGCTTCATGGAAGCCGCCATGGCGCTCGTCGACGCCCGATGTCGACCACAGCGGCAAGGTTTCCTGGAACAGCCAGTGGTGCACGCGCCGCCGCCAGGCGCCGCTTTCGATGACGCGATTGTGCGCCGGGGTGAACCGGGTTTCCAGCCGGCCCGATTTCTCGAGCTGCTCGACCACCTTCTTGACATGCTGGCTGTGGCTGACCGGGGCGACGAAAGTGGCATCGGCCGTCGAAACGATGGCGACGTCCTTCATGCCGATCGCCGACAAGAGGCGCCCTTCGCTGCGGATGTAGGAGTTTTCGCAATCGATGGCGACGACATCGCCGACAATGACATTGCCCTGGTCGTCGGCAGGGCCGACATCGAGCAGCGACTGCCAGGAGCCGAGATCGTTCCAGCGGAAACCGGCGGGCACCATAGCGATGTCCCGCGCCCGCTCCATGATGGCATAGTCGATCGAATTGGACGGGATGGCCGCGTAGAGCTCGAGCGGCATATAGAGGCCGGACAGATCCGATGTCGCTGCCTTGTAAGCGGCTTCGGTCGCCTGCCAGATGTCCGGCTGGAACACAGCGAAAGCGTCGCGCATGGCAGCGGCGCGAAACAGGAAGATGCCGGTGTTCCAATAGAAGTTTCCGGCTTCGAGATAACCCTGCGCGGTCGCCAGGTCCGGCTTTTCGACGAAGCGCGAAACGTCTGATACCCCGCCCTTCTCGGCGGAGACCTCGATATAGCCATAGCCGGTTTCGGGCTGCGTCGGCTTGATGCCGAACACAACGAGCCGGCCGGCGCGCGCCGCCTCGGCGCCTGCCTCGACGCTCTGCCAGAATTGCCCTGCCGTCGATATTTCGTGATCCGACGGCACCACCAGCACCAGGCTGTCGCCGAATTCGGACAAGGTGCGCAGCGTTGCAAGGGCCACCGCCGCGGCGGTGTTGCGCCCTGTGGGCTCGAACAGCGGACCGCCGCCGGCAAGATCGAGGCCGGCGAGATCGGCATGGACGCGGTCGGCGTGACGCTCCGAAGCGATCAGGAAGATCGGAGTTTGACCGTCGGGCCTTGCCGCCAGGCGGCGCAAGGTCTTGGCCAGCATGGAGCCATCACCCGAAAAATCGTGAAACTGCTTCGGATTGTCCTCGCGCGACAATGGCCAGAGCCGCGAGCCGACGCCGCCGCTCATGACAAAACTGACGATGCGCTGACTCATTGGGGTCTCGCTGAGAAGTGGGTCGGAGGTAGCAGACATGCTTAAGCCGTGTTCGCCCGATTGGAAATCCGCTCGACCGCCAGGTCGATGAAGGCCTTAACCAGGGGTGAAAGGTGCCGGCTGCTGGGAAAGAGAACGTGCAGGCCGCCGGCCGGCGTCGTGTAGCCGTCGAGAACGCGCCGCAACCGCCCCTCGTTGATCAGCCCGTCGGCCATCGGCTGGGGCAATTGGGCGATGCCGAAACCCGCGAGCGCGGCCGCCACCACCGCCTGCATCTCATTGGCGGCGAATCGCCCGGCGACCACGACAGTTTCCTGGCCCTGTGGTCCATCCAGCACCCAATGAGCGCCTGAGACCGACGGGCCCGCGATGACGCATCGATGGCGGGCAAGATCGGCCGGGCCTTCCGGCATCCCGTAGCGTGCGAGATAGTCATGGCTGGCGCAGAGCAGCCTGTGCGTGGAACCCAGCTTGCGAGCGATGAGCGTCGAATCCTCAAGCCTTCCGGTGCGGAAGGCGAGGTCGATGCCGTCTTCGATCAGGTTGAGCTTGTCGTCGGTGAGGCGCAGCTCGACATTGGTCTTCGGGTACAGGGTCAGAAAGTCGACCACGGCGCGAATGAGGAAGTGACCGCCAAAACCAACCGGGGCCGAAATGCGGATCGTGCCCGAAGGCTCCGCCCTCGCCTCCGCAAGACGCAGGTTCGCCTCCTCGATCGTCCGCAGCCCCTGGCTGCTTTGCTCATAGTAGAGACGCCCGGCATCCGTCAGGTTGAGGCTGCGTGTGGTGCGCTGCAGCAGCCGCACACCGACCTCACGCTCGAGCGCGGCGACACGGCGGCTGACGGTTGTCTTGGGCATGGCCAGCAGGCGAGCTGCAGCGGTGAAGCTGCCGGCTTCGACGACGCGGGCAAATACGACGACATCGTTGAGATCGACCATTGTATTCATTATCGAGACAACATTTCCCAATTATAGGCAATTACGCATCAATGAGATAGAACCTAATTTTGCTCCTGACAAACCGACAAGGAGCAAATGAGATGACCAGCAAACGAAGCATTCTTGTGACCGGCGCCACAGGCCAGCAAGGCGGCGCCGTTGCGCGCGCCCTGCTGTCCAGGGGCCATCGCGTCAAGGCTCTGACGCGCAAGCCCGACAGCGATGCCGCACGGCAACTGGTCGCGGCGGGTGCCGAGGTCGTGGCCGGCGATCTTGCCGACGCAGCCTCCATCGTGCGGGCCGCAAAAGACGTCGACACCATGTTCCTGATGGGTAACAGCTACGAGGCCGGACTTGAGGAGGAGACCCGTCAGGGGATCCTTGCCGCCGATGCAGCGAAGGCCGCCGGCATCGGACACCTGATCTATTCATCCGTCGCCGACGCCGACAAGCAGACCGGAATTCCGCATTTCGAAAGCAAGTATCTGGTCGAACAACATGTCAGGCAGCTTGGCATTCCCCATACGATCAGCGCGCCGGTCGCCTTCATGGAGAACGCCGTCGCACCATGGTCGACCGGTGCGCTCAGCCAAGGCACTCTTGCCTTCGCCATGCCGCCGAAGCGTGTCCTCCAACTGGTTGCGCTGGCGGATATCGGCGCCTTCGTCGCCGCGCTCGCAGAGCGGCGGGAACAGGTGTTCGGCAAGCGCTATGACTTCGCCGGGGACGAATTGTCCGGCGAGGAGCAGGCAAAAATCCTGACCGAGGCCATCGGCCGTCCGATCCGCTATCAGGAGATCCCGATCGCTGCTGCCCGCCAGCAGAGCGAGGACGCGGCACTGATGTTCGAATGGTTCGATCGCGTGGGTTACGACGTCGATATCGCTGCCTTGCGCAGGCAATTTCCCGAGGTGCGGTGGCACGGTTTTGCCGACTGGGCGCGCGCGTTCGACTGGAGCGCCAGCGGCCTGCGCAGCGAAAGCTGATGAAATGCGACAGAAGCGCTGCCATTGCCGCTTGCAGGAATGAAGTGTGGCGGCTATAAGCCCGCCGTCTGGTCACGGAGTGTAGCGCAGCCTGGTAGCGCACCTCGTTCGGGACGAGGGGGTCGCAGGTTCAAATCCTGCCACTCCGACCAGAAAAAACAGATACTTAAATATCTGTTTCTCCCGATACCCCACAGGTTGGGATCGCGTTTCGCGCCCAGCGGGAGCGTAACCCTATTTCCTTCCTGCTCTCTGCAATGCTGCTCTGCGGTGTGCCGATCGTTCTGGACGGCGACACGATCGTGCTCGATGGGACGCGTGTCCGAATCGCCAGTATCCACGCCGTGAGATCCATCACTTCCATTGCGATGCGGAGCTGCCGCTTGGGTCAACGTCATCGCCGCCCGGCCTTACAGCCAATACCGTGCTGACGCATGATAGGTTGCGGGGCAGTTTGGTGCCGCAAGCTCATCTGCCGCGCTGGGTCTATTTGACCCGCATCAAAGCTGGCCGATCCCCGTTTGCACTACCATGGCCACGTCCTGCTGTTTTGGGGATCGACCATGGATCAGAAAATCAGAGACAAAATTCTCAATCTGTTGAGCACGCACCGTATCATGACGGTTGCCACTTTACGGCCTGACGGCTGGCCCCAGGCCACCACCGTGGGATATGTGAACGATGGCTTGACCCTCTATTTCCTGTGCGGTCTTGAGAGTCAAAAGGCCAAGAATCTGGCGAGGGACAACCGGCTTTCCCTCACGATTGACCATGACACCGCCGATCTGATGGCGATCACTGGCCTGTCGATGGCAGCCCACGCCGAACCCGTGCTGGACCGTGCCGAAGCGGAGAAGGTTCTCAGCATGTTGCCGTTGAAATACCCGGACGCCCCGCCCTTGCCGATGAAGATGCCAGGCCCGGATGAGGTTCGGATATTTCGGGTGATGCCGACGATCGTTTCGGTGCTCGACTACACCAAGGGCTTTGGACACACGGACCTTGTCGCCTACTGACGCAACGCCTTCCTGCACAGTTTGGACATGAACATGCCATTCGGTGTCGAACAGTTCTTTGCGGTCTTCACCGCTTACAACAGGGCGATCTGGCCGACCCAGATTGTCGCCTATGCCTTGGGCGCGTTTGCCGTCGGTGCGATATTGAGCGGTCGTTCTCCTGCCCGCGAAAGGATCGTTTTCGCTGTCCTGTCATTTCTGTGGGCATGGAATGGGGTGGCTTATCAGTTGCTGTTCTTTTCGCCGGTCAATCCGGTGGCAAAAGTATTTGCCGGGCTGTTCATTGCCCAGGCCGCTCTCTTCGCTATGTATGCCGTCATCGGTCCTCCAGAACTCAGATTCGAGCTTCGATCGGGCTGGCAATCAATTGCCGGCTTAGCGCTGATCCTATATTCGTCGCTCGTCTACGAAATTCTTGGGATAGCGGCCGGCCATGGCCTGATGAACGGACCGTTGTTCGGAGTGGCGCCGTGTCCAAGCACGATCTTCACGATCGGCTTGCTGTTGCTGCTTAGAGGTCGATCTGTGGTGCCGCTGTCGGTGATCCCTGTCATCTGGGCCCTGATAGGCACCGGTGCGGCGCTGATGCTTCAAGTCCGCGAAGATTTCGGCCTCGCAATAGCGGGCCTTATTCTAAGCGTCAGTCTCACTTCCGACTGGCTGCGATACCCACAATCGCGATGAGTGAAAGCTTCGCCGCCTAGCGCGCGAGCCGAGCGGGAACAAAGCTGCCGCTGTGAACAACACATGGCGGCAACCAAGGAAGCCCGGAGCAGCGCCCTCCGGTTATCGCCAACGCATTGCGGCAGGTGGGGTTGTTGAAAACGCCGACGCATTAGGCCGCTGCAGTCTGTCGGTCATCGGGAATGAATTTTCATTCGCCGCGCGGCATTCAACAACGCCGCGCCATTTGCCTCGATCCTGTCTACGAGTTCGCTGGCTTGGTCCGCGCTGATGCCTGTTTCACTGGACAGGAACCAGACGCGAAACCTCCTGTCTTCAGGTGGAAAAGGGACAATAACCTCCTTGCCATCGTTTTGCTCTTCTGCCGATAGCCGGCGGCGCTTTCGCATTGTCCGCTTCGGCGACGGAGGGTCGATGGACATAGCTGACGTCGCGCTTATCGCAGGCCGAAGAAGCTCAATATCGCTATGACGATGACCACCGCTCCGACGAGCCAAATGATATTGTTCATGATCTTTCTCCGTTGCCTGGAAAAGCCCGCGCCTGTGGTGGAGGAGCGTTGGCCGACCAGCCGTTCCCGACTGATCTTCAGGAGACCCCAAGGGATGGTGTCTCCTGCAAGGGAGAACTATTAGGCAAGCCTAATGTTCCATCGCTTGGCAAGATCGAGAAATGGCCCTGCAATTGCTTTTATATTAGCTGCGTTGCATGTTTCTCTGAGGAATGCCAGAACGCCGGTGACATCGGAGCCGATATGAAAGGACTGGTTTTCGCAGCAGCGGTATTTGGATTTGCCTGCCATTGCGCGCCCTCTCGGGCGGACGATGAGCGGTCATGCCAGATCATGGCAGCCGCAGCCCTGCTTTCCGGGAAGACCAACTGCAGAGACGGCGACATCGCCACCATCTCCGGCGTCACCACCAAAGAGGTGCCGGAAGCGATAGCCAGGTATTGCGATTTTTGGGCACAGATCGTCGTGCTGCCCGGCGCGAGCGCGTCCGATGCATCGAGCCATTTCGTCCTTTGCAAGTACCGTCAGCGAGAGGCGGCCCCTTCCCAGCCTTAGCCCATACGCTTCGTCCACTCGGTCTGCCGCAGGCGGTTCGACGGTCCTGGGATACCCGGAACCAAAGGGCCTAGCAGCAGTTATCCAACGAAGGGCTAATCAAGGTAACGGAGAAATTGCAATGAAATCAATGATCATGTGCGCTTTGGCGCTTTCCATCGGGTTGCCGGCTGTCGCTTCGGCGGCCGAAGCCGACGTGATCATCAGGACTCACCATCGCCACCACAGCAACGTCAGGATCATCAACGAGGACGGTCAGCGACTGCATCACCGCCACCATGGTACGGTGGCTTTCTACGATCACGGCCGCCGGCATCATCGCCCCGACGCCGTCGTTGTTACGAGTTCGGTCTACAAGCACCATCACCGCCGCCCCGTGGTGATCCAAAACAACGATTACTGATCGACCCAAGGCCCTGCTCGTTACAGCCGGGCCTTCTGCATGGAATCTGACATGTCGCTGGTGACCTGGCGTGCCGACACACGGCATCATCAACGGACCGTCGTGTGAATACGATGCCATTCAGCCTCTCCGAAAAAAGGTCGAGGAATCTCGCCACGTAGGCTGGAATGCCGGCTACGGCGCCTGCAGATATTTAGGGTTCGCCCGCCACGCGGACGTGGCGGGCGAACCCTATTGGCGCAGGAAGGGACGTAGCTGCGCCAATCTGCCAAATACTCGCGGATGGTCAGCCAAAGGCTATTCCAATCGCCATGAAGGTGATGGGCATGGCGAAGACCACCGCGAGCAACCAGCGCGCTTGGCCAACACTCTTGTCCATCAGCTTCCTCCCGAACGTGTAGCCGACAACGGCCACGAACGGTGGCTGTTCCAAGCAGCACCCACAGGCAGGACCATTGCATTTTGCAGCCGGACCAAAGTCCGGCTCTCTATCGGACCGAAGCCCAGCTAGGGAACGTTTTCGCTGCGACCCTGTTTCGAGTGGTTGGGCGCGGGGACGATCAAACGAGGAAGCGAAACTGGATGAACGTCACCATGTCTGGCAGTGAGGCCATACAATCCGATGTCTTGGGGGTGCGAGTAGCTGACCTCAAGGTCAGAATGCGGCAGGCCCGGATTACCATGAGCGAAATGAAGACCTTCCAAAAGGTCGCGGCCATGATGGTCGACGGACGAGGCAGAATTGACGGCGACGACTTGATCGCCGCGTCCTTCGTTGCGGACATGTCCCTGGACGAGAAAACGTTCTGAGACCATGCGGACAATCAGCAAGCTTTTTGATTCCCACGCCGAAGCCGCCCAGATTGCTGGAGAGCTGGTGGCGGTCGGTGTTCCTCGCGTTCAGGTTGCCATTATCGGGCCCTACCAGGACGAACTAACAGTCCTAAAGTCTCCAAGTGTCATCCTTTGTGCCGTCGGTGCGGCATTGGCTTGCCTGAGCGCCCTCGCGGTCTACGGCGTCAGTTCTGTTCTGGCCGGACTGCCGGCAACAGCACTGGTTTGCGCGGTCTGCGGCGGCGGTGCCGGCGGGCTGCTCGGTGCCTTCTTGACCACAGCGGCAAGGTCGGATGATCGGAGCGTTGCCGAGGGCATCGTCTTGGTGACGGCGCATGTCGATGAAAATGAAACCGGCATCGCCCAGGCTGTGCTGGGCGGTTGCGCTCCCACCGCATTCATCGCCGAAGCAGCCTGACTTTCAGGCAGGCTGAACGAACGGCGCGGCATGACGGCCGGGCGCCACAGCAGCGCGAGCCGCTGAGATCGCGCCGGGGCAAGGATCGAGGAAAGGCCGCCCCGGCGTCAACCGGGGCGGACTCTCTTCGTTTCCAGTGATTGAAATTAGACACTCGACGGACACCAACTTCAGGTGGCCGAGAACGTTCCCACATCGGCTGGCCCGGTGGTCCCACGCCCGTAGGGCTCCTTTCGCGAGCCCAATCTTTGACGAAATAATCGTCGGCTCCAGATAGTTCGGTGGATATGATGAAGCCAGTGAAACGGTGAGCCGGGTGTGGATATGAATTTGATCGCGACGACGACCTCGACCCCGGCTCTTGTGCTTGCAGTGCTTCTCGTTACCGGCTGTTCGTCGATCGGCAGGACCGCCGATCCGGCGACGTACGATAAGATGAGCTGCGCCGAGCTCAACAGCGCGCTGGGTGAGAACGCCATCGAAATCTCACAAACCGCCATCACCCGCGGCAAGGTCGCCAACACCAGTGTTCCGCGCTGGCTGCTTGGTGGTTCGCGCGTGAAGACCGCCGTCGCCAATCGTGAGACCGCCAGGATCGATCGGCTGAAACAGCGGCAGGATGCCATTGGCGCCGTGCGGGCGCGCAAATGCTCCAGGTCAGCGGGCTGAGCGAACGGACGCCGCCGTGATGATTGCCCTCACCTGAAGCGACGTCTCAGGCGCTCAGCCGAAAGCGCGTCACATCGATCGCCGCATTCATCAGCGTCTGCGTGTAGGGCGCTTGCGGGTTGCTGAAGATTGCCTCGGTCGGCCCCTCCTCGACGATCTTGCCCTGCTTCATGACGATGATGTAGTCGGCCATGGCGCGCACCACGGCGAGGTCGTGGCTGATGAACAGGTAGGACAGTTCATGGTCCGCCTGCAGCTTGCGCAGGAGTTCGACGATCTGTTTCTGCACCGAGCGGTCGAGCGCCGAGGTCGGTTCGTCCAGCACGACCATTTTGGGCTTCAGGATCATAGCGCGGGCAATGGCGATGCGCTGCCGCTGGCCGCCGGAGAATTCGTGCGGATAACGGTTGCGGGCGTTGGGATCGAGGCCGACTTCGAGCAAGGCCTCGACCGCGCGCTGGTCGCGCTGCTTGCCCGAAAGATTGGGCTCATGCACCAGCAGCCCTTCGGTGATGACTTGGCCGACGGTCATGCGCGGCGACAGTGAGCCGAACGGATCCTGGAAGACGAGTTGCATCTGGCGCCGCAGCGGCCGCATCGCCTGGCGGTCGGCGGTCGAAATGTCGCGATCGCCGAAACGGATCAAGCCATCGCTCTGCAGCAGCCGCAGCAGGGCGCGGCCAAGGGTCGATTTTCCCGAACCGGATTCGCCGACAATGCCGATGGTCTGGTTACGCTGCAGCCGGATCGAAATGTCGTCGACGGCGCGCAGCATCAGCGGCTCGCCGGCCAGAAACCCGCCGCCGATCCTGAATGTGACCTCGACATGCCTGCCTTCGAGCACCACGGGGGCATTGGCGGGCGGCGGCGCCTTGCTTCCCGTCGGCTCGGCCGCCAGCAGCATCTTGGTATAGGCGTGCTGCGGGTTGGCGAAGATCGCTCCCGCCTCGCCCTCCTCGACCACCTCGCCCTGGCGCATGACATAGACGCGGTCGGCGAAGCGCCGGACGATGCCGAGATCGTGGGTGATGAAGACGATGGCCATGCCGAGCTTGCGCTGCAATTCGGCGAGCAGCATCAGGATCTGCGCCTGAATGGTCACGTCGAGCGCCGTGGTCGGCTCGTCGGCGATCAGGATGTCGGGATCGTTGGCGAGCGCCATGGCGATCATTACCCGCTGGCGCTGGCCGCCGGACATTTCATGCGGGTAGGATTTCATCCGCCGCTCCGGATCGGGAATGTGCACCAGCCGCAAGAGCTTGAGCGCCTCTTGGCGCGCTTCGGCGGCATTCAAGCCGCGATGCCTGCGGATCGGTTCGATCAGCTGATTGCCGATCGAATAGAGCGGATCGAGCGAAGTCATCGGCTCCTGGAAGATCATGCTGATCTTGGCGCCGCGGACCTTATTCAGGTCGGATTTGCTCAGCGTCAGCAGGTTGCGGCCACGATAGTCGACGCTGCCCGTGGCCTCGCCGTTCGAGGCGAGCAGGCTCATCGCCGCCATCATGGTCTGGCTCTTGCCGGAACCGGACTCGCCGACCACGGCGACGGTCTCGCCCGCATTGACGTGGATGTTGATGCCCTTCACCGCTTCGACCGCGCCGTCGAGCGTGCGGAAGCGGACGCGCAGGTCCTTGACGCTGAGGATCGTTTCGGGAGTGGCCATGTCAGCGGTGCCCATCTTTATCGATCTCTCGGGTCGAGCGCGTCGCGCAGGCCATCGCCGACGAAGTTCAGCGCAAACAGCGTCGAAACGAGGAAGAAAGCAGGAAACAGGAGCAGCCAGTTGGCAGTGCCGATGTTCTTGGCGCCGACCGAAATCAGCACGCCCCAGCTGGTCATCGGCTCTTGGACGCCGAGGCCGAGGAACGACAGAAAACTCTCCAGGATGATGACCTGCGGCACCAGCAAGGTCATGTAGATGACGACCGGGCCGAGCAAATTGGGAATGACGTGGCGCAGCAGGATGCCGCGCTGGCCGACGCCCATGGCTTCCGCCGCCTGGACATATTCCTGGCGGCGGATCGACAGCGCCTGGCCGCGCACGATGCGCGCCATGTCCAGCCACAGCACCGCGCCAACCGCCAGGAACATCAGCACGAAGTTGCGGCCGAAGAACACCACCAGCATGATGACGAAGAAGATGAACGGCAAGGAATAGAGCACATCGACGATGCGCATCATCACCTCGTCGATCCTGCCGCCGGAGAAACCCGCGGCGGCGCCATAGATCACCCCGATCACTACCGCCACGACACCGGCGAGCAGGCCGATGGCCAGCGAGATGCGCCCGGCCATCAAAGTGCGCGACAGCAGATCGCGGCCGGTGTTGTCGGTGCCGAACAGGAAATATTGCTGCTTGACCGACGCGCTCATGGTCGCTTCGAGCCCGTCGGGCGACTTGCTCTCGATCTTGGTGTCGTCAAAGGCATCGGAGCGGTCGAGGTAGCGGATATTGCGGTCATCGATCGGCTTGGTCGACTTGACCGTGACGAAGACGTGATCGCCCTCCTGGTGCCATTCCTTGATATCGACCCGCATGCGCTTGATCGCATCATTGAGCGCGGACTCGATCATGTCGGGCTTCGGATAGGCTGACAGGCTTGGCGGCATGCGTACATAGTCGGCATAGATGGTCGTGTACTGATGCGGCACGAACCAGGGGCCGAACACGCTGACGAGCCCGATCAAGGCGAGGTAGTAGAGGCTGAACATGGCGGCGCGGTTGGCCTTGAGGCGCGCCCAGGCATCGCCCCACAGCGAACGGCCGACGATAGCGGGAGCAGTGGCTGCGATGTCAGTCATAGCGCACCCTCGGGTCGACGACCGCGTACATGACGTCGACGATCAGGTTGAAGACGATGGTGAAGATGGCGATCACCACCACCGTTCCCATCACCAGCGTGTAGTCGCGGTTGAGCGCGGCATCGACGAAGTAGCGGCCGACGCCGGGAATGGAGAAAATCGTCTCGACGATGACGGAGCCGGTCAAAAGGGCCGCCGCCGCCGGGCCAGTGAACGAAACGATCGGCAGGATGGCGCCGCGCAAGGCGTGTTTGACCACAACCGACCAGTCGGAAAGGCCGAGCGCGCGGGCGGTGCGGATGTGATGGGATCGCAGCGATTCGATCATCGAGCCGCGCATGAGGCGGGCGACGATGGCGATCTGCGGCAAGGCAAGCGTCAGCACCGGGCCGACCTTGTTGATGAAGGCGCCATCGCCCCAGCCGCCGATCGGCAGGAGCTTCCAGGTCAGCCCGAAGAGAAGCTGGATCACCGGCGCGATGACGAAGGTGGGAATGGTGCTGCCGGCCGTGGCCAGAGCGATCACCGTATAGTCACCAAGCTTGTTCTGGTTGAGCGCGGCAATGGTGCCGAGCACGGAACCGAGCAGCAGTGCCAGGATCAGCGCCGAGGCGCCGAGCTGCACCGAAATGGGCAGGCCCTTGGCGAACAGTTCGGTGACGGTGAAATCCGGCATGTTGTAGCTCGGGCCGAAATTGCCCCGCAGAAGATTGCCGAGATAGTGGACATATTGCAGCCAGAGCGGGTCGTTGAGGCCGAACTGGGCTTCAAGGTTGGCCTTGATCTCGGGGCTTAGCCCCCGCTCCTGGTTGAACGGCCCGCCCGGCGCGACGCGCATCAGGAAGAACGCCATCGTCACGATGACGAACAGCGTCGGTATGGCGGTCAAAAGCCGCCGGAATACATATCGCAGCATAGGTGCCCCACTTGATCCGGAACACGCCTGTCCGATTGGACCATTGTGCTCCAGCCTTCAAATCTTCGCACCGGATTTTCCGAAAATCGATTGCGCTTCCCGGCCGATGCGATGGCAAACCAGCCGCCGCGCACGAAGTGCGCGGCGGCTTGGCCAGGGATCAATCCTTGCTGACGAAACGCGACGGATGGACGTCCATTACATTGTCGACGAAGCCATGCAGCTTCGAGGACACGATGTCGTGGTAGCTGTAGTAGAGCAGCGGGATCTGGCCGACATCGTCGACGAGAATGCGCTCGGCCTCGGAGAGCTCCTTCATACGCTCCTCGGGCTTGCCGCCGGCGGCGGCTGCCTTGTCCATAGCTGCTTCATAGGCCGGGCTGTTGTAGTTCGAGTAGTTGTTGCCGCTCGCCTTGCGCGAGATGCCAAGGAAGGTTTCCGGATCCTTGTAGTCGGCGATCCAGGCGGCACGCGCCACGTCATAGTCGCCCTTCTGCTCGAGGAAGGAGTAGTGCGTCTTGGTGTCGGTGTTGAGCAGTGTGACGTCGACGCCAAGCGGCTTCAGCTGTTCCTGGATGGCGACCGCGGTGTTCTTGTGGTTCTCCGAGGTGTTGTAGCGGATTTCCATCTTCAGCGGATGTTCGGGCGTGTAGCCGAGTTTCTCGAGGATTTTCTTGGCTGCGTCCTCGCGGTCTATCTGCGGCATGTCGGCATATTTGGCCATTGCGGGCGTGTACCCCTCGATGCCGGGAGGCACCATCGAATAGCCGGGCAGCATCGAGTTCTGCCAGACCTTTTCGGCAATGAAGTCGCGGTCGATCGCCATCGAGATGGCGGTGCGCAGTTCAGGATTGTTCCAGGGCGCCTTGTCGGTCTTGATCGCATAGTAGTAGGTGCCGAGATACGGGCCGACATGGATCTGGTCGCCGAACTTGGTCTTGAGGTCGGCGAGCTGCTCGGTCGGCAGATCGTCATAGCTGTCGAGTTCGCCTGCCTCGAAGCGCTTCATCGCCGATGAGCGATCTTCGGTCGGGATGTAGTTGACCACGTCGAACTTGACGGTCGCGGCATCCCAGAATTTCGGATTCTTGACCAGCTTCATGTGGTCGTTAGGAACCCATTCGGCCAGCGTATAGGCGCCGTTCGAGACCAGCTTGCCGGGCTTTATCCAGTCGGCGCCGAGCTTTTCGATCGAGGCCTTGCTGACCGGATAGGTCGCCTGGTGAGTCAGCATCTCCAGGAAGTAAGGCGTCGGCGCTTTGAGCGTCACTTCCAGGGTGGTGGCGTCGATCGCCTTGACGCCCATGTCCTCGGGCTTGCCCTTCTTGGTGTTGACGTCCTCGGCACCCTTCACCGGATACAGCATCGAGGCATATTCGGCGCCGGTCGCCGGGTCTTCCAGCCGGTGGAAGGCGTAGACAAAGTCGTCCGCCGTTACCGGGCTGCCGTCCGACCACATGCCGTCCTTGCGCAGCTTGAAGGTGTAGACAGTGCCGTCATCCGACACCGTCCAGCTTTCGGCGGCGCCCGGAATGAGGTTGGCCTTCTGGTCCTGCATGACCAGGCCCTGGAACAGGTCACGCAGCACATTGGCTTCATAGACCGTCGAGGTCTTGTGCGGGTCGACCGATTCCGATTCGGCGGCGGTGCCCCTGTTGTAGACGCTCTCGGCGAACGCCGGCGAGTAGAATGCGCCGGCGGCTACCGCCATGGTGGTGGCGAATACCGTCGCCTTCAGCATGTTTTTCAGCATGAAGTTCTCCCTGTCGGCGCTGCCGTGGGCGCGCCTTTGAGTGTTGACGCCCCGGAACCGATGCCTGGTTCCTTTGAGCGCGCCGCCGGTTCCCCCCGGCAGCTGGTGGCAGGAGACTAGACAGGAGGTAAGCTCTTTTCAACCGAGTACTGATTGACCCTAAGTCAATCCTCAGAATCGAAGAAGCAACAGCTAAATTAGAGCGGCCTTTTCAATCGCACGCATCTGCAGGTTGCACCGAGAGTTTTCGCTTTCTGCATGCGAACTTTGGCATGTTGGTATCATGGTTCAGAAGCTCATTTCCATGCTCCGAAGACGCGCGTTCCGAACAGACAATTCGGGGACGTCGGCGGTCGAGTTCGCCCTGCTGTCGCCGATTTTTATCCTTCTTCTGCTCGGAATGGTTGCGTACGGTATTTATTTTGGTGCCGCCAACTCGATCCAGCAGATCGCGGCGGATGCCGCCCGGACGGCTATAGCCGGGCTGAACCAGACCGAGCGGCAGACGCTCGTGGCCGCCTTCCTCGCCAACAATGCCGGTGGATACCCCTTCGTGGACGCCAGCAAACTGACCTATCAGGCCAATGACAGCGTGGCCGACGGCAGCCAGTTCGTGGTGTTGATTTCGTACGATGCGCGCAACCTGCCGATCTGGAATCTCTTCCCGGGCATAGCCTTGCCGGGGACCACCATCAAGCGTCAGTCAACGATCAGGGTTGGGGGTATCTGAATGCTGCAGCGTGCCGACAAGGGCATCGGCCGGCTTGCACGGTCGATGGTGGGGGACAGGAGGGCGAACTTCGCCGTGATGACCGCGCTGAGCGCTCCGGTCGCGCTGGCTCTGGCGGCTGTGGCCATCGATGAAGCCTCCATATACTCCGAGCGCCGGCAGGCCCAGGCGATGGTCGATCTGGCGGCGATCACCGCCGCGTCGAACATCAACAATGTCAACACCGCGGTCGTCACCACGCTCACCGACAACGGCATGCCGGGTGTCGTCGTTCAAGCCTCTGGCCAGACCATTGCCCCGGCCGTCGGCAAGACGGTGGTGACGGTCACGCAAGGCCGATACGCCTCGACGACCACCAATGTCACCCAGCGCTTCCAGGCGGGCGTGACACCCTACAATGCGGTGCGTGTCACGCTGGCGAAAGTGCCCGCCCGCTATTTCGCGAGTTCGCTGATCCCCACTCCGGTCATCGGCACCCAGGCCACGGCCAGCATGACGCCGCAGGCGGCATTCTCGGTGGGGTCGAGACTGCTCAGCGTCAATGGCGGGATCCTCAATGCTTTGCTGAGCGGGCTCCTCGGCGGCAACATCTCGCTCAGTGTCATGGACTATAACGGGCTGATCTCGGCCGATGTCAGCGTCTTGTCGTTCATCAGTGCGCTCGCCACACAATTGAACATCACCGCCGGCACCTATTCGGACGTACTGGCCTCGAAAGCGACTGTCGGCCAGATCGCCACCGCCATGGCCAACGTCCCTGGCCTTGGCAACACGGCCAAGGTTGCCCTGCAGACCATCGCCTCCAAGTCGACCAGCACGGTCAAGATCCCGCTCTCCAGCCTTGTCGATCTCGGCTCCGTCGGCAGCCTGGGCCTCGGGCAACAGCCGTCCGGCTTCGGCGTCGATGCAAGCGCCATGGGAATGCTGACCGCCGCCGCTGTGCTCGCCAACGGCACCAACCAGGCCGCGGTCGATCTCGGCGCCACCATCCCGGGACTGCTCTCGACCAAGCTCAACATCGCCATCGGGCAGCCGCCGCAATCCTCGCCGTGGCTCGCGGTCGACGGCATCGGCACTGTCGTGCGCACCGCCCAGACGCGCATCAAACTGACGGCCTCCGTCGGTGTCGGCACGCCCGGCCTCGGCGGCGGCATCAGCCTGCTCGCCGTCAACCTGCCGCTCAATGTCGAAGTCGCCTACGCCGAAGCCAAGCTGACCGACATCACCTGTCCGGCAGGGCCTTCCAGCATTAGCGTTTCGATCGCGGCGCATCCGGGCGTTGCCCAACTGAACCTCGCCAACAGCAACAATCCCTCCGGCTTCGCCGATTTCAGCCAGCCGCAGACCTTCACCGATGCCGACATCGCGGATGTGAGCCTCCATCTGCTGCTGATCAACATCCCGCTGATCCAGGTGATGGGATCGGCCGCGACCGCGATCACCAACAACAGCCCACAGACCTTGACCTTCAACGCAACCGACATCGCCAACAAGACGGTGAAAACCGTTTCGACGCGCAACATCTCGCAGTCGCTCACCACGTCGCTGGTCAACAACCTGTCGCTTTCGGCCAATGTGCTTGGTCTCGGTATTGATCTCAGCTCCCTGCTCGGAACGGTCAAACCGGCAGTGGTGACCCTGCTCAACACCGTAACGGCGCCCGTCGACGACTTGCTCTACAATGTGCTGTCAGCGCTGGGAGTCGGCGTCGGCCAAGCCGACGTGCGCGTCACCGGCGCGACCTGCGGTCGGGCGGTGCTCGTTCAGTAAGGTTTTCGTGGCCAAGCGGGTCGCCTGGCCAAGGCGCGGTCGAGCGGCCAGTCAGTCGAGCCGGCCAAGGAAGCAACCGAGAGCCGGCAGCGAAAGCGCTTCCTCCTCGCCTGCAGCGGTGCCAGCCAGGACAGCAGCGACAGCGCCAATATCCGGTGGCAAGGGCCAATTCGCCGGCTCTCCAGCGAAATTGAAGACGCAGAGCAGTCTCTGCCCGCCGCCTTCCCGGATGAAGGCCAGCACGTCGCCTTCGGCGTCGAGAAAGCGGATCGAACCGCTGACCAGCGCCGGATGCCGCCTGCGCAAGGCAAGCGTGGAGCGGTAGGCGGACAGCACCGATTGCTCGTTGCCGTTCTGCACATCGGCGGCGCGGGCGCGATGGCTGGCTGGGACCGGCAGCCAGGGTTTTCCTGTCGAGAAACCCGCATTGTCGGCGCCGGCTTCCCAGACCATCGGCGTGCGACAGCCATCCCTGCCCTTCACACCGGGCCAGAAACGGATACCGACGGGATCGCGCAGATCCTCATAGGCAAGCTCCGCCTCCTCCAGGCCGAGTTCCTCGCCCTGGTAGAGGCAGATCGAACCGCGCAGGCAGGCGAGCAGCATGATCGCGAATCTGGCCACCGCGTCGGCATCGCCATCCGGCCCTGTCCAGCGACTGACATGGCGCACCACGTCATGATTGGAAAACGCCCAGCAGACCCAGCCGTCGGCAACCGCATGTTCGAAGGCCTCGACACAGCCGCGCACGTGCGCCGCCGAAAATTGCGGACCGAGCAGGTCGAAGGTGTAGGACATCTGCAGCTTGTCGCCGCCGGAGGTGTAGGCTGCCAGCGTCTGCAGCGAGCGGCCCTCATCGCCGATTTCGCCGACGGCGGCGCGGTCTGGATATTCGTCGAGCAGCGCGCGGAAACGCCTGAGGAAAGCCAGGTTCTCCGGTTGCGTCTTGTCGAACAAATGCTCCTGGTAAAGGTAGGTGTTGGTCTCGCCATTGGTGCCGGCGACGCTCGACGCCAGAGGCGGATTGCTGCGCAGCCAGCGGTCATGGACATAATAGTTGACCGTATCGAGCCGGAAACCGTCGACGCCACGCTCGAGCCAGAAGCGCACCGTGTCCAGCAGCGCGTCCTGGACCTCCGGATTGTGGAAATTCAGATCGGGCTGCGAGGCAAGGAAATTGTGCATGTAATATTGCCGGCGGGTCGAATCCCACTCCCAGGCCGGGCCGCCAAATACGGACAGCCAGTTGTTGGGGGCATTGCCGTCGGGTCTCGTATCGGCCCAGACGTACCAGTCGGCCTTGGGGTTGTCGCGGCTGGCGCGGCTTTCGATGAACCATTCGTGTTTGTCGGATGAGTGGGACAGCACCTGGTCGATGACGATTTTCAGGCCCAGCCGGTGAGCCTCGGCGACCAGAGCGTCGAAATCCTCCAGCGAACCGAACATCGGATCGACGTCGCGATAGTCCGAAACGTCGTAGCCCATGTCAGCCATCGGCGACTTGAAGAAGGGCGACAGCCAGACGGCATCGACGCCGAGCGAGGCGATGTGGGCAAGCCGCGTGGTGATACCCCTAAGATCGCCGCTGCCGTTGCCGGTCGTGTCTTGGAAGGAACGCGGATAGACTTGATAGATGACGCAGCCGCGCCACCATTCGGCCCCCTGCCCCGCCCAAGGGTCGGCATTGTTGTCGGCCATCACGACCTCTTTCTGGTGCGGCTCTTTGCAGTCCCGCGCTCAAGCATGAAATGGACGCTTCGGCCCGGCAGCGGCCGTGCAAGGTCGATCGCCTGCGTCTCGATCGCCGGCTGCCATTGGAAGCCGTCCCGCGCGGGCAAGGTGAAGACGCATTGCCGACGATCGCCGTTGATCATGATAGCAAGGCGGCCGCCTGCGTCACCCAACAGCATGACGAGGCGGTGCCGGGCGGGGTCGTTCCAGTCCGCCTCGGCAAGCAGCATGCCGGTCTCGGTCAGCCAGGCGACATCGGGGATGCCGGAAGCATCGGCCGGTTGTCCCGTCAGGAAATGCGTGTCCGACAGAGCGGGGACGGTACGGCGAAGGATGCCGAGCGCCGATGCGTGGCGCTCCAGCGCCTGGTCGCGGCCGGCCCAGTCGAGCCAGGTGATGGCATTGTCCTGCGCATAGGCGTTGTTGTTGCCCTTCTGCGAGCGGCCGAACTCGTCGCCCGCTGTCAGCATGATGGTGCCGCGCGAGGCAAACAGCGTCGCGAGCAGCGCGCACTGGTCGTCGAAGCGCGCCTTGGTGATCGCGGCGCTGTCCGTCTCGCCCTCCGCGCCGCTGTTCCAGGACAGATTGTCGTTGTGGCCGTCGCGGTTCTGCTCGCCATTGGCCTGGTTGTGCTTGCGCTCATAGGCGACGAGATCGGCCAGCGTCATGCCGTCATGGGCGGCGATGAAATTGACCGTGCGGCTGGCCGGCTGGCCGGCCTTGCCAAAAACATCGGACGAACCGGCAAGCCGCGTCGCCAGCGCTCCTACCGCGCCGGCATCGCCACGCCAGAAGCGCCTGGCATCGTCGCGATAGCGATCGTTCCATTCGAGGAAGCGCGGCGGGAAGTTGCCGAGCTGGTAGCCGTCAGGACCGATATCCCAGGGTTCGGCGACCAACACGCGATCGGCCAGCATGGGATCGCCGGCGATCGCCGCGAGCAAGGGCGCCGCGGGATCGAACACGCCGTCGACGCGGCCCAGCACCGGCGCCAGGTCGAAGCGGAAGCCGTCGACGCCGGCATTGCAGACAAAATGCCGGAGCGTGTCGAGCACCATGTCCCGCACCGCCGGATGATCGCAGGCGACGGTGTTGCCGGTGCCGGTGTCATTGACCAGCCTGCCATCCGGTTGGTGCCGATAGTAGGCCTGGTTGTCGAGGCCGCGCAGCGACAGCGTCGGCCCCAGCCGGTCGCTTTCGCCCGTGTGGTTGAAGACGAGGTCGAGGATCGTGCCGATGCCGGCCTTGCGCAGCGCCGCCACGGTGTCGCGCAATTCCTTGAGGCCGCCGGGCGCGAGACGCGGGTCGAGCGCCATGAAGGTAACGGGATTGTAGCCCCAGGCGTTGCTCAGGCCCAGCGGCGGCAGGTGCCGCTCGTCGATCGACGCCGTCACCGGCATCAGTTCGACGGCCGACACGCCGAGCCTTTGCAGATGCTCGATGACGACAGGATGAGCAAGTGCCGCGATCGTACCGCGCTGCGCTTGCGGAATGTCGGGATGCAGCTTCGTGAAGGCGCGCACCGGCACCTCGTAGATCAGGCCGCCTGGGCGGAACAGCGGCGTCAGCACTGGCATCGCTTTGGGCAGTGCTTTCGCCACGGTCTTGGGCATCAGCGGCGCGGTGTCGGCGCCCTCGTTGCGCCGCGCGGCGAGCCGCCAGTGATAGGCATAGGGTCGGTCGATTTCGACGGCGTAGGGATCGGTGAGCAGCTTGTCCGGGTCGAACCACAACCCGCGCTCGGGCGCATAGTCGCCATCGGCGCGAAAGCCATACCGCGTGCCCGCGGCAAGGCCGGGAACGACGAGCGCATGCACCCCCGCGCCTTCCGGCTGCAGCTCCAGTCGGTCGAGTTCGCGGTTTCCCTGCCCGTCGAAGATCGAGACCCAGAGGCGACGGGCCGACGAGGACCAGGCGGCAAAGCGGATGCCTTCGCGGGTGACGGCTGCGCCGAGCTGGGTCATGCAGGCTCCCCCTTCTCCCCTTGTGGGAGAAGGTGTCGCCGAAGGCGACGGATGAGGGGTGCTCCAGCTTGGGAAAGACGGCGATCCGTCACGCACCCCTCATCCGTCTCGGCGCTGCGCGCCGATCCACCTTCTCCCACAGGGGGAGAAGGAAGAGCGCGCACCGCCACCCTCAAGTAATCACGCTCGGCTTGTTGCGGCCGGTGTGGCTCTTGATCCCGGCAATGTCGTCGGCGGCCGCGATGAGGTCGGCAAGGGCTGCCTGCGTGTCGAGGTCGTGCCTGGCCTTGTCCGGCTCGTAGCGCTCGATGTAGACGCGCAGTGTCGCGCCGGACGTGCCAGTGCCGGAAAGCCGGAAGACGACGCGCGAGCCGCCTTCGAACAGGATCCTAATGCCCTGGTGCTCGCTGGTCGAACCGTCGACCGGGTCGTGATAGGCGAAATCGTCGGCCTTGGCAATCTTCAGGCCGCGCACGCTGGTGCCGGGCAGCGAGCCGAGCTTGGCCCTGAGTTCGTCGACCAGAGCGTTGGCGCGGTCGCTCTCGACCTCCTCATAGTCGTGGCGCGAATAGTAGTTGCGCCCATAGGCCGCCCAGTGCTCGGTGACGACCTGCTTGCAGCTCTCGCCGCGCGCGGCAAGGATATTGAGCCACAACAGCACCGCCCACAGGCCGTCCTTTTCGCGCACATGGTTGGAGCCGGTGCCGGCGCTCTCCTCGCCACAGATCGTCGCCATGCCGGCATCGAGCAGATTACCGAAAAACTTCCAGCCGGTGGGCGTCTCATAGATACCGATGCCGAGTTTTTCGGCGACACGGTCGGCGGCGCCACTGGTCGGCATCGAACGGGCGATGCCCTTCAGCCCGTCCTTGTAGCCGGGCGCCAGACGGGCATTGGCGGCAAGCATCGCCACCGAATCCGACGGGGTGACGAAAATGCCCTTGCCGATGATCAGATTGCGGTCGCCGTCACCGTCGGAAGCGGCACCAAAATCCGGCGCGTCCGGTCCCATCATCTCGTCATAGAGATGCTTGGCGTGCACCAGGTTCGGATCCGGATGATGGCCGCCGAAATCCGGCAGCGGCTTGAAGTTGCGGCAGGTGCCGCTGGGCGCGCCGAGCCGGTTCTCGAGAATTTCCTTGGCATAGGGACCGGTCACCGCATGCATGGCGTCGAAGCGCATGCGGAAGCCCGATTTGAACAGTCTGCGCAGCGCGTCGAAATCGAACAGGCTTTCCATCAACTCGGCATAATCGGCGACCGGATCGATGATCTCGACCGTCATGCCGGCGGCAGTGACGGTGCCCGTTGTATCGATGTCGATCGGATCGATGTCCGATGTCTTGAAGCTCGAAATCGCCTTGGTCTTGGCAAAGATCGCGTCGGTCAGCTTTTCCGGCGCCGGGCCGCCATTGCCGGCATTGTACTTGATGCCGAAATCCTCATGCGGGCCGCCGGGATTGTGGCTGGCCGACAGGATGATGCCGCCGAAGGTCTTGTACTTGCGGATGACATGCGAGGCGGCCGGCGTCGACAATATACCGCCCTGCCCGACCATGACCTTGCCGAACCCGTTGGCGGCCGCCATGGCGATGGCCTTCTGGATGACCTCGCGGTTGTAGAAACGGCCGTCGCCACCGATCACCAGCGTCTTGCCCTTGAAGCCGTCCAGCGCGTCGAAGATCGACTGGATGAAGTTCTCGGCATAGTGCTCCTGCTGGAACACGGGCACCTTCTTGCGCAGGCCCGACGTGCCGGGCTTCTGGTCTGAATAGGGCTTGGTGGGGACGGTCCGTATCATGCTTCAGGCAACCCTTTTCGAAAGCAGCAGGCGATAGAGTTCAAGATATTTTTCCGCGCTCTTGTCCCATGACACATCGGCCTTCATGCCTTGGCGCTGGATGGTCTCGAAGGCCGCGGGGTCGGCGTAGGCATCGACCAGGCGGCGTATGGCGTGCAGCATCGCGCTGCCATTGTTGGGAGCAAACTGGAACCCTGTCGCCACGCCTGCGGCCATAGCCGCTTCGTTGGCGTCGATGATGGTGTCGGCAAGGCCGCCGGTGCGGGCGACCACCGGCACGCAGCCGTAGCGCAGGCCGTAGAGTTGCGTCAGTCCGCAAGGTTCGAACCGCGACGGGATGATGATGGCATCGCAGCCGCCCTGCATGGTGTGCGACAGCCCTTCGTCATAGCCGATGACCACGCCGATGCGGCCACGGTGGCGTGCGGCGGCGGCAAGCAGCGCGCCTTCGAGGCCGGCATCGCCCGAGCCCAGCATGGCCAGCCGCGCCCCGGTCGCGACGAGGCCGTCGATCACCGTCGCCAATATGTCCATGCCCTTCTGCCAGGTCAGCCGGCTGATGACGCAGACGATCGGTCTGTCGTCGCGGTCGAGGCCGAAACGCTCCTCCACGGCCGCCCTGTTCGGCGTCCGGGCCTTGAGCGTCGCGGCCGTATAGTTCGACACCAGATGCTTGTCCGTCTCCGGATCCCAGATGGCGGTGTCGATGCCATTGACGATGCCATAGAGATCGCTGGAGCGCATGTTGATCAGGCCGTCGAGACCCATGCCGAATTCCGGCGAACGGATCTCCTGCGCATAGGTCGGGCTGACCGTGGTGATCGCCCAGGCCGCCTGCAGGCCGGCCTTGAGGAAGCCGACGCCACCATAATATTCGACGCCGTCAAGCGCCATCGCCACCGCCGGCAGGCCGAGTTCGCCGAAGATGCCGGCGCCGAACTGGCCCTGGAAGGCGAGATTGTGGACGGTCATCATCGACGGCGTGCCGACCGCCTTGCCGTAGCGCATATAGGCCAGCGTCATCGCCGACTGCCAGTCATGGGCATGGACGATGTCGGGCAAGTAGCCCGAGATGGCGCCGCCGGCGATATCGGCGCCGGCCTGGCTCAGTGCCGCAAAACGCCGCCAATTGTCCGGCCAGTCGGCGCCCGAAGCGTTGCCGTAGGGGCCGCCCGGGCGGTCGAAGAGATGCGGCGCGTCGAGCACGAAAAGGTCGAGCCCGGCGATCTGGACAGCATGGATCGAAGCCTTGCCGCCCTGCAGCAGCGGGTATTGGTAAACAGCCTTCTTTTTCTTGAAGGCATCCATCACCACGGGAAAGCCTGGAATGAGCGTGCGCATGGTCACGCCCTTGGCCGCCAGCGCGACGGGCAGCGCACCGGTCACGTCGGCAAGCCCGCCGGTCTTGATCAGCGGGAAGATCTCGGGCGTGACCGACAGAACCTGCATGCGTCTATCCCGATCCTGTCCAATTCTTCGTTTCCAGGCAATTCCCGGACGGAAAACCGTTTCGCACTTTTCGCGGAATTGCTCTAGAGCCCGAGTTTGTTGATCATATCCTGTGTGATCAGGCAGATGCCCTTCTCCGAAACGCGGAAGCGCTTTGCGTCTAGCGCGGGATCCTCGCCGACGACCAACCCCTCCGGTATCCTAACACCATGGTCAATGACGACGCGCTTCAACTTTGCGTTCCGGCCGACATGAACGTCGGGCAGCATGACGACCTCTTCCAGCGTCGAATAGGAATTGATGCGCGCGCCGGTGAAGATCAGACTTTTCTTCAGTGAAGCGCCCGAGACGATGCAATCGCCCGAGACCAGCGAGGAAACGGCCGAGCCGCGCCGGCCATCCTCGTCATGGACGAATTTTGCCGGCGGTTTCAACTCGGCATACGTCCAGATCGGCCAGTCGCGGTCGTAAAGGTCAAGCTCCGGCGTGATATCGGTCAAGTCGATGTTGGCTTCCCAATAGGCGTCGACCGTTCCGACATCGCGCCAATAGGCTTCGTTCTCGGCGGTCGAGCGCACGCAGGATTTGGTGAAACGGTGCGCGATCGCCTTACCGTGCTGGACGATATAGGGGATGATGTCCTTGCCGAAATCGCGGCTTGAGCCCGGCTCGGCGGCGTCGCGGCGCAACTGCTCCATCAGGAACTTGGTCCTGAAGACATAGATGCCCATCGAGGCCAAGGCGAAGTCCGGATTGCCCGGAATGCCGGGCGGATCGGCGGGCTTTTCGACGAAGGCGATGATGTTGTCCTTGGCATCGACATGCATGACGCCAAAGCCTGTCGCCTCCATGCGCGGCACTTCGAGGCAGCCGACGGTGACGTCGGCATTGGCGTCGACATGCTGACGCAGCATCATCTCGTAGTCCATCTTGTAGATGTGGTCGCCGGCCAGAATGACCATGTATTCCGGGCCATAGGCCTCGATGATGTCGATGTTCTGGTAGACGGCGTCGGCCGTGCCTTCATACCACTGCGTTTCCGAGACGCGCTGGCTGGCCGGCAGGATGTCGAAGCTTTCATTTCGTTCCGGCCGCAGGAAGTTCCAGCCGCGTTGCAGGTGGCGGATCAGCGAATGTGCCTTGTACTGCGTGGCGACGCCGAGGCGGCGAATGCCGGAGTTGAGCGCATTGGAGAGCGCGAAATCGATGATGCGCGTCTTGCCGCCGAAATAGACCGCCGGCTTGGCGCGACGGTCGGTCAGTTCCTTGAGGCGGCTGCCACGGCCGCCGGCCAGTACATAGGCCATGGCATCGCGCGCCAGCGGCTGGGTCCGTTTCAAGTCTGCCATTTCTACCCTCCCAAGTTACTCAAGTCTCGCCCTGTTAGTCGGCCTCGGTCACGAGTTCGAGCATGATTGTCGACAGCGGCGGCAGAAGCATCGTTGCCGAGATGTTCTTGCCTTCCGCCCTTGCCTCGACTATGCCGCCATTGCCCATGCCGGAACCGCCATATTCGGATGCGTCGGTGTTGATGATCTCCCGCCACTTGCCGGCCTTCGGCAGCGGCACACGATAATTGTCGCGCGGCACCGGCGTGAAGTTGGAGATGACGGCCACCGGGCTGCCGCCCGGCGCGTTGCGCACCCAGGCGAAAACCGAGTTCTGGCTGTCGTCGACGATCAGCCAGGAAAACCCTTCCGGTTCGCAGTCGCGGCCGTGCAGCGCCGGGCGCGAACGGTAGAGATAGTTGAGATCGCGCACGGTCTGCCAGACGCCTCGATGCGGGCGGAAATCGAGCAGGTTCCAGTCGAGCGCGCGCGCCTCGCTCCATTCGCGGCGCTGCGCGAATTCCTGTCCCATGAACAAAAGCTTCTTGCCGGGATAGCCCCACATGAAGCCGTAATAGGCGCGCAAGGTCGCGAATTTCTGCCAGTCGTCGCCGGCCATCTTGCCCAGCAGCGTGCCTTTGCCGTGCACGACCTCGTCATGCGAGAGCGGCAGCACGAAATTCTCCGAGAAGGCGTAGGTCAGGCCGAACGTCAGGTCGTTGTGGTGGTGCTTGCGGAAAATCGGCTCCTTGGAGAAATACTCCAGCGTGTCGTGCATGAAGCCCATGTTCCACTTGAAGCCGAAGCCCAGCCCGCCTTCATGCACCGGCGCCGAAACCTTCGGCCATGAGGTCGATTCCTCGGCGATGGTCATGACGCCGGGATGGTGGCCGTAGACCTCCTTGTTCATCTTCTGCAGGAAAGAGACCGCCTCGAGGTTCTCGCGGCCGCCCTTCTCGTTGGGGATCCACTCGCCGGCCTTGCGCGAATAGTCGAGGTAGAGCATCGAGGCGACCGCATCGACGCGCAGACCGTCGACATGGTATTTCTCGGCCCAGAACAGCGCATTGTTGACCAGGAACGACACCACCTCGCGGCGGCCGAAATTGTAGATCGCGGTGTTCCAGTCGGGGTGAAAACCCTTGCGCGGATCGGCATGTTCATAGAGTGCGGTGCCGTCGAAATGAGCCAGGCCGTGCGCGTCGACCGGGAAGTGCGCCGGCACCCAGTCGAGGATGACGCCGACGCCGGCGCGATGCGCGCCATCGACGAAACGGGCAAAGCCGTCCGGATCGCCGAAACGGGCCGACGGCGCATAGAGGCCGGTCGTCTGATAGCCCCAGGACGGGTCATAGGGATGCTCGGAAATCGGCATGAACTCGATGTGGGTGAAGCCGGTCTCGACCACATAGGGGATCAGCCGGTCGGCCATTTCGTCCCATGACAGGAACGTGCCGTCGTCGTGAAGCTGCCAAGACCCAGCGTGGACTTCGTAGATCGAGACGGCTTCGCGCCGGGGATCGGCATTGCGCCAGTAGTTGCGATGCGCCTCGTCGCCCCACTCATGCGCCGGCGGCACGGCGACAACCGAAGCCGTGGCGGGACGCAGTTCGGATTTGAACGCAAACGGATCGGCCTTCAGCGGCAGCCTGACGCCATCGGGTCCAATGATCTCGTATTTGTAGGGTCGCCCGGCACCTATGTCGGGGATGAACACCTCCCATATGCCGGTGTCGCGGCGATCGCGCATCGTGTGGCGGCGGCCGTCCCAGTCGTTGAAATCGCCGACCACCGAGACGCGTCTTGCGTTGGGAGCCCAGACGGCGAAATGCACGCCGGTGGCGCCTTCGTGCTTGATGACGTGCGCGCCAAGCTTGTCGAACAGCCTGAGATGCGACCCTTCGGCGATATAGTAATCGTCCATCGGCCCGAGCACCGGGCCGAACGAATAAGGATCGGTCAGCCACCAGTCACCGCCGGCATTACGCGCGTGATAGCGCAGCGGCTGCCGCTTCCTGATCGACAGCGTGCCTTCGAAGAAGCCGGCATCGTCTCGCCTAGACAACGCACCGGCCTCGATGCCCGTCAGCGTATAGGCAGTGACGGTCTCGGCATGCGGAACGAAACAACGGGCAAACAGGCCTTTGCCGACCTCATGGACACCGAGGACCGCGAACGGATCTCCGTGCGTGCCGGCGACAATCGCCGCAACATCGCTGGCTGGCGCCAGTCCGTCCGGCCCGCTTGTCGCAGCGGTCACGCGCGGCTTCCTCATCGGGCAGTGTCCCTCCCAGGGCACCAGGTGTCTATTTCTGGTGATGTGAGTTGGCATTCAACCCAAATCACCGGGACCACATTGTTCGTGGCCTCATGCAATCACATCAGGCAGGCACGTTCCAGATTTCTTTCGCGTATTGGCGGATGGTGCGATCGGACGAGAACCAGCCGACGCGCGCGACGTTGCGGATTGCTCTGGCATACCAGTCCGGGCTGTTGCGCCAGACAGCGTCGACATCACGCTGGGCGGCGGCGTAGGCGTCGAAATCGGCGGCGACCATGAACCAGTCGCTGGTGTAGAGGCCGTTGATGAGGTCGCGGTAACGGTCCGGGTCATCAGGCGAAAAGACGCCCGAGGAAACGGCCGAGACCGCCTGCGACAGTTCGGGCGAGCCCTCGATCACGGCACGCGGGTTGTAGCCATTGTTGCGCCGCTCGGCGACTTCGGCCGTGGTCAGGCCGAAGATGAAGATGTTGTCGTCGCCGACACATTCCTTGATCTCGACATTGGCGCCGTCGAGCGTGCCGATGGTCAGCGCGCCGTTGAGCGCGAACTTCATGTTGCCGGTACCCGACGCTTCCATGCCCGCGGTCGAGATCTGCTCGGACAGGTCGGCCGCCGGCATCATGACTTCGGCCAGGCTGACATTGTAGTTCGGCACGAACACCACCTTCAGCAAGCCGCGCACCGCCGGGTCACGGTTGATGACCCTGGCGACATCATTGGCGAGTTTGATGATCAGCTTGGCGTTGTGGTAGCTGGGCGCCGCCTTGCCGCCGAAGAATTTTACGCGCGGCATCCAGTCGCGCTCGGGATGCGAGCGGATCTGGTCGTAGAGCGCGATCGCCTCGAGGATGTTCAGAAGCTGGCGCTTGTATTCGTGGATGCGCTTGACCTGAATGTCGAACAGCGCCGACGGGTCGACCTTGATGCCGAGCCGGTCGGCGACGAGATTGGCCAGCCGCGCCTTGTTCTGGCGCTTGACGCCCGCGAACTTCTCCCGGAACGCGCTGTCATCGGCAAAGCCGTCGAGCCCTTTGATGGCGTCGATGTCGTCGAGAAAACGGTCACCGATCGCCTCGCGGGCGAGCGAGGTCAGGCCGGGGTTGCACTGGATCAGCCAACGCCGCGGCGTGATGCCGTTGGTCTTGTTGTTGATGCGATCGGGATAGAGCTTGTGCAGGTCGGCAAACACCGTTTCCTTCATCAGCTCGGTATGCAGTGCCGAGACACCGTTGATCGAATGAGAGCCGACAAAGGCCAGATTGCCCATGCGCACGCGGCGGTCGCCATTTTCCTGGATCAGCGAAATGCGGCTGATCTGATCGTCCGAGAACTGGTCGGTGGCGCGAGCCTCCAGAAGCACCTGCGCGTTGATGGCGTAGACGATCTGCATATGGCGCGGCAAGAGCCGCTCGAACAGCGGCACCGGCCAGCTTTCCAGCGCTTCGGGAAGAAGCGTGTGGTTGGTGTAGCCGAAGGTGCGTTTGGTGATGTCCCATGCGAGATCGAAGTCCATGCCGTGGACATCCATCAACAGCCGCATCAGCTCCGGCACGGCAATCGCCGGATGGGTATCGTTCAAGTGGATCGCCGCCTTGTCGGGCAGCGACTTCAGGTCGCCATACTGGCTGAGATGGCGTTGCAAAATGTCCTGCAGCGAAGCGGTCGAAAAGAAATACTCCTGCCGCAACCTGAGCTCCTGCCCGGCCACGTGGGAATCTGCGGGGTAAAGCACGCGCGACAACGCGTCCGCCTTGTTGCTTTCGGCGAGCGCGCCGATGTGGTCGCCGGCATTGAACTTGTCGAGCAGTATCGGATCGACCGGCATGCCCGACCACAGCCGCAGCGTGTTGACGCGGTTACCCCGCCAGCCGACGACAGGCGTGTCGTAGGCGACAGCCAGGACATGTTCCGTCGGCTTCCAGACGTGACGCTCGAGCCGGCCGTCCTTTGACGTGATGGACTCCACCGAACCGCCGAAGCCGACTTCGAAGGAGCGTTCGCGCCGTTCGAACTCCCAGGGGTTGCCGTGATCGAGCCAGGTCTCGGGCAGTTCCACCTGCCAGCCGTCGTGAATCTCCTGGCGGAACATGCCATTGGCGTAGCGGATGCCGTAGCCATGCGCGGGAATGTCGACGGTCGCCATGCTTTCCATGAAGCAGGCGGCAAGCCGGCCAAGGCCGCCATTGCCGAGCGCCGCGTCGGGTTCCAGCGCCGCGATGAGATCGAGGTCGACGCCGAGCGACGACAGCGCCTCGCGCATATTGGCCATCAGGCCAAGATTGGAGAAGGCGTCGCGCATCAGGCGGCCGATGAGGAACTCCAGCGACAAGTAGTAGACGCGCTTTTCCTGCTGGTCATAGGCCTCTTTGGTTGCCTGCATCCAGCGATCGACGATGCGGTCACGCACGACCTTGATCGAGGCCGTCAGCCAGTCGTACTGGGTCGCGACGGTGGTGTCCTTGCCGACCCGGTATTTGAGGGCCACCAAGACTTCCCTTGCGAGCGTCTTCGGATCAGGATTTTCGAGCAGTGGCGGAAGGGTTTCGGATGTCATTGCGCGCGTCATGCTGCCTCTCGTGCGGTTGCAACGATCATACCGGCTTTCACCATTCATCCCAGCCCATGTTACCGCATCGCAACATATATTCAATCGATTTAGATGGACGTGCGCCGGCTTACCCTGCGGCAATTTGACAATCAGGCGGCCAGTGCTGCCTCCGGAGGCGCCTTGGCGCCGGTCATGAAGGCGACGGCGTCGGACATCGTATATTGCTTGGGATCGATGACGGCGAGGCGACGGCCGAGGCGATGAATATGGACGCGGTCGGCCACCTCGAAGACATGCGGCATGTTGTGCGAGATCAGCACGATCGGCAGGCCGCGCTTCTTCACGTCAAGGATCAGTTCGAGCACACGGCGGCTCTCCTTGACGCCAAGGGCTGCCGTCGGCTCGTCCATGATCACCACGCGGCTGCCGAAGGCAGCGGCGCGCGCCACCGCGACACCCTGGCGCTGGCCGCCCGAGAGCGTTTCCACCGCCTGGCCGATGTTCTGGATGGTCATCAGGCCGAGTTCGGTGAGCTTGTCGCGAGCGCGCTTTTCCATCGCCGGACGGTCGAGCATACGCAGCCATTGGCCAAGGAAGCCGGGTTTGCGGATCTCGCGGCCGAGGAACATGTTGTCGGCGATCGACAGTGCCGGCGACAGAGCGAGGTTCTGGTAGACGGTCTCGATACCGGCTTCGCGGGCCTCCATCGGCGACTTGAAGGCAACGGTCTTGCCTTCAAGCTGGATTTCGCCTTCGTCGGGCACGACAGCGCCTGAAATCGCCTTGATGAGCGACGACTTGCCGGCGCCGTTGTCGCCGATGACGGCGAGGATTTCGCCGGGGTAGAGGTCGAAGTCGGCATTGTCGAGGGCGGTGACGCGGCCATAGCGCTTGACCAGGCCACGCGCGGTGAGAATGGGGTCCTGGGTCATGCCGAAACCTTTCTGATCCATTGGTCGACCGCCACGGCGCCGATGATCAACACACCGGTGAGCAGCACTTTCCACTGCGGGTCGGCGCCCAGCATGTTGAGGCCCATGGAGACGACGCCGACGATCATCGCGCCAAACAGCGTGCCCAGGATCGAGCCGCGCCCGCCGAACAGGGAAATACCGCCGATCACCGTCGCGGTGATCGCCTGCAGATTGTAGTCGGTGACGGCCGCCGACGGCGAGATCGAACCGTTGCGGCCGATGGAGACCCAGGCGGCGAAAGCGGCGATCAGCCCGGCAAGGGTGTAGACCGTCACCAGCACCTTCTTGGTCTGGATGCCCGACAGCTTGGCCGCCTCCTGGTCGTCGCCGACAGCGTAGACATGGCGGCCCCAGGCGGTGTGGTTGAGGACGTACCAAAGCAGCAGCACCAGCGCGACCATGGCGATGACGCCGAGCGTCAGCACCGCGGTACCGACCTTGAAGCTCAGGGCGAAAAGATGCAGCAGCGGCGCCTGGGTATCGACGTCGGTGTCACGGATCGTTTCATTGGCCGAATAGATGAAGTTCGTGGCCATGACGATGTTCCACGTGCCCAACGTCACGATGAAAGGCGGCAGCTTCATGTAGGCGACCAGCAACCCGTTGAGCAGCCCGCAGGCAGCACCGGCGGCAAGCCCGAGCGCCACGGCCACCACGCTCGGCAAGCCGTAGCTGACGGCGCAATTGCCCATGATCACGGCTGAGATCACCATGATGACGCCGATCGACAGGTCGATGCCGGCGGTCAGGATGACCAGTGTCTGCGCAGCACCCAGAATGCCGACGATGGCGATCTGCTGCAGGATCAGCGTCAGCGTGTAGGACGAGAAGAAGCGCCCCCCAATGGTGATGCCGAAGATGATGATCGACAGGACCAGGACGATCAGCGGCACCGCCGCCGGCGTCGAATGCAGGAAGTGCTGGACGCGCCTGACTGCGGATTTGTGTTCGTCGAACGCGGCAACGCTGGTGTCGCTGCCCGAGAGAACCTTCTCGAATTCCTGAGCTTGAGCCATGTTTCCTCCCCGTGAGGGGTCAGCCTAGCGCCGACGCCCGTCCACGCCTTTCCGGTCTTTCGCCGGGATTGTTCGCGGTCACGCGACCCATCGTCCACCCGAAGCGGCCGGGGATCAAGCCCCGACCGATCGAGTTCTGTAAGTGCCGGTCAGACCAGCATCAGCCCCAGCACTTGGCGAGGCCTTCCTTGGTGTCGATGGACTTTACGCCCTTGGCCGGCTTGTCGGTCACCAGGTTGACGCCGGTGTCGAAGAAATTCTTGCCTTCGGTCGGCTTCGGCTTGGTTCCATCCTTGGCGAAGGCGGCGATCGCCTCAATGCCGAGCGCCGCCATCTGCAGCGGGTACTGCTGCGACGTCGCGCCGATGACACCTTCCGTCACCGACTTCACGCCGGGGCAGCCGCCGTCGACGGAGACGATCAGCACCTGCTTTTCAAGGCCGACAGCCTTGAGCGCCTGGTAGGCGCCGACTGCGGCGGGCTCGTTGATAGTGTGGATGACGTTGATGGTGTTGTCCTTCTGCAGAAGGTTCTCCATCGCCTTGCGGCCGCCCTCCTCGTTGCCGTTGGTGACGTCGTGGCCGACGATGCGCGGATCGGTTTCGTCGCCGATCTTGTTAGGATCCTTCACGTCGATGCCGTAGCCCATCATGAAGCCTTGGTCGCGCAGCACGTCCACGGTCGGCTGCGACGGCGTCAGGTCGAGGAAGCCGATCTTGGCGTCCTTGGCCTTGTCGCCGAGCGTCGCGGCGGCCCAGGCACCGATCAGCTTGCCGGCCTCGAGATTGTCGGTGGCGAAGGTCGCGTCGGCCGCGTCGATCGGGTCGAGCGGCGTGTCGAGCGCGATCACCAGCAGGCCGGCGTCACGCGCCTTCTTCACGGTCGGCACGATGCCCTTGGTGTCGGATGCAGTGATCAGGATGCCCTTGGCGCCGTCGGCAATGCAGCTTTCGATCGCCGCCACCTGGCTTTCGCTATCGCCGTCGATCTTGCCGGCATAGGTCTTGAGGTCGACGCCGAGTTCCTTGGCCTTTGCGGTCGCGCCTTCCTTCATCTTGACGAAGAACGGATTGGTGTCGGTCTTGGTGATCAGGCAAGCGCCGACGCCGGCCGCGGAGGCGGACGACGCAAACGCCATCAGACCCAGGGCAGCCGCGGCAAACACGGTCGATTTCAACAATTTTGTATTGGTCACGATCTTCCTCCCAGTGGAACCATTCCGGATGCCGACCAACCGGCATCTACGGCGCATCCTACGAAATTCTCCCAGCGTGGACGCCGCCTCAACAGACACCAGACCGCAGCCGCTGTCAATAATTAAATCACTCTTATTTATTATTGACAGCCTTGCGTCGTTCACTCATTCTGGCCCAAAAGCATTGAGGGGAAACGATGGGAGGAACAGGGTGGAGACCGCCACTGCGAGGCACGGTTCGCCCGAAGCGAATGACAGCCTGATTCACCGCGGCACCAACCAGAGCGGCATGCGCGATCACAACGAGCGGCTGGTGCTCTCGCTGGTGCGCCAGCAAGGCAGCCTGGCGAAATCCGACATCGCCCGCATGACTGGACTTTCGGCGCAGACGGTTTCGGTCATTATGCGCGAACTCGAGGAAGAAGGCCTGCTCGTGCGCCAGGCGCCGCTGCGCGGCAAGATCGGCCAGCCCTCCATACCTATGGCGCTCAATCCCGAGGGCGCCTTCTTCATCGGCCTCAAGATCGGCCGCCGCAGCGCGGAACTGGTGCTGATCGATTTTCTTGGGCACGTGCGCTCGATGCTACAGCACTCCTATCGCTATCCGGCGCCGCGCGAGACGGTTGAATTCGTCAGTTCAGGCATGAAGAAGATGCGCGGCGAACTGACACCGGCACAGGACAAGCGCATCGCCGGGCTCGGCATCGCCATGCCGTTCGAACTGTGGAACTGGGCCGACACCGCCGGTGCGCCGCGCGATGTCATGGACGAATGGCGCCACCGCGACATCAGGGCCGATATCCAGTCGCAATGCGATTTTCCGGTCTATCTGCAGAACGACGCCACCTCGGCCTGCGGCGCCGAGCTCGTCTTCGGCCAAGCAGGCGGCGCGCGTGACTTCGTCTATTTCTATATCGGCGCCTTCGCCGGCGGCGGCATCGTGCTCAACGGCCGGCTGTTCGGCGGGCCAACCGGCAATGCAGGCGCGCTCGGCTCCATGCCGGTGCCCGGACCAGACGGCAAACCTACCCAGCTGATCGACGTGGCGTCGATCGCCATGCTGGAAAAAGCGCTCAATGCCCGCGGCGTCGAGGCCTCGCATCTATGGACCTCGCCCGAGGACTGGGGCGAGATCGGTCCCGAACTCGCCGACTGGATCGCCAGCGCTTCACAGGCGCTCGCCTATGCCATCGTCGCGGCGTCCTCGGTCATCGATTTCGAGGCGGCGGTGGTCGACGGCTGGATGCCGCAGGCGGTGCGCCGCAGGCTGGTCGATGCCATCATCGCGGCCATTGCGACAATCGACGGCGAAGGTCTGAAACTTCCCGCCGTTCGCGAGGGGACCGTCGGCATTCATGCCCGGGCGCTCGGCGGCGCCAGCCTGCCGCTTTCCGAGCGCTTCCTGATCGGCTCGACGACCATTTCCAGGAGCGCCTGAATGCTTATCGGAATCCCGGCGCTGCTCGGTCCGGACCTTCTGGCGACACTGCGCGCCATGGGCCATGGCGATGAGATCGCCCTGGTCGACGGTAACTATCCGGCCGAGGAGCAGGCAAAGCGCCTGATCCGGGCCGATGGTCATCATCTCATTCCCGTGCTCGATGCGATCCTGAGCGTGCTGCCGGTCGACGACGCCGTTCCGGAAGCCCTGTTTCGCGCCTCGGTCAAAGGCAATCCCTCGATTGCCGATCCAGTCCATCACGAGATCGAGGCGATCTGCGCCAAGCACGCACCGGGCCGCAAGGTGGTTGCACTGGCCGGCGCCGACTTCTATGCACGGGTCAAGTCGGCGCATGCCATTGTCGCGACAAGCGAGCCCAGGCTTTACGCCAACATCATCATCCGCAAGGGCGTGATCTATCCGCCGGAGACCAAGACGCCATGATCCTTTGCTGCGGCGAAGCCCTGATCGACATGCTGCCGCGCATCACGACGCAGGGCGAGCCTGCCTTTGCCCCCTATGTCGGCGGGGCGGTGTTCAACACGGCGATCGCGCTGGGCCGATTGGGCGCGCCGGCCGGCTTCTTTTCGGGCCTGTCGTCGGATCTTTTCGGCGGCCAGTTCAGGGACGCGCTCGGAGCGAGCAAGGTCAGCTCAACCTATGCGCACACCTCGCCCAGGCCGACCACGCTCGCCTTCGTGCGGCTCACCAATGGCCAGGCGACCTACACGTTCTACGACGAGAACACCGCGGGGCGCATGCTGACGATCGACGACCTGCCGTCGCTCGGCAACGAGATCGAGGCCATGCTGTTCGGCGCCATCAGCCTGATCTCGGAGCCCGCCGGCGGCGCCTATGAAGAGTTCATGCGGCGCGAGCATGCAAGCCGCATCATGATGCTCGACCCCAACATCAGGCCGAACTTCATCCCGGACAAGGCCAAGCACCTCAGGCGCATCCGCGAGATGATGGCGATGGCCGACATCGTGAAACTGTCGGACGAAGACCTCCAATGGTTCGGCGAAGCCGGCTCGCACGAGGATGTCATCCGCAACTGGCTCGACCGCGGACCCAAGCTGATCGTCGTGACCCATGGCAGCGAAGGTGCCGTCGGTTACACCAAAGACCACACCGTCACCGTGATGCCGGAAAAGGTCGAGGTGGTCGACACGGTCGGCGCGGGCGATACGTTCAACGCCGGCATCCTTGCCTCGCTGCATGAACAGGGCCTGTTGACGAAGGCGGCCATCGGCGGCCTTCCGCAAGACGCCATTCGCAAGGCATTGGCGCTTGGTGCCAAGGCAGCGGCGGTGACCGTGTCGCGCGCGGGCGCCAATCCGCCATGGCGGCATGAAATCGCCTGAGTAACGCTCAATTTAAGTTGAGCCAGCCGATCACTTTATGTTTCGCGGGGCCGCCCAGCGGGACTATATAGGCGCAATTGCGCCCGACGAAGCCCGGATTTCCGGCATCTTGTGAAGATACGCCGGAAATCGGCGGTAACAGACTGCGATACCCAGGCAATTGGCGGCCCTGGCTGTCCGGCTTTCTCGGCAAGCGCAACTCTGGTACCAGCGGGCCGTTATTTGGCCAGACCGCCCGGTTAAAAATCGTTTTTGAGGCTGACATGCAGTTCATCGATCTTAGCGCACAGCGCGAACGCATCCGCGACCGGCTGAAGGCCGCGATCGACCATGTCGTCGAGGACGGCCGTTACATCCTGGGCCCGCAGGTCGCGGAGTTCGAGAAGAAGCTTGCTGCCTATATCGGCACCAAACATGTCGTGGCCTGCGCCAACGGCACCGATGCGCTGCTGCTGCCGCTGTTTGCCGCCGGGATCGGCCCGGGCGATGCCGTGTTCGTGCCGAGCTTCACTTTCGCCGCCACCGCCGAAGTGGTGGCACTGGCCAAGGCGCAACCTGTCTTCGTCGATGTCGATCCGGTGACCTACAACATCGACATCGCCAGCCTCGAGGCGGCCATCGCCATGATCAAGAAGGAAGGCCGGCTGAAGCCGAAGGCGATTATCCCGGTCGACCTGTTCGGCCTCGCCGCCGATTACGATGCGATCATGGCGATCGCCAACCGCGAAGGGCTGTTGGTGATCGAGGACGCCGCCCAGTCGATGGGTGGGTCGCTTGACGGCAAGATGTGCGGTGCGTTCGGCCATGTCGGCTCGACCAGCTTCTATCCCGCCAAGCCGCTTGGCTGCTATGGCGATGGCGGCGCGATGTTCACCAACGACGACGAGATGGCCGACAAGCTGCGTTCCTTTGCCTTCCACGGCAAGGGCGAGACGCAGTACGACAACATCCGCGTCGGCATCAATTCGCGGCTCGACACGCTGCAGGCGGCGATCCTCATCGAAAAGCTCGCCATTCTCGAAGACGAGATGGTGGCGCGCCAGGTGGTGGCAAACCGCTATGCCGAAGGGCTGGGCGACATGGTCACCGCAGCCCGCAACCTCGATGGCAGCCGTTCGGCCTGGGCGCAGTACGCCATCGAGACGCCCAAGCGCGACGGCCTGAAGGCGCATCTGAGCGAAAAGGGCATTCCGTCCGTCATCTACTACGTCAAGCCGCTGCATGCGCAGGTCGCCTATAGCGACTACCCACGCACGCCGACCGGTCTTGCCGTCTCGGAGGAGCTGCCGAAGCGCATCCTGTGCCTGCCGATGCACCCCTATCTCAGCGAAGCCGACCAGGACCGGATCATCGAGACGATCCGCAACTATATCGGCTCGAACTCGGCGCAGGCCGCAGCCGAGTAGTAGGCAGCGACTCTCAGGCGGGGCTCGCTCCTGCCCTGCCGCTGGCGATGAAATGCGGATTGGCGAAATCCTCGTCGTCGGCCTGGTCGCGTTTGCCGTAAGCCAAGGGCTTGCCGTCCAGCGTGCGTGTCGTACCGCCAGCCGCGCGCAGCACCGCGTCGCCCGCCGCGGTGTCCCATTCCATGGTGCGTCCAAAGCGCGGATAGACATCCGCCTCGGCGCTGGCAAGAAGGCAGAATTTCAAGGACGACCCAACGGAAACGATCTCGGCGGCGCCGAGGTCGCGAATATAGGCTTCGGTTTCCGGCGTGTTGTGGGAGCGGCTGGCAACCACGGCCAGCGGTGACGCGGCCGCCCTCACCGAAATCGGCCGGCGGCCGATGATCTGATAGTCGTCATCGATTTCCAGGGCTTCCGCGCTGCCCGGCCGTCCCGAAAAGAAGCGGCCGGTGCAAGGCGCGAAGACGACGCCGACTTCCGGCACGCCATGGCGGACAAGCGCGATGTTGACGGTGAAGTCGGTGCGGCGATTGACGAATTCCTTGGTGCCGTCGAGCGGGTCAATAAGGAAAAAGGCCTCGCCGAGATCGGTCGGCATGATTCCAGCCGCCGCTTCCTCTTCGGCCACGCAGGGAATGTCGGGAAATGCCGCGCGCAGGCCGGAGAGGATGATCTTCTCGCTCTCGCGGTCCGCCTCAGTCACCGGCGAGGCGTCCGATTTCCGGTCGACGGCGCAGCCGGCGTGGAAGACGCGCATCACCTCACGTCCAGCTGCCAGGGCCAGCCGCTCGAAGATGTCGAGCATCGACCTATCGTCAGATACCGCCGCCACTTTCATATTGGTCTTCGGCAATGTCGCGCTCATTCAGCCAATGTTCCAGGGCATCTACCATCTCTTCCGCCGATTTGCCGAGCGTCTTCAGATGGATCTCCGGGTTTTCCGGTGCTTCGTAAGGTGAATCCACGCCGGTGAAATTCTTGATCTCGCCATTCAGCGCGCGCGCATAAAGCCCCTTCGGATCACGCCTGGCGCATTCCTCGAAGGGCGTGTCGACAAACACCTCGATGAACTCGCCATCGGCCATCAATTCGCGCGCCACGCGCCGTTCGGCGCTGAACGGCGAAATGAACGAGACAATGACGATCAACCCGGCATCGGCCATCAGCTTGGCCACTTCAGCGACCCGGCGGATGTTCTCGACGCGGTCGGCATCGGTGAAGCCGAGATCGCGGTTGAGACCGTGACGGACATTGTCGCCGTCCAGAATATAGGTGTGCCGGCCGGTGGCGAACAGCTTCTTCTCGAACAGGTTGGCGATGGTCGACTTGCCGGAGCCGGAAAGCCCGGTGAACCAGAACACGGCAGGGCGCTGGTTCTTCATGTCGGCGCGCACGCGCTTGCCGACATCGAGCGATTGCCAGTGGATGTTCTCGGCACGACGCAGCGAGTGCACGATCATGCCCGCGCCGACGGTGGCGTTCGAGATGCGGTCGATCAGGATGAAGGCGCCTGTGGTCCGGTTCTCGGCGAAGGGATCGAAGGCGATCGGCGCCCGTGTCGAGATGTTGCAGATGCCGACTTCGTTCATTTCAAGCGACTTGGCCGCCTCATGGGCGAAGTCGTTGACGTTGATGCGGTATTTCAGGTCGGTGACGGTGGCGCTGGTCTGGTCGGTTTCGGTGCGCAGGATGTAGGAGCGGCCCGGCAGCAGCGCATGCTCATCAAACCAGACGATGTTGGCTGCGAACTGATCGGCGACCTGCGGCCTGGCGGCCGGCGAAACCAGCATATTGCCTCTGGAGACCTCCACCTCGTCGTCGAGAACAAGCGTGATGGCCTGGCCGGCCACCGCCTGTTTGAGATCGCCGCCATGAGCGACAATGCGTTTGACATGCGAGGACTTGCCGGATTTGGCGACGACGACCTCGTCGCCTTGCACGATGGCGCCGGACGCGATCGTGCCGGCAAAGCCGCGGAAATCGAGATTTGGGCGATTGACGTACTGCACCGGAAATCGGAACGGCTGCTCGACGGCAGCCTCTTCGACCGAAACGCTCTCGAGGTGCTCGATCAGCGTCGGGCCGGAATACCACTGCATGTTGTCGGAGCGGCCGCTGACATTGTCGCCGTAGCGGGCCGACATCGGGATCGGCACGATGGTCTGGAAGCCGAGATCGCGCGAGAATTGGCCGTAGTCTTTGACGATCCGGTCGAAGACCGCCTGGTCGAAATCGACGAGATCGATCTTGTTGACGGCCAGCACGATGTGGCGGATGCCGAGCAGCGAGGCGATGATCGAATGACGCCTCGTCTGGCGCAGCACCCCTTGCCTCGCATCGATCAGCACGATCGCCAGATCGGCGGTCGAGGCGCCTGTCGCCATGTTGCGCGTGTATTGTTCATGGCCGGGCGTGTCGGCGACGATGAACTTGCGCTTCGGCGTGGCGAAGAAGCGGTAGGCGACGTCGATGGTGATGCCTTGCTCGCGCTCGGCCTCGAGACCATCGACCAGCAGCGCGAAATCGATGTCATCGCCGGTGGTGCCGTGCTTGCGCGAATCGCGTTCGAGCGCGGCAAGCTGATCCTCGAAAATCTGCTTGGTGTCGGACAAAAGGCGGCCGATCAGCGTCGACTTGCCGTCGTCGACCGAACCGCAGGTCAGGAAGCGCAGCAGCGACTTCTTTTCCTGCGCGGCCAGGTAGTCGCGGATGCTGTCGGTGGGGGCGAGGCTTTTTGCCATGATGTGACGCATGGTCAGAAATACCCCTCGCGCTTCTTCTTTTCCATCGAGCCGGCTTCGTCACGGTCGATCAGGCGGCCCTGCCGCTCGGATGTGCGCGCGGTCAGCATCTCGCCGACGATGGCTTCGAGCGTGTCGGCATCGGATTCGATGGCGCCGGTGAGCGGATAGCAGCCCAAAGTGCGGAACCGCACCAAGCGGTTCTCCACTGTCTCGCCGGGGCGCAGTTTCATGCGGTCGTCGTCCTTGAGGATCAGCATCCCGTCACGCTCCACCACCGGCCGTTCCTTGGCGAAATAGAGCGGCACGATCGGAATGTTCTCCTGCAGGATGTACTGCCAGATATCGAGCTCGGTCCAGTTCGACAGCGGGAAAACGCGGATCGATTCACCCGATGCGATGCGGGTGTTGAAGATCTTCCACATTTCGGGACGCTGGTTCTTCGGATCCCAGACATGTTGGGCATTGCGGAACGAGAATATGCGCTCCTTGGCGCGCGACTTCTCCTCGTCGCGGCGGGCGCCGCCAAAGGCGGCATCGAAACCGTATTTGTCGAGCGCCTGGCGCAGCGCCACCGTCTTCATCACGTGGGTGTGGGTGTTCGAGCCGTGGTCGAACGGATTGATGTTGTCGCGCACACCGTCTTCATTGACATGCACCAAAAGGTCGAAGCCGTGTTTTTGCGCCATCTGATCGCGGAAAGCGATCATCTCGCGGAACTTCCAGGTCGTGTCGACATGAAGAAACGGGAAAGGCGGCTTGGCGGGATAGAACGCCTTCATTGCCAGATGCATCAGCACGGATGAATCCTTGCCGACCGAATAGAGCATGACCGGCTTGGCAAAGGCGGCCGCAACCTCTCGGAAAATGTGGATGGACTCGGCTTCAAGCCGCTGCAGATGCGTAAGCGCTGTTATCATAGACTGTGAGCGTTCTCTCGTGCCTTGCGACAGAAGTCCTTGCGTCAAATCATCGAGCTTTGTGCCCGGTTCAAGCGTCGCTTCTGGACAAAGTGTTTCGTGCGGGCGTTCTAGCAGATCGGCGCACGGCAAAACAATGCAAGACGAGCCCGGCAGCAGTCAGTTCGGGAATGATTTTTCCATGCTTTCGCCAAAACCCGGAAATTTCTGTTCGCAATGCCTGCAGCCGGGAAAAGGCCGGGAAAAAATTGCTCGGCAGACCATGACGACAGACGCTGCTTGAGCCCATTCCCAATCGTCGGGCACCGGCCGCCGATTTTAGGTGACGACAAGCTCCACCGCACTATCGAAAAGACAGCCCAGCCGCTATACAACCTCCGGAAGCGGGCAAGATGCGTTATCAGGCATGGGCAAATTTCAACGCGAGCACATTCGGTTCCGCCGAACAGGATGTGCCGCATAGAGCTACTCGAGAATAGCGGGCCCGAAACTTGACCGGTCTTTCGTCTGCAAGACAGCAACTCACGCCTTCGCGGATCAATATCTACTTCTCCATTCTTTGCTTCTTTTTTCCACCGGTTTTGGGATCGGTGGTCAGCTTCGTGTTCAATGGCGGCGCTCTGTGGTCCGTCCTGTTGCTCGCTCTCAGGAAAAGGCGCTTCAATATCGACCCGGCGATGATGGCGATGACGATCGCGATCTATGCCTATTGCGCGGCCAATCTGGTGGCGTCCATCGTCAACCACGCGATCGCCAGGGATGCATTGCACCTGATCCCGCTTGTCACCTTCCTGTTTTTCCCCATCTCCTATTCGACCTGGAGCATTACGCAGAAGACAACGCTTGTCCGTATCATCGTGCTGAGCAGCATGGCGGCCTGTTTTGTCGCGCTGCTTCTGGCGGTCTTCCAACAACATTGGCTTGGTATCCGCGCCGAGGGTGGGGCCGGGAATGCAATTGTGTTCGCGGAGGTCCTCTGCCTTGCCGTGGTGGTCTGCGTGGCAGGCGCTCTGTCCGATACAGAGAGACACAGGATCGCCCTCATTTGTGCGGCAATTGGCGGGACGATCGCCATCATCTACTCCGGCACCCGAATTGTCTGGCTGGCACTGCTGATTGCCGGTATCGCCGTTCTGCTGATCAACCAGCATAGGCTCAAGGGAAGGAACGCCATTCGCCTGCTGGTGCTGTTGCTGGCGGCCGGCGCCGTGATCGCTGCTGTCGGCTTCCAGACCATATCCGGGCGTGTCGACTTTCTGCGTTCCGACTTGGACGCGCTCGCCCTCAAGGGTGACCACACGACGGCTATAGGATTGCGATTGGCCGTGTGGGACATTGGTCTGAAAGCGTTTCGTGAGATGCCGCTGTTCGGACATGGAGTGGGTGCCACCCAGGCCTTGATAAAACAGGGCTTCCACGATCAGTTCGGGATGGATGCAGGCTTCAATCATTTCCACAACGGCTTCCTGACCGCCCTGGTGCAGGCAGGACTTCTGGGCGCCTTGACGCTGGCGGCGATCTTCGTCGTTGCCGCCAGGAATGCAGCCGTGGTTTTGCGAAATAGCACCGATCCGATCGAGCGTTTTGGCGCTACGATGATTGTCATCGTGGTGATCACCTATCTCACGTCCGGGATGACAGGCATCCTGATTGGCCACGACATTCTGGACTCGGTGCTGATGGTCTTCCTGGTGTCGGGAACGTATCTCGCCTCGGGCCGTCAGGCTCCGTTGCCGCAAGACCAGGCGTTTCCGCCCGAGATGGAAGAGCGCGTGCTTCCGCCGGTGACGGAAGACGCCCTTCTTCCAGGGATGGAACATCGGGCGCTTCGCTTCACTCAATAGCCGTTCGGGGCAAGACCAATGAAAGTCCTGGTCACAGGCGCGACAGGCTTCATCGGTCGTCAGGTGGTGCATCGGCTTCGCGAGGCGGGCACCGAGCTCCGCCTCGCGTCCCGCTACCCGGAGAGGCTTGGTCCGGGACATGATGCCATGCAGATGCCCGATGTCGATGCGCCGGCGGCTGCCTTCCTGGCGCTTGCCAGGGGGGTTACCGATGTCGTTCATTGCGCGGGTCTGAACAATGATGAAGGCAACGCCACCGAAGCCGATTTTCGGGCGGCCAATGCGGAATTGAGCGCAAGGCTGGCGCAGGCTGTGGCCGAACAGGCAAGTGGACGGTTCATCCTGCTCTCCTCGATCCGGGCCGTGATCGGCGCGCGCGTCAGCGCAACGATCGACGAGGACACGATCCCCCATCCGCAATGCGCCTATGGGCGCTCGAAGCGCGAAGCAGAGATCGGGGTGCTGGACGCCTATGCGTCGCATGGCCGTTCCGACGCCACCGTATTGCGACTGCCCCCAGTCTACGGGGCCGGCATGAAAGGAAACCTGGCGGCGCTGATGCGCCTGGCCGATACGGGCCTGCCGCTGCCGAGAGGTGCCCTGACGGGAACCCGCTCGCTGCTGTCATCGCAATCGACGGCAGGCGCGGTATGGCATCTTCTCAGCCTTTCGGGGCGGCTGCGATCGATCTATGTCGCCAGCGATGTGCCGCCGGTTTCGATCGCCGACATTGTCGGCGCCTTTCGCGACGGTTTCGGACGGCCGAGGCGCCTTGTGGCCATGCACGCCAAGCCGTTGCGTGCAGCCGCGATCCTCTTGGGCAAGCGGGCGTCCTGGGACAGCCTGACCGCGACACAGATATGCGACCCTTCCCTGCTCGTATCCGAAGGCTGGCTGCCGGAAACCGGGACGCTGGAGCGGCTGGCCGAAATAGCGCGGCTCGGAGACGCTCAATCGCCCCCGTGGCGATAGAGCGTTCCAAATAGGATGCGAAGGTCGAGCGAGAACGACGCCGTCCTGAGATAGGCGGCATCCGTTTCGGCCAGAAGCTGCGGGTTGGACATGTCGATGCCCCTGATCTGGGCCATGCCGGTAATGCCCGGTCGTGCCGCCAAAACCCCCAGCTGCCGGCGGCGCTCGATCAGTTCCGTCTGTGTCGGCAGGCAAGGGCGCGGCCCGACCAGGCTCATCTCGCCCCGAAGAACATTCCAGAATTGCGGCAGCTCATCGAGCTTGAACTTCCGCAAGGTCCTTCCGACCGCGGTCACGGCATTTGCTGGCGCCTCGTGCGAGGGCAAGGACGGCGTTCCCTGATACATCGTCCGCAATTTGTGGCAGCGAAACAACACACCATCGCGGCCGACCCGCGTCTGTGAAAAAATCACCGGACCGGGCGACGATGCCCGCACCGCAAGCATGCAGAGCAATAGAACAGGGGATGTCACCAACAACAGCAAGACTGCCGCGACGAGATCGAAGGCGCGCTTCAGTCCCTTCACGGCCATCCCCTGATCACTAGAGCCATTCCAGGAAGAGTGTGAAACGGTTTCCCCAGCAAAAGCCAGAAGCGCTTTCCCGGCGGAAATTGCTCCGACACCGCCGGCCGCGGAATCGATATCCAGGCAAAATCCCGCCATTCAACCGTCAGCTGCAACGTATCTAACCTGCTTGCCCGACCGTTCTCGGACCAGTTTCCTGCCGCGTGTCGGGCGCTGGCGTCTCCGGCAGATGGAGTTGCGCCAACACGGCAAGGGCGGAAGCCTTGTCCTGGCTCTTCATTGCCGCCTGCAACGCGGCCAGCGAGGCCTGAACCCTAGGCCACGCCACCACATCGGTCCTGAGACCGAAGATCTTGGCGATGTCGAGCGTGATGATCTCTTCATTGGCGCCCTGGAGCGTCTCATGCAGCTTCTCGCCGGGTCTGATACCGGTGAAGCGGATCGGGATATCCGCATAGGGCGTCTTGCCGGCCATGCGGATCATGGTTTCCGCGACTTCGAGAATCGGCACGGGTTTGCCCATGTCCAGCATATAGATGGCATAGTCGTCCTTGCCGTTACGCGACTGGGCGTCGGCGGCCGCCATGATGACGAGGTCGACGGCTTCCGCCACCGTCATGAAATAACGGGTCATGCGTCGATCGGTAATCGTGACCGGGCCGCCGGCTTCGATTTGTGCCTGGAAGATGGTCGCCACCGAACCATTGGAGCCAAACACGTTGCCGAACCGCACGGCTATGAATTTGGTTCCGGAACGGCGCCCGTCCGGCGCGATTGCGTGGCTTTCGTGCAAGGAACTGACGAGTTGCTCGGCGGCTCTCTTTGTGATGCCAAGCACCGAGGTCGGATCCACGGCCTTGTCGCTCGATATGAGCAGGAACTGCGGAACACCGCATTTGGCGGCAACCTCAGCGCAGACAAGCGTACCGAAAACATTGGTCTGGATAGCTGATTCCCAGTTCTCCTCGAGCAGCGGAACGTGCTTCAGAGCCGCGGCATGAAAGATGATGTCCGGTTTGAATTCCGTGACGACACGAGTCATCTGACGCCGGTCCGCGACATCGACAATGCGCACCTTCAGGCGATCATGGTCCTTTTCGTCGACATACTGGCTCAACTGGAAGATGCCGAACTCGGAATTGTCGGCGACCAGCACCGCCCCTGCTCCCAGCTCCAGCGACCGCTTGACCAGCGTGCGGCCGATAGATCCGGCGCCTCCCGTCACCAGGACGCGCTTGCCGTCGACGAAGGCACCAATACGCGCGATATCGGACGGCACGGTCGGGCGGCGCAGGATCGTTTCCATCTCGACTTCGTCGAGAACGATCTTTCCCTCCTGCCCAAGCTGCGAAAGGCTCGAGAACTGCAAGACGGTTATGCCGCCATGCCGGGCGACACGCACAAGCTCGGAATATTCCTCGATCTCATGCTCGACACCGCTGCCGAAAATAAGCAGGTCGATGCTCCTGGTGCCGGCGGCGTAGTCCTCCAGGACATCGATCAGGCGTGGCCGGGACGCCACCACGGGAACACCTTGAATCCGTGTACCCAACGGTGCGCCACGCTCGGTCGCCATGATGCCGGCAATGGAATAATCGGTCGGCTCTGCCGTGCGCGTGAAGCGAATGATCAGGTCGGCCTCACCAAGCCGACCGACGAACAGCGCCCGCCTGGCCTGCACTTTGTCGACCCTGTGGGTAAGGATGCCCCAACTCGCGCCGTCGCGAAGAAATCGGTAGAACAGCCGCGGCGCCGATATGATGGTAAAGGAAACGAGGAAAAAGACGATGAATTGGCGTTCGTTGAGGCCAGCCACGGGCTGGATGAAACGAAACATCAACGAAAGAGCATAGAGCACGACCGTCAGAATCGCACAGCTCTTCAGAATGTTGAAAAAGTCCGGAGTCGAGGCAAAGCGCCAGATCGTGGTGTAGAGACCACAATATCTGAACAGCAGGTGACTGATGAGAACGATCCCGAGCCAGGTGACCAGGCCTTGGTAGGAGAATGCATCGAACGAAAGGTCTGACCGGGAGAGGACGAGACTAAGCGCCACCGCAACCAGGACCATGAGCAGGTCCTGGACCATGATGATGACGCGCCGTATCTTCGGTCGAAATCCGAACACGGCTTCTGCATAGGAAGTCATTGGCGAGTATTGAACTCCAGGCGTGAGAACTTCAACACTAATGCGGCGTCAGATCGAATACCATCCGTCACCGGCCACCTGTTCTCAGCGTCAAATCCTCGGCCCCCGCCGTCGCTACCGCATAGCGTGGACGTGAGGTCATCGCCAGAGATTTCTTCACAGACGGTTCGATCGGGATCAAGTGTCGACCAGGATATCGCGCAACCGGCGGGGAGGTTTAAGGTTCACGCTGTTGCCAGGAGCAGGTCAGGCGATGCGATTGGCTGCCGTCTGACGCACTTTCTACAGCGCTGCCGTTGCCCGTTCGTTCATCGCGACGCACTATTTTTCAAGCTCTCGAGGAAACCTCGGGTGGGCGGCAAAGCGCTTTTCGGTTAACAGGGGAACCTACCTCAATATGACAACCTTCCCTCTCATCAGCCAAAGCGAAGTGATGAAATTTGGATCGAGTGGCCTCAGAGGCCTGGCTTCGGAACTGGTCGGGAACCCAAGTGGGCTTTATACTGAGGCTTTCGCCTGGCGCCTGGCTGCCGGCGGGATTCAGCCAAATGCCATGGTGCTGGTGGGCCGTGACTTACGCGACAGCAGCCCCACCATTGCCGCCAACTGCATGGCGGCCCTGGCGGCAAGCGGGCTTCAACCGATCGATTGCGGCGCTATTCCAACACCGGCTTTGGCGCTGTACGGCCAGCAGCATGGCGCAGCGGCACTTATGGTGACGGGTTCGCATATTCCCGCTGACCGCAACGGTATCAAATTTTACGGCCCGCACGGCGAGATCAGCAAGGCCGATGAAGCCGCCATGGCACAATACGCCGCCGGAAGATCGGGAGCCTATCGCCCTCCGCCTCCGCCAGGAACGGCCTTGCCGACACGCCATGATCAGGCGATCGCCGCCTATCGCGCGCGCGCCGAGATCATATTGGAGCCCAGCTCCCTTTCCGGCATGAGGGTCGGCGTTTATCAGCACAGCTCGGTGGCGGCGGATCTGCTGGTCGAGATTCTCCAATCCCTTGGCGCTCATGTGACGCCTGTCGGGAAATCCGGGACCTTCGTGCCCGTTGACACCGAAGCCGTCAGCCCGACCACACTTGCCAAATTCAAGCGTTGGGCTGGGGAATTCGACCTCGATGCCATCGTGTCGACAGATGCCGATGCCGATCGTCCGCTTATCGCCGACGAAAATGGCGATCTCTTTCGCGGCGACCTGATCGGCCTCGCCACGGCCTTGTTCTTGCGGGCAGACGTCGTCGTAACGCCGGTGACCTCCAATTCGGGCATTTCGAAAGCTTTCGGTTTTGAGGTCGTGAGAACGAAGGTCGGATCTCCCTTTGTTATCGAAGGGATGGAAGCATCATACCATGCCGGTCGCATCGTCGTCGGCTTCGAGGCCAATGGCGGCGTTCTCCTGGGATCGGATTGTTCCCTGCGCGGAAAGACACTGACGGCATTACCGACACGGGATTCCCTACTCCCGATCCTCGCCGTCCTGGGTCTGGTTGCATCGACAGGAAAAACGCTGTCGCAGCTGCGCGAGGTTTGGAAGCTTCCGGTTTGCGCAAGCGAGCGACTTGAAAACTTCCCGGTGGAAAGCTCGCACAGCTTGATGCGCCGCCTTGCGGATCGGGATGCATTGCAGCAATTCCTGGCGCCTTTCGGGACCGTTGCCGAAGTCGACGAGACCGACGGCTTAAGGATGCGAATGCAGACTGGTGAGATCATCCATTTGCGGCCCTCCGGCAACGCACCAGAACTTCGCTGCTATTCGGAGGCTGCAAACCCGGACAGAGCGGCGGCGATCGTGGCATTGACGCTTGAGAGGGCGCGGGCGATCACGTCCACGGATTAAACCGCGGGCGTCTCATGAAGATGGTTCTCGCACTGGCGCAAGCCCCTTCCGACGGCGGTCACTGCATTCGCTGGCCTCATGCGAGAACAGCTCGGCGTTCCTCGACGTATCGCCCTCAACTTGTAACAGCGAAGAAACGCTCGGGCCAATAGAGCACGAGGTCACCGCTCGACCACGCGCCTTGAAGCGATCCGATTTCAGATGCGACCCAGGACGAATGCGAGATAAAGCCCTAGGGTCCCGGCAAGAGTCTGCCGGTAGACACCGCTTGCGGGCAGAGTGCGCAAACGCTGGAAAAGACTGCCCTTCCGACCGCTTGCGAACAGGTCGAGGCACGCCGCGGCATCCGGCGTAAGGAGGTCGCGATTGACCGCCAGACCGGCAAGGTTGAGATCGGTCCAGTCGGCAAACTCGCCCTTGAACAGGCGCCCAAGCCGCGAGACCCTTGCCAGCCACGACACGTTGGCGCCGACAAGGTTCGCCGCGTGCTGCCGGTAGTGCACCAGGGGCCGCGGGTCGTAGTGGACAACGCCGCCGGCGCCGGTGACAACCAGATAGGCCCACCAGTCGTGGCTCACGAAGCCCGTGCGTGCCGAAGCCCTTGCCAACAGATCGCGTGCCGTGCGGTTGAGCAGGATGGTGTTGCCGCCGGCGATGCTTTGCACGAGCGCGTTGCGGAAGGATGGCGGCCGCCGAAACAATGGCGACTGGCCGACAAGGCTTCCCGTTTCGGTCATGGTCGCGGTTCGCGAGCAGAACATCAACGGCGTTTCCGCGCCGAACGCCTGCATCCATTGGATGGCACTTTCCAGCCTGTCCGGTTCCCAGACATCGTCCTGATCGCTGAAGGCATAGAAGTCGGCATCGATACGCCGGTCGAGTATCATCGAGCGGAAATTGGCGGCGAACCCTCGGTGCGGCCCCTCCACCAACGTCACTCGACCCTTTGTCCAGCGGGACTTCCAGGCTTCGATGATGGGAACCGTGCCGTCGACGGAGCCATCGTCGGAGATCCAGAGGTCGATGAGCGGATGCGACTGTGCGAGCAGGGATTGCAACTGCTCATCAATGAACGCCGCGCCGTCTTTCGTGCCCATCAGCACCGCTATGCGCAGATCTGCCCTATCCACGAATGTCGAACACCTTACTTGAGTTCTTCATGAAGGCGAGGCGCATCCGTGGCCGAAGTCCGAATACAGATTCCAGCTTCATCGGATGGCACCAGGCTCCAGGCTCGTGGACGTGAACACCAGCAAAGTGCGAACACGAAAATCGCTCATGGCCGTTCAGTTTTCTCAAAGCGCGATTTCCGGCCCGTCGCTTTGTATCGCATACTGTGGGCTCGAAGTCATAGCCAGAGGTTTTTTCGGCAAGAGCGGACGGTCAATGGAGAAGCGTGGTGCATCATTCTTGGGTGATTGCCGCGAGCCTGATATTAGTCTCAGCTAACAAAGAAACCGCACGGTATCAGCACGTGCCCAGTTTTGCCGCAGTTGACTCTGCTCTTGACCTCGTTACGACGCAATGCGTTGCCATATGCCCGTCGAAATGGCTATTAGAGATGGGTGTGGTGGTTCGCCATGGCCAGCGAAGGACAATGCGCCAGAACAACGGATTGCGATATTCCCAGCTATGATTGCGGCACTAAACGGCGCTTTTGACGACATCTCAAAAGCCATGAGATTACACCGAGTCTGGATCGCGCTTGCCCATGAGGACATCGGCGACCAGCACAGACGCACGACGCTCGGCCCGCTTTGGATGCTGGTCAACTATTTCGCTTTCGTCGGCACATTTGCCTTTGTTTTCGTGACCAAGGACGCAAGCAACCCAAGCTATATAGCCTATGTGGCCATCGGCATGCTGGTGTGGTTCTATCTTACCGAGACCATCACCATGAGCGTGTCTCTCTTCCAACGCGAAGCGAGCTTCATTCAGGGCACGACGCTGCCGTTGTTCGTGTATGTGATGCGGTTGACGATGCAATGCATCATTCGAGCTGGTTATTCGCTGGCGGGTTGCGTTCTCATTCTGCTTTTGAGCGGTTACGGAATCAACACAAACTGGCTGCTGTCCTTGGTGGGATTGTTGCTCCTCATCCTGGCAACCCCTGCATTTGTGGTGGTTTTTGCGTTCCTGGGCGCATTCTTTCCCGATAGCGAATTCATCGTTGGCAACCTGATGCGGGTGGGCATGTTCTTCACGCCTGTCTTCTGGGTCTATAGTGGGCAAGAGGGCGTTCAAGAATATGCCTATCACTGGAACCCGTTCACCTATTTCCTGGAGGGCGTGCGCGAGCCGATCACGGCGGGCATATTTCCGGGGCATTCCTTGGCGGTGACAGGTTATTTCTGCCTCGGCCTCTGGGCTATTGCGCTGCTGCTGCTGGGCCTTTATCGCAAGCGCATCGTTTTCCTGATTTGAGTTCCATGACCTCCATCACACTGAACAATGTCAGCCTCGTCTATCGACTGTTTGAAAAGTTGACGCTTTCGGCGCCCGGCCGGCGTCGGAGCCCTCTCGGCGGCAATATAGCCAAGTCGGGCACCAAACAGGTCGTGCAGGCGCTCGACGGTGTCAGCTTCGAGCTCAAGGCGGGCGACCGGTTAGGGCTTGTCGGCCCGAATGGCGCCGGCAAGACCACCCTGCTCAAGGTTCTATACGGAATCTACCAGCCATCGGGTGGTACGATATCGATCACCGGCAAGGTCGATGCCCTGTTCAACATCCACATAGGGTTTCGTCCCGAGGCCACCGGGCGCAGAAACATCGTGCTGAGAGGGTTGATCAGTGGTTGGACGGCGGCCGAGATCGAAGAGAAAATGGAAGAAATAATCGATTTCAGCGAACTGGGCGACTTCATCGACCTGCCGTTCAAGGCGTACAGCCAAGGCATGGCGGCACGTTTGGCGTTTGCAGCAGCGACCACTCTCGAGCCTGAAATCCTGCTGATGGATGAATGGATTGGCGCCGGTGACGCGTCGTTCCAGGAAAAAGCCAAGCGACGCATGGACGAACTGGCGGAAAAGGCCGGCATCATCGTGTTGGCAAGCCACGACGATGCGCTCATCCGGCGGGTCTGCACGAAGAAACTCACACTTCGAGCTGGCCGGGTGGAGTCGCTGGCTTAAGGCGTCTCGGGATATTCGATATCGAGGTCGAGCGAGGGCTCGATAGTCGTAGCATCCTCCTTTTCCGCAGGCCTTCAACGGTCCAAAACCACTGGCGAAGTCACGGCCGAACAACAGAGATCGGGTGCACCCTGTCAGCCCCGCATGCGATCTTCATAGAATTGACGCTTTGATAGAGCCTGGTCTAAGCGTACTGAACGTTGACCAACCGGACCGAAAAGCACCTTCAATTTGATAACCCCAACAGCCGGATTGCCACAGGGACCGAGGCGTCAAGCCATCTTAATCCTGGGAATGCACAGGAGCGGAACCTCGGCGCTTGGGGGCGTAATCAATGCATTGGGAGCAGCCGGCCCGAAGACCCCGCTGCCGTCGCACGCGGCCAATCCGCGCGGATTCTTCGAGAGCGCGCCCCTTGCCCTTGCCCACGACGAACTGCTCGCATTAGCAGGCTCGTCCTGGCTTGACTGGCGTCAACTCGATCAGCAAAGGATGAACTCAAAGGCAACAGAGCCGTGTCGTCAGAAAATCAAACAGCTGCTCATCGACGAGTTCGGTGACGAACCATTGATCGTTATCAAAGACCCGCGGACATGCAGATTTGTTCCGTTCATGTCGTCGATCTTGGACGAAATGAATGTCAGCCCTGTCGCCCTTCTGCCGGTACGCAATCCTCTTGAGGTCGCATATTCGCTGCACCGGCGAGACAAAATCACACTGCCAGAGTCCCTTCTGTTGTGGCTCAGGCATGTGCTCGAAGCTGAATATCATTCACGACACATGCCGCGATATATTCTGTCATATGAAGGGTTCCTGGTCGACTGGCGAAAGCATATGGACCGCGCAGCTGAAAAAACAGGTGTCGTCTGGCCTGCTCAGCCCGACCAGTCGGACGTCAAGATCGAGCAGTTTCTGACGACAGACCTTTATCATGAAAGGTCCACGCTCGAAGATGTGCATAATCATCCAGATGTTACGTCGCTGGTCCGCGAGACCTATCAAATTCTGACCACAATCGCCGCCGGGGATGAAGACAATGGCTTGCTTGCTCAGCTGGATATTATGCGGACGAGATTCGACGAAGCCTGCGAAACATTTTCGGTAGCCATGGCGACGGAGGAATTGGCGGTCGCGCAATTGCGTGGTGAACTCAGCGCGCGCAGCACCGAGACAGAGCAGGTCCGTCAAGAGAATTCGAGGCTTGCGAGCTTTCTGGAACAGCAATCCGTTGAAATCCGCGGCTTGGCGGACGAACGTGATGCCCTCGTCGGAACTCGCGACACTCTGATCGCTGAACGGGATGCCCTCGTAAACGCCCAAGCCAGCTTAATCGCTGAACGGGATGCCCTCGTAAATGCCCAAGCTAGCTTGATCGCCGAACGCGATGCTCTCCTGCGGGACATAATCGGCATCGCCAATGAGCGCGACGCGATACTCACGTCGCGCAGTTGGCGGCTGACCGCACCTTTGCGACTGATACGTGGTCTGTTCGCCCGTGGCTGATGCGGGCGCGGACAGTAACGCGCGAGGCACTTGGAGCCCCTCACGAGCGACTTTGCCCACGTAAGAGAGCTCAGTTTGCTGTATCGCGATCTGGCTAATCCCCGAACGCGATTATCCTTCGTAGGCCGCGATAGAGTGGCCGGAGAATCCTGAACGCTAATGGCGATCTGGCTACAATCGATCTCTTGATCGAGAAGATGAGGCCACGAAAGGATCTTACCACTCCATAGTTTCCAAATTCCGCCGGAGCTCCGTTCTCGCATAGGGCTTGCAATTTAGCCTCCAGCATTACGTAGTTGTGAGCAGCATGCCCGGCAGTCATCACGTGCCGGAAGGTATAGCCGGCGTCGATTGCAACATAGGCTATGATCCGCTCTATGGCGTGGACCAAACTTCCATCCCGATAATCCATATTGGCAAAATCGTTCCAGCCCCACTTTTCTTCGAAAAGCTTCCTTAGAGCTGCAGGACGAAACCAGTACATCCCACCGTAAGGCGCGACAGGTGTACTATCATCCAGATGCACGATCAAACCCAACTGTCGGGCAAGCTTCGCTACGTTGGCTTTGTTGCCAGCCCATGAATTTCCAATGGTCGGATATCCAATATGAACCAACGGCGGCATGACGAGACCAAGCGCTGGATTGTTGGCAAAGAGTTCAAGCAAATTCGAGACATATCCAGGCGTATGAAGAAGGTTTTCAAAAGTGTGGAGTTTAAACAACTCTCCCCTCGGGCCGTCTTGGGGAGATCGCTTGGAATGAATCCGGCAGATCAAGTCGTACCGATCCTCGAGTACATAGTCCCGGCAACCGACAAGAAGGGCGGAAGTGTCCCTGCCATCGTTCCGGACGACCAGGACGACCGCATTCCTGGCGTTCGTCGCCTTCGCGACTGCTTGCTGAATCAATGCCTGCTTGTTGGCATTGTCGGTCGTGACGATCAGATCGTAGCCTTTCGGCACGTTTTCGGCATAGCCGAGAACCTCATCGATCATGTCAACGTGATACACATGCGCAAGAACTGCTATCCGATAATCGTCCCAATTCCTTTGCGCGCCAATATGGATGTCCGGCAGGACGGAGAGCAACGCGGCATTGCCATTTAGCGTACGAGGCGAGCCCAAGCGGCCAACGCTTTTCCATATCAGCGACAAATCATAGTCAGATTGGTTTTCTACGATCTCCAAGGCACGCGGCAGGTTGATGGCCGCGCGCTCGAGGGACAGCGTGTCGTGAAAAAAGAGGCGACGCTTCAGTATCGGGCTCCGGTCCTCCAGCGTTTTGTCCGGCTCCATGAAAACCGGGTATGGCGTCCTGTATCGTTCCGGATCGAGCAATACCGAACAGGTGTAGCCCAAAGCCTGAAAATGCGCTGTGAACACCGTCTCGTGCTTCGCAACTGACTCCATATAGGAGTTGATGGACACCATCCGGGTCCAATAGTCACGAAACGCCTTCGACTGATGCAAGGACCGCCGCACTGCGATGAAATGGGAATTGAGATGGAAGGGCAGTTCCGATTTTCTGACGTCGATCGGATTGGGCCTTATCGCCTTGTGGGCGGAGATTCCCCAAAAGTCACAGTGACGTTGGTCCATCTCCGCGAACATTTCGGAAAAGGGGAAGATCGGCCCGTAGAAAGTGTGGTTGAAAAACAATATCTCCTCGAAGTGTGAAAGCTCATCCCACCCGATATGTTCGAGGGCAGCCCGATAGGCCCAGACATCGAACCCCTTGTTTTCCCTGATTAGAAAGCTGTCGGTAGCGTCAGAAAGGCGAGATCGGGCCTCGTCGTCTACCGGACCGTTGCAAACGACCAGCAGTTTTTCAACAAAGGGCCTTATCGATGCAATCAGGTGAAAATAATACTCATCTATCTTGCCTTCTTGATCGTAATAAAATGCGATTGCCAGGCGCCTCATCGACCTAATCTCTCTCTGGTGCAGATGGCACTTAGAATTAGAACGCTCCGATATGGGATCGCCTTCGGCACCGAACCACATCCTGCCACGCAAACATCATCGAGAGGCGGTGTTTCCAGGTTGCGCCCTCGATGCCCGTGATAGCGTTGAAAAACAGGTATTCCAAGACCGCTGGTTGGAATGGCACCATCTGGCAGGACGTCGACCGCACCCATTAAACCATTCGGTGTCGCCAAAAAAGGCCGGCCACATGCGATCTTCTACACGACGCCGACATGCGGCTTGCCAAATGATGCCCGCCTTCCAGGAAAAAGCGCACAGCGTTTTCCCCATGCCTGGAGTTTGATTTTAGGGCCTGGCCACAGCTCGATAGATCGGTCTCAGTATTTTGAACAGGGTAGGCGCTCTGAACCACAGAGAGTTTTTAATGGCCAAATTGAGTTTACCCAGAGAGCGCTTCACTGACGTTACCGACGTCTGCGACGATGACGCAGCGGGCGGTAGATGGTTTGCCACGGGATAACCGGCTTTCTTCCACTCAGACAACAAATGGCACTGCCAAGGGAAGTCGCCTGACGGCATCAGGCTGGCAAGTTTTTGCAGCTTGAACTCCAGCATGGTGTAGTTGTGCGCCGCCTGATGCGCGCACATGATGTGCCGCGTGGTATATCCGGCATCCTGAGCCGCATAGGCGATCAGCCGCTCCAGCACATGAGCCAAGCCGCCGTCAACATCATTTGGCTCGGCATTGAAGTCTTCCCATTTCCACTTGTGTTCGAAGATTTTGCGCAGGGCGCGTGGCCGGAACCAGAACATGGTGCCATAGGCAGCCACCGGGGTGTCCTGATCGAACTTGACCTTGATATTCAAAAGCCGTGCGGTTTCCTCAACCTTTGGCTTGTTGAAGAACCATGCGTGCCCCATGGTCGGATAGGAAATATGAACGACAGGCGGAACGGCCAGTCCGACTGACGGATTGTCGTGAAACATGTCCAACACGTTGTGGACATAGCCACGCGTATTCAGCAAATTCTCAAGCATATGCCGCTTGAACAGGTTGCTTCTCGACGCCTGCACGTGAAGCGACTTTTTTGTATGCAGGCGGCAGACAAGATCATAGCCGTCATCGACAAGCAGATCGCGCAAGGAAATGAAAAGCGAGGACATGTCACGACCGCGATTTTTCTCGACGATGCGGACGATGACGTTCTTCACGCCAGGGCGTTTTGCCAGTGTGGCTTCAATCTCGGCCCTTTTTTCCGGCGTATCCGTGGTGGCAATGAAATCATAGGGCACCGGGATGTTGCCGGTCAGCGCCAGTATCTCTTCCAGCATATCGGTGTAGTAAATATGCGCGCAGACAGCGATCTTGCCGTAGTCGGAAGGAGCGTCGCCGTCTTTGGCTCGCTCATCGGGCAAAACGCTCATCAGTGCGGCATTGGTGTTTAGATTCCTCAATTCCGAAGTGCGCAGGACATTGCGCCAAATCAGATTGAGATCGTAGTCGGATGTCTCTTCAAGAACTCGCAAAGCGCGCGGCAAATCAATGCCTTGAGCATTCAAAAACGTCGGATCATGAAAAAACGGACGTCGCTTTAGCAAGGGAAAGCGATTGATGATCGTCTCATCAACGTTAATAAACGCCGGATATTGCGAACCATACTTATCCGGATCGACATACGCTTCCGCCGAGTAGCCAAGATCTGTAAAATGCTTGGTAAACTGCGACTCGTGAAGCATGATCGCATCGATGTAAGTTTTGATCGCCGGCAGATTTTCCCAATATGTTTTGAAGGCACGTGATTTCAGCATCTTCTCGCGGACAGCAATGAAGTTTGCTGTGAGGTGGCGGGGCAGATGGCCTGTTCCGGTAAACGGATTTGGCGTCACTTTCGAATGGGCAGCGCTGCCCCAGAAATCACAATTCCGGCGCTCCATTTCCGAAAACATCTCCGAAAACGGGAAAAGAGGCCCGTAGCAGGTGTCATTCAGCAGGATAAGTTCATCATACTCGGAAAGAGCGTCAAAGCCGACAGCGTCAATACCGGTCTTGTATCCCCATACATCAAATCCCACGTTCTCCCGGACCAGAAGCTGATCACAGCTGGCTTTGATTGCTATTTCCGAAAGCTTGGAAAGATTTCCATTGGATACGACAACAATCCTCTCGACAAACTCGCGCAGCTTTTCGAGGAGGAAGATGACATAGTCATCGGCAATTCCATGCTCGTTGTAGAGAGAAAATACGGCAATACGACGCACCTTGATGCTCCTGACTAGACCGTGAACCTGTCTGATGCCCGCCATCATCCGCCACTACGCCGAGAGTTCGGTTTCAAAACCGCCCTCGTGCCGCGATAGATCGGTCTTAGTGCTTTGAACAGGATAGGCGCCCTGAACCTCAAAGAGCTTTTGACGGCCAAATTGAGTTCAGCCAGAGAATGCTTCACCGACGTCGGCATTGGTGCCGCAGTGGCCGATACATGGCTTCCCAAGGGATAGCCGGCCTTCTTCCACTCGGACAACAGATGACTCTGCCAAGGGAAGTCGCCTGATGGCATGAAGCTGGCGAGCTTTTGCAGCTTGAACTCCAGCATGGTGTAGTTGTGCTCCGCCTGATGCGCGCACATAATGTGCTGCGTTGTATATCCAGCATCCTGAACCGCGTAGGCGATCAGCCGCTCCAGCGCATGGGCGAAGCCGCCGTCGACATGATCCGGCTCGGCATTGAACTCCTCCCATTTCCACCTGTGTTCGAACATTTTGCGCAAGGCGCGTGGCCGGAACCAGAACATGGTGCCATAGGCAGCCACCGGAGTGCTCTCATCGAACTTGACGTCGATATTCAAAAGCCGCGCGGTTTCCTCAACCTTTGGCTTGTTGGCAAACCACGAGAACCCCATTGTCGGATAGGAGATATGAAAGATAGGCGGAATGGCCAGGCCGACCGAAGGATTGTCGAGAAACATATCCAACACGTTGTGCACGTAGCCACGGCTATGCAGCAGATTGTCAACCATATGCCGCTTGAACAGGTTGCCCATCGACGACTGCACTTGAGGCGATTTTTTTGTATGCAGGCGACAAACAAGGTCATAGCGATCGTCGACAAGCAGATCTCGCAAGGAGATGAAAAGCGAGGACATGTCACGGCCGCGGTTCTGCTCGACCACGCGGACGATGACGTTCTTCACGCCAGGGCGTTTCGCCAAAACGGTTTCGATTTCGGCTTTTTTTTCCGGCGTATTCGTGGTGGCAATGAAATCATAGGGTACCGGGATATTGCCGGTCAGGCCCAGTATCTCGTCGAGCATATCGGTGTAGTAGATATGCGCGCAGACAGCGATCTTGCCATAGTCGGCAGCAGTACCGTCGCCTTTAATCCGCTTGTCCGGCAAGACACTCATCAGCGCCGCGTTGGTGTTGAGGATTCTCAATTCCGAAGAGCGCAGGACATTGCGCCAAATCAGATTGAGGTCGTAGTCCGATCTCTCTTTGAGCATCCGCAAAGCACGCGGCAAATCGATGCCATTCTGCTCCAAAAAAATCGGGTCATTAAAGAAAAGCCGTCTCTTTAAGATTGGATTCCTGTTGGCAACAGTCTCATCGACTTCAATGAATATCGGATATTTCGACGTGTATACATCCGATTCAACATATATCGAAGATGAATATCCGAGATCTTCAAAAAACTTGGTAAAACGTGACTCGTGAATCAACACCGAGTCTTTATAGTCTTTAATTTGCGGCATGCTTTCCCAATAATTCCGGAAAGCGATCGAGATAAGCATCGCCCTTCTTATCGCGATGAAATGAGAATTTAGATGGCCAGCCAAGCTCCCTTGCCCTGTGAAAGGATTGGGCGCCATTTCCCTGTGACCGGATATGCCCCAAAAATCGCAGTCCCGGCGTTCCATTTCCGAAAACATTTCCGAGAACGGAAAAACAGGTCCGTAGAATGTGTGGTTAAGCAAAAGGATTTCATCATAATCGCCGAGCTTGTCGTAACCGATGAACTCGAGCCCTTGGCGATACGCCCCAACGTCAAATCCTGTATTCTCGCGGATGATAGTTTCGTCAACCGTGGATCGCAGTGAGACTTCCGATGATTTTGAAATTGCCCCGTTTGAGACAAAAATAATCGTCTCCACGAATGGCCGCAATTTTTCTAGAAGGTAGAATATATAGTCATCAACCTGGCCGCGTTCGTCATAGAAGAAAAATATCGCCGCACGCCGCATCGCCAAGTCCCTGCAAATATCACATCCACGTGGTATAGGGACCACGTCTCCCATGGAAGCATTTTCGACGGCAGAACGCTTCCCTTGTCACGATCTCATAATTCTAGCCAATTTGTGAATCGATCCACTCGGAAAGCTGACCGATCCCCTCGTCTACGCTTTTCAAAGGTCGCCATTCCAGTTCGCGCACCGTCCTGTCGATGTTGGCGACAGCGCAGCGAACGTCGCCGTTGCGGAACATGCCGTTGACGTGCGGTTCCGGCGCCCCGTATCTTTTTGCGACGATCCTTGCCAGGTCAAGAACCGTGGTCTTGGACCCGGTGCCGACATCATAGGCGAGCGACTGTGACAGATCCGTGGCCGTGGCCTTGTCGAGAGCCGACGCCACATCATCGATGAAGACGAAGTCGCGTCCGATATCCCCGTCCTCATAGACCGGGATGCTCTTGCCTTCCTTCGCCATCCTGATGAACAACGACACGATTCCCGTGTAGCTGTTGGTCAGCGATTGGCCAGGACCATATACGTTCTGAAGCCGAAGCACGTTGACAGCTGTTCCGAACGAAAGGGCCCAAGCCCGCAATATCTGTTCCTGGGTTAGTTTCGTTGCTCCGTAGATGCTGGTTGGGTTCGGTATCGTTGTTACCGCGTCCATCGGCAGAGGTTCGAGCCCGGCAAAATCCCACTCCGCGCGTTCGAGCTGCTGTTTCGATCTCTGACCGGGATACGTTATCTCGCCTGTTTTCCTGGACCGCCATGCCCCTTCTCCATAGACCGCGCGGCTCGAAGCCAGGACAAAACGCTCAGGAACGTGCGATGCCGTGGCGAAAGCATCCAACATGCGGGTGGTGCCAAGAACATTTGCTATCGCGTGGCGAGAGGCCTCCGTGAGCGACTGACCCGTGCCCGTTTCGGCAGCTAGATGCACCACAACTTCAGGTCGGATGGTTTCCAGTGCCTGCGGCCAGGTCGAGGCCTCGGTCACATCGGCAACCACGAGTTCAACGCGCGGATCAAGGTCGGCGGGACGCTTTCGCTCTGCGTGGATCTGCGGATGCAAACTGTCGATGACAACCACGCGATCGAAACGGTTTGCCAATTTGGCGGACAACGCGCATCCAATGAATCCAGCTCCGCCCGTCACCACGCATGTTTTAGACATTCAGATAGCATTCCCGTTTCATTGACTTGGCCGTTCGTTATCAGCGTCGATCCCATTTGAATAGACAAAAGAGGTCCAGCTCCAGCTGGATCGGGATTCACACGTCAAGTTCGGCATCCGCTCTGGTGAGTGAATTTGAAGTTTTGAGCCCTGCTTTACGCAGGGCTGTTTCTCAAATGTCAAATTCAAACCTTCATCAGCGATGGATGGTGAATGGTGGCGACACTGTTGGCGGATAGGTACTGCGGTYGCAGCAACGCAGGAAGTGGTGAGGGCAAAAATCAAAAGCTGTCCGCTATCTGCTCGTTTTAGGCGGCTTGTGGGCTAAAGACGTGCTGCCTTTTGCTGCGTTTCACGACATACTCGGCATGACAGTTGCATTGATTTGGTTCGCGTCGTCGCCAGCGTCATGGCTCTGCCGCCCCACAAATGTTCACATTTTGGCGACTGGGCGACGGCCTCCCAGCTTTCACGAACTATAGATACCCAACTTGGAACACGAATTGTTGCGCATCGTGCTGGGTGTAAACGCGGTAATTCTACCTGCCGGTTGGAATCCAGCGTTATTCAGTTAATCGGGAACCGGCTCGAAGACTGCCAGCTGATTGGCCCACAGCAAAAATCGCTCATAATGAGACAGACGCATGCCACAAGTTTTGCCCAACTTCGCTAGCGAAGTCCGATCGAACATTTCCTCATGCTCGTCGGCAGCGTCTGGGCTGAATAGACGAACTGCGGCCCCCAGATCGTGAACCCTCCGGAATGCTTTGTGCGGCGTTGTCAATACAATGCGACCGCCCGGAGCAAGAAGCGATCGCCACTCATTGAGATGATCTGCTGGATCCTCGAGATGCTCCAGCAATGCAAGAGCAATGACTGTGTCAAATCGCCGGCCTTCAGGAAGTACAGTGCCGAATTGGTGTTTTGGATAGGACTGGCGAGCCAACTCGACCGAATCCGCATCGTAGTCGTATCCGAAATATTGATCCACCTCAACGAACGAGGCGAGCGCTCCGCTTCCGCACCCGACGTCAAGTGTGTCGCCACGCAACCAAGGCCGAGCCTTGGTTATCCTCGCCAAACGAAGGGCGGGAGAAAATATTCCCTGCGACGCTTGATCCGCCAAAACCCAATTCCTCCTATATCGAGTGTCGCAAAACTTGCCCTGTTGTCATCAAACATTACCTGCTTCAGACAGTCCGGCAATGAACTGACATCACAAAAAACGTCAAGAGTCGCTGCTGCATATTCGGTTGGAATCGCGTCCCCGGCGGTGGTGTAATATCACTCACCAGGTTGTGGTTTAGACTAACGCCCTGACCCAGGGGGGCGAAGCATATTCCGCCGCCCGTTAGTCCGATGCTCATTCAGCCGCATTCAAAGAACCCGTTTGGGACCCAGAGGTTCTGCGATTTACCATGATTAGGAGAATGACTGATGCTGCAAAACCAGCAATGCAAAGCTCCAGCGTTTTCAGCAAGTGACTGCTATCGTAATAGAAACGGATCTTGCTTCGTCCGCTCACCTCCACAGCGGGAAAAAACTCCAGAAACTTCTTCAATTCCACAGGCTTTCCATCCAGCGTGGCTCGCCAATCCTCATTGATGCGAATTGGGAAAACGACCCATCCATGGGTTGCGCCCGAATATTCCACCGTCAGGTCATCCGGTCGATATGTCGCAAGGTGCACAGGGCCAAAATCCGCGTCCGGTTGTCCGCTCAAATCATTCACATAATAGGCGGAACCTGAAACCGCATGATTTTCGATAACGCTAATGCCCGGCTCTACCGACGCCGTCGAGAAATTCCGTGGAGTACGAACCCTGTCGCCAATCTTAATCATTGGCATGCCGGGAAATACACTCGACCCAATTCGATAAGTTGCTCCTCCAGCGGTTTCGAAGGCCCATGCACTGAGCGGCTTCTCGCTATCCGGCTTGATCATTGAAATGACGTACCGATAGGTTCCGGCCGTAAGAGGGATATCTTGATTGAAACGAAAGGTGGCGAATTGGTTGTTGCGTATCGCCTCCGGCGGCAATTCAGCATGGGCTACGAGGAGTGCATCCCGGTAAAGATCAAGCGTCACTGCCGAAGGGGCGAAATCCTGATCATAGGTTGCGAGCAGCACCTGTACATTCGTAGCGTTCATGGACTTGTCGATTAACAAGTCACCGTTAAGGGCACCGCTGTTAAGAGGGAGAGTAGCTCGCTGACCCGTGCCAGCGGTTTCGTAATCCAAGTCGACACAGTTGTCTTTAATAAGGAGGAAACGGATCGCGGCGTAGGTAATGTCTCGGCTGGAGAAATTAATGTCGGAGCATTGAATGACTGATGCCGTGTATGTTGTCTGAAAGGAAGGCAATATGTCCGCGATTATCTTTCTTTGAGCATCGGTACGAAAGCCATGAGCAAATAACTCTGGCAATCCATAATTTGATAGAAAACCAGATACATGAAAGCTGTTATCCGCTACAACACTTTGACCCGGCAAAATCTTAGATAAAACATAGGATAAAGATGGAGTGATTGGAAAGAACGTATCGATATCAGGTCTCGCATTATACTGCCTGAACCAATATCCTAGATTAATTGCCTGCAATACACACAGAAATAGCACTGCATGCAATTTATAAGACGAATTAATTTTTAAAGGCGATACAGACTCCATAGAAGGTAATATGATTGAGAGTGAGTAAGACGACAATATAGCTGCCGACACTCCGAATAATATTGACCCTCTGCTCCATGCATTGAAGCCAAACCCCGGAATTGCCTCCACTAACTCGGCGGGCGCCGCCCCAAAAACAGTCGCCAGCATGAATATTGCCACGATTAGCCCAAAAAAAGCAAACCGATTAGGAAACTTAAAAATAAGACATAGTGCAAGAAGAGCAAGGAGAGCGGCAGGTGCTCCAGCCGAAAAGATGCGCTCAACGCGGAAATGATTCACAAAGTCGAAGCCGAACATATAAATGATATCGTAGGGCGTGAACCACGTTCCACCTGTTCGGCTCGATAGATCAGTTGAACCTAGAATGCCCTTGACTTGCAAGAGACCTGGAAGGGCGAGGAACGCACCGGCAATACCTGCGCATCCCAGCCCCATAGCTCGCCTGATCGCAAGCTGGTTGATGCCGGCGCTCCAGAGTTCGGTCCAGAGGAGTATGACCGCCAGTGTCAGAGATGAGAGGGTTCCAAGGAGGGCAACAAATGGAAAGCCGCCCAGGGCCATCAGGGCCACGCTGAAGGAGAACCCCAAGGCCCAACTCAAACGGCCTGTTTGCCAATATCGAAGTTGGGTAGCGAGCACCCATGGAATTAGAGCGCCGGTCGTCACGTGCGGCCAATGTGCCCAGGCGATGTTGAAACCGCAAAATGCAAATACCATGGCACCAAAAACCGCGGCCACACGATTTCCGAACATGAAAAACAACAGAAAATAGGCGCCGAAAGCAGCCAGGAGATAATTCGACAGAATTGCGAACGTGTAACCCATAGCCTCGTTCGGCGTGAGGGCATAAACTAAAAAAGGTATTGAAAGGCCTTCATAAATCGGTGCCTGGATGCCAGCCGCACCGAGTTGATGGAGGGGGTTCCATAGTGGGATATGCCCTTCCCGCAACTCTCGCCTGAACTCCCGCCAGTTTGGCAGCCGATGATCCAATGCGTCGGAACGCTCTATGTTGACAAGTGGAGTGTCGATCCCGGCATTGTCCCATCCTGGATAGGCCAACAGCAGATCCATCGGCGCCAGCGTTTGCCGAAAAGGATTCACGCCCACGATCCCCAGGACAAGAGCGAAAAGAAGCACCATCGAAATGATGTGTCGCAAAAGCGGAACCCGGTCCGGCATATGGGTGTCTTGCACGGATGTCGCCGTCATTTGCCGCGTCATGCGCTTTTCCCTTTTCGGATAGCCAACTCTACCAAGGCGACCAGGCAATCCCCAAGAACGGTGACAAGCCGGTTGCCGAGGGCAACCGCGGTGGCCGATGGGGCCGGCAGACCCGCGGCAGCAAGCCCCATGATCAGAACGGCCTCGCGCACGCCAAGCCCGCCTGGCGCGCCCGGAACGACAAAGCCAATGAGCCAGGCCACCGCTCCTATGCCGATCAACTCGGCCATATGGCTCGTATCGTTCAGGGTCCTAGAAAGCGCGACGATCAGCAGCCCATTGCCAATGAAAAACAGTGCATAAAGGAAAAACGCTTCAGCACATACCACAAGCGCTCTGCCACCGATGTCGGCCATCCTGAAGCGGAAAAATAGTCCCATCCCGATCGCAAGCGCCAAAAGACCGGCGGCGACCAATCCCAAAGTCAAAGTAGGATTGTGTGGACCATACTGTCGATACGCGCTTTGGAAAATCGGCCCCGCCAGCAATGCACCCAACGCCCCGGCAGCCAGAACGGTGATGGACAATTCACCTATTTGGGCAACGGCAAGCGCTCTGTTCGACGCCCCGGCGTTGCGGGCAAGGGCAAAACGACCAACCATATGCATCACATTGCTCGGCAGGTATTTGTAAACCTGTATCCGTCCAAAAATGGCAAGCGCACGACCCAATCCAAACGAAGCCCCATCGACGAGAACCAGGAACCGGTACCAGGCGATACCGACCAGTTGCAGAATGACTGCATAAGCGACAGCGCACCCCAATATGGCGATCAAGAAGAGCGGGGAAACGAACTGGCGTTGCACATCGCCGAAGGAGCGATGGATCGCCAGCCCCACGAAGACGAGCGCCGCGAGACTGACGGTCACCGCTCCAAGGCGAACGAAAGACTTTAGCCTGAGCCTGCTGCTTTTGGGTGGCTGTGCCGTCTGCGTTGGCTCAGTCACAGCGGCAAAGGACCATGGTCCAGGGAAAAGGCTTGCTGACTTTCACGACTTTTAGCGTCTTGCTCAACAGATCGATGAAAGACGCGGATGACCAGTGATTGATATGCCCTGGCGTGTTGCCAAACTGGGTTACATATTTTCCCCTGGCGACATTCAGGACCCTCCAGATCGGCTCTCGCGGCACGCTGACAAGGAGATACGGCTTGCCAAGCGATTTCAGGACCGAGAGCGCTTGTTGCGTATTTGGAACATGCTCGAGAACCTCACAGCATATTACCAACTCAGCGGAGTTCGCCTGCGGCGTCAGTTCGAAAAGCGAGCGCGTTTCAAATAACGGCGCTATCCCACGCTTGACGCATTGCTCATTGGCCTGCGAAACACTGACGCCTTCCAGATCGCTGCCGCGGACGTTCCACCCCCGATCATGAAGTCGAATGGACAAATTTCCTTCGCCACAGCCGACCTCGTAGGCATTGCGAACGCCTGTCTCGGCCGTCAACGCATCGAAGCTACTTAAAAAGCCATCCATCAAATATCGCGCAACCGGATTCCGGGTGTTGTACTTATCATAGTAATTACCTGGAACGTTATCGTAAGCGACCGGCGTATCATTCATCTTATATCGTTCCGCCTACACTTTCTTTCTTGATTTTGCTCTCCATCGCAAACGACCGGACCCTGGCCCTTGCACCATACTCTTGCTGCAATTGCCTGATCCTTATTTCTTCAAGCAATTGCCTGTTGACCGCGATGAGCTCGGAAATGATGCCGCTCATCGCAAGAATGCCGGCAATCGCGAGCAAGGCGCTGGACAGAACGAGTGACTGGATGTTGCCACTGCCTTCGCCCATCAAATAGTGGACAAGGAACCGAATAACCCCGATCACCCCCGGCGCGGCGACGATTGCCGCACATGTCGAGAAGAAGCGCAGCGGGCTATAGACGACAAAAATCCTCACGACCGTTATCAACGAGCGCCGCACATAGCTCGGTATGCTCTTGACCAGCCGCGAGGGTCGAAGATCGCCGTTGACGCGGATCGGCACCGAGGTGATCGGGATGTTCCTGCGCCCCGCCTGGATGATCGTTTCCAGCGTATAGGTATAGCGGTTGAAGACATTGAGCTGTATCGCCGCGTCGCGATGAATGGCCCGGAAACCGCTCGGGGCGTCAGGGACCGTCGTGCCACTGGCAAGCTTGACAACGAAGCTGCCAAGCTTCTGCAGAAATTTCTTGACCGGTGAAAAATGCTCTATCTCGCTGATCGGCCTTGCGCCGATGACGATCTGAGCTTTTTTCTCCAGTATTGGCCGGACGAGATCGGGAATGCAGGAGGCATCGTACTGGTTGTCCGCATCGGTGTTGACGATGACGTCCGCGCCCAGTTTCAGCGCGGTTTCGATGCCGGTCATGAACGCTTTGGCAAGCCCCTGATTATGGGGCAGCGAGACCACGTGATCGACGCCGTTTTCCCGGGCGACCTCGACCGTGCGGTCGGTGGAGCCATCATCGATTACGAGCCATTCCACCGTGCTGAAACCCGCGACCTGACGCGGCAGATCGGCCAGTGTGACGGCGAGCGTCCCCTCCTCATTCAAGCATGGGATTTGAATAATAAGCTTTGACAATCCACCCTCTTCTTTCCGCAAGGCTGATAGGCTGCCGTATTCCATATGGACCTAAAGAACTTTGCTTCCGCGCGCTACCTGCTTTGGCAAAATAAGCTGTTTTTGCGGCTGACAAAAACGGCGCGAGGAGCTCCGGGCGGCGCCGAGTTCATGGCGTTCAGGCGAACTCGCTCAGGGAGCCATTATGCATTGGTCACGAGCCGGATGGCGGGGGCGCCGACATTGACCGACATCTGTTCTGAGCTTGCCGGTATTGCCCTGCACCGGTGGCCGGTTTTGCCTTGCGCGGGTTCGCGTCTCTCAGGGCAGGACCCGACGCACCACTGCTTCCGTCGAAAGCCGCCAGTCCGGCGCAGACCAGCCGAAGGCGGAGGCGAACTTCGCGCTCGATAGCCGGGAATTGGCAGGGCGTCGCGCCTTGGTCGGGTAGTCCGTCGTCGTAATGTCGCGGACCCGCGCTGAAGGACCGCCAGACACTCGGCTCGTGTCGAGGATATGACGGGCAAAGCCGCTCCAGTTGGCCTCGCCGGTGCCGGCCAGGTGATAGATGCCGAACGCGGCGAAGTCCTTGTTGCGGTGCAGCGTGGCCGCGGCATGCAGGATCGCATCGGCGATATCCAGCGCTGAGGTGGGATTTCCCCATTGATCGGCCACCACTGAGATCTCGTCGCGGTCGGCCGCAAGCCGAAGCATGGTTTTGACGAAATTCTTGCCGAACGGACTGTAGACCCAGGCGGTACGCAGGATCAGGTTGCGCGGATTGGCGGCGGCCACCGCCTGTTCGCCGGCGAGCTTGGAAGCGCCGTATACGCTGGCTGGCGCGGTCGCATCGGTTTCGACATAGCTACCGGAAGCGCTGCCGTCGAAGACGTAGTCGGTCGAAAGGTGGATGACGGGAACGCCAAGCCGCGCCGCGGCTTGCGCCACCTTGCCGGCGCCGACGGCGTTCACCCTGAATGCCAGATCGGGCTCATCCTCGGCCTGATCCACGGCCGTGTAGGCGGCAGCCGAGACGACGACGTCAGGCCTGGCCGCAGCAATGGCTTCGATCACGGTGTCGGGGTTTGCCAGGTCGAGCTGCGGACGGCCAATGGCGATGACGTCTACACCGGCAAGCTGGCCGGCCTCCAGAAGGCTCGACACAACCTGGCCTTCGCGTCCGGTGACAACGAGCCTCACGCGGCCCCCTTGCGGGCTTCACCCAGTCTTTCGCCGGCATAGTTCTGCTCGCGGATCGGCCCCCACCACCATTTGTTGTCGAGGTACCAGTCCACGGTTCTGGCCAGGCCGCTGTCGAAATTCTCGTTGGGCACCCAGCCGAGGTCCCGGCTTATCTTCGATGCGTCGATGGCATAGCGGCGGTCATGGCCGGGGCGGTCGGTGACGAAGGAAATCAGGTCACGGTAGCTCTTGCCGCCGGCCCGGGGACGCCTGCTGTCGAGCAGGTCGCAAATCGTCTCGACGACGCTGAGGTTTGTCCGCTCCGAATTGCCGCCGACATTGTAGCTCTCGCCCGGCGTGCCTTTGGTGGCGACCAGTTCCAGGGCTCGGGCGTGATCCTCGACGAACAGCCAGTCGCGCACATTGGCACCGGCGCCATAGACCGGCAGCGGCTTTTCGTCGAGCGCGTTGAGGATGACGAGCGGGATCAGTTTTTCGGGAAAATGATAGGGGCCGTAATTGTTCGAACAGTTGGAGAGCACGACCGGCAGGCCGTAGGTCTCGTGCCAGGCGCGGACCAGATGGTCCGAGGCCGCCTTCGAGGCCGAATAGGGCGAGGACGGCGCGTAAGGCGTCTCCTCGACGAACATGCCGCCATCGAAAGGCAGGTCGCCGAACACTTCATCGGTCGACACGTGATGGAAGCGGAAGCGGCCCTTCCTGTCGTCGGCAAGGCCGCGCCAGTATTCGAGCGCCGCATTGAGGATGCGGTAGGTGCCGACGATGTTGGTCTCGATGAAGGCGCCAGGCCCATCGATCGAGCGGTCGACATGGCTCTCGGCGGCAAGGTTCATGACGATGTCGATATCGTCACGGCGCATTATGTCGAGCACCGCTTTCTCGTCGCATATATCGACCTGGGCGAAGCGATAATTGTGCGCGTTCTCGATTTGCCGCAGCGAGGCCAGGTTGCCGGCATAGGTGAGCTTGTCGAGATTGGTCACCCTATAGGCCGGATTGGCGCACAGATGCCGACACACCGCCGAACCGATGAAGCCAGCCCCGCCTGTCACCAGAAAATTCATGCCGCTATCCTCATGCCCATCAGGCAAACACTTCGGCCTCGGCGAGCACCGGCGCCTTGAGGTCCTTGTCCGAAAGCTGGAATCCGCCAGCCACTGAAGGCCATTCGATGCCGATGATGGGATCATCGAAGCGAACAGACCGATCGTGCTCGGGCGAATAGGTGTCGGTAACCTTATAGAGAACCTCGGTGTCGGGCACGAGCGTCACAAAGCCATGCGCGAAACCCTTCGGCACCAGAATCTGATTGCCCTTTTCGGCCGAAATCTCGCAGGCGACCCACTTCCCAAAGGTTTTCGAACCACGGCGGATATCGACTGCGACGTCGAGGATACTGCCGCGAATGACGCGCAGCAGCTTGTCCTGGGCCCGCGGCTCGAGCTGGTAGTGAAGCCCTCGCAAGACGCCTGCCGTAGCGGAATAGGAGTGGTTGTCCTGGACGAAAACCAAGTCGATGCCCGCCTGCGAAAACCGCTCGGCATTGTAGGTTTCCATGAAGAAGCCGCGTGCATCGCCATGTCGCTTGGGAACGATTTCCAGCACGCCATCGATGCCGAGGGACCTGATCTCCAAAGCTTAGCCCTCCAACAGATCGGCGACGCGCCGCCGCAGATAGGCGGCATATTCATTTTTGCCCAACCGAGTTGCGCGTTGCAGCACTTGCTCTGCCGTCAACCAGCCCTGCTCGAAGGCGATCTCCTCAGGGCAAGCAACCTTGATGCCCTGCCGATGTTCGATCGTGCGCACGAAAGAAGAGGCTTCGTGCAAACTGTCGTGCGTGCCGGTGTCAAGCCAGGCATAGCCACGTCCCAAACGGTGCACGTGCAGCTTGCCGCGCTCGAGATAGACATTGTTGACAGCCGTGATCTCGAGCTCGCCTCGCGCCGAGGGGCGGATCGTCGGGGCGATGTCGACCACGTCATTGTCGTAGAAATAGAGACCGGTGACAGCCCAGTTCGACTTCGGCTTCTGCGGCTTTTCCTCAATCGTCAGCGCGGTTCCGGTTGCCCTGTCGAAGGACACAACACCATAGCGCTCGGGATCCTCGACATGGTAGGCGAACACCGAAGCACCCGCTTCGCGCGCAGCGGCGGCGCGGCAAAGCTGCGACAGGCCGTCACCGAAATATATGTTGTCGCCAAGAATCATCGAGACACTGTCTTTGCCGATGAAATCACGGCCGATAATGAAAGCTTCCGCAAGACCATTGGGCTGCGGCTGCTCGGCGTAGGAGAACGCCAGCCCGAACTCCGATCCGTCGCCGAGTAAATCACGAAAAGCCGGCAGATCACGCGGTGTCGAAACAATCAGAATCTCACGGATTCCCGCGAGCATCAGTACGCTCAGCGGATAATAAATCATCGGCTTGTCGTATATCGGAAGGATTTGCTTAGAGACTGCTAATGTCAGTGGATAAAGACGCGTTCCACTGCCTCCAGCAAGGATAATTCCTTTCAAGAAGCTCTCCTTGACATGCTGAGCCCCCCGGCCCTGATCGACCGTGCTTAGGTTTCATTCAATGGCTTGTCAATGCGGCACCCGGCACAGGAGAGGTCTGTTTCGCACGCCAGGACATGACCTCCGCCACCCCTACCCAAAATACGCCTGGTACCACTCGACGAACCGCCCTACCCCGTCTGACACCGACGTGCCGGGGCGGTAGCCAACAGCCTCCTGCAGCGCGGAAGTGTCGGCGAATGTGTCCGGCACGTCGCCGGCCTGCAGCGGCAAGAGTTCTATGACGGCCTTGCGGCCAAGCGCGCTTTCCAACGCCTCGACATAGGCGGTCAGCCTCACCGGATTGTTGTTGCCGATGTTGAAGATGCGCCAGGGCGCGCTGCTCGTTGCCGGATCCGGATGACCGGAATCCCAGGCGGGATTGCCGGCTGCAGGGCTGTCGCTGGTCCGGATCACACCTTCGGCGATGTCGTCGATATAGGTGAAGTCGCGCGTATGGTTGCCATTGTTGAACAGCTTGATCGGCTCGCCGGCCAGAATGCTCCTGGTGAACAGAAACAGCGCCATGTCGGGGCGTCCCCAAGGCCCGTACACGGTGAAGAACCGCAGCCCGGTCGTCGGCAGCCCGAACAGATGGCTGTAGCTGTGCGCCATCAGCTCGTTGGCGCGCTTGGTCGCGGCGTAGAACTGCAGCGGATGATCGGCCGGGCGGTGCTCGGAAAACGGCATGTCGGTGTTGGCGCCGTAAACGCTCGAGGTGCTGGCATAGGTCAGGTGCGCTATGCCGGCATTGCGGCAAGCCTCCAGCATGTTGGTGAAAGCGACGATGTTGCTTTCGACATAGGCGCGCGGGTTTTCCAGGCTGTAGCGTACCCCCGCCTGGGCGGCGAGATGGATCACCCGATCGAAGCCGTGAGCGGCAAAGCAGCCGTCCACGATTTCGCTGTTTGCAAGATTGCCGTGGAGGAAATGATAGCCGGCATTGGTGCGTTGGCTGGCTTCGGCCAGCAGCCGCAGCCGCGCCTGTTTGATCCGCGGGTCATAGTAGTCGTTGACGCTGTCGATGCCGACAACCTCGTCGCCACGCTCCAGAAGCCGCCTGGCGACATGATAGCCTATGAAGCCGGCGGCGCCGGTGACCAGAACCTTCATCGGAAGCGCCCATCCTCGGGAATGGATCCCTGACGTCTATGGCACGCCAATCTTCCTACAGACCTCAGGAGCGTTTCAGCAGCGACCAGACGGCCGGCACAAGGCTTGCCGCCAGCGCAACCTTGATGAGGTCGCCGACGATGAACGGCACGACGCCGAACTGCCAGGACTTTTCCGGGCCGATCAGCAACGCCAGCCAGGCAAAGCCCATCGCCATCATCACCACTTCGGCAACCAGCATAGCGTTGAAAAGCTTGATCGGGTGGCGATCCCAGCCGCGATCCGCGGCCCAGCCGACAATCGCCGCCATGACGACAAAGCCCGCGAGATAGCCACCCGTCGGGCCGACCATGTAGGCAAGGCCAATGCCCTTCTCAGGCGTGCCCTGGAAGACCGGGAAGCCCATGGCGCCTTCCGCCATGTAGAGCAGCAGCGTGGCGACGCCGAGGCGAAGGCCGAAGGCGGCGGCGATCAGCAAGACGGCGAGCGTCTGCATCGAGATGTCGACGGGCCCCAGCACAACCTTGGTCTTGGCCGACAGGGTCAGCAGCAGCGTTCCGGCAATCGCCAGGAAAAGCTGTGTTGCCAGTCGCGCCGCGCCTTCCTGCGGCAAAGCCAGAGAAACAAGCGGGCGCATCGTCGTTGCAGTTGCCATGGTCTTCCCCATTCGGTCTAGCGCGATCCTATAATCGCGATCCTGCGTTTTCCTATATTGGCTTGCGTGCTATGCGGCAATCGGTTTTGCCGTTCCGGGAACAATGTGCCGACATGGCTCTCAAATTCGATACCAGCTTCGATCCGCACTACGGCCAGGGCGTGAACGTCGGCCCGGACGTGCAGCGCGTCACGGTCCGGAACCCCAGCCCCTTCACCTTTCATGGCACCAACAGCTATGTCATCGGGCGCGACACGCTGGCGGTCATCGATCCCGGGCCGGATGACGAGGCGCATCTTCAGACCTTGCTCGGTGTGATCGCCGGCAGGCCGGTCAGCCATATCTTCGTCAGCCACACGCATCGCGACCATTCCCCGCTGGCGGCCCGGCTGAAGGAGCGCACCGGTGCTTTGGTGATGGCGGAAGGGCCGCACCGGCCGGCGAGGCCACTGCATATCGGCGAGACCAATGCGCTCGACGCCAGCGCCGACACCGCTTTCATTCCCGACATCGCACTCCCGGACGGCGCGTTGGTCGCCGGCGACGGCTGGGCGATCCGTACGGTTCTGAACCCCGGCCACACCGCCAATCACGCGGTGTTCGCGCTGGAAGAAACCGGCATCCTGTTTTCGGCCGATCATGTCATGGCGTGGGCGACATCGATTGTCGCGCCGCCGGACGGGGCCATGGCCGATTACATGGCGTCGCTGGACCGCATGATCGAGCGCGACGACCGCCTGCTGCTGCCTGGGCACGGCGGGCCGGTGACGAAGCCGCGCGCTTTCATGCGGGGACTGAAGACCCATCGCAAGATGCGCGAGCGGGCCATATTGGAGCGGGTCAGAGCCGGCGACCGGACGATTCCCGACATGGTGAAGGCGATCTATCGCGACACCGATCCCCGGCTGCATGGTGCCGCCGGACTGTCGGTACTTGCCCATCTCGAGGACCTGGTGGCGCGCGGGATGGTATCGACAGACGCCGCCCCCGCTATCGACGGCATTTTCATCCCAACCCGATAGGGCCTGCCCCCGGGGGGCTCCCGAAGGCGCTGGATCCGTGGGAAAATGCCTATTCGGCCGGAGCCGCTCCGACCTGGCCGGCGACTTCCTGATCCAGTTCCGCCAGGAAATCGGTGATGCGCGCGGCATTGTCACCAAGGTCGTAGCGGCCGTAACGCGAGGCCGACCGCATGTCGACGATCACGCTATCGCCATCGTCCGTCACGCGGATCGCCACATCGGCCGGAAGGCCGAGCACGAAACCCTTGGCGACAGCGGTGATGGTCACGTCGCTTTGCCCGGCAAGGTCGGGATAGGGTTCGGAAAGATCCCAGCTGCGCCGGTCGAGCACGGTTTCGACGGCATTGACGATGGTCTCGAATGGCAGGTCGTAGCTGCGCGCGGTGACCAATGGATAGCTGTCGGCCTGCAGCCTCTGTTCGCCCGGCGTCGATGGGGACAGCACATTCATGTCCTTTGTCCGCTCGCTGACGTCGAGCGCGGGCGGCTCATCGAAATCGGTCGAAATGTCCCTGAGCGGCGGATAGATCGTCGCCCAGTAGGCGGCAACGCCATAGGGGACCAGCACCAGCAGTGCCAGCAAGGCGCCGACGGTCAGGTCGCGGCCGCCGCGATCGCCGAATTTCCATAGTCTCGAAAAGGCAAAGGCGGCGAACAGCAGCGCCAGCGCCGCGAGCAGCGCGACGATGCCGAGCACCCACAGGAACACCGGCGTCTCGACGAGATCGAAGCGGTGGCCGGCGAAGTCGGTCAGCAAAAGCACCGCTGAAAACGCGGCCGTGCGCCGCGACCAGCCGGCAGCCTTCGACGTTCGCCGTTCGGGAATGCTAACCATGGTTCTCTGCGTTGCCCCAACCCGGACGGAGGTTTAGTGCCTTTTCGCGGCGGCTTGAAGCCGAAACACGCAACATCCCCTCAATCCGTCGGCAAGCGGTAGTCCCTGAACTGCTGGCGCAAGGTGATCTTCTGGATCTTGCCGGTGGCGGTATGCGGTATTTCGCCGACGAAGGCGACATCGTCGGGCATCCACCACTTGGCCACCTTGCCATCCATGAAGTGGAGAATATCCGCCTTGGTCGGCTCCTTGCCGGGCTTGGTAACGACGACCAGCAAGGGCCGCTCGCCCCATTTCGAATGATGGACGCCGATCGCCGCAGCTTCCGCCACGTCCGGGTGGCCGACGGCCAGATTCTCGAGATCGATGGTCGAAATCCATTCGCCGCCGGACTTGATGACGTCCTTGGCACGATCGGTGATCTGCATGTAGCCGCCGGCGTCGATGTGAGCGACATCTCCGGTATCGAACCAGCCGTCCTCATCGAATTGCTCCGCCCCGGCGCCACCATAATAGGCGCGAGCGACGGCCGGGCCGCGCACTTTCAGGCGGCCAAAGGTCTTGCCATCCCAGGGTTGCGCATTGTTCTCGTCATCGGTCACCTTCATTTCAACGCCGAAGGGCGGGTAGCCCTGCTTTTGCTTGATATCAAGCCGAGCCTCGCCCTGGAGAGCGGTATATTCCGGCTTCAAGGTGCACAGCGTGCCGAGCGGCGACATTTCAGTCATGCCCCAGGCATGGATGACCTCGACACCGTAATCGTCATGGAACTTCGTCATGATCGCGCGTGGACAGGCAGAACCGCCGATGACGACCTTGTTGAGATAGGGAAGCTTCTTGCCGGTCTCCTCCAGATATTGCAGCAGCATCATCCAGACGGTCGGTACGGCGGCGCTGAAGGTTACCTTCTCGGTGTCGAGCAACTCATAGATCGAGGCGCCGTCCATCTTGCAGCCGGGCATGACCAGCTTGGCGCCGATCATCGGCCCGCTCTGGCCAAGGCCCCAGGCATTGGCGTGGAACATCGGCACAACCGGCAGGATCGTGTCGCGCGACGACAGCCCCATCGCGTCGGGCATGGCGGCGATCATGGCGTGCAGCACGTTCGAGCGGTGGCTGTAGACGACGCCCTTGGGATCGCCTGTGGTGCCTGATGTGTAGCACATGCCGGCGGCGGTGCCTTCGTCGAAGGCCTTCCAGGCGAAGTCACCATCGGCCTCGTCAAGCCAGTCCTCATAGGCGACGGCATTGGGCAAGGTCGTCTGTGGCATGTGCGCCTTGTCGGTCAGCACGATCACCTTCTTCAGCGATTTGACGGCACCGGCGATCTTTTCCAGCAAAGGAATGAAGGTGAGGTCGACGAAGACCGCCTTGTCCTCGGCATGGTTCATGATCCAGACGATCTGCTCGGGAAACAGGCGCGGATTGAGCGTGTGATAGATCGCGCCGACGCCCATGATGCCGTACCAGGCCTCGAGGTGGCGCGCCGTGTTCCAGGCCAGCGTGGCGATACGGTCGCCCAAGCCATAGCCGTCCCGCTCCAGCCGCTGGGCGACCTTGAGAGAACGACGATGGATGTCGGCGTAGGTGGTGCGCACGATGGGCCCCTCGATCGAGCGCGATACGATCTCGCGCACCCCATGCTGCCGTTCGGCGTTGTCGATAAGCTTGTGGCACAGCAGCGGCCATTCCTGCATCAGCCCCAGCATCCGGTTCCTCCTCCCTCGCGCATTTTGCGTCGTAGCTTTGGCGCATTGTGAAGCGAACCGGCGGATTGTCCAGTCACCCGCTCGCGCGGCACACGAATTTCAGGGTCCGTGCCGCAACGGCAAGCAGTTGAATTTTGACATGTTTTGGATTTTGGACTGCTGGGCATTCGTGCCACCGCGATGGCAGGAGGGTCGAAAACACTGCAGGCGCTACGGTGTCCTATCCCACGAATTGACTGGGAAATCCGCCACAATCCGGCCATCGTCGGCGTTAAGCTTCGTTAACGGGTAAAGGGGGCGATTGGCGACTGAAAGAGGTTCGCATGGACACGCAGCTCGACGACAAAGCCCTTGAGAGCACACTTGCCGAAAGCCTGGCCGATCTGGTGCCGGACGAAAAGACTGTTTCCGAAGACGAATTTGTTGAAGTTGTCGGCGGCGCGCTCGAAGCGGTCGGCGGCACGCTCCTGTTCAAGATGTGCGTCCAGAACGAGGGGGAAGGCCAGCACGTCGCGGCCGCATCCGTCGGCGCTGGAGGCAATCGCCAGTTCCTGCTGCTCACCTTGCCGACCGGCGGCGGCTCGCTGAAGGTCGAGACCGTTTCCAGGAGCAGCAACCCGGTTGCGGGCATCGCGGCCGCCTATGCCGGACTGATGGACGCATTCAAGACCGCCGCCTGAGCCACGGCTGCCACTCGAAGCGCTGCAGCGCCACGCCTTGGTGATTGGCGCGCCTGTTTTCGTGATGTGAACCCACCTTGCGCAACAGCTGTGCCCGCCACACTTTAAGGGGCCACGCAAGGAGAACCAGCATGGACAAGATCGCCAACCCGGCACCCGGCTTCCAGCGCAACCCCGACAAGATCATCACCATCGAACCCTATGTCGGCACCGTCACGGTGCGCGCTGGCGATACGGTCATCGCGTCGTCCACGAAGGCCAAGGTCCTGAGCGAAGCGCCCTATCCCGCCGTCTTCTACATTCCGTTCGCCGACATCGATTTCGACAGGCTGAGCGGCACCGAACACTCGACCCATTGCCCTTACAAGGGCGATGCCAGCTATTGGAGCGTGCTGCCTGCCGGCGAAGCCGGTCAGAACGCGATGTGGGCCTATGAGCGGCCTTTCGACGAAATGACCGAAATCCGCGACCACGGTGCTTTCTACGCCAGCAAGGTGACAATCGAAGCCACGCCGGGTTGAGTAGGGGTCAGTTCCAGCTCGTCCTGCGGAATTAGTCCGTGGTGCCGTGATTGCCTGTGCCGTCGGCATCGTCGAGGCGCACGAAGATGATGCCTTTGGCTTTCAGCGCCAGCAGGCCCTGCACCACGCCCTCGCCGGCGGCGTGGGTCGGCTGGTTGATGTGTGAGATGATGACGTCGCCGTCCTTGGCCGCGGCGATGCGCTTGGCGGTTTCCTTGGCGCCGAGCAGCGAACCGCCATCGCCATTGATCGAGAAGCCGGCAATCTTGAAGCCGAGCTTGCGGATCATCGCGATCGCCGAGGGGCTGTATTCGGCAGTTGCACCGCGGAACCATTTGGGCGTCGGCTCGCCGGTCCTGGCGAGTGCCGCGGCCCCCGACTCGACTTCGGCCAGCACGGCATCCGGGCTGCCGGCGCTCTTTATGCCATAGATCTTCTGTGGCGTGTCGACCGCCGGAATGTGGCGGCCGCCGTGATTTTCCAGTTCGAAAAGGTCTGGATGCGCCCGCATGATCTCGACGGCCGCGGCATTGCGCTTCAGCCAGATGCCGGTGACGAAAATGGTGGCGGGGATCTTGTTTTCCACCAGGGCCGAGAGAATGCGTGTGTCGGTCCGTCCGTCGCAAGCATCAAGCGTGAGCGCAACGCGGCCCGCTCCGCTCGCCGCGGGCTTGATGTGCAGCGTGGGCTCGACCAGCGTCGCGGCATGGGCGCTGGATACAGCCACCAACGACATGGCGATCATGCAGAGATGTCTTTGCAGCAGACGCATCAAACCGAATTCCTGATTGGCGATTTCAAGCCGGCATCCAAAGACCCGCATGAAGGCGGAAATCGGACGATGGATAGCAGAAAAATGCATGGCGCGGCAATTTGACTGCCCTGGTGCACGCGCCATTTCGGCAGCCTGACGAGCCGTTGCCCTTCAGACAGCGCGTTGCCGCTTCATCTCGGTGCGATTACGCAATGCCTTGATCTCCCTATCCGCGCCCCGCTTTCGCCACCTGTACCGTGGCCTGCGCGGCCGCCAGCCTGGCGATCGGCACGCGATAGGGCGAGCACGACACATAGTCGAGCCCGACCTCCTCGCAGAAGCGGATCGATGCCGGGTCGCCGCCATGTTCGCCGCAGATGCCGAGCTTGATGTCGGGGCGCGTCGCCCTGCCCTTTTGCGCGGCCATGCGCACCAATTCCCCTACGCCGTCGATGTCGAGCGAGACGAATGGATCCTGCTCGATGATGCCTTTCTGGCGGTAGGTCTCCAGGAACGAGGCCGCATCGTCGCGCGAGATGCCGAACGTGGTCTGGGTGAGGTCATTGGTGCCGAAGGAGAAGAACTCGGCTGTAGCGGCGATGACATGGGCGCGGATCGCCGCGCGCGGCAGTTCGATCATCGTGCCGGTGAGGTAGTCGATCTTGACGCCGCTCTCCTCCATGACGCTCTTGGCGACCGCATCGATGCGCGCCTTCACATAGTCGAGCTCCTTCACCAGGCCGACCAGCGGCACCATGATTTCGGGGACGACCAGCGCGCCGGCCTTCTGGCCGGCCTCGACGGCGGCCTCGAAAATGGCGCGTGCCTGCATCTCGGCGATCTCGGGATAGGAGACGGCCAGCCGGCAGCCGCGATGGCCGAGCATCGGATTGAATTCGTGCAAGGCCTCGGTGCGCTGCCTGAGCTTGTCGGGCGACACATTCATGACGGCCGCGACCTCGGCGATTTCGGCCTCGGTCTTGGGCAGGAATTCATGCAGCGGCGGATCGAGCAAGCGTATTGTCACCGGCAGGCCGGCCATGATCTCGAACAATTCCAGGAAATCCGAGCGCTGCATGGGCAGAAGCTTGGCAAGGGCGGCGCGCCGATCCTTTTCGGTGTCGGCCAGGATCATCTCGCGCATGGCGACGATGCGGGCGCCGTCGAAGAACATGTGCTCGGTGCGGCAGAGACCGATGCCTTCAGCGCCGAAAGAACGCGCCATGCGGGCATCGAGCGGGGTTTCGGCATTGGTGCGCACCTTCATCCGGCGCACGGCGTCCGCCCATTCCATGATGGCGGCAAAATCGCCGGACAGTTCGGGCTGCAGCATCGCCACGGCGCCCTTCAGCACCTGGCCGTTGCCGCCGTCGATGGTGATGATGTCGCCCTTGCGGAAGGTCTGCCCCATCGAGAGCAGCGTGCCGGCCTTGTAGTCGACGCGCAGCGAGCCGGCGCCAGACACGCAAGGCTTGCCCATGCCGCGCGCGACGACGGCGGCATGGCTGGTCATGCCTCCGCGCGTGGTCAGGATACCTTCCGCGGCGTGCATGCCGTGGATGTCCTCGGGGCTGGTCTCGATGCGCACCAGGATCGCCTTGCGGCCCTGTGCCTTCAAGTCTTCCGCATCGCCGGAGGAAAAGACGATCTCGCCGGTGGCAGCGCCAGGCGAGGCCGGCAGGCCGACGCCGATGACGTCGCGCGCGGCCTTCGGGTCGATGGTCGGGTGCAGCAATTGGTCGAGCGAGGCCGGATCGATGCGGGCGACGGCTTCCTCCTTGGTGATCAGGCCGTCCCTTGCCATTTCGACGGCAATCTTCAGCGCCGCCTTGGCGGTGCGCTTGCCCGAGCGGGTCTGCAACATCCACAACTTGCCGCGCTCGATGGTGAATTCGAGGTCCTGCATGTCGCGATAGTGCTTTTCCAGGCTGTCGGAAATGGTGACGAAGGATTGGAAGGCGTCCGGCATCAGCTTCTGCAGCGACGGCTTGTCGGAACCGGCTGCGATGCGGGCGGCTTCGGTGATGTTCTGCGGCGTGCGGATGCCGGCGACGACATCCTCACCCTGTGCGTTCACCAGGAATTCGCCATAGAGCTGCTTTTCGCCGGTCGAAGGGTTGCGCGTGAAGGCGACGCCGGTGGCCGAGGTCTCGCCCATATTGCCGAACACCATGGCCTGGACGTTGACCGCCGTGCCCCAGCTTTCGGGGATGTCGTGCAGGCGACGGTAGGTGATGGCGCGGTTGTTCATCCAGCTCGAGAACACCGCGCCGATGGCGCCCCAGAGCTGCTCCTGCGGATCCTGTGGGAACGGCCTGCCGAGCTCTTCCTCGACCTTGGCCTTGTAGAGCGCGATGACGCCTTGCCATTCGATGGCCGTCAGTTCGGTGTCGAGCTCATGGCCGAGGCTTGCCTTCTGGTCTTCGAGGATTTCCTCGAACACCTCGTGATCGAGGCCCATGACGACATCGGAATACATCTGGATGAAGCGGCGGTAGCTGTCATAGGCAAAGCGCGCATCGCCGGAATCGGTGGCCAGCGCCTCGACCGTTTCGTCGTTGAGGCCAAGATTGAGCACGGTGTCCATCATGCCCGGCATCGAGGCGCGAGCTCCGGAGCGCACCGACACCAGCAGCAGCTTCGAAGGATCGCCGAAACGGCGGCCGGTCAGCCGGCCGATGTGATCGAGCGCGACCGCGACATCGCCTTCCAGCCCCGCCGGATAGGCGCGGCCATTGGCATAATAGGCATTGCAGACCTCGGTGGTGATGGTGAAGCCTGGCGGCACCGGCAGGCCCAGGCTGCACATCTCGGCCAGGTTGGCTCCCTTGCCGCCCAGCAGATTCTTGTCGCCGGCACGGCCTTCCGCCGCACCATCGCCAAAGGTGAAAACCCATTTGGTCATGCTTTGCTCTCCGGTTGCAGGAGATTGGAAAGATTGGCGAAACGGAAAGTTCCACCCTGGTCCGACTTTGGAGCGATATGATGCTGCAGTGCGAAAGGCAAGCGCCGGCAGAGCCGTCCCGCCGCTACAATCGATTAAGAAAAAGCCTCGCTTCGGCATACGTCAAAAAGACTTGCCACCTCACCACTTGATGACTAGAACATAAAGGGAACAAAAAGGTGCCCCATGAAACTGACCGGAAAGCTCGACTATCTGGAAATGCCGGCGACCGGCGGCACGCTGGACCGGTTGAAGGCTTTCTACAGTGCCGCCTTTGCCTGGTCGTTCACCGACTACGGGCCGACCTATTCGGCCTTTGCCGAGGGTCTGGATGGCGGTTTTCAGGCGGATACCGCGGAAGCACCTGCCCAGCCACTGCCAGTGCTCTATAGCGACGACCTCGAGGAAACCCTCGGCGCCGTCGAAAGTGCAGGCGGCACGATCATCAAGCCGATCTTCCCGTTTCCCGGCGGCCGGCGCTTCCACTTCGTCGATCCGGCCGGCAACGAGCTGGCTGTCTGGGGCAAATAGCCTTCCCGAATGGGATCCGGTGGCATTTGTGGATTGCTCGATTTGGGCGTTCCTGCCATCGCTCATAACCATTGTGCTTTTCGGCTGCTCTGCTAATAACGCGCCGCACAAGCGACTCTGACGGCTATTGGGGCGTCGCCAAGTGGTAAGGCATCGGTTTTTGGTACCGACATTCCCAGGTTCGAATCCTGGCGCCCCAGCCATCCCATTGCCACCGGATGGTTGCGCCGAGGCCTGATCCGTGCTTGGCCTGGATCGTCCTGCGGCTCAAGGCCTCGGACCGATGTCAGCTCTCTTCGAAGATTGTTGGAGCAGATGAACTTTTGTTCGGTGGCCATATCGACCGCCTTTATCGTCACGCTCGTTGCGGTTCTGGTCCTCGCACTGCTGCCAGTGCCCGAGCTTCAGGAATTCGGGTTCGATATCGGTTTCGAAAATGACAGGGTCAATCACGCCAGCGCATTCGCCACCCTGGCTGCTCTTGGAGCTCTTGGCTGGCCCAGGCGCATAGTCACGCTGGTCATTTTCCTGGCGCTGGTCGGGGCCGCCATCGAAGTCCTTCAGGGCACGACGCTGATAGACCGCGATCTCGACATGTTCGACTGGGTTGCCGATTGCATCGGCATTGCGGGCGGCCTCGTGGTCGCGCTGTGTGTAAATTGGGTCATGCACCGCAAAGGCTGATAGCCAACCGCACCCTGCTCTGCTGGCCGGAGCCGCCAATCCGAACGCTTCAGCTCGCCTCGCGCATCGCCTCGGCGGCCTGAAGGTCGACCGAAACGAGCTGGCTGACGCCCTGCTCGGCCATGGTCACGCCAAACAGCCGGTCCATGCGTGCCATGGTGATCGGATTGTGGGTGATGATGACGAAGCGCGTCTCGGTGGTCTTGGCCATCTCGTCCATGAGATTGCAGAAGCGCTCGACATTGTGATCGTCGAGCGGCGCGTCGACTTCGTCGAGCACGCAGATCGGCGCCGGGTTGGTCAGGAAGACGGCGAAGATCAGCGACATCGCCGTCAGCGCCTGCTCGCCACCGGACAGCAGCGTCATGGTCTGCGGCTTCTTGCCGGGCGGGCGGGCAAGGATTTCAAGCCCTGCCTCGAGCGGATCGTCGGACTCGATCAGCTGCAATTCCGCCGTGCCGCCGCCGAACAGATGCGAGAACAGCCGCTGGAAGTGGCTGTTGACCACATCGAAGGCGGCGAGCAGCCGCTCGCGGCCTTCGCGGTTGAGGCTCTGGATCGCCTGCCGCAGCTTGCGGATCGCCTCGATGATATCCTCGCGCTCGGTAACGATCGCTTCGAGCCGGTCGGAGAGCTCCTTCTGTTCTTCCTCGGCGCGCAGATTGACGGCGCCGAGCCGTTCGCGCTCGATCTTCAATCGGTCAAGCTGGCGTTCTATCTCGGCCATTTCGGGGATCGGGTCGTCGGCTTCCAGGCCGGTATGGCGGATGACCAGATGCGGCGGCGTGTTCAGCGTTTCCTGGATACGCGCCTCGACCTCGAGCCGGCGCTCGTCGGCCGCCGTCAGCCTTTCCTCGGCGCGGGCACGGGTCTCACGCGCCTCGGCCAGCGACTGGATGGCCGATGTGGCTCCCTTGTCCAGTTCGGCCTGCCGGTTTTCCGCTTCCTGCAGCCGGTCGGCGGCCGCCTTGCGCAAGGTCTCGGCCTCGGTGAGCTGCGACAGCAGCGCGCGCCGCTTGGCATCGATCTCATCGGGCGCATCGGCCAGCCGTTCGCGCTCGGCCTCGGCCTCGGCCTTGCGCTCGCCGAGCGAGGCAATCTGGGTCGAGGCGTTTTCGGCGCGTACCAGCCAGTTGCTGCGCTCGGCACCGATGGCATCGAGCCGGCGCGTCCGCGCCTCGGCCTCGCGCCGCAGCCCTTCATGGACGGCCCGCGCGTCGGCAAGCGTGGCGCGGTCGCGGGAGACAGTGGCCGAGGACTGTTCAAGCTGCAATTGCAGGTCGCCGAGATCGGGCGCGTCCTGCAGCAGCATTTCGGCCTCGACGAAGGCCGCCGAGGTTTCCTCATGGCTGTCGACGATGCGCGCGCGCGCCTCATCGAGTGCCGCGCGCCGGCTCGCCAGCTCGCCGCCGGCCTTTTCGGCCTCGGCCAGCGCATTGCGGGCCGCATCCAGCCGGTGCTGAGCGTCGCGTCCAGCCTGGCGCGTGTTGCGTTCGGCCTCGCTTGCCTGGCGAAGCGCCTGCTCGGCCCGTGCTAGCGCCTCCTCAGCCTGGCGCAGCACAAGTGTCGCTTGCACTGCTTCGGCATCAAGTTCGGCAAGCCGGTTCTTCTGCGCCAGCCTTTGTGCGGCGGCCGTCGGCGCATCGGCGCTGGCGGTCAGGCCGTCCCAGCGCCAGAGCGCGCCTTCACGGCTGACCAGTCTCTGGCCGGGCGCAAGCAGCGCCTGGAGCCGGCGGCCGTCAGCGGCCTCGACGATGCCGACCTGCGCCAGGCGGCGGGCAAGCTGCGCCGGGGCGCGAACCACGCTGGCCAGGCTCTTGATGCCTTCCGGCAGTGCCGCGTCGCCCGGCTGGATCTGGCTTTCGCCCCAATGCGCCGGCGCGCTGCGGTCGAGCGGCACGTCGAGGTCTTCGCCAAGGGCAGCACCCAGCGCCGTCTCGAAGCCGCGCTCGACACTGATTTGCTCCAGTACCGAAGGGAAGAGATCGCCACTGGCGGCATTGAGGATCTTGGCCAGCGTGCGTGCTTCGGTCTCGATCCGCGCCAGTTCGGCCCTGGCGTCCTGAAGCGGCGGGCGGGCAGCGCTTTCGGCGGCTCGAGCATCGATGACCGATTGTTCGGCCTGCGCCACGGCGGCTTCGGATTCTTCCAGCAGCGCCATGGCCTGTTCGACCAGCACGCGCTTTTCGGCCGGATCCGGCAGGCCGGCGACCTTGGAGAGGATATCCGACAATTCGCGGTCGACCTCGGCGAGCTGGCGGGCGAAGCGGTCGCGGCGCTCGGCCGTTTCGCGCAGCGTGCGCTCGATCTGATGGCGCGAAGCGGCGGCCTCGGCCCGTTCGGCGGTCAGCGCGGCAAGCCTGGCTTCGCTTTGCGCCAGCGTCGATGCCGCCTGTTCGAAAGCCGCGCGGGTGGTGGCCTCGCGCTCCGCGGCGCCGGCGTTCTCGGAATTCAGCGTGGCTTCTTCGGTGCGCAGCCGTTCGAGGACATCGGCATTGTCGCGCACCATCCGCTCCTCGCGAGCGATGTCGCCGTCGAGCTGCTGCAGGCGGCGCTCGATTTCGGCCTGGCGGTTGCGAATGCGGCCGGCTTCCTCCTCTATCTGCGACCTGGCGATCGACAGGCGCTGGAAGGCGGCGGCAGCGGCGGCTTCCGCGTCGCGCAGATCGGGCAGGCGATGAGCGCTGATGCCCTGCTCCTTGGCCGCGTTCATCTGCGCGGCGGCGCGGTCGCCGACCAGTGCCGTGGCAACAGCCAGCGCGGAACGTGCCTCGCCTTCCTGTGTCTTGGCGAGCGTCCAGCGCAGATGCAGCAATGTCGCTTCGGCCTTGCGGATATCGGCCGACAGGTTCTTGAAGCGCGAGGCCTGGCGCGCCTGGCGCTTCAGGCTTTCGATCTGGCTTTCCAATTCGCCGACGACGTCGTCCAGGCGTTCCAAATTCTGTTCGGCCGCCTTCAGCCGCAGTTCCGCCTCGTGGCGGCGGGTGTGCAGGCCGGAAATGCCGGCGGCCTCTTCGAGCAGCGCGCGGCGCGCCTGCGGCTTGGCCTGGATCAGTTCACCGATGCGGCCCTGCCCGACCATCGACGGCGAGCGCGCGCCAGTCGACTGATCAGCGAACAGAAGCTGCACATCCTTGGCGCGCGCTTCCTTGCCATTGATGCGGTAGAGCGAGCCGGCCTCGCGCTCGATGCGGCGCGACACCTGCAACTCGTCGGCATCGTTGAACGCAGCGGGCGCCGAACGATCACTGTTGTCGAGGAAAAGCGTGACTTCGGCGGTGTTGCGGGCGGGCCGCGTGCCTGAACCGGAAAAGATGACGTCGTCCATGCCGGACGCGCGCATGTTTTTGTAGGAGCTTTCGCCCATCACCCAGCGCAACGCCTCGACAAGGTTCGACTTGCCGCAGCCGTTCGGCCCGACAATACCCGTGAGGCCGCGTTCGATGACGAACTCGCCGGGCTCGACGAAGGACTTGAAACCGAGGAGGCGAAGGCGCGAAAACTTCATTCGCGCCGCCCCGCAAGCGGGTTCCTCAAAAGTGTTCCGCGGTTTTGCGAATAGAGCCCGCGACAAGGCAAATGGATGGGCACGCCGAAGCGCTGCCGCTTCAGCGCTGCGCGAGCGTCAGAGCAGAGGGTCGATGATGGCCGACATTTCCTCAATCGACATCGCCCCTTTGTAGGTCTTACCGTTGATGAAGAAGGTCGGTGTCGAGTCGACCTTGAATTCATTGGCGCCGCGCTTCTGGACCGATCTCACATCGTCCAGAAGTTTCTGGTCCGTCAAGCAGGCCTCGAAGGACTCCTGTGTAAAACCGGCGAGCTTCGAGATTTGCAGCAGCGCATCCTTGGTGTTCGACACGCCAACCCAGTTCGCCTGCTGCCTGAACAGCACGTCCACCATCGGGAAATAGTTGTCCTTGGCGCAGCGCGCCAGCATGAAACCGGCTTCCGCGCTCGGGTCGAACGGGAATTCGCGCAGGATATAGCGTGCCTTGCCGGTGTCGATGTACTTCGTCTTCAGGTCCGGGAAGGTGGTTTCGGCGAAATGCGCGCAATGCGGGCAGGTCATCGAGGCGTATTCGACGATGGTGACCTTGGCGTCATCCTTGCCGAGCTGCTTGTCAGGCAGCGCGCCCGGCTTCAACAGTTCTGCCATATCGACATTGCCCTGGGATTCGGGAACCTTGGCGGCAGCCGGCGTGGCGGGCTTTGCGGGAGCGGCCGGATCCGCGGGCTTCACATCCGCCGCCTTGGCCTGCTCGCCGGAGTCGCTGCAGGCGGCAAGCAGGGCCACCGCCGGAATGGCGGCCAGCGAAGACAGGACGTTTCTGCGAGACAGACTTTTGCCGAACGGAGGACGGTTCATACGAATCACCTGACAAGGGTTGAATTTTGCAATGCAAAGGCACGAAAAGGCGAGAGTTGGCGCGAATTAAGGCATCTCCATCCCCAATCCAATCGTGAAACCTGACAAAGGCGATCACGAATGCGAGATGTTGACGACAAATCCATGACTGTCTTCAAGGGGTTTTTGACTTCCTTTCACCCAAAATGGTTGCGCCAAGCCTTTCCAGCGAGGCGCGCAGCCCGTCATCCTCGATCAGTTCGACCGTACTGGACAGTCTGGTCTGCTCCGCCGCCGTCAACGGCCTGAAGGTCGGTTTAGGCCGTCCCTTGTCCGTCGTCACCGGTTTTTGCACGATCCTGATGCGGCCTATTGCCGTAAAGCCGAGGAAAGCGTTGACCCGGTTGATGATCTCGCCGGTCTCGTGCTGCAGATGAAGTGCTGCCATGCCTTCACAGGCAATGACCAATACCGCCGGCTCGAACGGATCGTCCTCATGCAGGCGGCGTGGCCATTGAATTTTTTCAGGCCGCGAGCGGCTGGCCAGGCGCGGCCCGGCGATCTCTTCCCAGGACTGGACGAGACCAATCGAGATGCCTGCCCGTTTGCGCAGCACCGGGTCGAGGATTTTGGTGGCAAGATCGCTCACCGGAACGGGATTGCCGTAGGGCGTTCTCCCTGCCATGTACGTTCTCCAGCCGCGACCCCAGCAGATTACCGGCAAGGCCAATACACGATCAATGGCACCAGCAGACCAGACCCGCAAGACCCAGGCACGCAAAGCCCAGACACGCAAGGCAATGCCGGACGATACCGCGTCGCGCCTGCTCGCCTGGTACGACGTGCATCATCGCGAGCTGCCGTGGCGGGTGAGCCCGCGCGAGCATGCACGCGGCGTGCGGCCCGATCCCTACCGCATCTGGCTGTCCGAAGTCATGCTGCAGCAGACCACAGTCGAGGCGGTGAAATCCTATTTTCGAGCCTTTGTCGAGAAATGGCCCGATGTCGAGGCACTGGCCGCGGCGCCGACCGAGGACGTGATGAAGGCCTGGGCGGGGCTCGGCTATTACTCCCGCGCCCGCAACCTCAAGGCCTGCGCCGATCTGGTGGCGGCACGCGGCGGCCGGTTTCCCGACACCGAGGCCGGTTTGAGAGACCTGCCCGGCATCGGCGCCTACACTTCGGCGGCGATCACGGCGATCGCTTTCGACCGCCCCGCTGCCGTGGTCGACGGCAATGTCGAACGCGTCATATCGAGGGTGTTTTCGATCACCACGCCGCTCAGCGAAGCCAAGACCGAGATACGCGCCCATGTCGAGGCCATGGTGCCGGCGGCGAGGCCGGGCGATTTCGCCCAGGCGATGATGGATCTCGGCGCCACGATCTGCACCCCGCGCCGGCCGCGCTGCATGCTGTGCCCGCTGCGCGAGAGCTGTAGTGCCGTCGTTTCGGGCGACCCTGAAAACTTCCCGGTGCGGCTGCCCAAAGCCGACAAGCCGCAGCGACGCGGTGCTGCTTTCGTCGCCATGCGCGAGGACGGGGCCATACTTCTGCGAAAACGGCCGGACAAAGGTCTGCTCGGCGGCATGACCGAGGTGCCGACAACGGGCTGGACCGCGCGGGTGGACGGAGCCACCACGCAGGCGGCGGCGCCCTTTCCCGGCGACTGGCGGCGCGCCGGGACAATCACGCATGTCTTCACCCATTTCGCGCTCGAGCTCGAAGTCTTTCACGCCCACATCAAAGGTGCTGCGCCGGCAGGGCATTTCTGGTCGCACGCCCACGAGATTTCCGAAGAGGCCCTGCCCACTGTCATGAAAAAGGCAATCGAGGCTGCGATACCCGGCGCGACGAAAAAGCAACGCCCGCATTGAAAGAGGCTTCATGACCGAGATTCGCCACATCGTTTTCGACATCGGCCGCGTGCTGATCCACTACGATCCAGACATTCCGTTCAGCCGCCTCATCCCCGATGCCGAAGAGAGAAAGTGGTTCTTCGACAATATCTGCACGCATGACTGGAACATCGAGCAGGATCGCGGCCGGAGCTGGGAAGAGGCCGAGGCGCTGCTGATTGCGGACTATCCCGACCATGCGGAAAACATCCGCAATTTCCGCCGCCACTGGCACGACATGGTGCCGCATGCCTATGACGACAGCGTCGCCATCATGCTTGGCCTGATCGAGAGCGGCCATGATGTGACCATGCTGACCAACTTCGCCTCCGACACTCTGGCGGAAGCCCGCGAACGCTTCGATTTCCTCAATCGGCCACGCGGCGTGACCATCTCCGGCGAGATCGGCAAGATCAAGCCGGATCGTGACATTTATGACCATCACGTGGCTGCGTTCGGGCTCGAACCCTCGGCGACGCTGTTCATCGACGACAGCCCGAAGAATGTCGACGGCGCCAAGGCCGCGGGCTGGCAAGCCGTGCTGTTCACCGATGCCAGGACGCTTCAAGCAGATCTTGAACGCTTGGGAATCAAGGCGCGATCTGAATCGCTTGCGGCGATGCGCTGAGATTTTGATTCAACGCAATACGCGATAATTCGGCAGGGGGTCAGCCCCCTGCCCGCTCCATGCCGAGACGGGCGATGCGGCGCAGTTCGTCGATCGGGGTCAGCCCGCCGCTGCGCTCATAATGCCAGAAGGTCCAGCCATTGCAGGCGTCCAGCCCCTGCACTTCGGCGCCGATCTTGTGGATCGAGCCGGCGCTGTCGCCGATCGCCACCGTGCCGTCGGCGCGCACCTTGGCCGCCCAGCGCTTCTTGGCGTCGTACAGCGTGACGCCCGGCTGCATCAGCCCGGTGTCGAGAAGGCTGACGAAGGCGACGCGCGGCTCGGCGCGCTTGCCGGTTAACACCGTCAGATCAGCATCCTCCAGCGGCCGCACCGCATCGATACGCTCGTTGGCGGCGTCGATATAGGCCTGCTCGCGCTCAATGCCGACGAAATGGCGACCAAGACGCTTGGCGACCGCACCTGTCGTGCCGGAGCCGAAGAAGGGGTCGAGCACGATGTCGCCGGGCTTGGTCGAGGCCATCATGATGCGGGCGAGCAGCGCTTCCGGCTTCTGCGTCGGGTGCAGCTTGTCGCCATTGTCGTTCTTCAGCCGCTCGCCGCCGGTGCAGATCGGGAACAGCCAGTCGGAGCGCATCTGGATGTCGTCGTTGGACGCCTTCAGCGCCTCGTAGTTGAACGTATAGCCCTTGCCCTTCTGGTCCCGGGAAGCCCAGATCATCGTCTCATGCGCGTTCTGAAAACGGCGGCCACGGAAATTCGGCATCGGATTGGTCTTGCGCCAGACCACGTCGTTGAGGATCCAGAAGCCCAGATCCTGCATCTTGGCGCCGACCCGGAAGATGTTGTGATAGGAGCCGATGACCCAGATGGTGCCGTTGGGCTTCAGCACGCGGCGCGCCGCCAAAAGCCAGGCGCGGGTGAAGGCGTCATAGGCCTCAAAATTCTCGAACTGGTCCCAATGATCGTCGACCGCGTCAACCTTGGACTGGTCGGGCCGGTGCAGATCGCCGTCGAGCTGCAGATTGTAGGGCGGATCGGCGAAGATGACGTCGATCGACTTTTCGGGCAGGCGGTCGAGAGCCGCGACGCAGTCGCCCTTGAGGATCGTGTCCAGCCATTCGGATTGCTGGGGAGCGTGGGACAACTCGTGGAGAAGACGCACGGCAGACATTTTTACACCCAAGGCACGCGTTACTGTTTACTCCCCGTTATGGTTACCGATCAGCGTAAATATTCGGTGAAGGCCGGCGCGATCGCCTGCCAGGTTTGCGAAGGCCGGGCCATTGGTGTATGCCGCGCCGCCTGAGGCCTTCCTGGCCGCTTCATCCTTTCTTTGTCCGGATCACCATGCCCCAGCCAGACCTTGTCATCTTCGATTGCGACGGCGTGCTCGTCGATTCCGAAATCATCGCCGCGCGGGTCGAGGCCGAGCTGATAACGCTCGCCGGATATGAAATCTCGGCCGAGGAGATTGCCGAAAGCTATGCGGGCCTGACGTTCAAGGACATACTGATGCGGATCGAGGAGAAGTCCAAGATTCCGTTCCAGGCGTCGCTGATCGACCGCGCCGAAGAGCTCGTCGACCGCAAACTGCGCAGCGATGTGCGTGCCATCGAGGGCGTGCGCGAGGCGGTCGCCTCGGTCACGGCGCAACGCTGCATCTGCTCCAACTCACGCTCGGAGCGGATAGAATTCATGCTGGAGAAAGTGCATCTGCTGACCTTCTTCGCCGGCCGCATCTTCTCGGCACTGGAAATACCGAGCAAAAAGACCAAACCCGCGCCGGACGTGTTCCTGTTCGCGGCGGAAAGACTCGGCGCGAACCCAGCCAACACTTTCGTCATCGAGGATTCCGTGCACGGCGTCGCCGGCGCCAAGGCAGCCGGCATGCGGGTGATCGGCTTCACCGGCGCCAGCCACAGCTACCCTGGCCATGCCGACGCGCTGACCGAGGCCGGCGCCGAAACGGTGATCCGCCGCTGGGCAGAGCTGAAAAGCGTGATCGCGGCGCTTGCGGAATGGTCGGCCGACGCCTGAGCACCGTGCGCCGCCACGCACGTTGCCCTTAAAGTATCAGGACTAGACCCCGACTAGTTTGTCGCCGCGGCCCTCTTCCTGTGGGTCTTCTTCGGCTTGTCCGTCGCCTTCGGCGCGGTTTCGTCATAGCCGGCATAGACCTGATAATCCTGCGCCGTCGGTGCCGGCACGACGACATTGGAATCGGTGAAGACGAACTGGGTGGCGACCGACGGATCGGTGACCTGGACCTGGTACTGGTGAATCTGCGAATAGAGCACGTCGGTGCCGTGCATCACCGCGGTGCGGATCGGCATGGTGATGGTGCCGGGCGTAAACTTCGCTCCCGGCACGATCTTGCCGGCAACCGCTATCTTCATCGTCAGCTGTCCGTCGGCACGGCTGCAATCGCGGGTCACGTCGGAAATCGACGCCTGGTAAATGATCCTCGCGGAATCATCAGGCGGTGTGGCAGCGGCGGCGTCAGCCGCGGCCTGCGCCGCGGCATCCGCGGCGGCGTCGCCGGTCTTCTTGAGCTTCGGCTTGGCCTTCTTGACCTCGTTGGCATAGGTGTTGAAAAAGGCCGTGCCGTCGCGCACCGTCACCCGCGGGCAATAGGCGTTCAGCTGGCTGGCCAGAATCTTGGGATCCTGCGGAGGCGGAGGCGCCGTCGGGTCCTTCTTGCCGAAACCGAGGTTAAGGATGCCATTGTCGCCCGATTGGCAGCCGGCGGCGGCGAGCATAAAGCCGGTGAGCGCAAGACCCGCCAAAAAGCGGCCACTTGATGTACGAAACGCCATGAAACTGCACTTCCCTCTCGTAAAGCTGGTGACGTATATCAACGGCGCGGCAAAAATGCGACTGGAGCCGGCACAGAAATTAACCACCTTGTGGTGAACGGAAAAGCCAAGCGGCAACGGGACTGAGATATGCAATATGTGAGTACGCGCGGGGAAGCACCCGCGCTTGGATTTTCCGATGCCGTGCTGGCGGGGCTGGCACGCGATGGCGGGCTTTACGTGCCGCGCGAGTGGCCGCAGTTTTCAGCTTCCGATATCCGTGCCATGCGTGGCCTTGCCTATCCCGATCTCGCGATCCGCGTGCTGTCGCCGTTCCTTGGCGGCGAAATTCCGGCGCCGGTCTTCGAGCGCCTGGTGCGCGAAGCCTATGCCACGTTCCGTCACGAGGCGGTCTGCCCGCTTGTCCAGACCGGCCCCAACACGTTTGTCCTCGAACTCTTCCATGGGCCGACGCTGGCATTCAAGGATGTGGCGATGCAGCTGCTCGCCCGGCTGATGGACCATGTGCTTGCCGAACGCGACCAGCATGCCACCATCGTCGGCGCCACGTCAGGCGACACCGGCGGCGCGGCGATCGACGCCTTTGCCGGGCGCAGCCGCACCGACATCTTCATCCTGTTCCCGCATGGCCGCGTTTCGCCGGTGCAGCAGCGGCAGATGACGACGTCGAAGGCGGAAAACGTCCATGCGCTAGCGATCGAAGGCAATTTCGACGACTGCCAGGGGCTGCTCAAGGACATGTTCAACGACCACGCCTTCCGCGACCGGGTGGCGCTGTCGGGGGTCAATTCGATCAACTGGGCGCGCATCATGGCCCAGATCGTCTACTATTTCTCCTCGGCCCTGTCGCTCGGCGCGCCGGACAGACCGGTGTCGTTCACCGTCCCGACCGGCAATTTCGGCGATATCTTCGCCGGCTATGCCGCCAAGAAAATGGGCCTGCCGATCGAACGGCTGGTCATCGCCACCAACGACAACGACATATTGGCGCGCACTTTCGCCACCGGCGAGTACCGCACCAAGGGTGTCTTTGCGACCACTTCGCCTTCGATGGACATCCAGGTTTCGTCGAATTTCGAACGCCTGCTGTTCGAAGCCTCCAACCGCGACGCGGCGACCGTGCGACGCTACATGGACGGCCTGAAGCAGTCCGGCGCCTTCACCATTGAAGCCCGTGAAATCAATGGGATGCGGTCGGAGTTCGACGCCGGCCGCGCCACCATGGACGAGGTCGCCGCCACCATCCGTTCGACGCTCGCGGCCAGCAATTACCTGCTCGACCCGCACACGGCGGCAGCCGTGCATGTCGCGGCTGGCAAGGCGGCAAGCGCCGTGCCGATGGTGGTGCTGGGCACAGCGCACCCGGCCAAATTTCCGGCCGCCGTCGAGGCCGCCAGCGGCGTCTCGCCGGCCCTGCCCGCATGGCTAGGCGGATTGATGACATTTGAGGAAAAATACACGGTACTTCCATCCGACCTGAAAATGGTGGAAGATTACGTCAGCCGCCGCGCGCGGGCGGCGCGTTAGGGAGTACGAACCATATGGGTGTTGAGGTAAGCCGTCTGTCGAACGGCCTGACAGTCGCCACCGAAACCCTTCCAAGTATCGAATCGGTTGCCTTGGGTGCCTGGGTCAAGTCCGGTGCCCGCAATGAACGTGACGAAGAGCATGGCATGGCCCATCTGCTCGAGCACATGGCGTTCAAGGGCACGAAGCGACGGACGGCCTTCGAAATCGCATCGGAAATCGAGGATGTCGGCGGCGAGATCAATGCCGCCACCAGTGTCGAGACCACATCCTACTACGCCAGGGTGCTCAGCGACGACGTGCCGCTGGCCGTCGACATCCTCGCCGACATCCTGCAGGAGTCCGAATTCGACCCGCAGGAACTCGAGCGCGAGCAGCACGTCATCCTGCAGGAGATCGGCGCCGCCCACGATACGCCAGACGATATCGTCTTCGACCGTTTCACCGAGACGGCCTTTCGCCACCAGACCATCGGCCGCTCGATCCTGGGCACGCCGGAAACCGTCAAATCCTTCACCTCCAAGCAGCTGCACGATTTCATCGAACGCCAATATGGCGCCGAACGGATGGTGATCGTGGCTGCCGGCGACATCAAGCACGACAATTTCGTGCGCGAGGTGGAGAAGCAGCTCGGCGGCTTCCGCAGCAAGGCCGACAGCACCATCCCGCAATATGCGCAATATGTCGGCGGCGATTTCCGCGAGGACCGCGACCTGATGGACGCGCAGATCGTGCTGGGCTTCGAAGGCCGCGCCTATCACGTGCGCGATTTCTATGCCTCGCAGGTGCTGTCGATGATCCTCGGCGGCGGCATGTCGTCGCGCCTGTTCCAGGAAGTCCGCGAGAAACGCGGCCTGTGTTATTCGGTCTATGCCTTCCACTGGGGCTTTTCCGACACCGGCATTTTCGGCGTCCACGCCGCGACGGGCCAGAGCGACATCGCCGAACTCGTGCCTGTCATCATCGACGAGCTGCAGAAGGCCGGCGAGAACATCCTGCAGGAAGAACTCGACCGCGCGCGCGCGCAGTATCGCGCAGGGCTGATCATGTCCGCCGAAAGCCCGGCCAGCCGCGCCTCGCAGATCGCAAGGCAACTGCTTTTATTCGGCAGGCCGATCGCCAAGGAGGAATTGATGGAGCGCCTGTCGGCGCTGACGGTGGGGCGGCTGACAGACCTGTCGTCGCGGATGTTCTCAACCAAACCGACGCTCACCGCTGTCGGGCCCGTGGGTACGCTGGCACCATATGAGGCGATCCTCGATTCGCTTCCGGGCACGCAGACCACGGCCCGCAGGCTCGCCGTCTAAGTCCCCCAAGCGCCGTGTTCGCGCTCCCTTTCTTTCGCCGTGACCTGCCGGCGCTGAAGGGCAATCTCGTCACGTTGCGCGTGCCATACACCAATGACTATCGGGAATGGTCGACGCTGCGCGGCGAAAGCCGCGCCTTCCTGGAGCCGTGGGAGCCGCGCTGGACCCCCGATGAACTCGACCGCACGGCATGGCGCCTGCGCATCAGCCGCTACCGCGAAGATTATGCGCAGGGAACCGCGATCGCCTTCTTCATCTTCGAGAAGTCGAGCGGCAAGCTGGCCGGCGGCATCACGCTCGGCAACATACGCCACGGTGTCTCGCAAAGCGGCCATGTCGGCTACTGGATCGGCGAGCGCTTCGGCGGCCGCGGCCTGATGACCGACGCGGTCAAGGTCGTGGCCCGGTTCGCCTTCGATACGCTGAGGTTGCACCGGATCGAAGCCGCCTGTATTCCCGACAACATTCGATCGATCCGCGTGCTTGAAAAAGCCGGATTCCGGCGCGAAGGACTGTTAAGATCTTATCTCAGGATCAACGGCATCTGGCAGGACCATTACCTCTACGCCCGGATCGCGGACGATCCGCTGGACGCAGGAACGAAGGACTGATTTTTGACGAATTTCCTGCGAAACGGGCCGCTGTTCGCCTTTGTCCTCGCGGCAATCCTGACGCTGTGCGCGGCTTCGTCGGCCTTTGCCGTCGAACCGATCAAGATTGCCCGCGACGACGTCGCGCTCGACCTGTCGCGCGCCTTCGAGATCTACCGCAACCAGGGTGAGAACTTCCAGGTATCGACCGCGCCCGGGCCTGACGGCATCGTGCGGCGCATCGAGGTCGAGGCCAATGACGCGCGTTCGACCGGCGACTGGGCGGTGTTTGCGCTGGCCAACACCACCGACCAGCAGCTCGACAGGCTGATCGTGGCGCCGCATTTCCGGCTGGTCAATTCCGGCATCTTCTGGCCCGATCTCGGCGCAACCCGCATTGCAGCGATCACGCCCAGCGAGGGCTTCGCGCTCGACCGCCAGACCAGCCCTGACGCCGATGTGTTCCGGGTGACGCTGAACCCGGGAACGGTGATCACCTTCATCGCCGAACTCGCCTCGCCCAAGCTGCCGCAGGTCTATCTGTGGGAGCCGGAAGCCTACAAGGACTCGGTCAACTCCTACACGCTGTTTCGCGGCATCGTCATCGGCATTGCGGGCCTTCTGGCGCTGTTCCTGACCATCCTTTTCGTGGTCAAGGGGACCTCGATGTTCCCGGCAACCGCGGCCCTTGCCTGGGCGGTGCTTGCCTATATCTGCGTCGATTTCGGTTTCCTCAACAAGGTCATCGAAATCTCGCCCGGCAACGAGCAGATGTGGCGAGCTGGAACGGAGGTGGCGCTTGCGGCGACCTTTGTGGTCTTCCTGTTCGCCTATCTCAACCTCAACCGCTGGCACGGTCACTTCAGCTATGGCGCGCTGGTCTGGATCCTCGGGCTGGTGCTGATTGCAGGCGTGGCCATCGTCGATCCGGCGGTCGCCGCAGGCATCGCCCGCATCTCCTTTGCCGCCACCGCATTGACCGGGCTCGGCCTGATCATCTTCCTCGGAATTCGTGGTTATGACCGCGCCATCATGCTGGTGCCCAGTTGGGTCATGGTGCTGTTGTGGCTATGCGGGTCGTGGATGGCGATCACCGGCATGCTCGACAATGACATCGCCCAGCCGGCGCTCGGCGGCGGGCTGATCCTGATCATCCTGTTGATCGGCTTCACCGTCATGCAGCATGCCTTCGCCGGCGGCGCGCTGCATCAGGGGCTGTTCTCCGACCTCGAACGCCAGGCGCTGGCGGTGGCCGGGTCGGGCGACACGGTGTGGGACTGGGACGTTCTGCGCGACCGCGTCGTCACCAAGCCTGATGTCAGCATCCAGCTCGGCCTGGCGCCCAACAGCCTTGGTGGTGCCGCGCGCAACTGGCTGCCGGTGCTGCATGCCGACGACCGCGACACGTTCCGCACGACGCTCGACGTGGTGCTGGAGCACCGGCGCGGCCGGGTGGCGCAGAATTTCCGCCTGCGCGGCGCCGACGGGCACTATCATTGGTTCGCCTTGCGGGCGCGGCCGGTCATAGGATCGGACGGCGAAGTCATCCGCTGCGTCGGCACCATGGTCGACGTCACCGAGCAGAAGAAGTCCGAGGAGCGGCTGCTGCACGATGCCGTGCACGACAATTTGACCGGCCTGCCGAACCGCGAACTGTTCATGAACCGGCTGGAAGCGATCATCTCGATCGCCCGCACCGAAGAGAAGGTGCGTCCGACAGTCTTCGTCATCGACATAGACCGCTTCAAGCAGGTCAATGACGGGCTCGGCATCTCGGCCGGCGACACCATCCTGCTGACCATCGCTCGGCGCCTGCACCGGCTGTTGAAGCCGAAGGATTCGCTGTCGCGCTTTGCCGGCGACCAGTTCGCGCTGATGCTTTTGTCCGAACAGGACCCCGCCCGCATCGCCGGCGTGGCGGACGCCATCAAGCATGCGATCAACAACCCGATCACCTTCGCCAAGCGCGAGATCGTGCTGACCGCCTCGATCGGCCTGATCACCTGGACCTCGGCGCAGACTTCGGCCGAGGACATGGTCAAGGACGCCGAACTTGCCATGCATCAGGCCAAGCGTTTCGGCGGCGACAGGATCGAGCCGTTCCGCCCGGCTTTCCGCACCGTCGGCACCGACCGGCTGCAGTTCGAATCCGATTTGCGGCGCGCCATCGAGCGGCGCGAATTCACCCTTGCCTACCAGCCGATCGTGCGGCTGGAGGACGGCAGCGTCGCCGGCTTCGAGGCCTTGCTGCGCTGGGACCATCCGCGCCGCGGCATGATTCCGCCGGCGGATTTCATTCCGGTCGCCGAAAGCTGCGGGCTGATCGTGCAGCTCGGGCTGTTCGCCATGCAGCAGGCGGCCGAGGACCTGGCCGGATGGCAAAAGCAGATCGGCGACGCGCCGCTGTCGGTCTCGGTCAATCTGTCCAGCCGCCAGCTCATCCGCCGCGACCTGGTCAGCGATGTCCGCTCGGTCATCGCGCGGGCCAATCTGAAGCCGCGCTGCTTCCGGCTCGAGCTCACCGAGTCCCTGGTGATGGACAATCCCGAGCAGACCGCCCATGTGCTGACCAAGCTGAAACAGCTCGGCATCGGCCTGTCGCTGGACGATTTCGGCACCGGCTATTCATCGCTCGCCTATTTGACGCGTTTCCCGTTCGACACGATCAAGATCGACAAGAGTTTCGTCGATGACAGCACGCCGAAGCGCGCTGTGCTGCTCAAATCCATGGTCAACATGGCGCATGAACTCGGCCTGTCGGTGGTCGCCGAGGGCATCTCGGACGAACGCGATGCGCTGGAATTGCGCCAGATGGGTTGCGAATATGTGCAGAGCTTCATGTTCGGCGCGCCGATGCCGGGCGACCAGGTGCTGAAGACGTTGAAGGAGCAGTATCCGCTGACGCAGGCTTAGAGGCTGCGTTAGCGTGACAGGTCAGGCGTGTCCGGCAGCCAGGCTGAGATGCGCCAGATCGATACCGATCGAGGCGAGGATGCGATCGTATTTGCGCTCGATGTCCGCGTCGAAGAGAAGTTCGGGACTGGCCGGACAGGTCAGCCAGCCATTCTCGGCGATCTCGGTTTCCAGTTGGCCGGCGCCCCATCCGGAATAGCCGAGCGCCATCAGCGCGTGACGCGGGCCGCGGCCCGACGATATAGCGCGCAATATATCGACCGTCGCGGTCAGGCAGATATCGTCGGAAACGGTCAGCGACGATTCCACGCGGTAGTCGCCCGAATGCAGGACGAAGCCTCGGCTGCGATCGACAGGCCCGCCATTGCGCACGACGAAATCGCGCGCCTGCGCCGGCAGGCGGATCGCTTCCTGCTCGTTCATGATGCCGAGCTGCACCAACAGATCCGGAAACAGCATCTGCTGTGTCTGGTTGATGATCAGGCCCATCGCGCCTTCATCGCTGTGGGCGCAGATGTAGATGACCGAGCGCGTGAAACGGTCGTCCTTCATGCCGGGCATGGCAATCAGGAACTGATCGTCGAGAAAGCCGCGTCCAGCAGCCGTCTTTTTGTGGCGCAACAAATCCATGACAGGGAGGGTACCGTGTTTCCCCGGCGCCGAAAAGATGCGCCGCGCCGKATTCGACCAAAGCCCATGGCGCCAGGCCGCCATGGCTTGCCACCAGGGGTCACGCAAATATGATGCCGGCAGGGCCATGAAATCATTGCACCGCCACGAACGGACGATCAAATCACCGCCATGCAAAGCTTGAAAATCCTGTTGCTCGGCGCCGCCATCGGATCGGCGAGCGTTCTCCCCGCCTCGGCCTCCTCGTCCGCCTGGTACAACAGCGAAGGCGGCAAGGTGCGGCTGGTGACATCAGGCAAAGCCGACGAGGCCGGCCGCATCCAGGGCGTTCTCGACATCGCGCTCAAGCCGGGCTGGAAGACCTATTGGCGTGATCCGGGCGACGCCGGTGTGCCGCCGCAGCTCGATGTTTCGGCCAGCACCAATATTGCCGACGCCACACTCTCGTTTCCGGCACCCCAACGTCACGACGATGGTTATGGCAAATGGGCAGGCTACAACTATCCGGTTTCGCTGCCGGTGGTGTTCAAATTATCGGCAGCGAAGGATTCGGCCGTCATCGACGCCGACGTCTTCCTCGGCATTTGCGAAACGATCTGCATACCGGTGCAGACGCGGCTGACGGTCGACCCTGGTTCCGACCCCGACAATGCAGACGATGCAGCCCTGGTGAAGGCAAGTTTCGCGGCATTGCCGGCGCCCGCGAGATCGGATTTCGGCATCAATGTCCTGCCGGGCGATCACGAGACGCTGGTTGTCGAGGCGAATTTTCCCGGTGACCCCGACGCGGCGGATTTCTTCGTCGCCGGCGAGCGGGATTACATGTTCGGCGCCCCTTCCCGCAGCGAAAAGGACGGCAAGCTGATCTTCACCGTGCCGATCCTCGACCGCCCCTCGGCAACGCCAACGGATGGCGGACTTCACTACACGCTGACGAGTTCGGCGGGCGCCGTCGAAGGGCTGCTGCCTTTCCCTTGATCCAGCTTGCCCGAACGGTTGCAGGACGCCGCCGAGTTCGCTACGCAAGCATGCATCCTTCTTTCCCATTCCCCAAGCGAGGAACTCATGACCATTTCCGTCGGCGACAAGCTGCCCGAGGTAACCTTCAAGACGATGACCGACGACGGCGCCAAGACGATCACCTCAGCCGAGATTTTCCCGGGCAAGAAAGTGGTCCTGTTCGGTGTTCCCGGCGCCTTCACGCCGACCTGCAGCAACAACCACCTGCCCGGCTATCTCGAAAACCATGACGCGATCCTGGCACGCGGCGTCGACACCATCGCCGTCGTTTCGGTCAACGACGTCCATGTCATGGGCGCCTGGGCGCGCTTCACCGGCGGTGAGGGCAAGATCCTGTTCCTCGCCGACGGCAGCGGCGATTTCGCCAAGGCGGTCGGCCTCGACAACGACCTTTCCGCCGCCGGCATGGGCCTGCGCTCGAAGCGGTTTTCGATGATCGTCGACGACGGTAAGGTCACCGCGATCAATGTCGAGACCAAGCCGGGTGTCGACGAGTCCGGCGCGGCTCATATTCTCGGGCAGCTCTAGGCGTCAACGGTCGCGTCGGGCGAAGCCGCAGGGCTGACCTCGCCCGACGACCGCTTGCACCCCAGAACTGCCGGCTTTCGGGGGGGATCCCAACGATGTTCGACGTCTTCTGGCGCGCTGTCGTGATCGGCATCGGCGCCACGGTGCTGATGGATCTCTGGGCCATCCTGCTCCATAAGGCATTTGGCCAGCCACGGCCGAACTGGGGACCGGTCGGTCGCTGGGTCTGGCATCTCACCGACAAGGTCTTTCACGATGATATCGGCGACGCGGCACCCTACGCGCACGAAGTGGCGCTGGGCTGGGCGTTTCACTATTTCGTCGGCATCGTCTACGGCATCATCCTGGTCGTGCTGGCAGGGACCGGCTGGCTTGCCGCGCCGACCTTCCTGCCGGCCTTCATCCTCGGCATCGTCACCGTCGGCGCCGGCTGGTTCCTGTTGGCGCCCGGCATGGGTGCCGGATGGGCAGCCTCGAGGCGGCCCAATCCGATGCGGATCCGGGCGCTGAACCTGGTGGCGCACACGGTCTTCGCGCTCGGGCTTTGGGGCACGGCGCTGCTGATACGCTAGCTAGACAGCTAGAACAGACGGTTCAGATCCCGCCGCCCGTCCACCACACGGACAACCCACTCGACAGGGCCGTCGTCGGTGTGGGAATCGTTTCGTAGAGCAGTACAAACGGCGCCTCCACCAGCATTCGTGCGGAAGGGCTGATGTCCGGTCGCCTAACACCCATGCGCGGCTGGTCTGCCAGTTGCATGGCCCGCGCTTCCAACCGATCATAGTAGCGATCGGCCGCCCGTATGTTTTCGCTGCCTATCGTCACGTAGATGTCGATGAGGTCCGCCCTGGCTGCGGGTGACCAAACCAGCCTAACGGCCATTCGACGAGGCTTCCATCAGCTTTCGCCGGGCTTCCTTCCGCAACGCGTCGAAATCCACAGGCTCCGGTAGGCCGCTTGCCTTGCCTTCATCCCACAGTTGCCTCAGCCGGCGAATATCGTCATGCCGCAATTCGCGCTTGGCCTGCCAATCCCGCACCGCTTCACGCACAATCTCGCTAGCGGTGGCATACTCGCCGGCTTCCACGGCCTCTCGCATGGCAGCTGCCTGTTGCGGCGTCACAGCCACGCTCATTTTTTCCACGTTTGCCATGCTGAGTCCTTATGGCATTGCTCTATGGTAGGAAATTTTACTCCCATCCATGTCCTTGAGCAACCGCGACGGTGCCTGAAAGAGACTGTCCTAGCCCTATGCGTACTTGGTCAAGGTAGCCTGTCGATCGGCCGCCACCCATGGATGACGCGGCGGGCGCCGATATCGTAGGTAAAATAGCAGCCGCCGCCGGCCGGTTGGTCCGCCTCGCGGCTGATCTCCCGCCCGTTAAGCGACAGCAACAGGAGCGTTCCAACGCCTCCATGGCCCACAAAAGCAATGTCATCAGCGTCGTTGCCGTCGAGTACGACTGCGACCTCGCTCACGATACGGTGCTGAGCATCGATGGCCCGCTCCCACCCGCGAATGCTTTCGTGCGGGTTGGCGAAGAACTGGTCGGCGACTGCTTCGAACTCCGGCGGCGGCAGGAAGCCGGTCGCGGACCGGTCATTCTCATGCATCCGCTCCCTGACCTCGACCGCAAGGCGGAGATGACTTGCCAGGATTTCGGCCGTTTCTATTGCCTTGCGTTCGCCCGACGACACGATGCGCCGGATTGCACCGACCCATGGCTGATCGAGCATGGCAACAGCTCTCGCCCGCCCGACGCCGGACCGCCCCCATTCCGGCACGGGAATGGCGGCATCGATCTCAACCTGGGGATGCGTGACATAGTAGAGGATCGGCACGATCGAGGTTCCTGCCTGAAAGTGGACCGGCCGCCGGAACTCAATAGCTTTGGGTCGAACGACGCGCTTTCGTGGCCACCGGCTGCTTGGGCTGGGCATCCGACTTCGGCGCTGATACCGCCGGCTTGAAAGAGCCCTTCTTGAACGGCGCCATGCCTTCCCGCGCGAGCTCGTCGGCGCGCTCGTTCTCGGTGTGGCCGGCATGGCCCTTCACCCAGTTCCAGGTGACCTTGTGGCGTCGGTTGGCTTCATCCAGCGCCTGCCACAGCTCGCCGTTCTTGACCGGCTTCTTGTCGGCGGTCTTCCAGCCGTTCTTCTTCCAGCCATGGATCCATTTGGAAATGCCGTCCATGACATATTTGCTGTCGGTGTGAAGCTCGACCGTGCAGGGCTCCTTCAGCGCATTCAGCGCCGATATGGCCGCCAGCAACTCCATGCGGTTGTTGGTCGTTTCGGCCTCGCCACCGGAAAGCTCCTTGGTGGTGCCGTTGAAGCGCAGGATGGCACCCCAGCCGCCAGGGCCGGGATTGCCCGAACAGGCGCCGTCGGTGAAGATTTCAACCTGTTTGCTCATGATACCCCATATCAGGCCAATCCATATTCCGAAGCAGATTTGATCGCCCGATGGAACCGCATCCGCCTGATATATTCGGTCGGGTCGCGTTTCATGACCAGGCCGCCATCGGGAACGGTCAGCCAGTCGTAGAGCCGGGTCAGCATGAAACGCAGCGCCGAACCGCGAGCCAGCATGGGCAGTGCCGCCTTTTCCTCTTCGCTCAGCGGGCGCACGCTCTGATAGCCGGCGAGCAGTGCCTTGCCCTTGGTGAGGTTGAAGGAGAAATCCTTCTCGAAACACCAGGCGTTGAGGCAGGTGGCGACGTCGTAGGCATAGAGGTCGTCACAGGCGAAATAGAAATCGATCAGGCCGGACAGCTTCTCGCCCAGGAAGAAGACGTTGTCCGGAAACAGATCGGCATGGATGATGCCCGCCGGAAGGCCCTTCGGCCAGTTGCGCGCGAAATCGGCGAAGTCGGCGTCGACCTCCGCCGCCAGGCCTGGCTCGACCTCGTCCGCCCGGTCGCGGGCTACGTTCCAAAGCTTGCGCCAACCGTCGATGGCGAGCGCATTCGGGCGGGTCATCGGAAAATCGGCACCGGCCAGGTGCAAGGCGGCCAGCGCTTTGCCGACCTCGGCGCAGTGCGTCGCCGTCGGGCGCCGCAGCGAAAGCCCTTCGAGAAAGGTGATGATGACGGCCGGCCGGCCGGCCAGCGTGCCGATGACGCTGCCGTCATGCGCGGTCACCGGCAGCGGGCAGGACACGCCCTTGTTGGCGAGATGGCCCATCAGCCCGAGGAAAAACGGCAAATCCGCCTTGTCGACGCGCTTCTCGTAGAGCGTCAGTATGTAGGAGCCGCTGGAGGTGTGCAGCAGGAAGTTGGAGTTTTCCGTGCCCTCGGCGATGCCCTTGTAGGACAGGAGATCGCCAACCGGATAGTGCTTCAGGAAAGCGCCGAGTTCGCCCTCCGCAACGTCGGTATAGACCGCCATCCGCCTTACGCGGCCCCATTGACGAAGGCCATATCGGCCGGCGTCAGTTCGACATCGCGCAGTACCCGCATGACCGGAAAATCCTCTGTTTCGGTGGCCGTGATGGCCAGGTCGATGGTGACATCGAAGCGCTGGCGGAACGCGTCGATGATTTCGTCGACGATGATCTCCGGCGCCGATGCCCCTGCCGACAGGCCGAGCGTCGAAATGGTGCCGATGTCATTCCACGGAATCTCGGCGGCGCGCTGCACGAGAAGCGACATTGTGGCCCCGGCACGCTCGGCCACTTCGACAAGGCGCCGCGAATTGGAGGAATTGGGAGCGCCGACGATCAGGTAGAGATCTGCGCCAGGGGCGGTGTCCTTGACCGCTTCCTGGCGGTTGGTGGTTGCGTAGCAGATCGATTCCGCCGCAGGCGCATACAGATCGGGAAAGCGCTCCCGCAGCGCACGGATAATGCCGGCGGTGTCCTCGACCGATAGTGTGGTCTGGGTGACGAAGCCAAGCGCTTTCGGATCGGCGGGCACTAGCCTGGCGGCATCGGCCTCGGTCTCGACCAGCGTGACTGCGCCGTCCGGCAACTGGCCCATGGTGCCGATAACCTCGGGGTGCCCGGCGTGGCCGATCAACAGCACATGGCGGCCAAGCCGCTGATGGCGCATCGCCTGTTTGTGGACCTTGGAGACCAGCGGGCAGGTAGCGTCGAGATAGAACAGGTTGCGCGCCTGCGCGTCCGCCGGCACCGATTTCGGCACGCCGTGCGCCGAGAAGACGACCGGCGACTGCCGGTGTTCGGCCGGGATCTCGGAGAGTTCCTCGATGAAGACGGCGCCAAGGCTCTGCAGCCCTTCGACAACGTAACGGTTGTGCACGATCTCGTGGCGGACATAGACCGGCGCGCCGTATTTCTTCAGCGCCAGCACGACGATCTGGATCGCACGGTCGACGCCGGCGCAGAAACCGCGCGGCTGGCAGAGCCGGATCGTCAGCGGAGGCTTGGTTGTCTGATGCATTAAATCCTGGCCGGTTCGTCAGCGCCGAAATGAGGTGCCTAGCCCTGCCCTGTCAAGGGCGTCGGTAGAAAGGGGGCGTCGCGCGCGGTCATTCTTCTTTCGCGGGACGGCGAAGCCGCAGGATGAGCACTGCGGCCAGTGCCGCGGCAAGCCCATACCAGGTCATCGCATACTGCAGATGGCTGTTCGGCAGGTCGATGATGGTGACGCCGCCGATCGGCAGACCGCCGGGATTCGGCGTCTTGTCGGCATCGATGAAGATCGGCACCAGCGTGAACCCGGCCGGCAGGCCGGCGCTCGCCGCCATGGCGTCGCGGTCCTTCCAGTAGAAGATGTTCTTTGCCACGTCATTGTCGGGAAGCATCATCGACGGCTTTGCCGGCAACGGATTGCGGGCAAGCCCGGTGATGGTCACCTTGCCTGGGATCTGCCCCTTGGCGCGCTTGGCCGGGTCTTTCAGATCATAGGGTATGAAACCACGATTGATCAGCACGAAGCGGCCATCATCGAGGGCAAGCGGCGTGTAGACGTTGAAGCCGGCATCACCTTCCCAGGTCGCGTAGAAATGCCGTTCGCCCGAATGCAGGAACGTGCCGGAGACCGTGACCGGCGTGTAGTCGACGTCGCCGGTGGAGGCGAATTCCTTCTCGACTTCGGCTAGCGGCAGCGGCGCAGAATGCGTGCGCTGGTCGATGGTCTGCAGGAGACCTTCCTTCCAGTGCAGGCGCTGGACCTGCCAGGTGCCGAGCGCCAGCAGGATCAAAAGCAGCACCAGGCCAAGGCCGAGCAGCAATGCCGATCGTGGCCGCGAACGGCCGGCACCTTTGATGGCTGCCTCGCTCATTCGCCGCGGTCCAGCCGGCCTTCGGCCGCCTTGTTGGCATATTGGAGAGTGAGCAGCACGCCCTTGATCAGCCGCAGCGCCGTCAGGCACAGCACCAGGGCCAGCGGGATCCAGACCAGCAGATGCAGCCACAGCGGCGGGCTCAGCGTCACCTCGACCCAGAGCGCCAGGCCGACGATGATGAAGCCGATGATCAGGATGACGAAGACCGCCGGTCCATCGCCCGCATCGGCGAAGGAATAATCGAGGCCGCAATTGACGCAGCGTTTGCCGACGGTGAGGAAGCCGGAAAACAGCCGCCCTTCGCCGCAGCGCGGGCAGCGGCCGTGCAGGCCGGCCGAAATCGGATCGATCGGAGGCCAGATCGCCTTGTCTTCACTCATCGCTACTGCTCGATCTCTATCGGTGTCCCATCGGCCACCATTGCCCAGATTTCGTCCATGTCGGAGTCCGTAACGGCAATGCAGCCATCAGTCCAGTCGACCAATTGAAGCAGCCAGCCCCACCAGCCGAAACCATTGGGCTGGCCGTGGATCATGATCATGCCACCGACGTCGACATTGCGCGCCTTTGCCGCCGCCAGATCGTCGGCACTGGGATAGGAGATGTGGATCGATCTGTGCGCGATGCTGTTGGGGTTGCGCCAATCGAGCATATAGCGCCCCTCGGGCGTGCGCTGGTCGCCCTCCTGGTGCTTATGGCCGACGGGATCCCCGCCAAGCGCAATGCCGTAGCGGCGCACGACCTTGCCGTCGCCGATCAGTTCCAGTAGCCGCTCCGCCTTGTGGACACGCACCAGATCGACCTGCTCAGCCGCAAAGGCCGGAAATGCCAGGAGGATGAACGCGCAAATCGCCCAGGGAATTGTCTGCCGCATTGGCAACCGATCGGCGATCATTGCGCCGAAAAGAAGAAGGCGGCCACGTCGCCGCGGCCGCCTTCTTGAAATCAAAATCCCAAAGGCCGGATCAGTGGCCTTCGATCACCGCACCAGCCGATCCCCAGACATAGATCGCCGAGAACAGGAACAGCCAGACCACATCGACGAAGTGCCAGTACCAGGCGGCCGCCTCGAAGCCGAAATGCTGCTTGGGGGTGAAATCACCCTTCATCGCGCGGATCAGGCAAACCAGCAGGAAGATGGTGCCGATGATGACATGGAACCCGTGGAAGCCGGTCGCCATGAAGAAGGTGGCGCCGTAGATGGAATCCTTGAAGCCGAACGGAGCGTGTATGTACTCGTAGGCCTGCACCATGGTGAACAGCATGCCGAGGCCGACGGTCAGCACCAGGCCGTTGATCAGGCCCTTGCGATCGCCATGGATAAGCGAATGGTGCGCCCAGGTGACCGTGGTGCCCGACAGCAGCAGGATGATGGTGTTGTAGAGCGGCAGGTGGAAGGGATCGAGAACCTCCATGCCCTTCGGCGGCCAGACACCACCGGTAAATGTGTGGCGCGCATAGTTCTGCACCTCACCGGCAAAAAGGCTGGCGTCGAAATAGGCCCAGAACCAGGCGACGAAGAACATCACCTCAGACGCGATGAACATGATCATGCCGTAGCGCAGATGCAGCGACACGACACGCGTGTGATGGCCCTCATGCGCTTCCTTGATCGTGTCCGACCACCAGGCGAACATGGTGTAGAGGACGATCACCAGGCCGATGAAGAACAGCCACGGATTGGCGATGTTGTGGCCGAAGATCGGGAAGGAGCCGCCCTTCAAATACTCCATGAGGCAGACGCCGCCAAAGGCGGTGACGAGTGCGCCTACCGATCCCAGGAAAGGCCATGGGCTCGGATTGACCAGATGATAGTCATGCTGTGGTTTTGCGTGCGCGTCTGCCATATCAACCCCCGAGATTTGCTTCGGTATCTGAAACTGTCTTGCTGGTGCCTTGTACCGGCTCCGAAGAGGCAACCGGCTTGTTCTTCTCGGCCGGGAACATCGTGTAGGACAGCGTGATCGTCTTCACGTCCTTCAGTTCCGGCACATTCACGATATCGGGGTCCACGTAGAACAGGACCGGCATGTCCAGCGTCTCGCCAGGCTTCAGCGACGTATCGGTGAAGCAGAAACACTCGACCTTGTTGAAATACGGGCCCGCCAGTTCCGGCTGCACGTTGAAGGTGGCGCGGCCGGTGACGGGGCGATCGAACTTGTTGGTCGCTTGATAATGCGCCTGCACGGTCTCGCCTATCTTCATGGTCATTGAGCGCTGGACCGGCTGGAATTCCCACGGCACACCGGCAACATTGGCGTCGAAACGCACGGTGATCTCACGGTCGAGCACACGGCCGGCATACTGCTTCTCGACACGTTGCGTCGTGCCGCCATAGCCGGTCGCCTGGCAGAACATTTTGTAGAGAGGCACGGCGGCATAGGCCATGCCAATCATGCCTGTGAAGAAGGCAAGGCACACCGCAGCGACGATGCGGTTGCTGTTCTTGCCGGTCGGTCTTTTGGACGTCTCGACGCTCATCACATCGTGCCCAGATTGTGGCCGAACTTGATGATCGTGGCGATGTAGAAAATGACGACAAGCACCGCCAGCGCCACGCCGATCGCAATGGATCGGCTGCGCTGGGCCTTCCTCTGACGCTCGGTCAAGGTGACCGTCTCAAGCTTTTCCTCGACCATGATCATGCCCCACCCATGGCAAGCGCGCGTTCGACAACGCTGTCGGCCAGGTAGGCAGCGAAGATGGCGAAGAGATAAAGCAACGAATAGGCGAACAGCGCCTTGGCCGGCTTCATGGCGCGGTCGTCGTCGGCCATACCGAGCACTTTCCACGCATACCAGACAAAGCCAACCCCAAGCAGCATGGCGGCCACGCCATAGAAAGGCGTCGTGTAGCCAAGCAGCCACGGCGCCACGCCGACCGGGGCCAGCACCAGTGCATAAGCGAAAATCTGACGGCGGGTCGACGCGTGGCCGGCGACATTGGGCATCATCGGGATGCCGGCACGCTCATAGTCCCCCGACTTGAACAGCGCGAGCGCCCAGAAATGCGGCGGCGTCCACAGGAAGATGATCAGGAACAGGACGATGCTTTCGAGGCTGACCGATCCGGTCACCGCGGCCCAGCCGATCACCGGCGGAATGGCGCCGGCCGCGCCGCCGATGACAATGTTCTGCGGCGTCCAGCGCTTCAGCCACATCGTGTAGACGACGGCATAGAAGAAGATGGTGAAGGCCAGCAGCGTCGCCGACAGCCAGTTGACCAGCACGCCGAGCGTCATCACCGACAGCACCGACAGCACCAGGCCGAAGCTGAGCGCCTCGTGCGGCTGGATGCGGCCGGACGGCACCGGACGGCTTGCGGTCCTGGTCATCACCGTGTCGATGTCGGCGTCGTACCACATGTTGAGCGCGCCCGAGGCGCCGGCGCCAATGGCGATGGACAGGATGGCGATCACAGCCAGCAGCGGGTTGATGGTCACCGGGGCGGCGACAAGCCCGACAAAGGCCGTGAACACTACCAGCGACATGACGCGCGGCTTCAGCAGGGCGAAGAAATCGCCCGCCGTCGCTTCCGACATGCGGAAGCCCGCTTCGTCAATGCTGGTTTCGTCGACTAGGGCCATGCGTACTCAGTCCATCATTCCGTTGGCCAAAACCGCCGGCGGGCCGGCGGTTTTGTATTCGGGCGGGAGCCGCCTTACTTGATCTTCGGCAGCTGCTCCCACTGGTGGAACGGCGGCGGCGAAGGCAGCTGCCATTCGAGCGTGGTGGCACCCTCGCCCCATGGGTTGGCGCCGGCGATCCGCTTCTTCTGGAAGGCTTCGAACACGCCGTAGAGGAAGATCACCACGCCGACGGCCGAGATATAAGAGCCGATCGACGACACGTAGTTCCAGCCGGCAAACGCGTCCGGATAGTCGATGGTGCGGCGCGGCATGCCGGCCAGGCCAAGGAAGTGCTGCGGGAAGAAGATCAGGTTGACGCCGACGAAGGTGACCCAGAAGTGGGTGTTGGCGATCACGGGCGAATACATGTAGCCGGTCATCTTGGGGAACCAGTAGTACCAGCCGGCGAAGATGGCGAACACCGCGCCCAGCGACAGCACGTAGTGGAAGTGGGCGATGACGAAATAGGTGTCGTGCAGCGAGCGGTCGAGGCCGGCATTGGCCAGCTGGACGCCGGTGACGCCGCCGATGGTGAACAGGAAGATGAAGCCCAGCGCCCACAGCATCGGCGTCTTGAACGAGATCGACCCGCCCCACATCGTCGCGATCCAAGAGAAGATCTTCACGCCCGTCGGAACCGCGATGACCATGGTGGCAAAAACGAAGTAGCGCTGCGTGTCGAGCGACAGGCCGGTCGTATACATGTGGTGCGCCCAGACGATGAAGCCGACGGCGCCGATCGCGACCATGGCGTATGCCATGCCGAGATAACCGAACACCGGCTTCTTCGAGAAGGTCGAGACGATATGGCTGATGATGCCGAAGCCCGGCAGGATCAGGATGTACACTTCCGGATGGCCGAAGAACCAGAACAGGTGCTGGAACAGCAGCGGATCGCCGCCGCCATCGGGGGCAAAGAAGGTGGTGCCGAAATTGCGGTCGGTGAGCAGCATGGTGATGCCACCGGCCAGGACCGGCAGGGACAGCAGCAGCAGGAAGGCAGTGACCAGCACCGACCAGGCGAACAGCGGCATCTTGTGCAGCGTCATGCCCGGAGCGCGCATGTTGAAGATGGTGGTGATGAAGTTGATGGCGCCGAGGATCGACGAGGCACCGGCGATGTGGATCGACAGGATCGCCAGATCCATGGCCGGGCCCGGCTGACCCGAGGTCGACAGCGGCGGATAGAGCGTCCAGCCGCCGCCGACGCCGTAGGCGCCCGGCGCGCTCGGCACGAACATCGAGGTGAGCAGCAGGATGAAGGCCGGCGGCAGCAGCCAGAAGGAGATGTTGTTCATGCGCGGGAACGCCATGTCGGGCGCACCGATCATGATCGGCACCATCCAGTTGGCGAAGCCGCCGATCAGCGCCGGCATGACCATGAAGAAGATCATGATCAGCGCATGCGCGGTGGCGAAGGCATTGTACATGCTCTTGCCGCCGTCGACCGCTGCGTCACCGTTCATGCCGTAGACCATCTGCGCCAGACCGCTGAATATCTGGATGCCAGGCTCCTGCAGCTCCATGCGGATGGCGACCGACAGCGCGCCGCCGATGATGCCAGCCATGATCGCGAAGATCAGGTAGAGCGTGCCGATGTCCTTGTGGTTGGTCGAATAGACCCAGCGCACCCAGCCATGATAAGGCTTGTGGTCGTGGCTGTCGTGAGCTGCAGCGTCTGCCATGTTCCGCTCCGTTCCCTAAATCTTGCTAACCCGCGGCATCAATTGCCGGCGGCCGCTACCTTGTTCTGGCCATCGACCTCGGCCATCAGCGTCTTGTTGGCGCCGGGCAGATCGGTCTTGGCCGCAGCCAGCCAGGTCTTGAACTGCGCGTCGGAGACGACACGAATGGCGATCGGCATGAAGGCGTGGTCCTTGCCGCAAAGCTGCGAGCACTGACCATAATAGAGGCCTTCCTTCTCCGCCTTGAACCAGGTCTCGTTGGTGCGCCCCGGAATGGCGTCGATCTTGATGCCGAAGGACGGCATGGCGAAGGAGTGGATCACGTCGGTCGCGGTGACGAGCACGCGCGTCATCGTGTTGACCGGCACCACCAGCTCATTGTCGACGGCGAGCAGGCGCGGATAGACCTTGCGATCCTCCTTGCCAGCCTTGGCGCGGTCGCCATCCTGGAGGATGGCCGAATTGAAGGAGAGCGTGTTGTCGGTCTGGTATTCATAGTCCCAGTTCCACTGGTTGCCGGTCGCCTTGACGGTCAGCTTGGCTTCCTCCGGCGGAGTGTACTGCGCGGTCAGGAGCTGGAATGAGGGGATGGCGAGACAGAGCAGGATCACGACCGGGCCGACGGTCCAGATCACCTCGATCAGCGTGTTGTGGCTGGTCTTGGAGGGAACCGGGTTTGCGCTCGCGCGGAACCTGACGATGCAGTAGGCGAGGAGAAGCAGCACCAGAATGGTGATCGGGACGATGAACCACATCGTGTAGTTCCCGAACCATTCGATCTGCCGCATCATGTCGGTCGCCGGCGCCTGGAAGGTCGTCTCCCACGCCACGGGCTGGTCTGCATGGGCGGACGTGACCGCGAAAAGCGCGGTGGCAGCCCCAGCACTGGCTAGAAACTTGGCGTCTGCTAGGAAATTTCTCATCGCCCTCTTCGTCTCCCAGTTCCTCGCGGCGGTGCCAACGAGAATAACGAACAATGCCGGGACGGGAATCCCGACAGTCTCAAACTGGTTCAAACCATACTCTTTTTCCCTCCGCAAGAAAGGAGCGGAGGAAACTGTGCGGCATTTTTGCGCGCAAGGTGAGACGGCTCTTCCGGGGCAGCGGCGATGGCGGCGAATCGCGTATGTCCGGCAGGCTGCTCGCCTCATGTTGGCGAGGTGCGCGATGTGTCGTAATTCAGGCGAATTTGACAGAGAAAAGCGCTGTATTGCCTGTTTCGGGACAGTTCGGCAGCGGTCTCGTCCTTTACTTGGCATTGGCGCGGCTTAAAGTGCCGTGATTCGCAATGGAGCCGTCATGAACTCTTGGCTTTCGAGACTGGGGCATACGAGACCGGAGCTTTCGAGCACCTTGGTCAAGGCCATGTTTCTTGCCGCTTTGTCCGCGGCCGGTCTGTTCGTGGCCGGTCAGGCCAATGCCGCCCAGCCGAGCGGCACGGTGCGCTCTACGCATGGCGCCTGGTCGATCATCTGCGACACGCCGGCGGGCGCCACCTCCGAACAATGCGTGATGATGCAAAATGTCGTCGCCGAGGACCGTCCGGAGATGGGGCTGTCGGTGGTCGTGCTGCGCACCGCCGACAACAAGGCCGAGATCCTGCGCGTGCTGGCGCCGCTCGGCGTGCTTTTGCCGAACGGGCTCGGCCTCAATGTCGACGGCAAGGACATTGGCCGCGCCTATTTCGTGCGCTGCTTCCAGGACGGCTGCTATGCCGAGGTCATCCTCGAAAAGCCGTTGCTCGACACGCTGAAGACCGGCACGTCGGCGACGTTCATCGTCTTCCAGACGCCGGAAGAAGGCATCGGCATCCCTGTCGACCTCAAGGGTTTTGCCGACGGCTTCGCCGCCCTTCCCTGATCCCGAGCTTGGCGCAGAACCAGGTTCTGACGCAGCTCTCCTGAATGCCGCATCTGAATGCCGCATCGGCTGGCCGTCGTCATTCGCCGACGCCGATCGTCATTGCCGATTGTGCGAGCGCGGCTTCGCGCCTACATCGGGGGAAAGCAATCTTCCCACGGACGGACGCGCCATGAACAGCCTGATCGGCCAATTCGATATTTCCGACGATCGCATCAAGCAGATCGTCGCCGACACCATCAACGGCGCCGACGACGGCGAACTGTTTCTCGAATACAGCGAGAGCGAGGCGCTGATGTTCGACAATGGCCGGCTGAAGACCGCCAATTTCAACACCGACCAGGGCTTTGGCCTGCGTGCCGTCGCGGGTGAAGCCAGCGGCTACGCCCATTCGAGCGACCTCTCCGAAGCCTCGCTGCTGCGCGCGGCCGCTGCGGTCTCGACTGTCAAGGGCGGCTATTCCGGAACGCTTGCCGCTGCCCCTGCTCGCACCAACCGCCATCTCTACGGCGACGAGAACCCGATCCCCTCGCCCTCCTTCGAGGCCAAAGCGAAGCTGCTACAGGAAATCGACGCCTGGCTGCGCGCCGAGGATCCACGCGTGCGCCAGGTGACGGCCTCGCTCGCCGCGTCCTGGCAGCATGTCGAGATCGTGCGCGCCGACGGCCAGATGGTGCGCGATATCAGGCCGCTGGTCCGCATCAACGTCTCGGTCGTCGTCGGCGACGGCGACCGCCAGGAAAGCGGCTCCTACGGCATGGGCGGACGCAAGGCATTCGGCGACTTCCTGATCGAGGACAGCTGGAAGCATGCCGCCAAGGAAGCGCTGAGGCAGGCGCTGGTCAATCTCGAGGCCATCCCAGCTCCGGCCGGCACATTCGACATCGTGCTGTCCAGCGGCTGGCCGGGCGTCATGCTGCACGAGGCCGTCGGGCACGGGCTGGAAGGCGATTTCAACCGCAAGAAGACCTCGGCCTTCGCCGGCCTGCTGGGCCAGCAGGTCGCCGCCAAGGGCGTCACCGTCGTCGACGACGGCACCATCCCGGAGCGGCGCGGCTCGCTCACCGTCGACGATGAAGGCACGCCCTCGGCCCGCAACGTGCTGATCCAGGACGGCAAACTGGTCGGCTACATGCAGGACCGGCAGAACGCACGACTGATGGGCATGAAAGCCACCGGCAACGGAAGGCGCGAAGGCTACGCGCACCAACCGATGCCGCGCATGACCAACACCTACATGACGTCAGGCGACATGGAACCGGACGAGATCATCGCCTCGGTCAAGAACGGCATCTACGCCGTCTCCTTCGGCGGCGGCCAGGTCGACATCACCTCAGGCAAATTCGTGTTCGGCTGCACCGAGGCCTACATGATCGAGAACGGCAAGGTGACGCAGCCGATCAAGGGCGCCATGCTGATCGGCAACGGGCCCGACGCCATGCACCGCGTCTCGATGGTCGGCAACGACATGAAGCTCGACAATGGCATCGGCATGTGCGGCAAGGCCGGACAGGGCGTGCCGGTCGGCGTCGGCCAGCCGCATCTCAGGATGAACCAGATGACGGTGGGCGGCACCAGGGTTTGAGGCTCGAGCCGTACCGGTAACATCGCCCGCCAAAGTGATGTTTCCGAGTTGGGGCGGCCTGACAATGTCCAGATCCAAGATCGTCATCCTGACGGGCGCCGGCATTTCGGCGGAATCGGGCGTCGCGACCTTTCGCGATCCCGATGGCGTCTGGGCCAAATTCAACCTTGAGGACGTTGCGACGCCCGAAGGCTTTGCTCGCGACCCCGCCAAGGTGCAGGATTTCTACAAGATGCGGCGGCGGCAGATGGACGGTGTCGGGCCGAACGCCGCCGAGGAGGCGCGCGCCGCCGGCGCCTTGACGATCGAACTCAACCTAAAGTGCGCCGGCTGGGCCTCCCGCTTCGACGAACAGTTGGAAGGACCGGCGACACAAGTGGTGCCGGCTTTCGTGGGGCGGATTCTTTCGGGCGTCGGCTGACAGCCCGTGTCGCCTCGGAAATCGGGGCGATCAATATCCGCGTATATCGAGAGAGGAACCATGATGGTCAACGGAAAAAAGCTCAAAGCCGTCAGTGCATCCGATGATCAAGTCACACAAGCTGCTCCGGTCCTTCCTTTAACGCGGCCTGAGGACGTGTTCGCGTCCCTGCCCCGGAGGGCCAAACCGAAGACGCTGGGAGAAATGGATGCGGGGGGCTCGCCGAAGCATCCCGACGCCGCGTTAGCGATTGATGCCAATCAGATCGTCCGCGATCATCACCTTGAAGTGAACACAATTCGCATTAGGAAATTAGTAACTGTTAAACTGCCTGGGCTGCCTTTTTGCGCACGACGCAGCACCAGTTCCTCGTTGCGATGGTGGTTTCGGCAATGCGGCATTCTTCGGTCCTGACTTCGTCAATCCTGCTTGGCTTGGTTTCGTTGATCGGCGCGACAGCGCTGCAAGCCGCTCCGGCATCAGCACAGTCGACGTGGTTCAAAGTACGATCGACGCAATCTTCTGCCGTCACGGTCGGTGGTCCTACCAGCGTCCCCTACGGCTGGGTCGATTTCTGCCATCGCCGGCCAAAAGAGTGCAAGGTGCCCGCTCTGCCGGCCACAAACGTCAAGCTGACCGCGCAGAACCTGCGCACTCTGAAGCGGATAAATCAAAAGGCGAACAGTTCCATCAAGCCCGTCAGCAATTTCGACCACTGGGGCACGATGGCGGACCACTGGGATTACCCGGTTGACGGTAAGGGTGACTGCAAGATCTACGCACTCTACAAGCGCAAGCTTCTTCAGGAGGCCGGGTTCCCCCGGCAGGCGCTGCTGATGACCGTGGTGCACGACCTCGACAATGAAGGCCACACCATCCTGACGGTGAAAACCGACAAGGGCGATCTGGTCCTGGACAATCTGGTCGACGAAATCAGGCCGTGGAACGCGACCGGCTACTACTTCGTGAAACGCCAGTCGCAGCAGAACCCGAATATCTGGGTGTCGATCAACCAGCGGGGCGGCACGCCGCAGACCCTCACGAACGTTGCCAAGCTCGTAGATTGAGCAACCTTTATGGCCGTAGCAGTCCAGGCGCCACCGACGTCCGATGAGTTTCAGCGCTCGGGATGAAGGAATTGCCGCCAGCCTAGGCTGGCGGCAATAGCCGAAATCAGCTGTTGATCAGGTGGCCTTGCCACCGTTCTTCTTGCAATCGGCCCGGAACTTCTCGCGCGCCTTGCCGTGGAGCTTCTTGGCGTCCGCGAGTGCGGAACATTGCTTGGAAATCGCGGTCTTCTCCGGCGTCATGGCAGAGGCCGCCGACTTCTTCGCCGGGGCGGCCGTGGTAGCGGCCGGGGCAGTCGTGGTCGCTGCTGTCGTCGCTGCCGCGGCGACTCCCGTCGCAACGAACCCGGCCAGGGCGATGGACGTCAGAACGCTTGCAATCCTCATTGTGCTCACTCCGTTGAGGCCCCCCGGCGCAGACTGGGTACCAGCGGGCCGAGGCACTGCGCAATCTTGGCCGTGGCCAACCACGCAGTTGTGATCTGATCGCGGGTAGCCGTCACGGCCAGCCATGTTTTTGTCGCCGGCCGACACAGCCGGTTACCTCACACAACGCGACCAGCGACGCGTTTCAAGCCTTTGTCTCATGCATGTCCCGACCCAGGCCGAACCACCTCTGGCCGACATGCGCTATTTCTTGCAAGCGGGCTCATTGGGGTGCCCGCAAGACGGCTTCTTGACGGCCGGCGGCTGCGGCTGCGGCGGCCTTGGCCGTGCCTGCCGCTGCACCTGCTGCTGCATTTGCTGCTTCGGCTGGGCGTGGAACTCCGGCCTCTGCGGCCTGGGCTGACCCTGCACCTTCAGCTGCGGGTTGCCGTTGTTGACCTTGAATTTCTGCTGGACATTGCCACCACCATTTCCGTTGGCAGGCAAACTGTGGAATTTGGGACCGTTGCCATTGCCCTGTGCCCCATTGCCTTGCCCATTGGCCTGACCGTTCGTCTGGCCGCCGCCCTGATTGTGAAGCTTCTTGAACTTGCCGTTGGGCGGGTTCTGGCCTGAATTCTGGCCAATAAGCGCTGGTGGGTTGTTCACCCCATTCGCCGCGGACGTGCCGTTGGCGCCCGGGATCTTGCGCAACTTGGCATCCTTGCCGGTCTTGCCGGTACCATTCTGGCCTTGCCCATTGCCCTGGCCATTGGCCCCGTTTTGCCCATTAACCACCGGGTTGCCGGTCACGGCGTTTCCACCTGCCGTGGCCTGATTGTTCAGGAGCTTCCTGGACTTGTTCTTCGGCAGGTTCTGTCCATTGAGCACCGGCTTGCCATTGACGAGCGGCAGCGTGTTGCCGTCGGCGCCGGGCAAGGCATGACCCGTCCGCTTGTCGGCAGGCAATGTCTTCGACAGCGGCGTGACACCGCCCGGCTGCTGCCCACCCTGCCCCGGCTTCGGCGGGAGGCCGCCCGGGTTCTGCTTCGGCAGATTCGGGTTGTTGGGCAGGTTCTGCCCATTCAGCACCGGCTTGCCATTGACGAGCGGCAGCGTGTTGCCGTCGGCGCCGGGCAAGGCATGACCCGTCAGCTTGTTGGCAGGCAATGTCTTCGACAGCGGCGTGACACCGCCCGGCTGCTGGCCACCCTGCCCCGGCTTCAACGGGAGGCCACCGGGATTCTGCTTGGACAGCACGGTTTCCTTCTTCTGCAGGAAGGCCGGCAACGCGACCTTCGTTGCCAGCGCCGCCGCACCCAGGCCCACGGCGCCAGCAGTCAGTTTCTGGCCGGTGGTGAGGCCACCGCCCTGGTTGTTGTTCTCGTTGATCGTCGTGTTGTTGATGATCGTTGTGTTGTGGATGTTGTTGAAGATGACGTCGTTCGGCGGCGGGGAGATATCACGCGGCGGGTTCACCCAGGCAGGCACCGGCACGAAAACAGGCGTCGGCAGAAGGAAGATTCCGACTGGCGGCGGCGGCGGTGCCAGTTCAATGAAGTCGCGCGGCCGCGGCGGCAGGAAGATGACCGCCACGGGTGGCGGTGGCGCGAAATCGAATTCCGGGTCGTCGAAATAGAGCACGGGCCGGTCGACATAGACCATCTCATCGGGCGGTGGCGGCGGCACGTCGTAGGCGTAGACGGTAAAACCCTGCGGCGGTTCAAGCGCGGCGTCGAAATGCTCGAGCCTGCGCCTTGCGTCCCAGGCGTGCGGACCGTGCGGATAGCGATCGAGATAGGACCAGTAGGCTTCGGGCGTGTCCCTCAGCCAGGTCTGGCGCCAGGTGATCGCCTCGCGCCGCGCCGCCAGGATCGCGCGCACGCGCCTGACCATCGGATCGTGGGGATAGGCGACCAGAAAATCCTCGTAGCCACGCATCGTGTCGCGATCGAGAGCCGCGATATAGGCATCATGCGCATCGAAGTCGCGGATTTCCTTGGTCCGCATGGCGCCGACCTCGGCTGACGACACCTGCTGCGGCGGGGCATCCGGCCCGCGGTCGAAGAAGACGAAAGGCTCCGTGATCTTGGAGGCGTTCCAGGGCAACTCCGCACCCTGCGTCACCTCGTTGACGCGCAGGCGCGTGCGGTCGAAAACATCACCAAGCTGCAGGCCGCCATCCCTGATCATCTCGGCAAGCGCCTGCGCATAGGCGCCGTAAGGTCCTTTGCCTTCCGGCGCGACCGTGCCCGGGGCGGCGTTGAAGGCGATCAGCATGTTCGGGTCGGGATCGACCAGTGCAAGGCCGCCAGCCAGCGGCTGGTTCGATTTGGCGAAGGAGTTTGGCCGCGCCGCATCGAGCACGACGATGTTGACCTTGGTCGGCAGCGCTGCAAGCGGCTTGGTGAGGTCGGAGATCCGCACCGCGGCCATCGGCACGTCAGCGGCGTTGGCGATCTGGGCATCGACGGGCGCGAAATAGTTCTCGCCCTCGAACTGCAGGCCCTGGCCGGCCAGATAGACAAACACCACGGCGTCGGGACCGGCTGCCGTCACCTTGGCGAGGAAATCGCGATAGGCGCCGCGCAGCGATTCCTGGTCGACGTCGCGCGCGCCGACCACGTCGAACCCCGCCGCTTGCAATGTCTGGGCAATCAGGCCGGCATCGTTGGCCGGCGTCGCCAGCGCGCCCGCCGGATAGGCGGCGTTGCCGATGACGAAGGCAAGGCGCTTCTGGCTTTGCGCCAGCGCCAGGGCTGTCGACCCGAACGCGAAAATGGAGAGGGCGAGGAAGAAAGCGAGAAGTTTCGAGACCGTCCGCATTACGATCATCCGTCAGTGAGAGTGCCGAATCTTCCGCCCCAACCGGACTAGGCTGGCACAAGAAGGCGGCTTTGCGGCGTCAATCCGGCCGCTTTGGGCCGGGAGAGGCCGAAGTGCCCGGTCTCAACGAAACGTGATCACGGGCCGGTCTCAGCCGCGCCTTCTCCTGGGCTTTTCCAGCAGGGCGACCGCCTCGACATGGGGCGACCACAGGAACTGGTCGATCGGCGTCACGCTCTTCAGTTGATAGCCGCCGTCGATGAGGATGCGCAGGTCGCGAGCCAGCGTCACCGGATTGCAGGACACCGCGGCAACGAAGGGAACATCCGAGCGGGCGATCTGCTTCGACTGGTCTTCGGCACCCGCGCGCGGCGGATCGAAGACAAGGCCGTCGAAGGCGTTCAACTCCTTGAATGTCAGCGGCCGGCGGAACAGGTCGCGGCGCTCGCCCGTCACCCGCTTCAGGCCGGTCGCGAATCGTGCCCCCCGATCGAGCGCCGAGAGAGCCGCCGCATCGCCTTCCACCGCATGGACTTCCGACTTCGCGGCCAACCGCAAGGCAAAGCTGCCGCAACCGGCGAAAAGGTCGGCGACCTTCTTGGCGCGTTTCAGATGCGTGCCTACGATCTCGGCCATGGCCTGCTCGGCTGCCTCGGTCGCCTGCAGGAAGGCGCCTGGCGGCACGGCGACAGCGACGCTGCCGAACATCACCACGGGCTTCCTCGGCTCGATGACGATCTCGTCATCGATGGACAGCCTAGCAAAGCCTTGCGCCAGGACAAAATTGGAGGCGATGCGGCGCTGGTGTTCGCCGAGCTTGCCGGACTCATGCACCGCGACGTCGAGGCCGGAACCCGTCACCGTGACCGCCATCCGGAACGATTTGGTGGTGGCGCATATCAAGTCGGCGAGCGCCCTCAACCGGTCGAGTGCTGCGACGATCTCGGGCAGCGAGATCGGACATTCCGATATGGAAATGATTTCCGGTGACAAATGGCGATTGAAGCCGAGCAGCATGCCCGTCTCGCTGCGTCGGGCGGCAAGCACGACGCGGCGGCGCGTGCGCGGCGCGCAGGCGACCAGTTCGTCAATGCCGCAATCGATGCCCTTCAGGGCGTGCACCACCTTCTCGCGCTTCCACTGGCGATAGGCTTCGGCCTCGAAATGCTGGAGGGCGCAGCCGCCGCATTCGGTGAAATGGCGGCAGGCGGGTTCGATGCGCAGCGGCGAGGCTGCCAGCACCGCCATCAGCGCTGCACGATCCCGTTCGCGCGCGGCGGTAACGGTCTCGCCGGGCAGCGTGAAGGGGATGAACAGATCGCCGCTTTCGGTTTCGGCAATGCCGTCACCCTGGGCGCCAAGCTTTTTGATGGTGAAGCGCGTGCTCATCGATCCTTGATCCCACCAAGCAGGAATTCGCGATTGCCGTCGCCGCCTTCGATCGGCGACAGATGCAGGCCGAGCGAACGCCAGCCCGGAACGGCGTCCAGCCAATCCTGCAGCAGGCCGGCGACGCGGGCGGCATCGAAGGGGTCCTTCAACAGGCCGCCCTTGCCGATCGCCTCGCGACCCGCCTCGAATTGCGGCTTGACCAGAAAGACCGCGGCAGCCCCAGGTTCGGCAATCGCAAGCGCCGGCGGCAGCGCCAGTCTCAGCGAGATGAAGCTGACGTCGGAGACGATGAAATCCGGAATGCGGCCGCCAAGGTCCGCGGCGGTGAGGTCACGGGCATTCAGTCCCTCGATAACCGTCACGCGCGGGTCCTTGCCGACATCGGGATGCATCTGGCCGTGCCCGACGTCGATCGCGGTGACATGGGAGGCACCACGCTCCAGCAGCACCTGGGTGAAGCCACCGGTCGAGGCGCCGATGTCGAGGGCCTCGCGGCCGGCCGGATCGAGGCTGAAGTGATCGAGCCCGCCGATGAGCTTCAGCGCCGCGCGCGAGACATAGCCTTGCGCCGGATCATCGATGGCAACAAGGCATTGCGGCGAGACGTTCTGACCGGGTTTACGGGCAATGGTGCCGTCAACCGTCACCGTGCCACGCTCGACCGCGTCGCGGGCACGCGAACGGCTGGCAAACAGGCCGCGCTGGACGAGCAGGTCGTCGAGCCGCTGGCGTGTGCTGGCTGGCAGAGGCGAGTTCATCGGCCTTCATGGCGAAAGCCGGCAGCGAAGGCAAGGACATTGGGACGGACGAAGAACATCCTCGCACGCAGGCGAATGGGTCAAGCCGCCCCGGGGCTTGCTGGAATCGCTTTGGGTCCGGCACAATGTTAGGGAGGAGAGCCGTTTGCTGTCAGAACTCGGAGGAGGAACGAATGCTGACGGGAACCTGCCATTGTGGCGCAACCCACTGGACCCTGGAAGGCGATCCCGGGCCGGTGACGGCCTGCAACTGCACGCTCTGCCGTCGCTATGGCGTGCTCTGGGCCTACGACTATGTCGACGAACGCATTCGCGTTTCGGGACCGACGGACAGCTATACGCGCGCCGGAAAGGCCACACCGTCGCTCGAAATCCTGTTCTGCCCGACCTGCGCCTGCGTGCTCGCCTGGCGTGGTTTGCGCGCCGAGGAATCTGGTCGCACACGCATCGCCGTCAATGTAAGGCTGGCGCCACCCGAGGCGGTCGCCGATCTGCCTATCGACCATTTCGATGGCCTCGACACATATGACGACCTGCCCCGCGACGGGCGTTGCGTGCGCGACATGTGGTTCTAGAAGATGGTGCGGGACACTTGGCGCTCGACGGCCGGAGACAAACCGTCGTCGCGACCCCCCGATGCCTGCACAGCAGGATGCTCGGTGGCATTGGCAGGCGGCGGAACATGATCCGGCAAGACCACAAGCTGCGGCACCTGCTTGTAGGAAAAGCCGCCGCGGATATCACCCATCTTGCTGGCAACGATGCCCAGCGCCGCCTTTTCGAGATTGCGATCATAGCGCGTCTCGGCGGCGGCCGGCGCGACTATGGTGGCCAAGAGGGCCACGCCGCACAGAAGCGTCTTCATTGTTCTTGTCTCCCTGCCTGACGCCGATCTAGCAGGGCGCCGTTGAAAAACGGCCAAGGGACACGGTAAGCAAAACGCCAAACGGCAGTGTTAACAATGCGTTACGAAATCAAGCCGGCAAACTGATTCAAGCGCTTCAGATTTTGAGTCAGGCGCGCTGGGCGCGGGCCGTATGATCGAGCGCGGTGAAAACGGTGCGGACGATGCCGGTGGCATCGAGCCCGGCATCGGCATACATTTTTTCCGGCTTGGCGTGATCAGTGAACACGTCAGGCAGCACCAGCGGGCGCACCTTCAGGCCGCTTTCCAGCAATCCCTCATGGGCAAGGAACTGCAGCACATGGCTGGCGAAGCCGCCAATGGCGCCCTCCTCCACCGTGACCAGAACCTCGTGCGAGCGGGCCAGCCGGCGGATCAGATCCTCGTCGAGCGGCTTGGCGAAGCGGGCATCGGCAACGGTGGTGGAAAGCCCGGCCGCGCCGAGTTCCTCGGCAGCTATCAGGCAATCCTGCAGGCGCGTGCCGAAGGACAACAGCGCCACCTTTGTGCCTTCCCTGACGATGCGGCCCTTGCCGAGTTCGAGAACCGAGCCGCGCTCCGGCATGTCGACGCCGACGCCATTGCCGCGCGGATAGCGGAAGGCGATCGGGCCGTCATCATAGCTTGCGGCGGTGCGCACCATATGGCGCAGTTCCGCCTCGTCAGCCGCCGCCATCACGACAAAGCCCGGCAGGCTTGCCAGGAAGGTGGTGTCGAAGGCGCCGCAATGGGTGGCGCCATCGGCGCCGACGAAGCCGGCGCGGTCGATCGGGAAGCGCACCGGCAGTTTCTGGATCGCGACGTCATGGACGACCTGGTCATAGGCGCGTTGCAGGAAGGTCGAATAGATCGCCGCGAACGGCTTGTAGCCTTCGGTCGCGAGACCGGCAGCGAAGGTCACAGCATGCTGTTCGGCAATGCCGACATCGAAGGTCCGTGACGGGAACACTTCGCCGAACAGATCAAGCCCTGTGCCGCTCGGCATGGCGGCAGTGACAGCGACGATGCGGTCGTCCTCGCGGGCTTCCTGGATCAGGCTCTCGGCGAACACCTTGGTGTAGGCCGGTGCGTTGGCCGGCGCCTTGGCCTGCGCGCCGGTGATGACGTCGAACTTGTTGACGCCGTGATACTTGTCCGCGGCGGCTTCCGCCGGCGCATAGCCCTTGCCCTTCTGGGTGACGACATGGATCAGCACCGGGCCTTCGCCATTGTCGCGGACATTCTTCAGCACAGGGATCAGATGCTCGAGATTGTGACCGTCGATCGGGCCGATGTGGTAGAAGCCGAGCTCCTCGAACAGCGTGCCGCCGGTGACGTAGCCGCGCGCATGCTCAACCGCCCTTGTGATCGCACGATCGGCGCGCTTACCGAGATAGGATGTCAGCTTCTTGCCGAAGTCGCGCAGGCCGGCATAAGCCTTGCCCGAGGCGAGCCGCGCCAGATAGGCGCTCATCGCGCCGGTCGGCGGCGCGATCGACATGTCATTGTCGTTGAGGATGACGATGAGTCGGGCATCGAGCGCGCCGGCATTGTTCATCGCCTCATAGGCCATGCCGGCCGACATGGCGCCGTCGCCGATGACGGCGATGACGTTGTTGCGGCCGCCGGAGAGGTCGCGGGCGGCGGCCATGCCGAGGCCGGCAGAGATCGATGTCGAGGAGTGGGCGGCGCCGAAGGGGTCGTATTCGCTTTCGGCGCGGCGGGTGAAGCCGGACAGGCCGCCCTCCTGGCGCAATGTGCGGATGCGGTCGCGGCGGCCGGTCAGGATCTTGTGCGGATAGGCCTGGTGGCCGACATCCCAGATCAGCCGATCGTCCGGCGTGTTGAAGACGTAATGCAGCGCCACCGTCAGTTCGACCACGCCGAGGCCGGCGCCGAGATGGCCGCCGGTGCGCGACACCGCGTCGACCAGTTCGAGGCGAAGCTCGGACGCCAGTTGCGGCAATTCGCTCTCGTCAAGCGCGCGCAGATCCGCCGGAATGCGGACCTTGTCGAGAAGCGGCGTATGCGGCGTTGCGTTCACGGGTGCTCAGGCTTTCTGTTCAACGGCGGGATAAGCCGCCGGCCGGCGAAAGTAAATGCGTGTCGGTGACGCGGATCAATCAGATCCCCTCGCCGATTTCCTCAGCTTTCCGGCAGCGGGATGAACTCTTTCTCATCTCCAGGAACGATATCGAAGCGTCCCGTCTTCCATTCCTGCTTGGCCTGTTCGATGCGCTCCTTCGACGAGGAGACGAAATTCCACCAGATGTAGCGCTGCGAGCCAAGCGAGGCTCCGCCGAAAAGCATGAAATGCGCACCGATGTGCGACGATATGATGATCTCGTCACCGGGCCGGAACACCAGCAACCGCTCTGCCGGAAAGACGTCGCCCGAAATCGCGACCTCGCCTTCCAGCGTGTAGATGGCGCGCTCTTCCGCGTCGGCGGGAATCTTTATACTGGCGCCCGGCGCCAGCCTAAGGTCGGCGTACAGTGTCTCGGAATCGGCTCTCACGGGGGAGCGCAACCCTTGAAAATCGCCGACGACGATGCGGCCGCGGACGCCTTCGGCATCGATCTCGGGCAGCCGCAAGGCAGCGGTGTTCTCGAAGACCGGGGCCACTTCCTCCTTGCCATCGGGCAAGGCGAGCCATGTTTGCAGGCCGGAGATCGACATCGGCGCTCCACGCAATTCCTCCGGCGTGCGCTCGGAGTGGACGATGCCGCGGCCGGCGGTCATCAAATTCACGTCGCCCGGCTGGATCACCATTTCGGTGCCCAGGGAATCGCGATGACGGATCTTGCCGTCGAACAGATAAGTCACCGTCGACAGGCCGATATGCGGGTGAGGACGGACATCGAGAGCCTGGCCTGCCCGCAGGATCGCCGGACCCATGCGATCGAAGAAGATGAATGGCCCGACCAGCCGCCGCCTGGCGGTCGGCAGAGCGCGGCGCACCTCGAAGCCGCCAATGTCCTTGGCATTCGGGATGACCATCAGTTCGATCTGGTCGCTGGCAAAGGCGTCGCCGGCTTCAGGGTCTTTTCCGGGAAAGAAGCTCATGGGCTCTCCTTGTCAGCGGTCGAGGACCGCTCTGGCCGCATCAGGCAAAGCGGATCGCCGCTTTTGCCCGCAGTTTGGCCGCCACCTCTTCGCGGTTGCGCGGGTGCTGATTGGTTTCGAGCGAATCGAGAAGTTCGCGCGCCGATGCCGCAATGACTTCGACGGCGTGATCGAACGCATGCTGGTTCTGTTTCGAGGGCCGTGTCGTTCCGCTCAGCTTGCGAACGAACTGAAGGGCCGCGTCGCGCACTTCGTCATTGGTTGCCGGCGGGTCAAAATTGAACAGGGTCTTGATGTTTCTGCACATCGCTTCCGTATCTCCTCTTGTCCTGGAGCCGTTTCAATCGGGACGAGCTTAATCCTCAACCTTGATCGTGTCCAAAAACCGGTAAGGCTACTCCGCGCCTCAATCCGCGTCGAGCGGCTCGGTTCCGACCGGCTTGCCGTCGCGCGACAGCCTGATCTTCTCGACCTTGTCTTCGGCGGCCTTCAGCAGCCGGTCGCAATGCGCCTTCAGCGCCTCGCCGCGCTCGTAGATCTTGATCGACTGGTCGAGCGGCACGTCGCCACGCTCCAGATCATCGACGATCTTCTCCAACGCGTCGAGTGCCTGTTCGAAGCTCATCGCCTTGACGTCTTCGTTGGTTTCACCAGCCATCATTCATCCTTTCATCAGTCGCCCGACATGGGCGGCGACCGAAAATGCCAGTCCCTGCAGATCGTAGCCGCCCTCGAGCAGGCTGACGAGCCGGTTGCCGCTGTGGCGCGCGGCGCGCTGCATCAGCTGGCCGGTCGCCCAGTCGAAATCGTCCTCGGTCAGATTGATCTCGGCCAGCGGATCGCGGTGATGCGCGTCGAAACCGGCCGAAATGATGATCAGATCGGGCGCGAAATTGTCGAGCGACGGCAGCACCCGCGACAGGAAGGCATCGCGAAACACCTCACTGCCGGTCTGCGGCGCCAAGGGTGCATTGACGATGTTGCCGGCGCCGGTCTCGGTCTTCGCGCCAGTGCCGGGATAAAGCGGCATCTGGTGCGTCGAGCAATAGAGAACCGAGGGATCGTCCCAGAAAATATCCTGCGTGCCGTTGCCGTGATGGACATCCCAGTCGACGACGGCGACACGCTCGGCGCCATGCTTCTTCTGCGCATAGCGCGCCGCAATCGCCGCCGTGTTGAAGAAGCAGAAGCCCATTGCGGTGGTCTTTTCGGCATGGTGGCCGGGCGGCCTTGCGGCGACGAAGACATTGTCGGCGCGGCCTGCAAAGACGTCGTCAACAGCGGCGTTGGCCGCGCCGATCGCGGCGATCACCGCCTGCCAGCTCTTCGGGCTGGCGGTGGTGTCGGCATCGATGCGGGCAATACCCTCTTCGGGAATGGCGGCACGCACACGGGCGACGAAATCGGCGGGATGGGCGTAGAGGATGGTGGCCTCGTCGCCCTCCGGCGCTTTGACACGATCGAGCGCGGCAAAAGCCTCGTCGTCGAGCACGCGCTCGATGGCGCGCAGGCGGTCCGGCCGCTCGGGGTGACCGGGCGGTGTGATGTGTTCGAGGAAGATCGGATGCGTGTAGAGACGGGTTGTCATGCTCCCTATCTAGTGCCCCGGCGCCGCGATGGCCATGCATTGCAGCTTGATGGCTGGGGAAAATCGCGCCTGCGTCCATTGGCGTCGCTGCGGGGATTGGCGCGGCCGAGCCTTCGGCGTAAGGTCGCCGCTACTGCCTGGTGCCCGTCGCAAGCGGGAGAATCGGGAACACGGTTGAATTCCGTGGCGTGCCCAACGCTGTGAGGGGGACCGCGCCGGTAAATGCCACTGTCGATGACGGGAAGGCACCGGACGCGGGTTGATCCCAAGCCAGAAGACCGGCCTGGCAGGCATCGTCATCCGCATGGTCAGGCGGACGGCATTGATAGCGATCGCAAGGGGACACGCGATGCCGGAACACATGACCGCTGCTTCAGGTGACGAGTTTGACCAGATGGCGCGCGACGCGGTTTACCGCGCCATGTTCACGCGGCGCGACGTGCGCAGCCATTTTCTGCCCACCGGGCTCGACGACGCGGTGCTGGCGCGGCTTCTGCTTGCCGCCCACCATGCACCGTCGGTCGGCTTCATGCAGCCGTGGAATTTCATCGTCATCCGCGACGCCGCGCGACGGGCTGATGTGCGCGACCTGTTCCTGGCCGCGCGCGAGCAGGAATTGCCTGAAATCGAAGTGGAAAGACAGGCGCTCTACCGCAAGCTCAAGCTTGAAGGCATCTGCGAAAGCGCCCTCAACATCTGCATCACCTGCGACCGCGAGCGCTCAAAAAACTCGCCGCTGGGACGTTGGCACAATCCGGAGATGGATCTCTACAGCACGGTCTGCGCGGTGCAGAATTTCTGGCTGGCCGCGCGTGCCGAAGGCGTCGGCGTCGGCTGGGTCAGCATCATCGAGCCGCAAGCGTTGAAGAGCCTGCTGTCCATTCCCGAGCACGTGACGCCGATCGCATATCTCTGCGTCGGCCGGGTTTCCGAGTTCGCATCCAAACCGGACCTGGAAACGCATGGCTGGGGCCGGCGGCTGCCGCTGCCCGACCTGATCATGAGCGAGACTTTTTGCGGGCAAGGAGAGACGCCACTCAAGTCAGCGGTGGCGCACCTCAACACGGTTGCTGCTGCGCAGGCGAATCCCGCCGATCAGTGCGTCGCGCCGGCCGTGCCCCAGCGCGAGCCGCCAAAGGAGGCCAGCGCCTTGTCCTTCAACTCTCGGAACTTCGACGACGCCTCGGCCAGCCGGGCATCCCAGGCCGGGTCAGGCACCTGGCCGGCGATGGTCTTGAAATAGACCTGCATCAGGCAGGCGATGGCGAAGGGCTCGATGAAGGCCGCCTTGAAGGCCCAGGCAAAGACGATGGCGAGCACGAAAGCCCAGCCGGCGAGTTGCCCTGGCATGAGGAAAAGAATGGCGGCGGCCGGGGCCAGCATCAGCAGGAAGATGACGAAGGAGACACCCCACATGATGACCGCCAGCCAGACGGCGTTCTTGATCATGGTCTTGCCGTTCTGGGCGTAGAGCACCACGCCTTGCCGAGCGGTTTCGAACGGTGAGGACGAATTGATGCGGATGTTGTAGCCGAGGATGATCTCGTCGACATAGGTGAGTGACAGGCGGATCACCGTGTTGATGAAGGAGACCAGGCCGCTCAGCCCCGGAATGGGCAGGAAGGCGGCGATGCCGCCGAGCAGGCCGGTGATGGCGCGGATGGCGCCCTTGACCAGCTGGTCGACGACGAAAAGGATGTTGGCCTCGGCGAAGCGCTCGGTCACGACCTGCCTGGCATAGGCGATCTGGTTCTGGCCGTCGGGAACATCCCGGCCATCAATCAGATGGACCATCACGGCGATATGGCCGGCCTTGACGACGTAGAGGATGTATTCGCGGATCCAATAGACGGCGATCGAAACCACGCCGAAGCCGACCACCCCGCCCCACAGGGCAAAGGACATCGGCCCGTCAGGATCGGTGGAGATATGGCCGACGCCATAGCCGACGGAAGCGCCGGTGCCGGTCGCCATGATGTAGGCCAGCGTGATGCCGAAATAGACGATCATGCGGAAGACAATGAAAGGCCAGGTCCGAACCATGATGGACACCGACCTGCCGATATCGAAATCCCACATGTCCCGAATCTCCCCTCAGAGATGGCTGGGAAGGATGCGCTCACCCCGAGGATTGTCAATCATGAGCGGTGGACAGCGGTGCGCCCAACGAGGATTTAGTTCTGTTGCGAACCCGGTTTTCTGAGCAGTCCCTCGAGCAGTTGCTTGAACGCCGCAACCACTATCTTCGACGTCGCTTCGGGGTCGTTAGAATTGGCGATCCGCTGCGCCGCCTGGCTGCTCGCCCCGTTGATCAGCCGTGCGGCGGTCTCGGGGTCGACGCCCGGGACGACCACCCCCTCCCCTTGCAGCGCGGTCAGATGATCGGTCATTGAGCCGACGCAGGCATTGGCATTCGACCATTGCGCCGGATCGCCCAAGACGGCCGGACCGTCGCGGAACATGATGCGCTGGATTTCCGGCTCCAGCGCCATTTCGATATAGGTCGTGCATTCGTCGACGAAATGCTGCCAGCGGGTCGGCGCTCTCGACGCCACCTCATTCACCCGGGCCGCCATCTCGCCGTCGATTTCGGCGATAACCGCCTCCAGCAGTCCCTTCTTGTCGCCGAAATGGTGATAGAGGGCGCCGCGCGTCAGCCCGGCCGATGCCGTGAAATCATCCATCGACGCCTCGGCATATCCGATCGTGCCAAAGGCCTGGCGGGCCGCAGCAATCAGCTTGGCGCGCGTTTCGGCGATCATTTCCTTGCGGGGTCTGTGCATTTCCGTCTGGTCCTATTCACATACGTTCCGTATGCCAATTGACATACGTCGCGTATGCTCTATCTAATCCTCATACGCTTCGTATGTAATTGTCGAACCGCCCTTTGTCGAGGAACCCCCATGCAAAACCCCTATTCAGAAATCTTCCGCGCCCCTGGAGCGAGGGGCTTTGCGGCCGCCGGCTTCATGGCGCGCCTGCCGATCGCCATGGCGCCGATCGGCATCGTGGCAATGCTGTCGCAGACGCGTGGCGAATACTGGTTGGCGGGTGCCGTCTCGGCGACATTCGCTCTGGCCAACGCATTCCTGGCGCCGCAAATATCAAGACTGGTCGATCGCCTTGGCCAGACGCGGATCGTCGTGCCCACGACAATCATCTCCGTGCTCGCCTTCATCACTCTCATTGCGGCCGCCAATCAGGACTGGCCGGTTTGGACGCTGTTCGTGTCGGCGCTGCTGGCGGCGGCCATGCCCAGTATGCCTGCCATGGTGCGCGCGCGCTGGACGGAGCTTTTCCGGGGCCGGCCCGAGATGAACACCGCTTTCGCCTTCGAATCGGCGGCGGATGAACTGGTCTACATCGCCGGCGCATCGCTGTCGGTCGGCCTCAGCGCCGCCCTGTTTCCGGAAGCGGGCATGCTGGCGAGCACACTGTTCCTCGCCTTGGGGTCGACCGCGTTCATCCTGCAGAGATCGACCGAGCCGCAAGTGCGCCCGGTGGACCACGACTCGAGCGGCTCGGCGATCCGCCTGCGGCCAGTGCAGATCATCACCTTTGCCCTGATCTTCATTGGCGCCACCTTCGCGACGACGGAAGTGAGCACGGTGGCCATCACAAAAGAGCTCGGCCAGCCCGGCGCCGCCAGCCTCGTCATCGGCGTCTACGCGCTGGGGTCGTTCGTGCTCGGCATCATTGTCGGCGCGCTCAACCTGAAGGCTCCACTGCAACGCCAGCTCGCCATCGCGGTCGCCCTCGTCACGCTCGGCACGCTACTGCCGCTCACCGCCAGCAGCGTGCCGCTTCTAGCGTTGACCGTCTTCATCAGCGGCGTGGCGATCTCGCCGACCTTCATCACGGCCTTCGGCCTGATCGAACGGCATGTGCCGGAAGCGATGCTGACCGAAGGCATCACCTGGGTGACCACCGGGATCGGCATCGGCATGGCACTGGGCTCCTTCGCCGCCGGCGCCGTGGTGGATGCGTTCGGCGCCCAGAACGGGTTCTGGGTCTCGGTGGCATCAGGCACGATTGCGCTCGCCACCGTGCTGCTCGGCCAGCGCATCCTGGCCACGCAAAAATGCGAGCTGGACGGATGCGACGCTGCGGTCGTTCCCGCGGAGTGACACGGTCGGAATGGCTTGGGCCAGTGTGACTTCGTCATCCACGGGCGGAGCGACGCGAAGCGGAGCGCAGACCCGAGGATGACGACATCGCGGAGGTTTCAGGTAGCTAGAGGATCTCTGTCTTGGCGATGTGGATGCCAAACCCTTCGAGGCCGACATAATGACGCTCGCGCGAGGCGATCAGGTTGATCGAGGAAATGCCGAGATCCTTCAGGATCTGCGCGCCGAGGCCGATCTCGCGCCATTCGTTTTCGCGGCGCCGCGCCTCTTCGTGATCCTCGCGATCGCCGCTCAGCGGACGCTTGCGCTCCTGGTGCGCGACGCCGACGGAGCCCTCTCTGAGATAGACGATGACGCCGCGCTTGCGCTCGCCCATCGCTTTCATGATGCCGTCCAGGCGATGGCTGGTGCCGAAGACATCGGTCACCACATCCTCGGAATGCAGCCGCACCGGCACGTCCTCGCCATCGCGTATATCGCCAAAAACGACAGCGACGTGATGCATCGTGTCCCAGGGCAGCGTGTAGGTGAAGACCTGCGCCTTGCCGCCAAGCGTGTCGATATCGGAGCAGGCGACACGCTCGACCAGCGTTTCCTTGCGCTGGCGGTAGGCGATGAGGTCGGCGACCGACACCTGCTTCAGGCCGTGCTCTTCGGCGAAATCCTGCACTTGCGGGCCGCGCTTGACGGTGCCGTCGTCGTTGACCAGTTCGGAAATGACGCCGATCGGCGGCAGGCCGGCGAGCTTGCAGAGATCGACCGCCGCTTCGGTATGACCCGAACGCATCAGGACGCCGCCTTCGCGGGCGATCAGCGGAAAGATGTGGCCGGGGCGGACGAAATCGGAGGCGCCGACATTGCCGTTGGCAAGGTTGCGCACGGTCAGCGTGCGGTCTTCGGCCGAAATGCCTGTCGTCGTGCCATGCTTGAAATCGACGCTGACGGTGAAGGCGGTGGTGTGGGCGGAATCATTGTCGGCGACCATCGGCTGCAGGTTGAGCCGCTTGGCTTCCTCACGCGGCATCGGCGTGCAGACGATGCCCGAGGTGTTGCGCACGATGAAGGCCATCTTTTCCGGCGTGCAGTGAACGGCGGCGACGATCAGGTCACCCTCGTTCTCGCGCCCGTCATCATCCATGACGACGACGATCTCGCCGCGTTCGAATGCGCGGATGGCTTCGACAATCTTCTTCTGATCGTAAGGCATGGGATGCTCGCTTCGCTCGCAGGGATTCGGCAGTAGGCAGAAGGGAAGAAAAAGGCTGTTTCGGGCGGCCTACTGCCTATTCCCTACTGCCTATTCCCTTCCCCGTCTGTCCCCTGTGCCGCAGATAGTGATCGGCAATCGCGCAGGCAACCATTGCCTCGCCGATCGGCACGGCGCGGATGCCGACGCAGGGGTCGTGCCGGCCCTTGGTCATCACCTCGACGTCGTTGCCGTCCTTGTCGATCGACTTTCGCGGCGTCAGGATCGACGAGGTCGGCTTGACGGCGAAGCGGGCCACGATCGCCTGACCGGTCGAGATGCCGCCAAGGATGCCGCCGGCATTGTTGGACAGGAACACCGGCTTGCCGTCATTGCCGATGCGCATCTCGTCGGCATTCTGCTCACCGGTGATGCGGGCGGCCTCGAAACCATTGCCGATCTCGACGCCCTTGACGGCGTTGATCGACATCAGGCCCGACGCAATGTCCTGGTCGAGCTTGGCGTAGATTGGCGCGCCAAGCCCTGGCGGCACGCCGTCGGCGACAATCTCGATCACAGCGCCGACCGAGGATCCGGCCTTGCGGATACCGTCGAGATACTGCGTGAAGACGGGAACCGAAGCAGGGTCGGGCGTGAAGAACGGATTCTCCGCGTCGCCGATGAAATTCCAGTTCCAGTTGGCGCGGTCGATCGATTTTTCGCCCATCGAAACCAGGGCGCCGCGCACCACCATGCCGGGCACCACCTTACGGGCGAGCGCGCCTGCGGCGACCCTGGCGGCGGTCTCGCGGGCGGAGGAGCGGCCGCCGCCGCGATAGTCGCGTATGCCGTATTTGACGTCATAAGTGTAGTCGGCATGGCCGGGCCGGTACTGGCGGGCGATCTCGCCATAGTCCTTCGATCGCTGGTCGACATTCTCGATCAGCATGGAGACCGGCGTGCCGGTGGTGATCATCGTCTCGCCGTCCTCGTCGAGGACGAAACCGGACAGCACCTTCACCTCGTCGGGTTCGCGGCGCTGGGTGACGAAGCGCGACTGGCCCGGCCGGCGCTTGTCGAGTTCGGCCTGGATTTCGTTGCGCGTAAAGCGGATGCCGGGCGGGCAGCCATCGACCACGCAGCCAAGCGCTGCGCCATGGCTTTCGCCCCAAGTGGTGACGCGGAAAAGATGGCCGAACGTGTTGTGAGACATGGAAAAGTGCCCTGCCCGGCAGCGGAGCCGGTTGAAGCCTGCCTTCTATTGGCGTTTTTTGCGGTGGTCAAACTGTCATCCCTGCCGTTTAAGTTTTGACACATTCGGCTGGTTTCTGCTTTCTTCCATCCGCCGTTGAGGATCCGCCGCCACAGTGCCGGCGCAATGACCAAAGAGGACGATCATGCGTACCCTGATTGGCGCTGTTGCCGCCACCCTGCTCTATTCCACCGCCGCCTTCGCCGGACAGACCGAAGGCCTGATCAAGAAGGTCGACAAGGACGCGCTGACCCTGACGCTGGACGACGGTAAATCCTACAAGCTGAACGCCGAAACCGATCTCGACTCGCTGAAGCCGGGCATGGACATCGTCATCGCCTACGACGTGACCAATGGCGAGAATGTCGTGACCGATATGCAGTTGCCGGACAGCGACACGAACTAGGTCAGGCGGCTTAAAGCCACTCCAGGCTCTTGCCTTCGAGTTTGAGCACGCGATCCTGTGGTATTTCGAGGTTCGCGGCCTCGTCCTCGGCCATATCGAGCACGAAACGGAACAGGGTGCGCATGACGCCGCCATGCGTCACGCAAACCGTCTTGCGGTCGATCTCGTCGAAGCAGGGTTTCACCCGTTCGAGCAGCATCTGGTAGCTTTCCGCCCCCTCGCCCGGCGGGTGAAAATTCCATTTGTCCAATGCGCGGAACCGGCTTGCTCCGGGAGACTGTGTCTCGAGCTCGGCAAAGGTAAAACTCTGCCAGTCGCCGAAATTGACCTCGACCAGCCTGACATCGGTTCGATAGGCGAGCGGATCGAGTTTCATCGCGGCGCGTATGCGTTCCATCGTTTCGCGCGTCCGCCGCATCGGGCTGGCGACGAAGTCGAATTCCCCGGGATCGCCGACAAGGTCGGCCAGCCGACGCCCGTTTCCGGTCGCCTGCTCGCGGCCAAGGGCATTGAGATCGGTGTCGGCCTGGCCCTGAAGCCGGAATTCGGCGTTCCACGCGGTCTGGCCGTGGCGCACGATATAAACCAGCGGGTACATCAGGTCTTCCGGAGGTCGGGCCAGGGCCTGGGCGGAGGATGGGCGGAGGGCGTTATTCCTTGACCGTCGAAATATCAGGCGCGTCGACCGCCTTCATGCCCACCACGTGATAGCCGGAATCGACATGGTGCACCTCACCGGTGACGCCACGCGACAGGTCGGACAGGAAATAGACGCCGGAATCGCCGACCTCCTCCTGCGTGACCGTCTGCTTCAGCGGCGAATTGTATTCGTTCCACTTCAGTATGTAGCGGAAGTCGCCTATGCCCGAGGCGGCCAGCGTCTTGATCGGGCCGGCCGAGATCGCGTTGACGCGGATCTTCTTGCCGCCGAGATCGACGGCAAGGTAACGCACGCTGGCTTCGAGCGCGGCCTTGGCGACGCCCATGACGTTGTAGTGCGGCATCACCTTCTCGGCGCCGTAGTAGGTCAGCGTGAGCAGTGAACCGCCCTCGATCATCAGCGCCTCGGCGCGCTTGGCGATGGTCGTGAAGGAGAACACCGAAATGTCCATGGTGCGCAGGAAATTGTCGCGCGTCGTCTCGACATAGCGGCCGGTCAGCTCGTCCTTGTCGGAGAAGGCGATGGCATGGACAAGGAAGTCGAGCTTGCCCCAATGCTTGGCGACATTGGCGAAAACCTCGTCGAGGCTCGCCGGATCGGTGACGTCGCAATGGCCGGCGACAAAGGCGCCCAGTTCCGCCGCCAACGGCTCGACACGCTTCTTGAACGCCTCGCCCTGATAGGTCAGCGCGATCTCGGCGCCGTGGTCGACGCATGCCTTGGCGATGCCGTAGGCAATCGACCTGTTGTTCGCGACGCCAAGAATAAGGCCGCGCTTGCCGGCCATCAGGCCCTGTCCACCCGCCATGTGAGCGCTCTCCGCAAGGTTTGTGCTTTGTGGAGTGCCTATCGCACAGGCACACAGCCCCTTCAAGCGCTCAAACCGGACAGTTCGGGGGACAAGAGCGCTGGATCAGCCTTTTCGACCACGCAGCAACGCTTCGAGAGCGCTGTCGCCGCCCTCCGGCAGCATGATGCGGACATGCGCGTAGAGATCGCCGTGGCCGCCGGCCTTTTCCGGCAGGCCCCTGCCCTTGAGCCGCAGGACCTTGTCCGAGCTCGACCAGGCGGGGACGTTGACCGCCAGCCTGCCGGTCGGCGTCTCGACCGGCACCTTGGCGCCGAGCACCGCATCCGTCAGCGACACCGGCAGATCGGCATGCAGGTCGCGGCCCTCGATGCGGTAGCGCGGATGCCGGCGGATATGGATCTTGACCAGCGCGTCGCCGGGCTGGCCCGGCCCCTGCTCGCCCTGCCCCTTCAGCCGGATGGTCTGGCCATCCTCGACAAAGGCCGGCAGTTTGACCGCCACCTTGCGGCCATCCGGGAACATCGCCGTCACCTTTTCGGCGGTCGCCGCTTCCTCGATGGTGACGTCGAGCGTGACGTTCAGATCAGCCGCCGTCGCCGGCTGGCGGCGGTCGCCCATGCCGGCACCGCGCGCGCCGGAAAAGGCGTCGCCGAAGATCTGGCTGAAAATATCGCTGTTGCCGTCGAACGGATCACCGCCCGGGCGCCCCGAACGGAATTCGAATCGCGAACCGCCGGCGCCTTGCTGGCGGCGAAACCCGGCAAAGGGGTCGCCGCCACCGGCGGCGCCCTCAAAACCCTGGAAGCGCGGCTTGCCGTCGGCGTCGATCTCCCCACGATCGAAAGCGGCACGGTTCTTCTCGTCGCCGACGATCTCATAGGCCTGATTGGCCGCGGCAAAACGGTCCTTCGCCTTGGGATCATTCGGATTCTGGTCCGGATGATGTTTCTTGGCGAGTTTCCGGTACGCCGATTTTATGTCCTTGGCCGATGCGTTCTTTGCAACGCCCAGGACCTCATACGGGTCGCGCATGCTTCCTGCCCTGGAAATGAGTTGAGTCCATACTTGCCCCCTATATGCGCTCGGATAGGAAGAAATTCCAGTAGCGGGTGGCCATATTGAAGGCGGAAAATCAGAGCCTGATCCGAAAGTCGGCGGCTGAGGCTTGGCGAGGGATTTTTGCCGATCCGGAAGGAGCCGATCGCAGCCGATATCGGGATATCGGCAAGATCGACGACGCGCTGGGCGGCGAAAAGACCCGCCAAGCCGACCCGATCGATTTTCGGATCAGGCTCAGAGCGCCTTGAAGCCCTGCATGCGCCAGCCGCCGGCGCTGGCCAGGCAGAGCTCGCCCTCGAACATGGCAACGCCGTCAAAGCTTTCGCGCGAAGCCTTGAAGCGGCGGCAGGTCTGGCCCCGGTCCTTCAATTCCGCGAGTTCGGTGATGGAGCCGCGTGAACCGGTGCCGGCATTGGCCCACGGCACGGCCTGGCCACCGAGCTGCTCGATGTCGGCGGAGGACACCGCATTGCCGATCGTCGTCTGGTCGGAGTCGCGATCCGAATCGGCAGGCGCCGATTGAGGCTGCGTGCTGCTGGTCAGGATCGAGCGGTCGACTTCGGCTTTTTCCAGGCTGAAGCCACCCGCGCCGCAGGCGGCAAGCGGCAAGGCGGCCGCCACGATCGCCGCTTTCGCGCTGGCCGAAGCGATAACGCTCCATTGCCTGCTGTCAAAAGCTTGCGCGATACGCGACAATCGGCAACCTCCCTGATTTCGTGACAATTTGAGAAAAACTATGAGTGACACAGAGTTAACAACCAGTGACTTTACCGAAGCGGCCGAGCCGTTTCGCCTCTTTGCCGCATGGCTTGACGACGCCACCAAGAGCGAAATCAACGATGCCAACGGCGTGGCGCTGGCGACCGTCGACGCCGAAGGCATGCCGGATGTGCGGATGGTGCTGCTGAAGGGGTTCGATGAAGGCGGCTTTGTTTTCTACACGAATTTCGAGAGTGCGAAGGGCAAGGAGATTCTTGGCAGCATGAAGGCGGCGATGTGTTTCCACTGGAAATCGCTGCGCCGCCAGGTGCGCATTCGCGGCCCGGTGGAGATCGTCAGCGATGCCGAGGCCGACGCCTACTACGCGACGCGCCCACGCGGCAGCCGCATCGGCGCCTGGGCGTCGAAGCAGTCACGGCCGCTGGAAAGCCGCTTCGCACTGGAGAAAGCTGTCGCCGAATACACGGCGCGCTACGCCATCGGCGAGATTCCGCGCCCGAAGCACTGGTCGGGTTTCCGCATCGTGCCGAAGACGATCGAGTTCTGGCACGACCGTCCATTCCGGCTGCATGACCGGGTGGTCTTTACCCGCAACGCCCAAGGCGATTGGGACAAGACGCGGCTCTATCCCTGAAAGGGCAAGGCCTCAGCTCTTCTTCCTGGTCATGAACGCGGTGAGCGCGGCGCGCGCCTCATCCGACTTCAGCCGCTCGCGAAAATGCTGGCTTTCCTCGCCGATGCGGGCAACGAGGTCGTCGCGCGAGCCGCGCATGAGATCGCGCGCGATCTTCAGCGCCTGCGGCGGCTTAGTGGCGATCTGGCTGGCGGCCGCAAGGACCGAGGCCTCCAGCGCGGCCTCCTCGACCACATCGTAGATCAAGCCGGCGGCCTTCGCGCGCTCGGCGGAAAAACCTTCGCCTAGGCCGAGCAGCGCGAAAGCGCCTTGCTGACCAAGGATGCGTGGCGCCAGCAAACTGGAGCCAGCCTCGGGCACCAGGCCAAGATCGACGAAAGGCGTCCTGAAGACGGTGCGCGGCGTGGCGAAGGTCAGGTCGCAATGCAGGTTGATCGTCGTGCCGATGCCGACCGCGATGCCGTCGACGCCGGAGACGATGGGTTTTTCGACCCTGGCCAGCGCCATCAGGAAATCCCAGACTTCCGTGCCGCCGTCACCGCCGGTGGCGACAACCATGAAATCGGCAAGATCGTTGCCGGAGGAGAAGGCGCCGGGCACGCCGAGGAAGACATGGACGCGGATCGCCGGATCGGCGTCACCCTCGGCAAGCGCCGCCGACATCTTTGCGTACATGGGACGCGTCAGCGCGTTCTTCTTGTCCGGGCGGTTCATGCGGATGATCTGGATGGCGCCCTGGCGCTCGACGAGGATATGGTCTGTCACGGTCTTCTTCCCTGGTGAGCGCTAAGAGAATTCAAGCTGATATCAGCGCCTTGCCGGCGGCAGCGAGGCTCTCCGCGCCGTCGATGACACGCTCCTTCAAGGCGCGTGCCTCGCCGAGCAGGTTTTCGGCGAAGAAGCGGCACAGGGCGATGCGATCCTGATCGGCAAGAGCGCCGCGCGCCAGATAGGCGCCGCCGGCGGCAAGCGAGATCAGCCTGAGATACGGCGTCGCTCCCGCCAGCACCTCTTCCATCCGGCCGTCGGCCGACGGTTTCTGCAGGAAGCGCGTCGCTTGCGTCAGGTCGCTAAGGGCTGCGTCGAGAGCATCGGCGGTGCGGCCGAAACCTTGCAGGTTTGAGGTCCGCACGGCGTTGGCGACGGCGGCCAGTTCGCCGATGAAGCCATGCACATGTTCGCCGCCGCCGAGCGGCAGCTTGCGGGTGACCAGATCGATCGCCTGGATGCCGTTGGTGCCCTCGTAGATCGGCGCGATGCGCGCGTCGCGGTAGAAGGCTGCTGCACCGGTTTCCTCGATGAAGCCCATGCCGCCATGCACCTGCACGCCGAGCGAGGCCACCTCGACGCCGACATCGGTCGAAAACGCCTTGGCCAGCGGCGTGAGCAGGTTGGCGCGATCACGCCAATGCGCAGCCTGATCACCATCCGAGACGCGCGCCATATCGATGGCGTGGGCGCAGGAATAACTGATCGCCCGCGCCGTCTGCGTCAGCGCCTTCATGGTCAGGAGATTGCGCTGCACGTCGGGGTGATGGACGATCGGCGCCATGCCGGCGCCGGCATAATCCGCCGCCTTGCCCTGGCGGCGCTCATTGGCATAGGCGATCGCCTTCTGGGTGGCGGCTTCCGCGACCGCGACACCCTGCATGCCGACGGCCAGGCGGGCATTGTTCATCATGGTGAACATGCAGGCGAGACCCTTGTTTTCCTCGCCGATCAGCCAGCCGATGGCGCCGGGTCCGGCGCCCTGGAAACCGTCGCCATAAATCATGGTGCAGGTCGGCGAAGCATGGATGCCGAGCTTGTGCTCGAGGCCGGAACAGAAGACGTCGTTGCGGGTGCCAAGCGAGCCATCATCGTTGACGAAAAATTTCGGCACCAGGAACAGCGAGATGCCGCGTGTGCCGGCGGGCGCATCGGGCAGCCGAGCCAGCACCAGATGGATGATGTTGTCGGTGAAATCGTGCTCGCCATAGGTGATGAAGATCTTCTGGCCGAAGATGCGGTAGGTGCCGTCGCCAGCGGGCTCGGCGCGGGCGCGCAAGGCGGCGAGATCGGAGCCCGCCTGAGGCTCGGTCAGGTTCATCGTGCCCATCCATTCGCCGGAGACGAGCCTTTCGAGATATTTCGCCTTGAGCGCTTCGGAAGCGTGCTTGTCGAGCGCTTCGACCGCGCCCATGGTCAGCGTCGGGCCGATGCCGAAGGCCATGGCGGCCGAGTTCCACATTTCGAGCGCGGCGACGCCCAGCATGGTCGGCAGCGCCTGGCCGCCATACTCTTCCGGCCCCGACAATGCGTTCCAGCCGCCATCGATCCAGCGGCGATAAAGCTCCTTCCAGCCGCGCGGCATGGTGACGGCGGCATCCCTAAGCACCGCACCCTGCTCGTCGCCGATCTTGTAGAGCGGTGCCACCTCCTCGGTGGCGAAACGGCCGGCCTCGCCAAGGACGGCGTCGACCAGGTCCTCGCCGAGATCGCCGAACCTGCCGGCATCAAGGGCGGATTTCATGCCGGCAACATGCTTCAGCGTGAACGCGATATCCTCGACCGGTGCCCGATACATGCCGCTCGATCCTCCTGATGCACCGGCCTCGCCAATCCTAGAGCCGGCGCGGCTGCAAAACCATCCGCCTTTGGGCGGTCTCCCCGTTTCTTTTTACGTAAACGTCAAACTTTGTCACGTGGATTTTGCAATCGCGCCGGCCTGTATTAAATTCGATAGGCGCCGCATCAAGCCGACCGGCGACAGACCAGAACCAGCCGACCGGAACAAGCCCATGCTCGCCAGACCCGACGCCTATCGCTGCATCGAATGCGGCTTGCCTTACCGAGCGACAGGGTTTTGGCATCATGGCGGCCAGTTGGAGCACGGTGCGGCCTACTGGTCGGATCGCGGCATATTGTGCTCGCCGCAATGTTCTCTTGCCCACCACCGCAAGCGCGCCGCCGAAGGCACGCTGCAGCAGGAGCCCGCGCCCGATCCGTTTGAATTTCAGCCCTTCAGCCGGCGCTAGCTTCCCAACGGCCTCTGCATCGAGAAGCATTTCCTTAACCATAGCGGTTCACCATCGGTGTTTGATCAACGGGGACCCCCTGTTTGAAAACGCCGGCGCACCTTCTTCGCCGCTCAGCGATCGCTCTTGCGGCGATGATGGCGCTGATATCGGCGTCAAAGGCTTCGGATTTCTCCGAGCCGTGGAAGAACGCCGACCGCGCGCTGGTGATCGACGCCTACGAATACAATTCCATCGACTGGGCGCAGTTGGCCACCGACAAGCGCATCGCCGCCTTCATCAACAAGGCGTCGGACGGCATGCCGCCGCCCTATTTTTGTTTCGGCAGCGACACCGACGTGAAGCTCTGCAAGGCGCTGTGGAAACGCCATGCGGTGACGCGCGAACTGTTTCAGACGCGCCGGGTCGTGGCCAAAGCGCTGGGACTGAAATGGGGCGCCTATCATCTCGCCCGCCCCGGCAATCCGGTCGAGCAGGCCAATAATTTCCTCGATTTCGCCGATCCGGCACCGGACGATCTCATGGCGCTCGACATCGAGGGCATCGATCCCTCGCAATGGATGTCGCTCGACGATGCGGAGGAGTTCGTGCGCCAGGTGCATCGGCGCATCGGCCGCTTCCCGGTACTCTACACCAACGGCAAGACCGCGCAGTACATCGCCGACAACCGCTACAAGTACCGGCTCTTGTCGCGGCTGCCGCTTTGGTACGCACGCTACAAGCCTGATATCGACGTGCATTTTCCGATGGGCAACTGGCAGGGCTACGCGCTCTGGCAATTTTCCGCGCAAGCCAATTGCGGCCGCTTCCGCTGCCCCTACAGGGTGGCCGGCACGCCCAATGACATCGACGTCAACGTCGTGCCGGCGGATGCCGCCATGCTGCGCCAGCGATGGCCCTTTGGCGGGCTCATCGACGTGCCATCCGACTATCTTGCCAGCGTGCCGGTGCCGCTGTCGCGCGAAGCAGCGCTCGCCGGCAAGACCACCCTCATCTATGCGGATGTGGCAACGCCGCCGACCTTCGAGGAAATGGTCGCGGTGCTCGGTTCGCGCTGGTCCAAATTCCGCGACGGGTTCCGCATGCCCGTTGTGAAGACGGTGCCGCGCAGGCCGGGCTTCGGCATCGTGCAATATGTCGCCTGGAAGCGGACCGGGCAACGCTCACCCGAGCAGTTGGACGCCGCCCTTGCCGCGGCCGACCCCGTGAGCACCGGTTCGACCGAAATCGATCGCGGTCAGCCGTAGGCCGCCGCTCCGAAATCTCAGCTCGCCCGCTCGCGCGCCACGGCCTGCCAGCCGATGTCGCGGCGGCAAAATCCGTCCGGCCAATCGATCCGGTCGAGCGCGGCATAGGCCCGCTTCTGCGCCTCGCCGACCGTGGCGCCGGTGGCGGTGACATTGAGGACGCGGCCGCCATTGGCGACCAGCGCGCCGCCGTTGATGGCGGTGCCGGCATGGAAGATCTGGACGCCTTCGCCCGCCGCTTCCCCGACGCCGCGGATGACCGAGCCTTTTTCCGGCGTGCCGGGATAGCCCCGCGCCGCCATCACTACGGTGAGTGCTGCCTCATCGCGCCAGCGTATGGACGTGTGCGCCAGCTGACCGTCGACGGCGGCGTTGAGCAGCACCAGCAGGTCGTCCTTGAGCCGCATCATCAGCACCTGGCATTCCGGATCGCCGAAGCGGGTATTGTATTCGATCAGCTTCGGCCCCTTGTCTGATATCATCAGCCCGGCAAAGAGAATGCCGGCGAAGGGCGCGCCAAGCTCGGCCATGCCGCGCATCGTCGGCTCGATGATCTCGCGCATGGTGCGCTCAATCATTTCCGGCGTCATCACCGGCGCCGGGGAATAGGCGCCCATACCGCCGGTGTTGGGGCCGACATCGCCGTCGCCGACACGCTTGTGGTCCTGTGCCGTGCCGAAAGGCAGCGCGGTCGTGCCGTCGCAGAGGCAGAAGAAGCTCGCCTCCTCGCCGGTCATGAATTCCTCGACCACCACCTCCGCACCGGCTGCGCCGAAGGAGCCCTCGAAGCAGGCATCGAGGGCCGCCCGCGCCTCGTCCAGCGTCATGGCGACCGTGACACCCTTGCCGGCGGCGAGCCCATCGGCCTTGATGACGATCGGCGCACCCGTCTTTTCGACATAGGCCTTGGCCGAGGCCAGATCGTTGAAACGGCCATAGGCGGCGGTGGGGATGTCGTATCGGGCGCAGAGGTCCTTGGTGAAACCCTTGGAGCCTTCCAGCCGCGCGGCGGCCTTCGAAGGCCCGAAGACGCGGATGTTTTCGGCGCGCAAATCGTCCGCGATACCGGCGACAAGCGGCCCTTCCGGACCGACGACGACGAGGTCGATCTTCTTCTCCCGGCAGAAGGAGGCGACAGCGGCGTGGTCGGTGATATCCATCTTCACCAGTTCGGCCTCAGCGCCGATGCCGGGATTACCGGGGGCCGCGTAAAGCTTGGTCAGCAGCGGCGAGGCGGCGATCTTCCAGGCAAGCGCATGTTCGCGGCCGCCGGAGCCCAGAAGAAGAACGTTCATGGCCACCTCTTGATGCTAACCCTGGAGAGCACCCGCTATTGCTCTCCGGGCGACGGGTCAAGGCATCAGGGTGTTTTGATCCGAATTGCGCACGGGAACGTTATCCCCGGCCGAATATGGGCGCCGAATTCCGGCGCCCATATTCTGGCCCGCTTCAGCCGGGAAAGACCACCGGGAACCAGTCTTCGCGCAATTTCTGCCCCGGCCGCATGCCATGGCCGTGATAGGGCGGCGAGGTACGACCCGGCCGCTCGACATAGTGGGCATCGTCGCCGACCCAGCGCAGCGACAGCGCCCGGCGCCGCGCCGCGGTTAGATTGCCGCGCGCGCCATGCGCGGTGCGGAAGTGGAACAGGATGGCGTCGCCCGGCTCCATCTCCCATTCGAGCACTTTCATCGACGGGTCGTTGTCGGGATCCGGCACCGGCAAATAGTCGCCTTCGCCGGCATAAAAATTGCTGTCGTCGAGCCAGCGCACGGGCAGGATCATCTTGTCCCATTTGTGCGAGCCGGCGATCAGGCGCAGCGTTGCCTCCTTCACCGGATCGATGGGGATCCAGAAGCTGACCGTCTGCTGGCCATCGACGAAGTAATAGGGGATATCCTGATGCCAGGGCGTCGGCTTCTGCGTGCCGGGCTCCTTGACCAGAACGTGATCGTGGAAGAACTGCGCGGTGCGCGACTGCATCACCGCCGCCGCCAGTTCGGCGGCCGGCGACTTCCGCACCAACTCGACGAATTCGGGAATGCGCTCCCAGTTGCAGTAATCGTCGAAGAAACTGCCGCGGCCATTGGCGATGTCGGACGCGGTGGCGCTGCGGTTTTGCATGTTGCGCTCGATGCCGGCGGCAATCGTGTCGACCCAGCCCTTGAACGCGCCGCGGATACAAACCGCGCCGTCACGCTGGTAGTCGGCAATCGTCTCCGCATCGATCAGGCTGGTGTCGATGGCGCGGGCAGCAGTCTGGGGAGCCATGGTGTCCTCCTTTCAGGATCGGGACGACTATCGCAACCCGCATTCATTCAGTAAAATAATAACTTCTCATCTGATACATAGAATCAGACTATGAGAATCAGCCTCACCCAATTGCGTTATCTGGTCGCTGTCGCCCGCCACGGCAGCGTCACCGGCGCGGCCAGGGCGTTGAACATTTCGCAGCCCTCGATTTCGGTGGCGATCGACGCGATCGAAAAGGATTTCGGGCAAAAACTGTTCGTGCGCCAGCGCGGCAGCGGCGTCTCGCTGACCTCCTTCGGCCGCGTCGTCGTGGCCAAGGCAAAACAGGTTCTTGCCGAGACCGACGAACTGATGAGCCTGGGGGCGGGCAATTCGGCCGTCGGCGGCGAGTTGGTGCTTGGATGTTTCGAGGATCTGGCGCCCTATTTCGCGCCGGGTCTGATCCGCGCTTTTTCCGAACGCCATCCAGACGTCACGGTGATCGTTCGCGACGAAACGTTCGAGACGCTCGGGCGGCGTCTGACGGATGCCGCCATCGATCTCGGCCTCAGCTATGATCTTGGCCTGCCCGCGCATTTCGCCCGCATCCTGCTGCACGAGCTGCGGCCGCATGCATTGCTGCCGGCAGGTCATGCGCTGGTGGACTATCCCGAGGTCAGCCTGGCGGATCTGACGGCCTATCCGCTGATCACGACGGACCAGCCGCACAGCTGGCAGCACATGCTCGACCTGTTCCGTGGCCGTGGCCTCTCGCCGGTGGCCGACAGGGCGACAAGCTCGTTCGAACTCCAGCGCAGCATGGTAGCGAACGGATTTGGCGTCGCCGTCAGCTACACCCGCCCGCACGGCGACCGCAGCTATGATGGACTGCCCCTGATCTGCAAGCCGCTGTCGGATCCTCTGCCGATGCAACGCATCATCCTCACCTATGACACGCATCAGCGCGTGTCGAACGCGGCACTGGCATTTGTCGAGACGGCGAAGGCCTGGTTTTCCACGCGCGACATCTTCGCGTCGTGACGGGTTGGCGGCCGTCCCTCGCCCGCTTGCCGCTTGACGGTTTCCGCGGCTGCTGCCACTCCATGGACATGGAACCTATCCAGTCGAAAGCGGCCCAAGGCCGTGTTGCCGATGCACCGAACGGACATTGGGTCTATCGCGTGCTGCCGCGCGCGGTTTGGCCCTATGCGCAGCTCGCGCGATGGGACAGGCCGATCGGCTGGCAATTGCTTTTGTGGCCGTGCTGGTGGTCGGCGGCGCTCGCGGCAAGCGCCTATCCCCGCCCCGGCGACCCGCTGCTCTCGCTGCTGCCGGCGCCATTGTATCTCGTGCTGTTCCTGGTCGGCGCCATCGCCATGCGCGGCGCCGGCTGCACCTATAACGACATCGTCGACGAAGGCATCGACAACCAGGTCGAACGCACCCGCTCGCGTCCGCTGCCATCGGGGCAGACCACACGCCGTCGGGCCTGGCTGTTTCTTGTCCTGCAGGCCCTGGTCGGCCTTGCCGTGCTTCTGCAGTTCAACAGCTTCGCCATCCTGCTCGGCATCTGCTCGCTGGTGATCGTCGCTATCTATCCATTCATGAAGCGGATAACCAACTGGCCGCAATTGTTTCTCGGCCTTGCCTTTTCCTGGGGCGCGCTGATGGGATGGGCGGTCGAGTTCGGCGATCTCGATGGCCCCGCCATCATGCTCTATATCGGCTCGATCCTGTGGGTGATCGGCTACGACACGATCTATGCGCACCAGGACAAGGAAGACGATGCCATTGTCGGCGTGCGCTCGACGGCGCGGCTGTTCGGCGACAACACCAAGGCATGGCTGGCCGGGCTTTATGGCGGCACCCTGATCTGCTTCGCCATCGCCTTCGCCTCGGCGCAGGCGCCCGTTGTAGCGCTCGCCGGACTGATCGCCGCCGGCGCCCACATGGCGCGGCAGATCGCGGTTCTGGATATCAACGATCCGGACCAATGCCTGCGGCTGTTCCGGTCGAACAACCAGGTCGGCTGGCTGATCTTCCTCGGCCTGATCGGCGGCGCATTGTGGGTGGCGCTGAAGCCGCTGGTGTAGTCTTCCTTCTCGCCGTCACTATACGGGGAGAAGGTGGCGGCAGCCGGATGAGGGGCAGCGCCAACCTTCAAGGTGAGAGGTTCAGCGGCGACACAACTCAACTAAGTCTTAAGGTAGTGACCAAACACTCAGGTCGGCGCTGCCCCTCATCGCCCTGCCGGGCACTTCGCCCCGTATAGTGACGGGGAGAAGAAGGCTAGTCGCGTGAAATGATCTCCTGGCCGTCGATGACCAGCCTGAGACCGAGGTTGCCGGCCCTGCGGCGGGCAAGGAAGCGCGGGCGGCGCGTGTTGGAAACGCGGCCCTTGCGGCGATCCTGCGGCGGCAGCGTCTTGATGGCGGCGCCGAGCGATTCTTCCAGGGTGCGGGCGACGCCGTCCGATTCGATCAACAGCATCGGCAGGCGGTAGGCATCGGCCCAGGCGCGCCAGTCGGCGGCGACATCGTCGAGATCGTCGGCCACCAGCAGCGGCACCGACAGCATCGGATCATTGTGCAGGAGTTCCAGGGTCACCGTGACATTGCCTTCCGGATCCTCCATCGCGCGGGCGGCGACGCCGCGGAACGCATTGGCCGGCAGGGCGATGATCGCCGGTAAGCCGCTCATCTCGAGCATGCGGCGGATCACGGCGCCACGGTGGTCGATGGTGAACGTCACGTCGCCATAATCGTCGCGCGTGGCGTAGCTGACCATCTGGGGCAGTCGGAATGGGTCGAGGCGCATGTTGCGTCCCGCCCAGACTGGCTTCAGTCCGGTGTTCATAGAGTGCCTTCCTGTCTGTCTCCTGAGAGCCGGTGTCCGGTTCTCTCCGGGCCAGTTTTCCCGGCCTCGTTATGGGGAAACAGTAGCGCGGGCTCCTTACCGCCGCGCTTAAGAAAGTCGGTTAAATTTTGCTGATCTCAGGGATGGTTATCGGAATGCCACCGGCCACAAGATGTTGAAAGGATCAGATAACCTTACCGGGATTCATGATGCCGGCGGGATCAAAGGCAGCCTTTACCCGGCGCATCAGATCGATGGCCATCGGCGGCGCCGTGGCGATCAGTTCGTCGCGCTTCAACTGGCCGATGCCGTGCTCGGCCGAGATCGAACCGTGGAAGGAGCGCACGACATCGTGCACCGCCTTGTTCATAGGATGGTAGAGGGCGAGAAACGCCTCGTCGTCGCCATCGACGGGCCGCGAGATGTTATAGTGAAGATTGCCGTCGCCCATGTGGCCGAAGCAGACCACGCGGGCGCCGGCGCTGACCGACGCCACCGCGCCGGCCGCCTCTTCGATGAAGCGCGGGATCGATGCGATCGGCACCGAAATATCGTGCTTGATCGAGGCACCCTCCGGCTTCTGGCACTCGGGCAGCGTCTCGCGGAAATTCCAGAAAGCGTCGCCCTGGGCAAGGCTGGCCGCGACCACCGCATCGCCAACGATGCCTTGCTCGAGACCATCCGCCAGCACCTCCTCGATCAGTTCCCGGCCATCGGCTTCCGAGCGGCCGGAGGAAACCTGCATCAAGACATACCAGGGCCAGTCGTCGGCCAGCGGCCGCACGACACCTTGACCATGCCTGAGTGTGAAATCGTAAGGTCTCTTACCGATCAATTCGAAGGCGGTGAGCGAAGCGCCGGCGCGGTCCATCGCCAGGCTGAACAGCGACAGTGCCGCTTCGGCAGACGACAGGCCGGCGAACGCGACCTCACGCCCCTTCGGCTTCGGGAACAGCTTCAGCACGGCGGCGGTGATGACGCCGAGCGTGCCTTCGGCACCGACGAACAGGTCCTTCAAATCGTAGCCGGTGTTGTCCTTCTTCAGCTTGCGCAGATCGTCGAAGACCTCGCCTGTCGGCAGCACCACTTCGACACCGAGGCAGAGTTCGCGCGCATTGCCGTAGGCAAGCACGCCGGTGCCGCCGGCGTTGGAGGAAAGGTTGCCGCCGATCTGGCAGGAGCCTTGCGCGGCGAGCGACAGCGGAAACAGCCGGTCGGCGGCGTCGGCCGCTTCCTGCAGCGTCTGCAGAATGACGCCGGCCTCCGCCGTCACTGTGTTGGACAGGACGTCGATCTCGCGGATGCGGTTCAGCCGCGACAGCGACAGGATGATCTCGCGACCGGATCTGTCGGGCACCTGGGCGCCGACCAGCCCGGTGTTGCCGCTTTGCGGCACGACCGGCGTTCCGGTCTCGGTCGCTAGCCTCATGATGCGGCTGACCTCGTCGACACTGCCCGGCCGCAGCACCAGCGACGTCGCGCCATGCCAGAGCCCGCGCCGCTCGATAAGATAGGGCGCGATGTCCTGCTCATCGCGCAGCGCGTATTTGTCACCGACGATCGCCGCAAAGCGGTCGATGAGAGCGGGATCGAGTTTTTGCAAAATTTCGGTCATGCGGCAAAACTATGTTGTGGGGTGTGCGTTGTCACCGGGGGGCGGCTGCACGCGAGAGCCGGTCGTTGATGGCCTCGCCGAGCCCACCGAAGGGAATCGTCTCCACAGCGATGGTACGCGCGCCGCTGCGATCGAGTGCCTGCATATAGGCGAAAAGATTGCTCGCCGCCTCGCGCAGGTCCCCTGATACGGACAGGTTGAGGAAGGCTGTAGCATTGCGCCAGCCTTCGGCCCGGTTGCCGCCGAAGCCGAGCAACGCTTCGCCCTCGCCGACCATTCCGGCATTGAGCCGCATGGCAGCACCTGGCGCATAGTGCGAGGCGAGCATGCCTGGCGCCTCGATGCCCGCCCCTCCACCGCGCAACAGCTCCATGCCGATGGCCGCCTCGATCTCCTCGGCGGCAATGCCGCCGGGCCGGAGTAGGCGCACTCCTGCCCCTTCGGCCTTGACGATGGTCGATTCCAGCCCGACCGGCGTCGCGCCGCCATCGACGACCAGCTTGATGCGGGCGCCGAGATCGGCCGCCACCGCTTGTGCCGTCGTCGCGCTGATCCTGCCGGAAGAATTGGCGCTGGGCGCGGCAAGCGGCCGGCCGAGCTTTGCGATCAGGTTGCCGCCAAAGCCCCTCGGCATGCGCAAGGCGATCGTGTCGAGCCCGGCCGTGACCAGCGGATGGATGCCGTTGCCAGGCCGCTGCGGCAGCACCAGCGTCAGTGGACCCGGCCAGAACGCCTGCGCGAGTTTCTTCGACAGCGGATCGAACAGGGCGATGCGCTCGGCCATGGCCATGTCGGCGACATGGGCAATCAGCGGATTGAAGCGCGGCCGCCCCTTGGCCTCGAAGATGCGCGCCACGCCGATGCCGTTGGTGGCATCGCCGGCAAGCCCGTAGACGGTTTCCGTCGGGATGGCGACGACATCGCCGCCCTCAAGCAAAGCCAGCGCCCGCTCCAACGCCTCGCCGACGGCAAGTATCTCAGCCACTCTCGTCACCTCGCAGATGCCGGCTGCGTAGTACGATGGCGGCTGTTGGGCAAGCCGGCTGTTCGGCAAGAGAGGGTCTTGGCGATTTATCAATCCCTAAAATGCTATGTTTGTGCGAAAGCCGGCATCAATTCCGGCCTGCTATTGAGCAGCTTCTGGGCAAGGGGAGCTATATCAGTGTCTGTGCGCGTATTGCTGGGAATAACTCTGGCCACGATGGCCAGCGGAGCTCAGGCCTCGTCCCTGGTCTTTCCCGCCGCCCCGGCCGCGACGCCCTCCATCCTGGTGCTGAAGGCGGCTGATATCAAGGCAAGCGATGTGGTGTCCGTCGTCGCGCTCGGCGAGCCCGACGTCACTTATGAGAAGGTGGCGGCGATCCCCAACGCGCCCGAGGCAGGGCACGGCTTCATGCCAAGCCCGATGATCATCCGCGGCGGCATCGTCGGCGGCGATTTCTCGACGCCGACGCAAGCCAAGGCACCAGCCGCGACCACCGCCGCGGCTCCTGCCCCGGCCCAGGCGACCGCCTCGGCGGCTCCGGCGTCGGGCACGCAGAGGAAGCCGGCCGCACCGGCAGCCGCACCGAAGCCCGTTCCCGGGGTCGGCAAGGTCAAGTAGCGGCCACGAATTGCTGGACTAGTCAGCTCGTTGACAGCTTGATGGTGCCCTGCGCACCATTGTCGCGCGAGTTCGTGCCGGCATATCTGGCTGCTCGAAGCCGCCGCCTGAATTTGGTCAAGCGATTCAGGAAAAGGGGTGGCTCTGGCAGACGAGCTTCGTCGTTTCAAAGGGGGTTGATCATGAGACTATCCAAGACCGTTACCGTGGCCGGGCTTCTGCTGGCATCGCTGCTGGGCGCCGGTACAGCGCAAGCCGATGACATGCTGGGGTCCTATGTCGCGCGCATTTCCGATCGGGATCATCAGGCGAGCGACGGCTATGCGCTGGACAGCGCCGCGCAGATGGTGCGGCAGGACCGCGCCAACTGGCACAAATTCCATCGCCGCGACAGCGACGATGAGGGTGATGCCTGGTTCAGGACCAACGACCAGCGCGCCGATCTGCAGCGCATGCTGGAACGTCCCGGCGCGATGAGTTCGTCGACCAAGCGCGCCATCGTCAATGGCGAACCGCTGATCCAGGTCGACGTCTACGAGGACAGCGTGCGCGTCAGCATCCTGGAGAACTGACAAGCGCCCGGGAAGACGGATAAAAAGGGGCGGCGCCGATGCGCCGCCCTTCTTCTCGACAGAGCCGGATTGAAATCTCAGGCCGCTTCTTCCTTGTCGTCCTCGTCTTCCTCTGACGCGCTGTCTTCGGATTCTTCGTCGCCTTCGGCCTTCACGGCGTCGTCGGCGTCGTCCTCGTCTTCGTCGTCATCGCCCGAGAGCTTGGCGGCTTCAGCGCCGTCTTCGTCAGACTCTTCGCCGTCTTCGTCTTCGTCGTCGCCTTCTTCTTCGTCGCCATCCTCCTCGTCGTCAGAGTGATCGGCGGCATCGACCGCCGTCGCACCGGCATGGTCGAGGACGGTTTCGGAAGCGGATTCAAGCGCCTCGGCGGCGGCCGAGGTTTCTTCAGTCACTTCGATGTCGTGATCGGAATTCATGGAAGCCTCCGTTGGGTTGGGGAACATGTCCCTTTTGCCACGGAGAGATCATCGTCATATGACTGTAAGCCGGCTCGAACGGCCGGCTCGCAGATATTATTTTTCTCAGGCCTGCGGCCTTTTTATCTGAGCATGATCGCCGGACAAACGAAAACCGTTTGTCCGAGAAAACCGGCACCAACTTTTTTGGATCATGCTACTCAGCCGGCGATTTTCGCGAAGTCCGCGACCTGACCGGTGGCCGCACGGATGCGAGCGAGCAGCGCCAGACGATTGGCACGTACGGACAAGTCCTCATCATTCACGAGAACATGCTCAAAGAATGAATCAACGGGTTCGCGCAACGCGCTAAGCGCCAGCATGGCGGCGGAAAAGTCTTCGTTTTGAATCGCTTCGCCGGCTTGCTTCTCGGCCTGATTCACCGCCGAAAACAGCAATTTCTCGGCATTCTCCTTGAACAGAGCCGGCTCAACGGTTTCGGCGACAGCCGTTTTCTTCTTCTCCTCGGCGGCCAGGATGTTGGCCGCGCGCTTGGTGCCGGCAAGCAGGTTCTTGCCGTCCTCGGTGTCGAGGAAGGAGCCGAGCGCTTCGACGCGGCGGACGATCTGCAAGAGATCGTCGGACTGTGGGGTGATGACGGCGTCAATGAGGTCGTGTCGGGCGCCCTGGTCGCGGAGGTAGACTTTCAGGCGGTCGTGGAAGAAGGCAACGAGGTCGGCGATGAATGGCGACGGCGATGTATTCAGCTCCATCAGACGCTGGCCATCGAAGAACTCTCGCTCCTGATCGGCGGAGCCAAAAGTTTCTGCACTTGCGTTGGCCAGCCCGCCTTTCAACAAGTTGGAAATCAGGCCTGCTTCCGACAACAGCTGGCTTGTCCCCTTGTAATCGCGAATGCGGGAATCGAGCATCGCGACCACGCCACGGCTGTCTGCGCCCTCGCCTTTTTGTTTGTATACAGCGAGGGCCGACGAGACCGCGGCCGCAATGGCAACGCCCAGCGAAAGCTTGAGCTTGTTTTCCAGAATGGTCCTCACCACGCCCAGCGCCGCACGACGCAGAGCATACGGGTCCTTCGACCCCGTTGGCTTTTCGTCGATGGCCCAGAAGCCGACCAGCGTATCGAGCTTGTCGGCAAGCGCGACGGCGACCGACACCGGATCGCTCGGCACGTAGTCGGACGGGCCTTGCGGCTTGTAATGTTCCTCGATGGCCGCGGCCACGGACGGGTGCTCGCCTTGGAGCAGCGCATATTTGCGGCCCATGGCGCCCTGCAATTCGGGGAATTCGCCGACGACTTCAGTGGTGAGATCGGCCTTGGCGAGAACCGCCGCGCGAGCGGCGAGAGCCGGGTCAGCACCGACGGTCGGCGCCAGTTCTTCGGCGAGCCGCCTGATCCGCTCCACCCGCTCGCCTTGTGTGCCGAGCTTGGCGTGGAACGTCACATTGAGATGGTCGAGCCGGGCCATGCGCTGGTCGAGCGGCTTTTTCAGGTCGAGGTCAAACTTTTTCGCCGAGGCTTCGAGCCGGCCCAGATCAGGCAGATCGCCCTGGTCGGTCGTCCAGAAATAGAGCGCGTCGGAGAGGCGGGCGCGCACCACCTTGCCGTTGCCGTGCGCGATCTCCTTGCCACCGTCCCTGGCCTCGATGTTGGCGGTGAGGATGAAGCGGTTGGACAGCGCTTCGCCTTCACCTTGCGGGCGCGTGACAAAGCACTTCTGGTTGGCGCGGATGGTCAGCCGGATCACCTCGGCCGGAATGGCGAGGAAATCCTCTTCGAACTCGCCCATCAGCACGACAGGCCATTCGACGAGACCGGACACTTCCTCCAACAGCCCTTCATCCTCGACCAAATCGAGCCCATTGGCGAAAGCGAGGTTGCGGGCGTCGGCAAGGATGATCTCCTTGCGCCGGTCGGCGTCGAGCACTACCTTTGCCGCTTCCAGCTTGCTCACATAATCGTCGAACCGGCGTACGGTGATTTCGCCCGGCGCCAGAAAGCGGTGGCCGTAGGTGATGTTGCCGGAGCGGATGCCGTCGATCTCGAAATCGACCACGACCGGCTCCTCGGTTTCCGGGCCGAAGGTGCACAGGATCGATTGCAGCGGCCGCACCCAGCGCAGCGAGCCTGGCTTGGCCGAGGCGGGCCCCCAGCGCATCGATTTCGGCCAGGGGAAATTGCGAATAATGCCCGGGACCAGTTCCGCGATGATCTCTTCGGCCGCCCTGCCCGGCTTCGAAATGTGGGCGACATAGAAGTCGCCCTTCTTCGGGTCGGAATGGACATGCGCCTCGGCGACCGAGGACAGCCCCGCCTTGCGCAGGAACCCCTGGACCGCCTGCTCGGGCGCCGTCGTCGATGGTCCCTTGATCTCTTCGCGGATGTCCTTCGAGCGCGCCGTCAGGCCCCTGATGTCGAGCGTCAGGCGCCGCGGCGTCCAGTATTCGCGCGCCGCCTCATAGGTCAGCCCCGCCTCGACCAGACCGTCGGTCAGCATCTTCTTGAGATCACCCGCCGCCTTGCGCTGCATGCGGGCGGGGATTTCCTCGGAGCGAAGTTCTAGAAGCAGGTCGGGCATAGGGTCAGCTCATGCGGGAGAGTGGTCCGGGCGGGGCATAGCAACTCGGCTGGCCGCTGTCACCCTTTCCGGAAATTTTGGCTGCCCTGTCGGGACGCGGCACCCCAGTCCGTCCTTGGATCAAAGATTTCCATGAACCGAACGCAGCGCTGAAGCGACCCACGCTCAGGCAGGGAACTATTGGCTGAACGACCATGAAAACGGCATCCAGACTTCTGCAGATTCTCGCGCTCAGCGCCTGCTTCACCGCGCAGGTCCATGGCGCCTTCTCGATGCCGGGTGTTCGGCAGGCATTGCGGACAATGGCTGGCCCGAGCGGCCAGATCCTGTCACCGATCAACGCTTCCCTCGAAACGATGAGGTCTGCCTGAAGCTCAGGCAGCCAATCCACCCGCCTGCGTCTTCAAAAACGCCTCGCCGCAGGCCTTCGCCAGATTGCGCACCCGCAGGATGTAGCTCTGCCGCTCGGTGACCGAGATCACGCCGCGCGCGTCGAGCAGGTTGAAGACATGGCTGGCCTTGATGCACTGGTCGTAGGCCGGAAAGACCATCTTGTGCATCGGCAGATTGTCGTTCGACGCCGGCGCTCCGGCCTCGAGCAGTGCCTTGCACTCGGCCTCGGCGTCTTCGAAATGCCTGAGCAGCATCGCCGTGTTGGCGTATTCGAAATTGTGGCGCGAATATTCCTGCTCGGCCTGCAGGAAGACGTCGCCATAGGTCACCTTGTCGGCACCCTCACGGCCGTTGAAGTTGAGGTCGTAGACATTGTCGACGCCCTGAACATACATGGCCAGCCGCTCCAGCCCGTAGGTCAGTTCGCCCGCCACCGGCGCGCATTCGATGCCGCAGACCTGCTGGAAATAGGTGAACTGCGAGACTTCCATGCCATCGCACCAGCATTCCCAGCCAAGTCCCCAGGCGCCGAGCGTCGGGCTTTCCCAGTCGTCCTCGACAAAGCGGATGTCATGCAGCAGCGGATCGACGCCGATCGCCGCCAGCGAGCCGAGATAGAGTTCCTGCAGGTTCGGCGGGTTCGGCTTCAGGATCACCTGGTACTGGTAATAATGCTGCAGCCGGTTCGGATTCTCGCCATAGCGGCCATCCTTGGGGCGGCGCGAGGGCTGGACATAGGCGGCGTTCCAGCGCTTTGGACCGAGCGCGCGCAGCGTCGTTGCCGGATGAAACGTGCCGGCGCCGACCTCCATGTCGTAGGGCTGGAGGATGACGCACCCATAGGCCGCCCAGTAATTGTGCAAGGTCAGGATCAGCCCCTGGAACGAGCGGCTGGGGTGCATATGGGCAGGGATTTCAATCGTCACGGGTGGCCTCGACAGCAAAGGCTAGAGCCTATCCTCGAGCATGATCTTTTCCGGTATCCACTTTTCGGGATCACGCTCTTGCCGGCACGTCCTAGAGACACGGCGGCGAAGCGTCAAGCAAGGGCACGCCGGATGCGAGCCTCCATGGGTATGCCGCGCGGTGTTGAAGGTTTGCCGAGGGCTGGCCCATTGCCGACCTCGGGGGCCTGAGGTCTGTTCGTTCCTACAGTCCACATCAACGACGATAGGTCCAGCCATGCCGAGTTCCATCATCGTCCGCCTGGTCACGCGACAGGATTTCGATCGGTGGCTGCCGCTGTGGGACGGCTACAACGCATTTTATGGCCGCTACGGCGAGACGGCGCTGGCGAGCGAAATCACGGCGATGACATGGTCGCGCTTCTTCGATGCCTATGAACCGGTCCATGCGCTGGTGGCCGAAAGCGAGGGAAAGCTCCTCGGCCTTGTGCACTATCTCTTTCACCGCAGCACGACGGCGATCGCCCCGAACTGTTATCTGCAGGATCTTTTCACCACGGAGGCTTCGCGTGGCAAAGGCATAGGCCGGGCGCTGATCGAAGGCGTCTATGGGCGGGCGCAGGCCGCCGGCTCCGGACGGGTGTATTGGCTGACGCACGAAACCAACCAGACCGCGATGAAGCTCTACGACAAGGTCGGCGAGCGCTCCGGCTTCGTCGTCTACCGGAGGCTATTCTAGGGTCTGCTGATATTCAGGTGATGCCGGCCTGACCTGAATCTCAACAGCCCTAGACTGGAAACGAAAGCGGGGCTCCTAAAGCAGCCCCGTTCGCATTCAAACATCCGATCTCAGCCCTTCGGGACAGGCACCGGCTCGGGCTTGACCTTGGGTGTCTCCTGCGCCGTGTTGGATTCGATCGGCGGCAGGCCCTTCATCAGCTTCTGCTGCAAGGTGGCCAGCACGTCGGGATCGGGCTTGAGGTCGCGGGCCTGATTCCACTGGAAGGTGGCTTCCAGCTTGCGGCCGACGCGCCAGTAGGCGTCGCCGAGATGGTCGTTGAGAACCGGATCTTCCGGCTTCAGCGATACGGCGCGTTCCATCTCGCGCACCGCGTCATCGAAGCGGCCGAGGCGGAAATAGGCCCAGCCCAGGGAATCCACGATGTAACCGTCGCTCGGTCTGAGGTCGACGGCCTTCTGGATCATCGCCAGGCCTTCCTTCAGGTTGGTGTTCATGTCGACCCAGGAATAGCCGAGATAGTTCAGCACCTGCGGCTGGTCCGGCTGCAATTCCAGCGCCTTGCGGAAATTCGGTTCGGCCTTCGGCCATTCCTTCAGCCGCTCATAGGCGATACCGCGCTGGTAGAAGATGTTCCAGTTGGCAGCGGTCGGCGTCTTCAGCGCCTCGACGGCCTTGTCGTAGAGGTTGGCGGCCGAGCGGAAATCCTCCTTCGAGGAATAGACCCCGCCAAGCGCCAGATAGGCGCGCATGTCGTTGGGATGAGCCTCGACGAAGGCCTTCAGATGAGTGATCGCCTCGTCATGGCGGTCGAGATCGGCAAGGTTGAGGCCAAGCTGCAGGTCCGAAAGCTCCTTCAGCGGCGAAGAATCGGGAATCCGCCGATAGAGCGCTATGGCACCCTCGCCGTCCTTCAGTTGCTCGGCGACGGCGGCGAGTTGCACGAGAGCCGCGTCGCTGTCGGGCCGCAGGGCGAGCGCATATTGCAGGTAAAGGCGAACGAACGGCTCGCCGCCGCCCCGGTTGAGCGCGGTGGCGAGGTCGAGCAGGATTTCGGAAGCACCGTCGGACGGACCGGAAACGAAGGGCGCGATCTTGTCGCCCTTGCTGATCCTGTCGCGCAAGGCGACGATTTCGAGCTTACCCGGCGAAAACGCCTCGGCCTGGTCGAGCACCGAGATCGCCTTGGCCTTGTCGCCCTTGCGGGCCAGGAACGAAGCATAAGCCTGCGCGTTGCGCATCCAGGTTTCGGGCGCGGCACCGCCGGCGGCGGTATCCTGCATCGTCGCGGCGTAGATCGCCTCGGCCTTTTCGGGCATGTTGGAGGCATCGGCGATCAGGGCGCGGTGGAAGGATTTGAACAGGCCGAACCAGTCCGGGCCCTGAAGCTTGTCGATCGAAGCCATCGCGTCGCCGGCTTGGCCAGCACCCTGTTCGGCCCAGCCGGACATCACGCCGGAGATCAGCCGGTCAAGGTCGGATTCCAGTGACAGCTTCAGCCAGTACTGTGCCTTGGTGAAATCCTTCTTGTGGAAAGAATCGACGGCCAGCGCCAGGCGCGAGAAGCGCTCGACATCGGGCACTTCCTTGAGCTTGTCGGCATAGACCAGGGATTCGTCGAAGCGGCCTTGCGCGATCAGCGACAGCATCAGGCTCTGCTGCAGGCCGGTGTCGCTCGGATCGAAGGCCAGGGCCTGCTTGTAGTAAGCGATGGCGCTGTCGAGGTCGTTGTCGCCTTCGGCGATCCGGGCTGCCAGATAGGCGCCCGAGAACGACGAGATCTTGACCGGTTCGGTGGATTGCTTGGCATAGGCCGGCAAAGCCGAAATCGCCATGCCCGTCACAATTGCCAGCCTTGTCAGCCAGCGCGCACGTCCTTGCTGCATCGTATCCCTTTCAGCCAGGCGCCATCTCCGCGTCAGCGGGATCGACGTAGACTCGATCTTTCCGGGCAAAGCATGGCCTTTTTGGGGTCGCGCTTCAATCCGCCTGAAATTCACAATCGAGGCAGCCGATTAACAAACCATAGCTGGAGGTGATTTTCGACTGGGGAAAAGCCGGCGTCAAGGTCAGTCCTGCACGATGGGCCGCCGCACCTTCGTCTCGGCAAAGCCGCCGGCCGCAATCGCGCCGCACAGCTCGCTCCACTCGCAGCCGCCGCAAGCCTTGCGCACGCCACCAACGGAGAACGCCTGTCGCAGCCGCGCCAGGATTGCCGCGTCGAGATCGAGGCGGACGCCGGGCTGGATTGGCAGGGCCAGAACATCCCCGACATCGCGTGCGGCAAGCCGGTCCCGTTCGACGACGCTCTCGTTGCGGCAATGCGGCTCCGGCCCGTCGAGCAAAGGCGCGCAGATGTCGTCAGGACCGGAAACGAGGAGGATGTCCTCGCCCCCGCTTAGGCGCTCCGCGATCACGTCATAATTAACGGTGAAGGCGGGGCTGTATCCCTTGCCCACATAGGTGAGCAGGCAAAGGAGATGATGGGCGCGCAGCCTGATCGTCACGGATTGGCCGGCTTCGCCTTGCCGCCGCGAAGTGCCATCAGAGTCGCCGCACCAAGCGCCGACTTCAGCAAGCCGCCGACAATAAAGGGCAGGAAGCCGAAGGTGATGGCCTTCTCAGTGCCGATCATGACGGCAAGCCATGCGGTACCGAGCACCAGGCAGGCAAGATTGCCGAGCAGCATGGCGGCAAAGGCAAGCACCACCCTGTTGCCGTTCCAGCCGCGTTCGGCCAGCCAGCCGACCAGGGCGCCGGTGATCGGGAAGGCGAAGAGATAGCCGCCGGTCGGCCCGACGAAATGCGCGACGCCGGCGGCACCTCCAGCCAGCACCGGAAAGCCGGCAGCGCCCTCGACAAGCCATGCCGCGATAGTGACCGCGCCAAGCCGCCAGCCATAGAGCGCACCGATCAGCGTCACCGCGAAGGTCTGCATGGTTACGGGAACCGGCACCATCGGCACTTCGATGTAGGAAGACAGCGCCAGGAACAGCGTGCCAAGCACGACGGCTCCGACCTGCCAGGCGAGCGAGCGGTCCTGAAGCCGAAGCGGGCTGAAGGACGGCTTGCGGGGCGTGAATGCGATGTCTGTCATGAGGGTCCCTTCGGTCGATTTGAAATTATAGATAATTTCTATTTTCGATCTATTATCGAATCCACATTTCTCGCGACATAGCAAGCCTTCCCACGACAAAGAGCGTCTGAACTGCGTCGCGATGTGCTTCAGGCCATTGCTTTGTGGATGTCGCCCCAAATTGAGGGCCACTTCTGGGTGACAGGCATCAACCAACGATCGCGAAGGCTTCACGCGTCGCGCCGGACGCCGTCTTGACCGGCTTGCGGCCAATCCACTGGACATGCCGACCCAATGTCGCCGCGGCCGATTCGGTATTTCCCTGCCGCAAGGCGGTCAGGATCGCCCGATGGTCCTGGTCGGTACGCGTTTCCCACTCCGATCGCCATGCCGCGAAAAGGAAGCGGGCGCTGGCCGCATGCAGATCGTCGATGGTGGCGAGCAGGCGCGGCATGCCGCACGGCGCCAGGATCAGCCGGTGAAAGTCGCGGTTGGCTTCCTCCCAGGATCGGACGTCGCGGGACTTGTCGCCTGCCTTGGTCGCCTCCTCGGCGAGATCGAGAATGGCTGACGTCAGATGCGGCGCGGCGTGGCGCAGTGCCAGCACTTCGAGGGCGGCCCGCATTTCGGCGACCTCCTTGACCTCGCCGAGATCAAAAGCCGCGACGCGCACGCCGCGGCGCGGTTCGCTGACGGCGAGGCCTTGCGCCTCCAGACGGCGGAAGGCCTCGCGCACCGGAACATGGCTGGTGTTGAATTCCTCGGCGACATGATCCTGGCGCAGCCGCGCTCCAGGCTCGATCGCGCCCGAGATGATGCGGTCCGCCAGCGCCTTGCTGATGCGCACCGCGATGGTGTCGTCCGTGCCCTTTGCCATGTTTTATAGATAATTTGCGGCAAGGCACCTTGTCGAGACGGCGAAGCCGTGTTCGCCAAGATTCTCCCCAGTACAAAGCGAGGGGAAATTCGGCGAAAGGTCGGCCTTCTCAGTTCACCCGGCTGATGCAGAAATCGATGACGTCGATCAGCGCCGATTTCTGCGGCGTTTCTTCGAGCGGCGCCAGAGCGTCGCGGGCGATCTCGCCGAAATGACGGGCGCGGCCGATCGTGTCGGCGATGGCGCCGTGACGAGTCATCAGGCCGATCGCCTTTTCCAGACCCGCGTCGTCGACGACATTGTCCTCGATGGCGCGCTTCCAGAAGGTGCGCTCGGCCTTGGTGCCGCGCCGGTAGGCGAGGATGACCGGCAGGGTCACCTTGCCCTCCCGGAAATCGTCGCCGACATTCTTGCCCAAATCCTTGCTGGTGCCGCCATAATCCAGCGCATCGTCGATGAGCTGGAAGGCGAGCCCGAGATTCATGCCGTAAGAGCGCAGTGCAGCGCGATCATTACGCGTTGCCTGGGCGATGACCGGTCCAACTTCGGCGGCGGCCGAAAACAGCGCGGCTGTCTTGGCCTTGATGACGGCGAAGTGCTCGTCCTCGGTGGTTTCAAGGTTCTTGGCGGCGGCGAGCTGCATGACCTCGCCCTCGGCGATGATCGAGGCGGCGCTCGACAGGATGTCGAGCGCTTCGAGCGAGCCGACATCGACCATCATGCGGAAGGCCTGGCCAAGCAGGAAATCGCCGACCAGCACGCTTGCCTGGTTGCCCCAGATCATGCGGGCGGTCTTCTTGCCACGGCGCATGCCGCTCTCGTCGACGACGTCGTCGTGCAGCAAAGTCGCGGTGTGCATGAACTCGACCGAGGTGGCGAGTTTGACATGGCCTTCGCCGGCATAGCCGAACATCTGCGCGGCGGCGAGCGTCAGCATCGGCCTGAGCCGCTTGCCACCGGACGAGATCAGATGGTTGGCGACCTCCGGAATCATCTCGACGTCGGAGCCGGCCTTGGACAGGATCAATTCGTTGACGCGTCCCATATCGGCCGCCGTCAGATCGATCAGATCCTTGATGGAGGCGGGCTCCCGCTTCCCGTTTTCGATGTTGAGAACGACACCCACGACAATCACTCCCGTCTTGTTGTAACGCGTGCGACGGCACCCTTAATCCCTATCCAGACTCTAGGGCGGCGGACACGGCCACGGCAAGTGGCGAATTGGCGCGGCGCCGGCGACAGCCTGCAACCGGCACGGGAGGGAGCGAGGCTCCGCCACGGAATCCCCTGCCCGTTTACATCAATGACGCAAACTGCGAGTTTCATATGATGATAGAACTTGTCCGTACCAACGATGCCGTGATCATCTCCTTCGTCGAATCGCTGATGCGCGACGCCGGTATCGCCTGCTTTGTCGCCGATCAGAATATGAGCATTCTCGAAGGGTCGATCGGTCTCTTGCAGAAGCGCGTCATGGTCGACGCCGACCAGGCCGATGCCGCACGTCGCATCCTCAGGGATGCCGGCATTGCCAACGAGATCCGCACAAAATAATGTCGGCCGCGCCAGCCGCCCCTGCCCTTGACACCCTTGGCCCGGACACGCCGGCCCATACGGTCGATGCCTTCCATCGCGGCCGGTTCTGGCTGGTGCAGCCCAAGCATGGCGGCCATCGCGCCGGCATGGATGCGATGATGCTTGCGGCGTCGGTGCCGTCCGTCTTTGGCGGACGTCTCGCCGATTTCGGCGCCGGCGCCGGCGCTGCCGGCCTGGCGGTGCTGTCGCGCTGCCCGGCTGCCCAGGCCGTTCTGGTCGAACGCGCGCCGGAAATGGCCGCCTTCGCATCGGCCACCCTTGCTCACCCCGGCAATGCGCATCTCAGCGATCGCGCATCCGTGCTCGTCGCCGACGTCACGGTTTCAGGCCGGGCCCGGGTGGCGGTCGGTCTGGCCGACAATGATTTCGACTTCGTCATCATGAACCCGCCCTTCAACGCCGCCCGGGACCGCGCCACGCCGGACCGGCTGCGAAAGGAAGCCCATGTCATGGAGGACGGGCTGTTCGAAAGCTGGATCCGCAGTGCGGCGGCGGTGGTCAGGCCGCGCGGCGGGCTTGCCGTCATCGCGCGTCCCGAACAGCTCGGCGCCATTCTCGACGCGATGTCGGGCCGTTTCGGCGATGCCGAGATGCTGGCCGTGCACCCTCGCCCCGACGCAGCGGCGATCCGTATCATCGTGCGGGCAGCGCTCGGTGCGCGGGGAAAGCTCGCCATCCGTCCGTCTTTGATGCTGCACGCGCAATCGGGCAACGGCCCCGACGAGCGAAGCGAAATGATTGCCAACGGTCTCGCCTCGCTGTTTGGAGATTGAGCTATTCTTGGCCGCCGCATTGCCGTTGGCCGGGAAATCCCTACATGCCTGCAACCCATCGACCGGAGACCACGCCCTCGTGAAACGCCTTTTCAACCGCCTGCTGCCGAAATCCTGGCGCTCCACCGTCGTCACCATTCCGGTCATCCGGCTGCATGGCACGATCATGGCCGGCGGTCAGTTCCGGCAGAATCTGTCGCTGGCCTCGACGGCCGGCCTCATCGAAAAGGCGTTTTCCTTCGATGCGCCGGCGGTCGCCATCTCGATCAATTCGCCCGGCGGCTCGCCGGTGCAGTCGCGGCTGATCTTCAAGCGCATCCGCGACCTGGCGGTTGAAAAGAACAAAAAGGTGCTGATCTTCGTCGAGGATGTCGCGGCCTCGGGCGGCTACATGATCGCGGTCGCCGGCGACGAGATTTTTGCCGATCCTTCCTCCATCGTCGGCTCCATCGGCGTGGTCTCGGCCTCGTTCGGCTTTCCCGAACTGATGAAGAAGATCGGCGTCGAACGCCGTGTCCACACCGCCGGCCAGAACAAGGCGGTGCTCGATCCGTTCAAGCCCGAGAAGAAGGAGGACGTCGAGCGGCTGAAGGCGCTGCAGCTGGAGGTGCATGAAACCTTCATCGATCTGGTCAAGGAGCGGCGCGGCACGAAGCTGAAGGACGATCCAGATCTGTTCACCGGCCTGTTCTGGACCGGCAAGAAGGGTCTGGAGCTCGGCCTCGTCGATGCGCTCGGCGACATGCGCACGGTGCTGAAGACCCGGTTCGGCGCGAAGACCCAGCTCAGGCTGATCACCGCGCCGCGCGGTTTCCTCGGCCGTTTCGGCCTGTTCGGCTCGAGCAAGGGCTTTTCAGCGCCCGATATCGCCGCCGCTGCCGCCAGCGGCGTCATCGATGCGGCGGAAGAGCGCGCATTGTGGGCTCGCTTCGGGCTTTGAAAACCGCGCAAAAGCGTCTAGCATGAAGGTTTGAAGTCCTATGCATGCCGTTTTCCCAACACCGGACACAGTTTTGGGCGACATGCATCAACCGACCCGACCGGCCGCCTTCGCCGGCCCAGCGTGGTAGGAGTTGTGACATGCCGCAGATCATCTTCTTCGCCGTCGTTGGCGCCGCCGCCTATTTCGGCTACCGCACCTTCATCCGGGAAGCGGAGCGTGTGACGGCCAAGGTACGGCGCACCGAAAAGCAGGCGGCCAATGGCGCGATGGGAACGCTGGTCAAGGACCCGAAGACCGGCGAATACCGGCTGGCCAAGGACTGAGCATCATCCCCCATACGACTGACGCCGTGGACACCGAGATCGGTTCGCGCACCTGGCACGCGCACGCCAAGATCAATCTGGCGCTGCATGTCACCGGCAGGCGTGCTGACGGCTATCACCTGATCGAAAGCCTGGCAGTGTTCACGCGCTTCGGCGACAGGGTCGAGATCGCGCTCGCCGATAGCGACGATTTCGCCGTGTCCGGCCGCTACGCGCCAGCGGTTCCCCTCGACGCCAGCAATCTTGTGCTCAAGGCGCGCGATGCCTTGCGGCGAGAGGTTGGCTCCGGGCGAACTCCGCCCGTCTCGATAAAGCTGGAAAAGAACCTGCCGGTTGCCTCCGGCGTCGGCGGCGGGTCGAGCGATGCGGCGGCCGTGTTGCGCGGACTGGCGCAGGCATGGGCCCCGGACATGGACGACGCCGGCCTGGCGCGGATCGGCCTTTCGCTTGGCGCCGACGTGCCGATGTGTCTGGCGGCAAAGCCGCTGGTGGCGCGCGGCATTGGTGACGAGCTGTCGATGGTGCCGGACTTTTCGGCGCTGGGACTGGTGCTGGTCAATCCGGGCACGCCGGTCTCGACGGCGGATGTCTTCGCGGCCCTGTCCCGCCGCGACAACGAGCCCCTGCCGCCGCTGCCGCGCAGCATCGATTTCCATAGCCTGCGCAACTGGCTGGAGATTACCCGCAATGATCTGGAGCCAGCTGCGCTTGCGCAGCAGCCCGCCATAGGCCGCGCGCTGTCATGGCTTGATAAGGCCGGATCAGGCTTTTCACGCATGTCGGGATCAGGCGCGACCTGTTTCGGCCTGTTCGAGACCGGCAATGTCGCCAAGCGCGCGGCGGCCGAAATCCGCAGCCGCCAGCCCGACTGGTTCGTCGCGGCGACGCGCAGCATGTCATCGGAGGCTGAGTGAAATGGCTGGGATCAACGAGAGCCGTTCGTTCGTTCCGGTGCGTATCGCGGTGCTGACGGTTTCGGACACGCGCAGCCTTGCCGACGACAAATCCGGCCAGACGCTGGCCAACCGCATCACCGAGGCCGGCCACATACTGGCCGCCCGCGATATCGTCACCGACGACCGCGACAAAATCCGCCATACGGTGCTGGCGTGGTCGCGCGACAAGGCCATCGATGTCGTCATCACCACCGGCGGCACCGGCTTTACCGGGCGCGACGTGACGCCGGAGGCGCTGGAGCCGATCTTCGAAAAGCGCATGGATGGCTTTTCCGAAGTGTTCCACCGCATTTCCTACGACAAGATCGGCACATCGACGATCCAGAGCCGGGCAACCGGCGGCGTCGTCAACGCCACTTTCGTCTTCGTGCTGCCGGGCTCGCCCGGCGCCTGCAAGGATGCCTGGGACGGCATCCTCAAGGCGCAGCTCGACTACCGCCACATGCCCTGCAACTTCGTCGAGATCATGCCGCGCCTGGACGAGCATCTGCGGCGCGGGAAGTAATACGCGGAATTGCGCTTCCAACAGTCCGCCCTCAGCGGATGACTGGTTCACCATGAAAGCGCCGGCGCGAGGGGCGCGAGACGCCGAAGCCGACTTCCAGCATCAGCCTCGGCGTGCGCGCCGGCACGGTGCCCATGTGGAAGCCGAACGGATCCTCGACGAAGCCGAGGCCGGCTTCGCCGGTCAGCGTTACCGGACTTTGCTCGCCATAGACGTCCAGCACCTCCTGGGCGGCATGGCCGACCAACAGGGTGAGCTGGTGCTTGATGGCGCGGCGCCTGTGGCTGCCCCTGACATAGACATGCGGCCCGGTGTCGGCGTCGACCGGCTTGAGGTAGAAGAAGAACTTCAGCATGCGCCAGTCGTCGAGGTCGAAGTGATACTTGCCTAGCGAGGCAAGGTTCTTGTCGGCGTCCGAGGCTTCGCCGGTCGGAAAGCTCCACCAGACGCGCGTCGTGATCAGTTTCGCCTGAGCGCCGAGATAGTGCGCGGCAATGTCGAGAAGCAGCGGATCGCGCTGTACGGCGAGTGCGGCCGGGCAGTCGAGGATGCGCTCGAAATAGTGCCCGCTGAGCAGAGAGCGGCCCAGGCGTTTCTCGGCCTGGGCATGCTCGCCCGGCATGAATTCGAGACGGCGGTCGAAATTGCCGAAGCAAGGCGTGCGCCCCGCGAAATCCGCGATCTCTTCATGGATCTCCGAAGGCAGGGCGAGGCCTGAAAACAGGCCGTCGGAACGCAGCGCATCGACCACGGCCGCCCGCGCGACACCGGAAAACATCGTATCCCCGATATTGTCCGCAGGACGCGCGCGCTTTGCGCCCAGCCAATGCATCCGGCGCCCAGGCATGGTGCGCGCCAGCATGAACATCGGCAGCCAGGCAGGGTTTTCGCGCAGGTCCGTGAGATAGGTCGGAATGCGCACGGCAATGCGCCGCAGTAGGCTGCCGTTGCGCGCAATGGCCTCGAGACTGGCGGCTCCGGATTTATCGGGCGTTGAAAGGGTCATCGGGTCCTCTTCCATGAGGGTGACATCCGATGCCGCATCGGTGCCCACCACTCGCATGACCCAAACCCAATTCACCCGGCGCGAGAAAGCTAATCTTACGTCGCATTTTGTGCAACGCACAATGAACAGAGCAGATGCAAAAAATCACTTCGGCGCCCGGGGCTGCTGCTTGGGCGGCGCCACCCAGATCTCGGCTTCGAGCTTCTTCGTCGCCAGGCCACGCGCCAGCGCCTCGGCGCTGCCGGCGTTTTTCGACAGGGACGCCGCCTGGCGCTTGCTGATCACCAGCCCGTCGGCGAGCGCGCGGTTTCCCGAAAAGACCCGGGCGAGGAACGGCGCGCGGCTGCCGCGCGCGCGAGAAAACCGTGCCGCCATGGTTTGCCTCGCCGTGTGGGCGACGACCGCGTCGATCCAGCCCTCCACCAGCCGCGCGCCCGGCTCCAGCAACAGCAGCCAATCGCCCTTGGCCTGCCTTATCCCGGCGGCGATGCCGCCGCTTGCTACGTAGTGGCAGCCAGCATGCTCGGCGACATGATGCGTCTGGTCGGTGGAGCCGGTGTCGCAGACGATGACGTCGCGCACCACGCCCTCCACCGCGCCGCCGATCAGCGAGCCGAGCGTACGGGCGAGAGCCTCCTCGTCATTGCGGGTTTCGATGAGAACACTGAGCATATTTAGCCGAATAGCGGAAAGCCGCGCATAGCGCCAGTTTTTGCGGCGCAGCATAGAAAGTTCTTGCTTTGTTCTCATCGGCAAAATAGGAATAATTTCATGAACAGAGCGATTCGAAACAACATGGACAGTCCCTGGGAGCGGGCCAAGATGGAACCGATCGTGCGCGCCGACATTGCAGCCTTCGGGGCAGGGCGAGCCGAAATGGCCAATGCGATGATCGAGCAGAGTGGCATGCGCATCCGTCCGGACCGCAACCGCGGACGGTCGGCGGGCATCAATCCGTCCGGCCGCTTCGAACCGGTCAGCCGGCATGTGTTCGACGATGGCTGGAGTTCGCTGGAGGAACTGCCGCCGTTCAAGACCGAGGTGCAGGTGGAGAAGCCGCGCACCATCATCACCCGCAACGAATCGCCCGACATCTCCTTCGACCGGTCGATCAACCCCTATCGCGGCTGTGAACATGGCTGCGTCTATTGTTTCGCGCGGCCGACGCATGCGTTCATGGGCCTGTCGCCGGGGCTGGATTTCGAATCCAAGCTGTTCGCCAAGCCGGATGCGGCGCGGCTGCTTGACAAGGAACTGTCGAAGGACGGCTACCAGCCGCGCACCATCGCCATCGGCACCAACACCGATCCCTACCAGCCGATCGAGAAACAGTACCGGATCATGCGCGAGATCCTGGAAGTGCTGGAAGCGCGCGGCCATCCGGTCGGCATCGTCACCAAATCCGCTCTGGTGACGCGCGACATCGACATATTGTCGCGCATGGCCGAACGCGGGCTGGCCAAGGTGGCGCTGTCGGTGACGACAATGGACCGCATACTGGCCAGGACGATGGAGCCCCGCGCGTCGACGCCGACCAAGCGGCTCGAAGCGATCCGGCAGCTTTCTGACGCCGGCATTCCGGCTTCGGTCATGGTGGCGCCGATCATCCCCGGCCTCACCGACCAGGAGATGGAGCGGATCCTCGATTCGGCGTACGCCGCCGGTGCGCGCGAGGCAGGTTACGTCGTGCTGCGTCTGCCGCTGGAGGTCAGCCCGATCTTCAAGGACTGGCTGCTGCGCCACTATCCCGACCGTTACCGCCACGTGATGTCGCTGATCCGCTCGATGCGCGACGGCAAGGATTACGATTCGGAATGGGGCAAGCGCATGAAGGGCGCCGGACCCTACGCCTGGCAGATCGGCCGCCGCTTCGAAATCACCGCCAAGCGGCTTGGCCTCAACACCGAACGGCGCACGCTGCGCACCGACCAGTTCGTCGCCGCCGGAAAGGACCAGGAGCAGCTGATGCTGCTGTGAGACTGCAATTCGCCGCGGCGGTTTGAGCTGCCACGGCGCACAAAATCCCGTCCGGCCTGCCCCGGCCTGCAGACGGTGCCCTCCCGGTCCGGCGCCCCACCCGACCCGGAGGGACTTGCGGAGAATCGGAGCCGATGCGAACCTCGCCGCAACATGGCTCGCGCGCGTTCCGATTCTCCGCTTCTCTTCGAAATCGTCGAGAAACCCGATTTCTCCTTCGAAACGAAGGCGATGGCGGATGGGCTTTGGCCGGTCGCCGGGATGGACGAGGCTGGCCGAGGGCCGCTGGCTGGACCGGTGGTCGCGGCAGCGGTGGTGCTCGACCCAGCCAACATCCCCGAAGGCCTCGACGATTCCAAACGGCTCAGCCATTTGCAGCGTGAGGCGCTGTTCCTGCGCATCCTCGGCTCCGCGCAAGCGGTCTCGATGGCCTCGATCAGCGCTGAGGGCATCGACGGCAGCAACATCCTCAAGGCGAGCCTCGAGGCGATGCGCCGCGCTTTGGTCGGGCTGTCGGTTCGCCCGAAGCTAGCGCTTGCCGACGGCCGCGACGTGCCGCCTGGACTGCCGTGCGACGGACGCGCCTTGATCAAGGGCGACCAGCGCTCGCAATCGATCGCCGCCGCCTCGATCGTCGCCAAGGTGATGCGCGACCGCATGATGTGCGGCTGCGGCAGCCACCACGACCGCTACGGCTTCGAGGTCCATATGGGCTACGCCACGGCCCGCCACCGCACGGCGATCGAGGCGCATGGCCCGGTTGCACGGCTGCACCGCGTGTCGTTCGCGCCGTTCAGGCTGGGCGGGGCGGAAGTGACCGAAGAAGAGAGCTTCGCAGAGCTCGATTGAGCAAACTGGCCGAGTGGGCGATCTCCGCTCTCGTTCGGAGATCGACAGCGTTGACCTCAGCGCTGAAACAAAAAAGCCGCCAGGTTGCCCCGGCGGCTTTCTGATTTCCAAATGTTGTCAGCCTAGTTCAGCTTGGCCTTCACATCCGCGAGCGAAGCCTTGAACAGGTCGGCTCCGGCCTTGACGTCGACCTTGGCGGCGAGCAGCGCGCGGGCGGCTTCGACGGCGATGTCGACGGCACTGGCGCGCACCTCGGCGACCGCGTCACGCTCGGCCTGACCGATCTTCTGCTCGGCAAGTGCCGTGCGCCGGGCAACATAGTCTTCGGTCTTCTTGTGCGCTTCGGTGGCGAGCATTTCGGCCTCGCGCTTGGCGGCCGCGACGATGTCGGCAGCCTCCTGCTCGGCTTCCTTGCGCTTCTTCTTGTACTGGCCGAGCAGTTGCTGGGCCTCGTCGCGCAGTTTGCGGGCCTCATCGAGTTCGCTGCTGATCCTGGCAGCGCGGGCGTCGAGCGCCTTGGCGATAAGACCGGGCACCTTGATGTAGATGGCGACGCCCAGGAAGATGATCAGGGCAATCGTGGCCCAAAGCGTTGCGAGAGATGTAGCGTCCATGATGCGCTCCTCACCGGGCCACGGATTTGACCGCGGCCGCGATCTCGGCCTTGCTGGCCTTGCCGCCGACCAGGGCCTCGACGATCGCCGAAGCAGTGTCCTCGGCGATGCTGCCGACTTCCTTCATGGCGTTGGCCTTGATGGAAGAAATGCGCGCCTCGGCTTCGCCAAGCTTCTCGTCGAGCGCGGCCTCGATCTTCTTGCGCGCGGTCTCGGCTTCCGCCTTGGCAGCATCGGCGGCCTGCTGGCCGATCGAGCTGGCGTTCTTCTTGGCTTCCGCCAGTTCCTGCTCGTAGGCAGCAACGGCGGCGTCGGCCTCGCCCTTCAACTTGCTCGCCTGATCGAGATCCTGGCTGATGCGATCGTTGCGGACATCGATGATGCCGCCGACGCGCGGCACCACGACCCGCTTCAGGAAGAGGTAGAACAGCCCGAAAGTGATCGCCAGCCACAGAAGCTGCGACGGGAAGGTCGCAGGATCGAAGGGCGGAAATGCGCCATGCGCTTCGGCAGGCACGCCGGTACCGGAGTGCGTATCGGCTCCGGTCGCAGCATGGCTGGTATCGGCTGATGGCGCGGACTCTTGCGCGAAGGCAGATGTCACGAACATGGACTATCCCCAGATATCAGGCCCGCCGCTTGCGCGGCCGGCCTGTCCAATCTTCCCAAAGCCTGGCTCAGCCGAACAGGGCCAGCAGCGCGATGAGAAGCGAGAAGATGCCCAGAGCTTCGGTCACGGCGAAGCCGAAGATCAGGCGGCCGAACTGGCCATCAGCAGCCGACGGGTTGCGCAGCGCGCCCGACAGGTAGCTGCCGAAGATGTTGCCCAGGCCAATGCCCGCGCCACCCATGCCCAGGCAAGCGATGCCGGCGCCGATGTACTTTGCTGCTTCTGCGTCCATTTGTTCAACTCCTTTGGATCTGAAATTCCGTTGCGTTTCCATCCGGCGCCGACGTCGTTGGGCCGGAAACTTTTCCTCAATGCCCGGGATGCAGGGCGTCGTTGAGATACATGCAGGTCAACACCGCGAAGACGTAGGCCTGCAGGAAGGCGACCAGCAATTCAAGCGCCGTCAGCGCCACCGCCATGGCCAGCGGCAGGACCGAGCCCGCGACGCCGACCGCGCCGAGAGCGGAGAGGCTGACGACGAAGCCCGAAAACACCTTCAGCGTGATGTGACCGGCAAGCATGTTGGCGAACAGACGAACCGAGAGGCTGACCGGCCGCGAGACGAAGGAGATGACTTCGATCAGCACCACGAGCGGCAGCAAGAACACCGGCACGCCATGCGGCACGAAGAGTTTCAGGAAGCCGAGACCGTGCTTCATGAAGCCATAAACCACCACGGTTCCGATCACCAAGGCGGCGAGGCCGAAGGTGACGATGATGTGGCTGGTGACGGTGAAGAAATAGGGGAACAGGCCGAGCAGATTGGCGACCAGCACGAACATGAACAGCGAAAACACGAAGGGGAAGAACTTCATGCCCTGCGTGCCGGCGGCATCGCGCAGCATGTTGCCGACGAATTCATAGGCCATCTCGGAGATCGACTGCAGGCGGCCGGGAACCAGGCTGCGGCTCGATGTCGTGAGGAACAGGAACGCGGCGGCGACGACCACGGTCGCGACCATGAACAATGCCGAATTCGTGAAGGACAGGTCGTAGCCGCCGATGTTAATCGGAACCAGCTTGATGATATGGAACTGGTGGATCGGATCGACCTTGTCAGCTGCCACGTTCTAACCCCGTCAATGCCGCGTACGGCCAAATTACCATTGCCGCACGAGGGCGGCTATTTCCGAATGCCGCCTGAAGGGCGGTCATTTGCTGTCGTCCCGGCCAGAGCGCGATTTATCGCCCTGTCCGAATTCTGCCACAACGCCTGCCGAACGCATGACATTGAGCACGCCGGCGCCAAAACCAAGCAGCAGGAAAACGATCAGACCCCACGGCGATGTCCCCGCCATACGGTCGATGATCCAGCCGATGCCGGCGCCCACCACCACACCAGCGATAAATTCACTGGAGAGTTTGACCGCCTGGCCATAACCGGCCGCACTGCCCGCTTTCGCGTCGTCTTTCCCCTCGAGCCGGTTCGGCAGCCTTGTCGCAAGCGATGCTTCAAGTTCACGCCGACGTCGCTCAAGATCGTCGTCGCGGATGCCGGTTTCATGCTGCTTGCCGCGGCCGGTTTCTCCGGTTCCGTCTGGCCCATTCTTGTCGGCCATCGCAACCCCCCTGCCCGGTCAGACCGTCACCGTCCGTCCGCTTCTAAAGTCGCCGGCAACATAGTTAGAGGGTTTGCGCCCGTCAAGCCACGGGCGGAAGATCATTGCCATGTATTTTAGGCAATAAAATCAACAAATTAGAGAGGTGCGACATCGTGCCCGTCGCGATGATGTGGATGCGCCGCACGAATCCCCCCGGCAACGGCTCCCTGATCGAGCCTGTGGCCGGCGAAAAAGACCATCGGCCGGCGAGCCCTCAGCTCCAGCCCCCGCCATAGGTGCGGTAGAAGATATGCAGGCCGATCTTCGTCATCTTCTGCATGGTGCGCGCCCAGCCCGGATGGACATATTGGGCATAGTAGTGGGTCGACGATCCGACCTCGGGAATGAATATCTTGCCGGCGGTGACGGCCATGGCGATATCCTGCGCGGTCTTGTAAGCGGCAGGGCTGTCGATGCGCTTCCTCCTGCCGTCGCAGGCGAAGGAGAACTGGCAGCGGTTGAACCAGCTGTCATTCTGGTAGACCACGCCGCAGATCGAATTGGGATAGGCCGGATTGCGCACGCGGTTGAGGATGACCTGGGCAACGGCGGCCTGGCCGCGCACGGATTCGCTCCGCGCCTCGAAATAGATGCCATTGGCCAGGCACTTTTGCTCAGGCTTGGAGAAGACGCTGGCCGGAAGCGGGTTCTGGATCCATGAATGGTCGCCCTTGGCCATCGGCGGAATAAAGCGGCCGCTATTGGGCTGCTCATCCTGCAGCAGAGCTTCGAAGGGCGAGGCCTTGGCATAGTCCGGCTCGGATTGCGCGTAGGCCGTCGCCAGAACATCCGGATGATCGTTGTTGACCAGGGCGGCAAGCATGGCCGGCACGCCGGGATCCGGCTTCTTGTCCTCACGCGCGTGGAATTCCGCGGCGATCTGGATTTCCTTGCCTTTGATCTGCGGCTTGGCGAAAGCCATCTTCAGGCCGCCGTCCATGCTCGGCCGCATCAAGGAAGAGGTCCGCTGGAAGATCGAACCGGCGTTGAAGTTTTTCGGCGGCGCAACGGGAGACACCTGGACGATGCGGCCTTTCTTGTCGGCGCGCACCACGCGGTCCTCGTCGGGCGAGCCACTGACCTTGCCGCCCTTGCCGCGAAACGACACGTTGCCGACGCCAGCCAGATGAATGCCCGATCCGGAGATCGAGCCGGTGACGTCGGAATCGACAAAGGGCATCTCGGCGGCATGGGTCGAACCGGCGACGGATCTCTCGACATAGGAATTCCAGCGCGCGGTCGGCGATTCGAGGCCGGAGACGAGACTGGTCATGTCCTGATAGGCGGCAACGGTCGGGAAGCCGATCCAGATGCCGAGGCCGATGATGAAAGGAGACACAAAATTGCGTTTCTTCTCACCGGCGGCGGCGACAAGCCGCTTCAAGACGCGTCGATGCACGGAACTCTCTCCAGGAACGCTACTGACCCCACTGGAGAGCAAAATGATGCATTAACCTTGATGGGACGTTAACGGGATCGATCGGGTTTTCTCAGTCGGCTCAAGGTCGTGGTTTCGAAGTCGGGCGGTTTTACGGCCGGAGCGTTCAGGCGGGTCGCAGGAAGACCGGCCAGGCGATCAGCGCGCAGACGGCAGCCGACAGCCAGACACCGGACCAGGACCAGAGGTGCAGCAACCCCGGAATGGCCACCGGCACAAGGAAGAAGCCAACGAAGACAAAGGTGTTAGCCAGGCTGAGCGCGGTTCCGACATGGCCGGCGCCGGCAAGCGTGGCAAGCTCGGTATAGGCGACACCATGCCAGGCGGAGACCGAGATGCCCGCGACAATCAACACCAAGGGAAGGACGGCGATCAGAAAGGACTGGCCGCCCGGCAATGCGGGGCTGGCCAGGACCATCAGCCAAAGCACAGAGAAGGCCAACCCGCTGAGCGCACCGCACGAGCGCAGAAACTGGCGACGGTTGCCATTGTGGTCGGTGAAGCGGCCGCTCCAGACGCGGATGACCATGGCGCCGATCTGCACGGTTGCGAGGCTCGCGCTGATCGCCGCCGTCCCCAACCCGACGAAGTCGTGCAGGAACACCGATGCGAAGGTGAGCACCGCGACCTGCGGGAAGCAGAGCAGGCCGATGGCGGTGGCGATGCGCCAGACCTCGATGTTGCGCAGCGGCGCCGGTCCGGCCACGGCGGACGCAGCGACGTGAGCCGCCGTCGGCGGCTCGTGCAGCCAACGCCAGGCAAACAGCGCGGAGAGAGCGGATGCGCCCGCCAGCAGCGCGAACACCGCGGAAAAGCCAAAAGCGAGCGCAAGGGACGGCAGGACAAGCGCGCCGAGACCGCCGCCGAGTGGCACCGCCGTCTGCCTTATGCTCATGGCGAAACCGCGCTCGTTTTCCCGGAACCAGCCCATGATGGCGCGGCCGCTCGAGCCGTTGACGCTGCCGCCGAGCAGTCCGGTGAGGAGCAGGCTTGCCGCCAGGAGCATGACATCGGGAACGCCCGACCTCTTCGGCACGACGAGCATGGCCATGGCAAGGAGCCAGGCCGCCGTCGCGCCAAGCCCGATCAGGAGCACGCGGCGATCGCCCCAGCGATCCGTGAGCAAGCCCCAGGGCAATTCGCTGAGCGCAACGCCCAAGCCGAGAAGGCCGAGTGCGAGGCCAAGTTCGGCATTGCTTAGGTGGTAGCCCTGACGCAGCACGACCGCCGTTGCCGGTATGCCGGAGAAGGTGGCCGAGAAACTGGCGTTGGCGGCGACACCGATGCCCAGGACCTTCCAGCGGTGGCCGGGGCTGAACACCCTTCCGGCAGGGCCGGCAGCACTGCCTCCCAGCAATTTCTGCGTGTCTTTGTCGGTGCAGTCGAGGATGGCGGACATGGTTTCATTCCCGTGACGGCCCAGTCGCCTGGACCTTGACGGCATTTCTCTAACGCCATAGGTTTATCCTTAAAATCAGGAAGTTTTTGACTATCAATCCTGAAAAGCAGGACGTTTCCATGCAACGCGTGACCTTCGACCTCGACGTTCTCCGCAGTTTTGTCACCGGCATGGAGCTGGGCAGCTTTGCCAAGGCCGCCGACCGGCTTGGCCGGTCGACCTCGGCGGTCAGCGCGCAATTGAAGAAACTGGAAGAGCAGGCAGCGACGCCGATCTTCCGCAAATCGGGGCGTGGGCTGGCCTTGACCGAGGCCGGTGAGACTATGCTCGGCTATGCGCGGCGGCTGCTCGAACTAAATGACGAGGCGGCGGCGGCCATCCACGATGTCGAACTGGAGGGCTGGGTGCGGCTCGGCCTGCAGGAGGATTTCGGCGAGGCGGTGCTGCCGGACGTGCTCGGCCGCTTCGCCCGCGCCCACCCCAAGGTCAAGATCGAGGCAAGGATCGCGCGCAGCCACGAGCTTGCCGAAAGGGTGATGTCAGGCAACCTCGACATCGCTCTCGCCTGGCACAGCGGCCAGACGCTGCCCTACAGCGAGCATGTCGCCGATGTTCCAATGCGCTGGATCGGCCCAGCAAAGCGCATCGAGACCAGTTTGCGCGACGGAGAACCGCTGCCGCTGGTGGCGCTCGAGGCGCCATGCCTGTTGCGCACGGTGGCGACGGAAACGCTCGACCGCGCCGGGCTGCCCTGGCGCATGGCCTTCTCCAGCCCGAGCCTTGGCGGCATATGGGCGGCTGTCGCGGCGGGGCTGGGGCTGACGATCCGTACCGATATCGGCCTGCCGGCCAGCGTCAGTGCGATGACGCCAGAGATTGCCGGTCTGCCGGCGCTGCCCAAGATGGCGTTGTTCCTGCACCGCCGGGATGCCGAACCCGAGCCGGTGGCGGCCCGCCTCGGAGACATATTGCTGGAGGCAGCGCGGCAGGCATTGCCGGGCAATGCGCGGATTGTGGGCTTGCGTGCGGTCGCCTGATCGGACGAGTACTGACGCTCAGCCGCGTTTCTTGGCCCGGCCGGCGAACGGATTGTCCGAGGTGCGCAGCGCGATGCGGATCGGCACGCCCGGCATGTCGAAGGCTTCGCGCAGGCTGTTGGAGAGATAGCGCACATAGGATTGCGGCATCGCATCCGGCCGCGAGCACTGGACCACAAAGCCCGGCGGCCGCGTCTTGGCCTGGGTGACGTACTTGACCTTCAGCCGGCGCCCGGCAACGGCGGGCGGCGGGTGATGCGCCAGTATGGCTTCCAGCCAGCGGTTGAGCTTGCCGGTTGAGACGCGGCTGTTCCAGACCTTGTGGGTCCGCAATACCGCATCCATCAGCTTGTCGAGGCCGCGCCCGGTCTCGGCCGAGACCGGCACCGCCTGGATGCCGCGCACCTGCGGCAGCAGCCGCTCGGTCTTCTCGCGCAGTTCCGCCAGAAGCTCCTGCGGATGATCGATCAGGTCCCATTTGTTGAAGGCGATCACCGGCGCCCTGCCCTCGCGGATGATCAAATCGGCGATCTGCAGATCCTGCTTCTCGAAGGGAATGGTGGCATCGAGCACGATGATAACGATCTCGGCGAAACGAATGGCGCGCAAGCCGTCCTGCACCGACATCACTTCCAGCTTTTCGTGGATCCTGGCCTTGCGGCGCATGCCGGCCGTGTCGAACAGCTTCAGCCGACGGCCATGCCAATCCCAGTCGACGGAGATCGAATCGCGGGTGATGCCGGCTTCCGGTCCGGTCAAAAGCCGCTCCTCGCCGATCAGCGCATTGATCAGCGTCGACTTGCCGGCATTCGGGCGGCCGACGACAGCGATGCGCATCGGCTTGGTGTCGTCGTAGGTGTGCACATCCTCGGCGTCAGGGTCGGCAATGTCCTCGCCGATCAGCACCTCGGTGGCGGCGATCTCGTCGTCTTCGCCCTCTTCCTCTTCGCCGAAGGCGCGCGCCTCGCCGATCGCCGCGATCACAGCATCGCGCAGATCGGGCATGCCCTGGCCATGTTCGGCCGAAACCGGGATCGGCTCGCCCAGCCCGAGTTCCCAGGCCTCCAGCATGCCGCCCTGCGCGCCTTTGGCCTCGGCCTTGTTGGCGACCAGAACCACCGGTTTGCCGGACTTGCGCACGATCTCGGCGAAGGTCCTGTCGTCGGGCAGCAGGCCGGACTTGGCGTCGATGGTGAAGAAGATCAGGTCGGCTTCGTGGATAGCGATCTCGGTCTGCGCGCGCATGCGGCCGGGCAAGGTCGATGCGCCGGCGTCCTCGAAACCAGCTGTGTCGATGACATCGAAATGCAGATCGTAAAGCTTGGCGGCATGGACGCGACGGTCGCGGGTGACGCCCGGCGTGTCGTCGACAAGCGCCAGCTTCCTTCCCACCAGCCGATTGAAAAGGGTCGATTTGCCGACGTTAGGTCTGCCGATGATGGCGACTTTGAAGGTCATACGGTCCTACAATCATGCATGTCGTTGTCCCAAAACCGCTGCACACTTTTGGGCGACATGCACTTACGAGGCATTGCCCGAGCCGCGGATCAGCTCGGACATCAGCGTTGCCCGCTCGCGGGTGTTGCGCGGGGCTCCGTCATCGGCCGCGATCTGGTCGAACAGTTTCAGCGCATCCTGGGTCTTGCCTTCCTTCCAGGCGGCAAGGCCGAGCGCCTCGCGCGCCGTGTGGCGCAGCGTGTTGGTGTCCGATGTCAGCGCCTCGACGCGGCTGGAGACGTCGGCGAAGGAACCGTGGTCGACGAGCAGCAGCGCTGCCCTGAGCCGCGCCATGTCGCGAATGCCCTGGGGAATGGCGGTGTCGGCGGCGACATCGTCGAAATCCTTGACGGCGGCAGCAGTGTCACCCTTGCTCGCCTTGACGGTGGCGGCACGCATGCGGGCAAGCAGCGGATAGGCGCCGTAGCCATCCTTCTCCAGCTGGTCGAGCGCGGCCAGCGCCTCGTCGTTCTTGCCGTCATTGGCGAGCTTCAGCGCTTGCGAGAAGGCATCGCCGGAGCGGTTGGCGCGCGTCTCGTCCCAATAGCGATAGCCGACGAAGGCAGCGGTGCCGAGCACCACGAGGATCGCGATGACGAGCAAAGCCGGGCCGAAACGGTCCCACAGCTTCTGCGCCTGCTCGCGACGCATCTCGTCGTTGACTTCACGGATAAAACTGTCGTCGGACATCAATCAAAACCACTTTTGCCCCGGGCCGGGGCGGTTCATGAGCCCGCGTTTTAGCGAAATTTTGTCGGCATGGAAGGGGTTCGGCCGGAAAATCGCCTATTCCCCGGGGGTAAACGGATGTTTGCCCGGGAGAAACGGATGTTTGCCCAGGGCAAACCGGCAAAAGCCCAATCGCACCCACGCCACATTTCGGGGATAGCCGGCTTTGTGATCGCCTGGAGCCAGTAAGTTTGCCGATGCCCAGTTTGTCTCGCGTTGCCGCGTTCGCGCTTGCCTCCCTCGCCTCTGCCGGCGCCGCTCTAGCCGATCCGCCCGCACCGCCAATGCCGGCAAAGCCGAAGCAGGTGGTCATCATCTCGTTCGACAGCGCCCGCGACATCTCGCAGTGGAAGCGCAGCCGCGCTCTGGCGGAGCGCACCGGCGCGCATTTCACCTATTTTCTCTCCTGCGTCTTCCTGCTGTCGCCGGAGACACGCAACGAATACACCGCACCGGGCAAAACAGCAGGTAAATCCAATATCGGCTTTGCCGCTTCCAAACGGGAGGTGGCCGAGCGGCTGGAACAGATCGGCCTCGCCGCGCATGAAGGCCACGATATCGCCAGCCACGCCTGCGGCCATTTCGACGGCAAGGACTGGAGCAAGGCCGACTGGCTGAAGGAATTCGCCTCGTTCGCACACATTCTCGAGAACGCCTATGCAATCAACGGCATCGCACCTGAACCCGCCGGCTGGCGCGATTTCGCCCGGCATTCCGTGGTCGGTTTCCGCGCGCCCTATCTGTCGGCCAGCAAGGCGCTTTACGAGGCGCTGCCCGCCGCCGGCTACGAGTTTGACGCCAGCGGCGTCTCGCAAGGGCCTGTCCAGCCGCCGACCATCGGCGGCATCACCCGCTTTTCACTGCCGCAGATCCCGGAAGGACCGAAATTAAGGCCGGTGATCGCCATGGATTACAATCTCTATGTCAGGCATTCCGGCGGCTTCGAAAAGCCGAGCAAGGCGGACGAGTTCGCCGAGCGGACCTATCAGGCGTTTCGCGCCGCCTTCGACGCGCAATATCAGGGCAAGCGCATTCCGCTGGAACTTGGCTTCCACTTCACGCTGATGAATGACGGAGCCTACTGGAACGCGCTGGAGCGCTTCGCCGGCGAGGTCTGCGTCAAGGCCGACGTCGAATGCATCAGTTTTCACGACTATATCGCGCGGCAGGCTGCCGGCCAGAAGCAAGCCTCGGTTGGCGGCTGAGCCGCCAACCCGGTTTACGTCAAACCCTTACTATGCCGGATCTTCGGCGCCCTGCCTTGCCAGATAGCGCTGATCGATATCGGGCAGCGGCTCGCCCAGCAGAGTCGCCTCGAAGGCGCGCAGGCGCTTATGGACCGATTGCAGCTCGACAATGGTCGACCACGAGGTGAGGAGGAACTGCAGCGAACCCGTCACCTTGCCGAAGGCGTTTGAGATCTGGTTCAGCGCACCGAACGTTATCTTGTGCGCGACCAGTGACGGACCCAGGATCAGCAGCGAGAAGATGTTGTCGGCCTGCAGGTAGGTGTACCGGACGACGTTGAAATAGATGTAGTGGAAATAGAGCCTGAAATAATTGTGGCGGACATTGGCGAACAGCTCGGCGGTGGTGGCAGGCTGTGCACGATCCACATGATCCTCGCCGTAAACCAGTTCCTTGCGGTAGGCGGCTTCGACGCGCTGGTTGCGGAACTGCAACCCCGGAAGTTTCAGGCCGGCAATCATCACCGAGATCGTTCCGAACAGACACCAGGCAAGCGCCGCGACCACCAGGGGCTGCGGGATCGCGCCGATGATCGGCAATTCGCTGATATGGGCCTGCAGCTGGATCATCACCGGCAGGAAGGCGATCAAGGTCATGATCGACTGGACGAAGCTGGAGCCGAGATCTTCCATGATCTGCGAAAACCGCATCGTGTCTTCCTGGATGCGCTGCGAAGCACCCTCGATATGGCGCAGCCTAGCCCAGTTCTCGATGAAGTAGTTGTTCATCGCCGTGCGCCAGCGGAAGATCCAGTGGCTGACGATAAAGGCATTGACCACCTGCACATTCATGCCGACCAGCGCCAGCCAGGAAAAGTCGGCCAGCCCGGTATAAAATTCACCGTTGGTCGATTTTCCGGTCCCTGACATCAGCCCCTGCACATAGTCGAAGAAAGGTCCGTACCAGGCGTTGACGGCGACGCTGACCTGCACATTGAAATAGATGAAGAACAGGATGACCGCCGTCATCAGGATCGACCAGCGCTGCCACGGATGCGGCGAATACCAACTCCAGAATGCGTAGAAGATGGCGACGCAGGCCACGAAGTAGATGTAGAACCAGAGGAACGGCTTCGACACGAGAACGGCGATACCGATGATGGGCGGCGCGTCGGCGGCGGCTGCCGGCAGGCCAAAAATCGCGCCCAATTGCTCACCGCCGAAAAACCAGAACAGGATCGCCGCAAGGCTCCAGATGGCGGCCGAAGAGAAGAAGAGCTTCGGCTGCGGGAAGAAGGATACGAACACTGTGGCGAATTCCTTGCTTGATGGGCAAATCAGCTGACTTCGGCGGGCATAAAGTCACACATTAGGGGGAAAGAAAATGCCTGCCCGATGCCCGGCGCAGAGCAAGACCACAAATCATGGCGATTTTGGCACGGCCGACCACGTGATGACGCCGGAGACCACCAGCATGGCCGCAGCGACAATCGAAGCGAGGAAGAAATTGCCTGACATCTGCGCCAAAAGGCCGGCGGCGATCGGGCCGACGATCTGGCCAAGGCCGAACGACGCCGTCATCAAGGCAAAGATGCGCCGGGGCGCCTGTGGCGCCTGCTGGCGGGCGGCCTGCAGGCCAAGCGCGGTGATGGCGATGAAGGTGCCGCCGAGCAGCAGACCGCCAAGCAGCGGCCCGGAATATCCGCCAAGCGCCACGCTGGCGGTGACGCCGATCACTTCTATGAAACATGCCAACGCATAGGCTGCATTGAGCCCGACCCGTCCGGCTATCATCTGCCACAACCAGGTCGAGGGAAAACCGGCGAGGCCGGCGACCAGCCAGACCATGGCCTCGAAGACGCGGCTGCCGCCGCCCTGGCGGACGATAGCCACCAGGAACGTCGCCGTCACCACATAGCCAAACCCAAACAGGCCGTAGGCGACGATCATCTTCATCAGCGACCGGTCTTTCGGCAGGGCCGGCTCACGGACGGCTTGGCCGTTGGCCAGCGGGCCTTCGTTCGCCAGCAGCGTCACGACCACGAAGCCGCAAGCTGAAATTGCCGCCGACCACAACCAGCCCGCAGCCCAGCCGGCATGCTCGGTGACCAGCACCGCCATCATCACCGCGGAGATCGCGATGCCGAGGCCGACACCGCCGAAATGCCAGGCCTGCAGGTCGCCACGACCGGCGGCATTGATGTGGCTGAAAACGATGCTGGCCATGAACACCATGACGAAGGCGCTGGCCAGACCGGCCAGAAAGCGGATGAGGAGAAAGGCGACCATGGCGTCGGTCAGCCCCATCAGCGCCGCCAGGACGGTGCTGGCGCCAAGACTGCCCAGCATCAGCAGACGCTCGCGGCCATGCGCCCAGCCGCCCGCCGCCACAAACGCGCCGATGAGGTAGCCGAGATAATTGGCCGAGGCGATCCACCCGGCATTGGCCGGCGACAGATGCAGCTCATCCATCATGCCGGGCAGGATCGGTGTATAGACGAAGCGGCCGATGCCCATGGCCACCGCCATCGCGATCATGCCGGCGACGGTGAAACGCAGCGCTGTTGAGGTGGCCGATCTCATTGCAGCGCACAATAAATGCAGGGATCGCTGAAACAATCCACCATCCGTTGGGCCAGTGCGCGCGCAGAGAGGCGCGACGGGTTCGACTCCTAATTGAGCTGAAGGCGCGTCATCGGCTTAGCTGCGCCCACCCAAACCGGCATGCAACGAAGCGGTCTCGTGCACCGTTCGCCGGGCCGTCAGCCTGAACGGCACGTCGCCCAATTCACGCTCCGACATGGTGTTCAGCACGGGATGCGACAGCGGATCGGTCAGCCATGTCTGCGTGTCGTTCTGCGCGCGCGACCCGGACGGCGTGCCCATGGCGAACAGAACCTTCAGCGACGACAACAGCCTTGACATTTCCGGCTCCTCGGATCTGGCTCCCATTGATAAAGTCTGCCGTTCCCTCTCGTCATTCAATTGAGATTTCAGCCGGAACGGTTTAGAAAATCTCAAATGGCCATGCTCAACCGCGTTCATCTCAACGGCCTTCGCGCCGTAGAAACCGTAGCCCGTCTCGGCTCGCTTGCTGCGGCCGCCGGCGAGCTCAACGTTTCCGTCAGCGCCGTCAGCCAGCAGATAAGCCGCACCGAAAAGCAGCTCGGCCAGGCGCTGTTCGAGCGCACGGCAAGTGGTCTGGTGCTGACCGAGTTCGGCGCCGTCTTCGCGACCCGCCTCGGGGCTGGATTTCGCGAGCTTGCTCAGGCCGTGGCGCTGGCCGACGAAGCGAGCCAATGCACATTGGTCGTCTCGGCGGCACCGGCCTTCGCTTCGAAATGGCTGCTGCCCAGGCTGTCGCGTCACTTCGACCGCCATCCCAATGTGCTGTTGCGCATCGACGCGTCGGTGCGGCTGGCCAATCTCGACCATTCCGACGTCGACATCGCCATCCGGCTTGGCGACGGCAAATGGTCCGGCGGCCAAGCCGAACTGCTCCTGGCGCAGGAAGTGTTCCCGGTCTGCGCACCTGACATCGCCCGGAAACTGAAGTCGATCGAGGACCTTGCCCAGACCTGCGCCATTACAGACGAGCGGGCGATGATCAACTGGGAGAGCTGGTTCGCGGCAGCCGGTGTCGCGCCCGTCACCTTCCAGAAAGGCGCGCGCTTCACAGACCCGATGCTGTGCCTGGAATCGGCGATTGCCGGCCATGGCGTGATGCTGGGCTGGCAATTGCTGACAGCGGATGCGCTGGCCGACGGGCGGCTGGTGGCGCCGTTCGGCATCCGCGCCCAGAGCGGGCTCGGCTACTGGATGGTGACCGCGTCGGCCAAGACGGAGAGCCGCAAGGTCCGGGATTTCAAGGCCTGGATCAAGGAAGAGATCGAGGCGACGATGGCGCAGTTCGGATCACTCGAAAGCGCTGCTTAAGCTTGGCCCACCGCAAACCTGGTGGAAAGGATCATGGCAGCGGTCTATGTATGGGTCAGATTCCCACATCACGGCAGGCAGCATCATGACCACACATTCGCGCGGCGTTTCCGCAACGATCGACCCGGTGAAGCTCGACAGGCTGGCGGAAGTCGCCATCAAGGTCGGCCTGCAATTGCAGCCCGGCCAGGATCTCGTACTGACCTCGTCGATCGCGGCCCTGCCGCTGACCAGGCGCATCGTCGAGCATGCCTACAAGGCCGGTGCCGGTTTGGTGACGCCGATCTTCAATGACGACGAGATGACGCTGGCGCGCTACCGCTTCGGCGCCGATGCCAGCTTCGACCGCGCGGCCGGCTGGCTGTATGAAGGCATGGCGAAGGCTTTTTCCAACAATGCCGCCAGGCTTGCCGTGCGCGGCGAGGATCCGTCGCTCCTGTCGGCGCAGGACCCGGCAAAAGTGGCGCGCGCCAACAAGGCCAATTCCATGGCCTACCAGCCGGCGCTGGAAAAGATCACCGGCTTCGACATCAACTGGAACATCGTCGCATACCCGGATCTCGCCTGGGCCAAGCAGGTGTTTCCCGGAGATGCCGACGATGTCGCGGTGGCGAAACTCGCCGACGCGATCTTCGCGGCGTCGCGGGTCGACGTGGAAGACCCGATCGGCGATTGGAAGGCGCACAATGCCGCGCTGCGCGGCCGCACCGAGTGGCTCAACGGCCATAATTTCCATGCGCTGCATTTCACCGGACCGGGCACCGACCTGACGGTCGGGCTGGCGGACGGCCATGAATGGATGGGCGGTGCCTCGACCGCCAAGAACGGCATCACCTGCAATCCCAACATCCCGACCGAGGAGGTCTTCACCACGCCGCATGCCAGGCGCGTCGAGGGCCATGTCTCCTCGACCAAGCCGCTGTCCTACCAAGGCACGCTGATCGACGATATCTCCGTGCGTTTCGAAGAAGGCGGGATCGTCGAGGCCAAGGCGTCGAAAGGCGAAGATGTCTTGAAGAAAGTGCTCGACACCGACGAGGGCGCCCGCCGTCTCGGCGAGGTCGCGCTGGTGCCGCATTCCTCGCCGATCTCGGCCAGCGGCCTGTTGTTCTTCAACACGCTGTTCGACGAAAATGCCGCCTGCCACATCGCGCTCGGCCAGTGTTATTCCAAATGCTTCGTCGACGGCGCCTCGCTCAGCCAAGACGAGATCACCGCGCGCGGCGGCAACAAGAGCTTTATCCACATCGACTGGATGATCGGCTCGGACAAGATCGACATTGACGGCGTCCACAAGGACGGCAGCCGCGTGCCGGTGATGCGCAAGGGCGAGTGGGCCTGAGGGTTCGGCGTAGGGAGGTCGAATGGCTTTCGACCTGATGGTCAAGCGGATTTACGAGCCGCCCGCTGCCGATGACGGGCAGCGGGTGCTGGTCGATCGCATCTGGCCGCGAGGCGTCAGCAAGGAGCATGCCGCGCTGGCGCTGTGGCTGAAGCAGATCGCGCCGAGCGAAGCGTTGCGGAAGTGGTTCGGGCACGAGCCGGAGCGTTGGGCGGAATTTCGGAAGCGGTACGGGGCTGAGCTGGACGGGAATGGTGAGGCGGTGGCGACGCTGCGCGACCTGCTTCGCGAGGGCAAGGTGACGCTGCTCTACGGCGCGCATGATGAGGCGCACAACAATGCGGTCGCGCTGGCGGAGTATCTACGCGGTATGGGCTGAGGCGGCCGGACCTTTCTGAGGCCGGCGGGACAGCGCGCCCCCCTCTGTCCTGCCTGACATCTCCCCCACGAGGGGGGAGATCGGACGTCGCAATGCTTTCGCCTACTTCCCGACCGCCTGCTCATAAACTTCCGGCTTGAAGCCGACCAGAACCCGGTCGCCGACCTCGAGCACCGGCCGCTTGACCATCGTCGGCTTGGCCAGCATCAGCGCCTTCGCCTTCTTTTCGTCGAGACCTTGCTTGTCCTTATCCGCCAATTCACGAAATGTGGTGCTGGCCTTGTTGAGCAGCTTTTCCCAGCCAACCTTGCCGACCCAGCCATCCAGCCGCTTCGCGTCCAGCCCCTCCGCACGAAAATCGTGAAAGCGATAGGCCACGTCATGGCTCTCCAGCCAGACGCGCGCCTTCTTGACCGTGTCGCAGGTGGTGATGCCGTAAATCGCAGTCGTCAAGGCGCGTCCCTCAAGCTGACAGTCGAATCCGTCCCACAGCCTAAAACCGCCCTTCCCGCTTTGCCAGCGCCCAGGCCCGCATCGTCGGAATTTTTGGACTTGCCAGTACTAAGGATTTTCTTCCACCGCGACGACGCGACCCGCAAAAACCATGAGGAAATGGGTTTCTTCAACGGCTGGGGTACGGTGGCCGACCAGTTTGCCAAGTATGTGAAGACCATTTGAATTTGCATGGCGGCCAGGGGATTGCCCCGGACGCCATGCTCATTTTTCAAACTTGCAACGAAGAGAGCAAAGGTCGGAAAGCCTGACTTCCGGCCTCAGTAGTAAAAGCGCTCTTCGGTGATCTTGCCGTTCTTGACCGTGTAGAGGCCAACCTCATCCATCGTGACGCGCTGGCCGGTGGCCTTGGGCGTAATGTCGAACGTGAAGCGCACCGCGAACTGGTCGCCGTTGACATAAGGGCCTTCGACCGAACCACCGTGGACTTCGTGGTTTTCCTGCCACCATTGGCTTTTCTGCCCGAGGGCCTCCTTGCCGTGGCTGACGGCCATCGGCCCGTCCGTGGCTTCGTAACTGGCGATATCGTCGGCATTGTATTTTTCAGCAGCGCCATTGTGATCGCCCTGCTTGAGGAGCCCGGTGAAATCCTTGGCAATTTCCGCGATGGTCATGTGTATTCCTCCTGTTCAGACGCACTGCAATTAGGGAAGAGCCAGCCCGTCTGCCACCTGTGCCCACATGACAGCTGACAAGGCGTGTCAGGACGATCGATATAACGCGGCTCTGTGACACGAATTGCAGGAGCGCGGGCAGCGGCCTCGGTTGCAGACACAAGCCAATTCCGCAATGCTAGGTGCGTGTGCAACCTCTACAACATCACCACAACGCAAGAGGCGATCCGCCAATGGACGCGCGCATTACGCGATATCAGCGGCAACCTTGAACCTTCCGTTGACATCTATCCCAATCAACCCGGCCCGGTCGTCCGCAACACGGCAGACGGGAAGCGTGAGCTGGCGAACCTGCTTTGGGGGTTGCCGACGCCTCAAGAGCGTATGAAGGGTAAGGCCGACTACGGCACGACCAACGTTCGCAATCCACAATATTCGCACTGGCAACAGTTTGTCGGGGTCGAGCATAGATGCGTCGTACCGGTCACCAGTTTTGCCGAACCCAGCCCGACACCGAGCGACAAGGACCCGGAAACAGGCATCCAACGCAATTACTGGTTTGCCCGTGACGAAAGCCGGCCTCTGTTCTTCTTCGCCGGCTTCTGGACCCGTTGGCAGGGTGTTCGAAAGGTCAAGGACGGACCCGGCGACTTCGAGTTATTTGCCTTCATGACAACCAAGCCTAACGCCCTCATCGCGCCGATCCATGAGAAGGCTATGCCCGTAATACTGACCACTTCGGAAGAGACCGAGGCCTGGCTGACAGCACCCTGGGCAGAAGCACGGCATTTGCAGCGAACAGCGCCAGACAACGCGTTGGTCATCGTTGAGAAGCCAGCCACACAAATCAAGTTTCCGCAGCAGGCACCAGCCCAAGGGTCTCTGTTCTAGGCTGAAGGGATGGCCGCGCTCCTCATTCCTCGTCTCGCCATATCACACGGCGAACCATGCGGATTTCGACAAGGCGTCTCACACGAATTTTCAAGCGCTCAGCAGCACTCGGCAAAATTATGTCGGCATCAAGCTCGCGAAGCTTGCAGCGCTCGCACCGCATATGCCCTTCGACATCCCAAAAGGGAATGTCACCAACAAGCTTTGCAAGGTCGCCGGGCAGATAGTGCCGGGTGATGTTGCAGTGCCGGCATCGGACACGAATGAGTTGCCCCACTTCGTGCGCGAGGCATAGGGTTTGCACATTTCGGCGCGGTCGGGTGCTCAATTCCGGCATCAACTAATTTAGGAATGTCTTCCTAATTATATACGTGACAAAGTACGAGGCATTTGCTACAAACATGGCAGGGAGCACCTAGCCATGAAACTCGACAGCCCAATCTTCCAAGACGCCGACGCAGCCCGCATCCATTTGGAAGCGCATCGCTGGCCGTATGGCCCTAACTGCCCGCATTGCGGCAATGCCAATCCCGACCGTATTACCAAGATGGTAGGCAAGGCGCACCGTCCCGGCCTGTACAACTGCATGGAATGCCGTGAGCAGTTCACCGTCACTGTCGGCACCGTATTCGAGCGTTCCAAGATCGCCTTGAACAAGTGGCTTCTGGCTACGTTCCTCATGGCTTCGTCCAAGAAAGGCATGAGCGCTCACCAACTCCATCGCATGCTTGGCGTCACCTACAAGACCGCTTGGTTCATGGCGCACCGTATCCGCGAAGCCATGGCAGAAGACGTTAAGTCGGCTGGCCCGCTTGGTGGCGAGGGCAAAACCGTTGAGGCCGACGAAACCTACATTGGACGCGTCGACCGCGATTACCTTTCGCCTCAGCGCAAAGGCCAGCCGCGCTTGAAGCGCAAGATGAAGCCGAAGCGCACCGTTATTGGCCTTGTCGAGCGCGGCGGCAAAGCCCGCATGGTTCACGTCCAGCACGCCACCAAGGCCGTTGTGCGCGATATCCTGGTCCGCAATGCCGACCGCAAATCGACGCTCTACACCGACCAGTCCAAGCTCTACACCGTCACCGGCGAGGAATACGCCTCACACAAGACGACCAATCATTCCGCTGGCGAATACGTCCGCTACGAAGATGGCGCGTCGATCCATTCGAACACGATTGAGAACGTGTTCTCAGTTTTCAAGCGCGGCATGGTTGGCGTCTACCAGCATTGCGGCGAAGCCCATCTTCACCGCTACTTGTCGGAATTCGATTTCCGCTACAATCGCCGCACCGCTCTTGGTGTCACCGACACCGAGCGCCATGACCAGTTGCTTGCCATGATCGAAGGCAAGCGCCTGACCTACCGGCGGATTGGTGAAGCCGGTCTCGCCTAAGCAGAAGGCTCGAAAGCTTTTGTGGATACGCCGTCGCAACCGCGAGTGATGCGACAATTTGACTCGGTTGCAATATGCGAATCAGCTAATTCTACGCGCTTGCGTTCCGAATAAACGCGGCAAGGCGGGCGACCAGACCAAACCTCGCGGGAATTCGGGCGACTACCTCGCCCTCGCATTTGCCAAGGGCAAGGGCCGACGCGCGCCGTCTAGCATCCTCCCACGACCGCGCCGGTATTTCGATGTTCCATTCAGCGCCTTCGAAGCGATAGCTGAACAGGAACGGCTTAAACTCTTGAACAGAAGGAACTGACCGCATGCATTACCGCCTCTACAAAGATCGCATCAATCAATGGCGCTGGCGCCTCATTGCCGCGAATGGCAAGACTCTTGCTGATAGTGGCGAAAGCTACTGGAACAAGGCTGATGCGCAGCACGCCATCGATCTCGTGAAAGGATCTTACAGCGCTCCGGTTTATGAATGACTAACCATCATTCTTCGGAGTTGCCTTGGGCGGCGGCTTATGGCCGCCGCCTTTTTCTTTGGTCTTTTTGGACACCTTGTGGTCGGGCGCCGTCTTCAGCATCCGCTTCAGCGTCTCATTGAATTTCTTTTCGTCTTCAGTTTTCGAGGCATCCATGGAACCGGCCTTTATGCTCCTGCTGAGTAACGAGCAACACGCCCAGCTTGGCGAGCTTACAGCCATACTCGGTCAAGTGGACGAAATTCTGATCCGCACTGTCGCGACCCTCTTGGATATCAAGCGAACCGCAGCTAACCGGATTATGGGCTCGACCAGGGTTTCCGACAATGCGGGGATCTGGTCAGAGCTAATCCGCGCCAAAACGACCGATCTAGATATCCTGTGGCTCGTCACCCATGCCCTTACAGAAATCAACGACGTTTCTGCTGCCAGAAATGACTTCATTCATGCTTGGTTTCAGGTCACCAGACGCGCTGGTGCGTGGGCTGATGGCGTATGGAAAGAAGGTGTTTGGCGTGACGGTGTTTGGGGCGACAAAGCCGTTCTTGAGGCGCGCGCCGGGTCAAGTCTGACAAACCGCGCCCTGTCTCGGATCTGCCCGCGGTCAGGGATCAGGCTGCGCGTCTCTCCTGCCTTGTGGCTCACATAGGCCTTTTGATGACAGGAAGGCCGGCGACAGAATCGCCATGGCTCGAAAGGCTCGCGCCAACACTTCCTCCTCGACCGCCGCCGGATGAAATTCCACGTCAGGAAAAAAGGCGGAAAGCCCAGCCGAAATCATCTGAGGGGTGATCTCGATTTCCTCAATCTTTTCAGTGCCGGCCTGTCGGCATGAATCATAGGACATTTTCCCATACTTTCTCAAGTATATAATTAGGAATGTCTTCCTAGCTTAGTCAATTCCTACTTAATTCCATGGTCGTTTGTTCACATGTCGATCAGACCTGCCCCGCCCGTAACTGTGCGGCGACCTTGCGAATGTGGGTGCAACTAACTCGGCAGCATGGGGCAGTTGGCGCCACGGCGCAGGCTGACATGCGCCACGTCGCCGACGCTGAATTGAAAACCCTCTGCCTGGCGCGGCGCATCGATCACCACCGGCAACCCCTGCCCCAGTTCAGCATGCAGCCGCAAGGTACGGCCGTGGAAAACGATGCTGTTGACGCGGGCCGGCGCGGTGCCGGGCATGGCCTCGGTGGCCGCCAGCAAATCCTCCGGACGCACGCCGATGGTGCGCATTTCGCCTTCGCCGGGTGACTGGCCGGTTTCAGAAATTGCCTCCAGCGGCAAGGTGCCGGCGGTGAAACGGAGGCGCTCGCCATCGCGGCCGACAAAGCGCGACTGCAGCAGGTTCATGGTGCCGATGAAGCTCGCTACGAACTTCGTCGCAGGCCGGTCATAGAGCGTCGCCGGCGGCGCGATCTGCTCGATGCGGCCCTTGTTCATGACGACGATGCGATCTGAGATCGACAGCGCCTCGGTCTGGTCATGGGTGACCATGACAAAGGTCGTGCCGAGCCGCGATTGCAGCCGCTTCAACTCGACCTGCATCTGTTCGCGCAGATGCGCATCGAGCGCCGACAGCGGCTCGTCGAGCAAGAGCACGCGCGGCTCGCAGACGATGGCGCGAGCAAGTGCCACGCGCTGGCGCTGGCCGCCCGACAATTCGGAGACACGGGCGCGAAGCTTGTCGGCGAGACCGACCATGTCCAGCGCTTCGCCGACCCGCTTTGCCTGCTCGATTCCCGACAACTTGCGCAATGACAGGCCAAAGCCGACATTCTCGGCGACATCCATATGCGGAAACAGCGCGTAGTCCTGGAACACGGTGTTGACAGGCCGGTCGAAGGGCCGAAGCGCCGTGATGTCGCGGCCGTCGAGTAAGACCTTTCCGCTCGACGGGCTTTCGAAGCCGGCGATGACGCGCAGGCTGGTGGTCTTGCCGCAGCCGGACGGCCCGAGCAGCGTGATGAACTCGCCGCTGATAATGTCGAGATCGACGGCATCGAGCCCGACGATGCCGCCCGGGAAAACCTTGGAGACCGCCTGCAGCCGGACGAGTGGATCAGGCGCCATCGCGAACCTCGGAAGGCTTCGTGGTGTTGACCCACAGGATCTGGCATTGCTCGGCGCCGGGATTGCGGAAGGCATGCAACAGCGTGCTCTTGAAGGCAAAGCTGTCGCCGGTCTTCAGCCCGTATTTTGTCGAGTCCACCACCAGTTCGACCTCGCCCGAAAGCACATAGCCGAATTCATGGCCGGCATGGGCATAGGCTTCCGCCGTGCCGCCTCCGGCCTCCACCGTCACCAGCATGCCGGTGAGCGTCGCACCCGGCGGCGATAGCAGCGCCTTGGCGATGCCTTCCGACTTGACGGGAATGGAGCGCCGCTTGTCGGCGCGCACGCAATAGAGATCGTTGACGGCCTCGTCGCCATCGGCGATCAGCGCCGAAGGCTCGATGTCGAGGGCGGCGGCGAGCGGCCAGATCACCTTGACGCGCAGCGAGGACATGCCGCGCTCGATCTGGCTCAGCGCGCCGATCGACACGCCGGCTTTTGCCGCCAGTTCGGCCAGCGACAGGCGCCGCTCCAGCCGCAGCGCCCGCACACGGCGCCCGACGCGAACATCGGCATCGTCCTTGGGTTTCTCGGCGGCCTCGTCGACTATGTCCATGCGTCGATCCTTGTTGCGTCTAAGGCCAGCACCAGACGACGGCCGGCCTCGGGATTGAATTCGTACTTTACCGGGCGTTGGCGCCGCCCCTCACCTGCCCGTATAGTGACGGGGAGAGGGACACTCTTATCGCCGGTTTCGCCAATCACCAGCGTCGCAAGGGACTCGCCAGCATTGCGCCCGGCTCCTTCTCCCCGTCACTATACGGGGAGAAGTGCCCGGCAGGGCGATGAGGGGCAGCGCCAGCTTCCGAAATTAACCACCGATCACCCGCCAGCCTTCACCTTCTCGAACATCTTGGCCACATCGTCGTTCTGCTTCATCGGCCCTGTGAAGATGGTGCTCTTCAGCGTCACCTCGGGATCGGACGGCAGCTGCAGTTTCTCCAGTTCCTCCTTCGTGACGCCGGCGAAGGCGGTGCTCAGCGAACTGCCATAGCCATAGGACTGAATGAGATATTTGCCCGAATCGGCATCCAGCCGGCTGTTGATGAAATCATAGGCGAGATCGACATTCTTGGCGTCCTTCAGCATCACGAAGCCGCAGGCCCAGGTCAGCATGCCTTCCTTCGGATTCATGAATTCGACCGGCACGCCCTGCTTCTTGAGCGAGGTGGCCGAGGCGTTCCAGGTCATTGCGGCGACCAGTTGGCCGCTGGCAAGCGCCTGCTCGACCGACGTCATGTCGGTGGTGTAACTCGACAGCAGCGGCCGCTGTTCGCGCAGCTTTGCCGCAACCTTGTCCATCTGCTCGGGCGTCATGTCGAACGGATTGACGCCGGCCAGAAGCGCGGCGACGATCGGCGTGTCGTGCACGGCGTCGATGGTCGCCATGCGGCCGGCATATTGTTTGTCCCAGAGCAGGTTCCAGCTTGCCTCGGGGTTCTTCACCAAATCGGTGCGGTAGAGGATGGAAGTGTTGCCCCAGTCCCACGGCACCATCCACACCTTGCCATCGCCGGCCTGCAGGTCGGGCAGGTTCTTGAACACCGGGAAGATCGAATCCCAGTTCTTGATGCGCTTGGTGTCGATCGGCTGCAGCAGGCCTTCCTTGTTCCAGCGCGCCACCTTGTCGTAGCAGGGGTGCGCGATGTCGGGCCGGAAGCCGGCCTTGACCTTGGTGAAGGCATCGTCGTCATCGCCAAAGATCGAGGCCTCGACGCCATCGGGATGCGCGGCGAGGAAGCTCTTGTTGAAATCGGGCAATTCGTAACCCGACCAGGTGAAATATTGCAGCTTTTCGGCGGCCAGCGCCACGGTCGAAGACAGTGCCAGCGCCAGCGCGGCGAGGCCGGCGCGCGCCTTGTGTCCGGTTATCGATGTCAGGTGGAATGTCATTTTCGTTCTCCTCTCATTGTTATGGTCAGGCTGGATTGCGGCGCGTGGCACCGAGCCCGCGATGGCGCAAGATCTCGGCGGTGCCGGCGATAATGAAGGATGTGGCCAGGATCACCGTCCCCAGCGCCATGACGGTCGGCAACGAGCGGGGGAAGCGCAGCTGGCTCCAGATATAGAGCGGCAGGGTCGGCTCGGTGCCGGCAAGGAAGAAGACGACGATGAATTCGTCGAAGGAGATCAGGAAGGCCAGCATGAAGGCCGACAGCACGGCGGGCAGGCTGAGCGGCAGCATGACCCGCCGGAACGTCGTCCAGTCGGAGGCGCCGAGGTCGAGCGCCGCCTCGCGAACCGTCCTGGGGATGGCGGCGAAACGGCTGCGCATGACGACGACGGTCGTGGGCAAAGCCACCAGTATGTGGCCGAGCACGATGGCGATGCGCGACGGCCCAAGGCCGATGAGGTTGATCAGGATCAGCAACGATATGCCAACGATGACGCCGGGGATCAGGATCGGCAGGCGGGCTATGGCGCTTATGGTGGCGGCAAGCGGCGAGCGGCCGTAAAGGTCCATATAGGAAACGGTGATGCCGCACAGTGTTGCACCGGAAGCGGCGACAGTGGCGATGACGAGGCTGTTCACGAGCGCGCCCGACAGCGCCGGATTGCCGTAGAGCGTCTCGTACCATTGCAGCGTGAACCCCTGGAGCGGAAACGCCGCCTGGATGGAATCGTTGAAGGAAAACAGCGGGATCAGCAGGACCGGCAGATATAGGAACACCAGATAGGCAAGCACGTAGAGGCCGAGCCAGCGGCCATCCCGATTCGTCCCGGCCCGGTCCACTCTCATGTGCGGCTGCCAAATCTGCGGTCGGCGTTGCGCGCGACCAGCACCACGACGAGGATGACCAGCATGACGCAGACCGAAAGGGCGGCGCCGAACGGCCAGTCATTGGCCTTGCCGAACTGCGACTGGATCAGCGTGCCGATCATGGTGCTGGCCGGGCCGCCGACCATGGCCGGCGTGACATAGTCGCCGACTGTCGGCACGAAGACGACGAGCGCGGCCGCCAGCACGCCCGGCATCGAATTCGGCAGCACGACGCGGCGGAAAGCGGTGAACGGCCGCGCGCCGAGGTCGGAGGCAGCCTCGAGCAGCGATTTCGGGATGGTGTCCAGCGCCACGTAGATCGGCAGGATGGCGAAGGGCGCATAGGCGTGAGCCAGCGTGACGACCACAGCGGCTGGCGTGTTGAGAAATGCCAGTGTCGGCTCCGACCAGATGCCGCTTTCGATCAGCGCCGAGTTCAGGACGCCATTGTAGGCGAGTACGATCTTCCAGGCGAAGACGCGCAGGAGATAGCTGGTCCAGAACGGCAGCGTCACCAGGAACAACAGCAGGCCGCGCCGGCGCCCGGCATGGAAGGCAAGATAGTAGGCGACGGGATAGGCGGTGGCGACGGTTGCCAGCGTCACCAGGCCGGCGATGACCAACGAGCGCAGCGTCACCGTCCAGTAGAGCGGATCGGTGGCCACGGTGACGAAATTATCGACGGTCAGCCCAACGCCGAGGAGCGAGCCGTCATTGCCGCGAAAGGCAAGGAACAGCACCAGGCCAAGCGCGAACAGGATCAGCAGGAAAGTGACCAGCGCCCCTGGCAACAGCATGGCGAGCCGGAAGCCCGATGAAGACCGGGCCTTTGGCGCTTGTGCTGCAACTAAGGCCGACATCGACCAGCTCACCAAATTTGAAATTGGCTAACAATTTTTCATATTCGTGAAACTGTCAAGCAGAATCCGGCTTTCCTGAATTGGTCGTCATCAACGCTCCGGCGACTGCCGGAACGCTGCGCTTTGCCCGGATTGGTCGAAAAGCCGTAGCCGACCTGGTAAGCCTGCCGTTCTCGGCCGCGTCAGTAGGTAATCTCACCGAACCGTTTGGCTGGTGTGCCTCGAACGCCTGCGCGCACAGCGAACAACCCGCCCTCCTGCGGGTTTGCCTGCAAATGCCTCTCGCTCATGGTAAACCGTGCCGAAGTGACGAAGAGGATATCGAAATTCTCGCCGCCGAAGGTACAGCTTGTGGGCCAGCTGCAGGGCAGGTCCACCACCTTGTCCAGAACCCCGTCAGGTGAAATGCGAACCAGGCAGCCGCCCCCCGCAACGCGACAATTCCAGACATAGCCCTCCGCATCCATGCACGACCCATCCGGCAGGCCGCGTGGAAAGTCCGAGAAGAAAGGGCGCCTGTCGGTTATTCGCGACCGCACCCTGTCCCAGTGATAGCGAAAGATCTGGTTCTTGGTCGTGTCCGCCGTGATGAAGGTATCATTCGCTGTCCAGACCATCGTGTTGGTGATGCCGAAGCGATCGGCGCTGAGCGCCTCGACGATGCCGGCCGTGTCGACGCGATAGATCCGCCCCGCATCTCGCCAAATATCGCGTGGACGATCGTCGGCATCGATGTTGTTTTCCATGGTGCCGACCCAGAATGAGCCATCCGGGGCGACAATGCCCTCATTCAACCGTGTGTCAGGACTGTCCGGTTCGATCGTCGCGATCGTCCTGAAGGCTTTTCCAAAATCCCACAGAGCCACATCCTTTCGCAGCCCGACGATCGCGCCACCGTCCTTACGCAGGCCAATCGAGGTTGCGAGGTCCGGCGTCGGCCAACTCCGATGATCGCGAGTACCCGGATCGAGCTGGTGAATGCGTCGCCCGATGATATCCACCCAGATCAGTGTCTTCCTGTTCTCGTCCCAGAGCAGGCTCTCGCCGACGATATCCTGGGCATCGAACACGAAGCCTGGCTGTTTCTCTCCGCTATCCACTACCCTTTTCCCTTCCCAACTGTCGCGTAGTCAACCGCTATTGACAGACAAGATTTCACAAAGATATACCCATTTCAAGAAAACATGTCATACAGGTTTTGGGCAAATGGTAAGCGATCGCGGCATAGGGCCTGACGAGACAAATCCCGGGCTGGTGAGTGCCGCAATTCAGGCCATCACCCAGCACATCCGCGTTGAAGGCCTTGGCCCTGGCGACCTCTTGCCCAGTGAAGCTGACATGACCCGCAGGCTCAGTGTCTCGCGGACGGTGGTGCGGGAGGCGTTTCGGTCGCTGTCGGCGATGCGCCTCATCGACATGAGCGCCGGCCGGCGCGCCAGCGTTGCCAAGCTCGACATTGGTGCCATGTCGATGGTGATCGAGCACGGCGTCACGACCGAACAGATCAGCGTCCAGCAGGTTTATGATGTGCGCCGCACCATCGAAATGCGCACGGTAGCGCTCGCCGCACTCCGGCGGACCGACGCGGAGGCGGCTGAAATACAGAAATGCGCGCGGCTGATGCGCGAGAATTACCGTGCGCCCGAGATCGTCATGGAACACGACATCGCATTCCATGAGGCGATCGCGCGGGCCTCTCACAACCCGGTGTTTTCGTTGATCATCAACGCCTTCAGCGGCGTCACGCGACGCACCTGGGTGATCGGCTGGCGTACGCGCGTAACCGAGGAAGAGCAGATCAAGATGATCGAGGGGCACGCGGATATTGCTCGGGCGATCATCGCGGGGAACCCGCAACTTGCCGCCGAACATATGGCCGCGCATTTCGACAAAAGCGTCAAGGCATTGATCGACGCGGGGATCGCATGAAAATCCGCTCGCTTGAGACCATTCGTATCGAAGAGCGGCCCAATCTGCTCTGGATCGAGGTGCATACCGACGAAGGCATTACCGGCCTTGGCGAAACTTTTTTCTTGGCCCGCACGGTCGAGGAATATGTCCATGAATATGTCGCGCCACGCGTAATCGGCCGCGATCCACTTCAGATCGATTTGCTTTCCGCGGACCTGGTTGGCTATCTCGGTTTCCGCTCAAGCGGGGTCGAAGTCCGCGGCAATTCCGCCTTCGACATCGCGCTCTGGGATATTTTCGGCAAGGCCATGAACCAGCCGATCGCGCAACTTCTGGGAGGCTTTTCGCGCCGGTCCATCCGTACCTACAACACCTGCGCCGGTACCGAATACATCAAGGACGGCAAGGGACAGACCACCGCGAATTATGGTCTGGGCACAAGGCAAGGATACGACGACCTGAACGGGTTTCTCCACCGCGCCGACGAATTGGCGGCGGAGCTGCTTGAGGACGGCATCACGGCCATGAAGATCTGGCCTTTCGACCATGCCGCCGAGAAAAGCCGGGGGCAAGACATCACCGCCGGCGACCTCAAAGCCGCGCTGCAGCCCTTCGAAAAGATCCGCAAAGCGGTTGGTGACAAGATCGACATCATGGTCGAGTTCCACTCCATGTGGCAGCTCTTGCCGGCGATCAAGATCGCCAAGGCGCTCGGGCCTTATGGCACGTACTGGCATGAGGATCCCATCCGCATGGATAGCCTCGCCGATCTCAAGCGCTACGAGGCCGCGAGCCCGGCACCGATCTCGGCGTCGGAAACCCTGGGCAGTCGCTGGGCATTCCGCGACCTTCTGGAGACCGGCGCCGCAGGCATCGTCATGCTGGACATTTCCTGGTGCGGCGGGCTTTCCGAAGCACGCAAGATCGCCGCAATGGCGGAGGCCTGGCATTTGCCGGTCGCGCCGCATGACTGCACCGGGCCAGTGGTCCTGGCGGCATCCACGCATTTATCCCTCAACGCGCCCAACGCGCTCGTACAGGAGAGTGTGCGGGCATTTTACAGGACCTGGTACCGCGACCTCGTGACCGCGCTACCGGAAGTCAAGGACGGCATGATCACCGTGCCGCCTGGCCCAGGCCTCGGGCTGGAACTCAATCCCGACCTCGGTCGGGCCTACACCGTCCATCGCCGCGTCTCCGACAAGACGGACATCTGAAGAACACTCAACGGGAGGAATAGAAATGAAACGACTGACTGCAACGCTTTTGCTCGCCACGACGCTGCTTGCCGGGCCTTCCGTCGCCAGTGCCGACGGGCTCAACATCGTCTTTACACACCATTCGTCGGCCTCGAACACCTTCTGGCAGGCGGTGAAAAAGGGCTTTGACGATGCCTGCGGCAAGGTCGAGGCCAAGTGCAACATGATTTTCACCCAGACCGAAGGCTCGGTCGAGCAACAACTCGCCAACATGCGCGCCGCACTTGCCGCCAAGCCGGATGCCCTGCTGACCTCGATTGTCGACAACAAGGCGTTCGACGACGTCATCAAGGAGGCGCGAGATGCCGGTGTGTTGGTGATTGCCGTCAATGTCGATGACACCGAAGGCGCCAAGGGCAATGCGCGGCAGGCCTTCATAGGGCAAGGTTTCAAGCCGGCGGGCTATTCGCTCGGCAAGGCGATTTCCGAGAGCTTCCCGAAAGAGGGGCCAATCAAGGTTCTGGTCGGCATTTCCGCACCCGGCCAGAACTGGTCCGAAAGCCGTGGCGCAGGCGTGATGCAGTTCCTGGAAGAGTACAAGGCGGCCCATCCCGACCGCCAGGTCTCATGGGAGCGGATCGACAGCGGAACGGACCTCGCGATTACATCCGATCGTGTCGGCGCCTATCTCAATGCGCATCCCGACACCACAGCCTATTTCGACACCGGCTTCTGGTGCGCGGGCGTTGCGCGATCGCTGCAGGACCGCGGCGTCGCGCCGGGCAAGGTACTCCTTGGCGGTTTCGATCTGGTGCCGGAAGTTCTGCAGCAGATGCAGAAGGGCTACGTACAGGCTTTGGTGGACCAACAGCCCTACATGCAGGGCTTCATGCCCGTCATGGAAGCCTACCTGAACAAGAAGGTAGGTCTGGCCCCCTCCGACATCGATACGGGTCAAGGCATCGTGCGCCCGGATCAGGCCGACGCGATCATGACGCTTTCCTCGCAAGGTCTGCGTTAAGCCCACGCGCGCCATGTGTTCGCCCGGCAGTGCTCGCACCGCCGGGTGGTCCCATGCCTCGAATTCCTGGAGCCTGCCTTGAAACGCCTCTTCAAGACCTATCTGGAAAAGCCGGAACTGGCGGGACTGATCCTGCTGGTGCTTCTGGTGGTGATTTTCGAGATCCGCTCGAATGGCGTGTTCCTCAACCAGGATAACCTTCGCGGCATACTCGGCATTCTGCCGGAAACGGGCCTCGTCGCCATCGGCGTCACGATCTTGATGATCAGCGGCGAATTCGACCTGTCGGTCGGATCGGTGTTCGCCCTGATGCCGATGTGCATGGCGGTCCTCATGGTCGAAGGGGTGCCTTTCCCACTTGCCTTGCTGGCCGGGCTTATCGTTTGCGCGGTGATCGGATTTATCAACGGCTATGTGACGATCTGGTTCGAGATCCCGAGCTTCATCACCACGCTCGGCATGCTTTTCATCGCCCGGTCGCTGACGATCGTCGTCTCGGGCGGGTTTCCACCCTTGCTTCCCGCCGATCTTCCGAACTGGCTGTTCACGTCGTTCGTCGGCCCCGGCAACATGTTCCGCATGTCGTTCCTGTGGTTTGCGGGAATTGCCCTTTTAACGTCACTGATGCTTTCCAGAACCAATTTCGGCAATTGGATAAAGGCCACCGGCGGCTTCCACCCGGCTGCCGCCTCGATGGGCATCCCGACAGCGAGAGTAAAACTCGCATGCTTCGTGCTTTGCTCGATGCTGTCGGGTTTCGCCGGCATGTTGCAAGTGCTGAGGCTGGGCTCTCCTTTGCCTTCCATTGGCGAAGGCCTGGAACTCCAGGCGGTGGCCTCGGCGGTCATCGGCGGCGCTTCGCTCGCAGGCGGCATCGGTACGGTCGCTGGCGGCATCATCGGCACGATCCTCATCCGCATCATCGACAACGGGCTGGTGCTCTCCAATGTGGACGCGAACTGGTTCAAATTCGCGATCGGCTTCCTGACCATTTTCGCCGTCGTCGCCAATGCCTGGATGCGCAAGCGCGCCAAGGCGATCAAGATGGAGGGCTGAGCCATGGAAGACGCAATCATCTCCGTCCGCAATCTTCACAAATGGTATTCCGGCGTCCATGCGTTGAAGGGCGTGAGCCTCGACCTGAAGCGAGGCGAGGCACTTGGGTTGGTCGGCGACAACGGTGCCGGCAAATCGACGCTCATCAACATTCTGTCGGGCGTCCATACCGCCGACGAGGGCGAGATCCTGGTCGAAGGCAGACCGGTGCGGATCGCCAGGCCGCGCGACGCGATGAACCTCGGCATCGAGACCATCTACCAGTACAATTCGATGGTTCCCACCATGTCGATCGCCAGGAACCTGTTTATCGGCCGCGAACCGACGCTGTTTTCCGTATTCGGCGTCGGCATACTGGATCAAAAGAAGATGGGCAGCGAAAGCATCAAGGCGATCGCCAATGTCGACCTGCATCTGCGCTCGCCCGACGCACTGGTCGGTGAACTGTCAGGCGGCCAGCGGCAGGGCGTCGCCATCGCGAGGGCCATGCATTTCAAGTCGAAGGTGATGATCCTCGACGAGCCGACCAATCACCTTTCGGTCAAGGAGACCAGCAAGGTCATCGGCTTTGTACGTGGATTGAAGGCACAAGGGGTGACCGGCGTTTTCATCAGCCACAACATGCATCACGTTTTTGATTGCTGTGATCGCGTGGTGGCGATGGCGCGCGGCGAGGTCGTTCTCGACAAACGCATCGAGGAAACCTCCATCGATGAAGTTCACAACGTGCTTTGAGGGGCGGGAACGGTGATGACGAACCTTTCCGGTAAAGTTGTGCTCCTGACCGGCGGTCTGGGTTCGCTCGGCCGCGCCCAGGCTGCCGCGCTTGCCCGCGCTGGCGCGCGCGTGCTTCTGCTTGACCGGCCGGAGAATGCAGAAGGGCCCGGAATCGCAGCGGAATTGTCGGCGGCGAACAAGGGTACGATCGTCTATGTCGGTTGCGACTTGAACCAGTTGGCCGAAGCCGAGACAGCGGTCAAGGCGCTCGCCGACGAAGAAGGCACGATCGACATTCTGATCAACAACGCGGCGCTCATCATCAACCGTCCGTTCGAGGAATTCTCACTTGGCGAGTACGAGGACCAGATCCGTGTGAATTCGTCAGCCGCCTTCGCGCTGGCGCGCGCCTGCGCGCCTGGCATGAAGAAGAAAGGCCAGGGCAGGATCGTCAACTTCTGCTCGGTGACGCTGAACGGTCGCTGGGACGGCTACGTTCCCTACGTGGCTTCGAAGGGAGCCATGCTGGGACTCACCAAGTCGCTGGCGCGGGAATTGGGACCACACGGCATCACCGTGAACGCGGTGTCGCCAGGCGCCGTCGTTTCCGAGGCAGAGGAGCGCGTCTTCGGAGAACGGCTCGAGGAATACAATGACTGGATCCTTGCCAACCAATGCCTGAAGCGACGCATCGAGCCGCAGCATATCGCCGATCTCGTGCTGTTCCTCGTCTCCCCGGCATCGGACATGATCAGCGGTCAGAACATCAACATCGATGGCGGATGGTAGCCATGGCTGCTTTTCAATGAGCAATGGCGATGAGATCGAACTTGCCGATGGGCGTGCGAGCGTCGTGGTGCGCCCCCGCGAGGGCGCTGCCATCCTGCGCTACGACGCGCTCCGCACCGGCCGAGCACCGACGCCTGTGCTTGAGCCATCGAGGGGTCTGCTGAAGTTCGGGTCCCAACTGCTGATCCCTTGGTCAAACCGCATTTCCGGCGGCGGCTTCGAGTTTGACGGGCGCTTCCATGCGATAGAGCCCAATGTCAACGGCGAGCCGTTCCCACTCCACGGCGACGCATTTCAAAGGCCGTGGCGGTTGACGAGGCGAACCGGCACTGAAATGGAGCTGGCTCTGGAGGATGGGGCGATCGGACCCTACCGCTACCATGCGAGCGTCCGCTATGCATTGGAGGATGGCGCGTTGTCCGCCGTGCTGGCTGTCGAGAACCGAGCCGCCATACGCCTGCCCTACGGGCTAGGCTTCCACCCCTGGTTTCCGCGCCGCCCGCGCACTCTGCTCCAAGCATCGGCGCGCAGTGTCTGGTTGGAGGACGACCGACACCTGCCGACGGGGGTGGTGCCGCTGGCCTCCCGGCCGGACTGGGATTTTTCGCAAGCCGCGCCGCTTCCCGACGCCTGGGTCAACAATGCCTTCGAAGGCTGGAACGGGCACGCCTCGATCATCCAGCCGGATGACGCTATCGCCGTCACGATCGAGGCGTCGCCCTCGCTGAATGTCTTCGTCCTCTATTCGCCGGCACGAGACGCTGATTTCTTCTGCTTCGAACCCGTTTCACATGTGGTGGATGCTCATCACGGCAGCGGCCTGACCACGCTGGAAAAAGGCGGATCGACAAGCGCGCATTTGCGGTTACGTTGGGATGAGCTGTAGCGCCACATCGGAAGTCGCGACGCAGTGCAGTGACATCGTGACAAAGGCCATTTTCGTTGATCGCCTGTCGCTTGGTACATGCTGCTTCAGGGCGTGTCGGCTTGAAGAGGCCATGCGCACCTCATAACATCGAACCATCCTGCGTAACGACGAGAGTGCAATGACAAACATGACGTTTCTGCCTGACGATGGCGTCTTTCTCGGCCGCGCTCGATCGGCTGATGTGCCTCACCCACTCGTGGTCACGGTGCGTGACGCCACCGTCTTCGATATCACCTCGATCGCAGCGCCGACCGTGCGGGACATCTGCGAAATGGCCGATCCGGCAGGTCATGTGCGCTCGGCCAAGGGCAAGCCGATCGGCTCGCTCGACGACATCGCGGCCAACAGTTTTGCGGCCAATCGCGATCCGGCAAAACCCTATCTCCTCTCCCCGGTCGACCTGCAGGCGGTCAAGGCGTCGGGCGTCACCTTCGTCGTCAGCCTGCTCGAGCGGGTGATCGAGGAACAGGCGCGCGGCTCGGCGGAAAAGGCCGACGCCATCCGCGCTGACATTGCCGGGCTGATCGGCCATGATTTGTCGAAGCTCAAGCCGGGTTCGCCGGAAGCCATGGAGATCAAGGCCAAGCTGATCGCGCGCGGCGCCTGGTCGCAATATCTGGAAGTCGGTATCGGTCCCGACGCCGAGATCTTCACCAAGTGCCAGCCGATGGCCTCGGTCGGCTTCGGCGCCGATGTCGGCCTGCACCCGGTGTCGACCTGGAACAATCCGGAGCCGGAGATCGCCATGATCGCCGCCTCGAGCGGCAGGATCGTCGGCGCCACCATCGGCAACGACGTCAATCTGCGCGACGTCGAAGGGCGCTCCGCGCTGCTGCTCGGCAAGGCCAAGGACAACAACGCTTCGGCGTCGCTTGGACCTTTCATCCGACTGTTCGACGACACCTTCTCGATCGACGACGTGAAGCGCGCCGTGGTGCGCCTCAAGGTCGGGGGCGAGGATGGCTTCTCGCTGGAGGGCGCAAGCTCGATGGCCGAGATCAGCCGTTCGCCCGAAGAACTGGTAGCCGCCGCTATGGGGCCGCACCACCAGTATCCGGACGGGCTGGCGCTCTATCTCGGCACCATGTTCGTGCCGTCGAAAGACCGCGGCGAAAAGGGCAAGGGGTTTACCCACAAGGTCGGCGACATCGTCACCATCTCGTCGGAAAAGTTCGGCGCGCTGGTCAACCGGGTGCGGCTGTCGCCCGATTGCCCGCACTGGACCTACGGCGCCAGCCATCTCATGCGCGACCTGGCAAAGGCCGATCTGATCTAAGAACCTGCCCACAACGCCATGACCTTGCTTGGCGTGGATGCCATCTGGGCCGCCTTCACCACCGGTGCTCTGGTCGTGCTTGGCTTGGCGATCGACCGGCTGATCCGGCCTTGGCGCCACTGGCACGCCGGACACAGCGGGGACAATCCGCTCGGCTGAGCCTCGCCGCCAATCATCATCCGGCCGCCCGGAAAAATCACCCCGACTGATGCAATCTGATGGGACCGTTGATGGCGCCGCGTCAGGCGCCAACTACATCTGCAGATGGAGGCTTGCCATCCGTCGAAAAAGGGAATGCTCTGAGGCATCCGAGCGGCGCTGGCAAAAGACGCAATCCGGCCGACGCCGGAACAAGAGACGGATCATCTTCAACCGGGAGGAAATCAAATGCTGACAAGACTGAGACTTGTGCTCTACGGCCTGCTGGTCGCGCTGACGGTCATTCCGGCAGCGGCGCAGGCCAAGACCTTCTACTGGATTTCGCACGGCGGCCCGGCCGACCCGGTCTGGACCTACTTCCTGGCCGGGGCCAAGCAATGGGCCAAGGACACCGGCAACACCGTCAACACCTCGTTTCACAATGGCGACGTCGCCTCCCAGCAGGAAGCGGTTCGCGCCGCCCTCTCGGCCAAGGCCGACGGCATCGTCACCACCAGCCCCGATCCGGGCAGCCTCGTCGAGATCGTCAAGGAAGCCCGCGCGGCCAACATCCCTATCATCAACTTCAACACGCCTGATCCAAAAGCCAATTTCAATGCCTATGTCGGCGGCGACAACGTCACCTTCGGCAAGCATTGGGCGCAATATCTGGTCGACAAGGGCCTGGTGAAGAAGGGCGACTTCGTCTGGATGCCCGTCGAGATCCCCGGCGCCACCTATGGCGTCCAGGAAGAGGAAGGCATCAAGAGCGTGTTTGGACCGCTCGGCATCACCTACGAAGTGACCGAAGCAACGCTCGACCAGGCCGAAGTGATCAACCGCATGGTCGACTACCTCACCGCCCACAAGGGCAAGGTCAACGCCATCATCGGTCTCGGCGACCTCGTCACCGGCTCGATCAAGCGGGTGTTCGACCAGGTCGGCGTCAAGCCGGGCGAAATCCCCGTTGTCGGCTGGGGCAACTCGCTCGACACCACGCAGGAAGTGCTGAACGGCTACGTCAATGCCGGCCAGTGGCAGGACCCGCAGGCGACCAGCTATGTCGCGCTGTCGCTCGCCAACATGGCGGCGTCAGGCATTCCTCCGGGCTTCAACGTCATCACCGGCGCGCTCTATGAGAAGGACACCGCCGGCATCTACGACAAGATACTGTCCGGCAAATAAACCGCGATCCCTGGCGCCGTGTCCGTCTGTCTCGCGGCGCCAGATATCTTCTTGCGTCGCGACAATCCATCCGAGGCGGTGGAGATCGCGGCCCGTTCCAAACCATGTCGCGGGTTCCCAGTGGAAAATCATTCGCTTGTCCAACGCCTGATTGCGCGGCCTGAATTCGGTCCCTTCGTGCTGCTCATCGTCGAGATCGGCGTTTTCTGGGGCTTCAATCACGACTTCCTGTCGCCGCAGAACATCTCCAACACCCTGGCCTTCACCGTCGAGCTCGGCCTGATCGCGCTGGCGATGACCTTGCTGATGACGTCAGGCGAATTCGACCTGTCCGTCGGATCCCTGTTCGGCTTCTCGCCCGTGCTGATGTGGACGCTGTTCAACAGCGGCGTCACCTCGCTGGAAATGGGCTTCGTTGCCGCGCTGGTGGTTGCCGCCCTGATCGGCCTGGTCAATGGCTGGTTCGTCACGCAACTCAAGATCCCGTCCTTCCTGGTCACGCTCGGCATGCTGCTCGTGGTGCGCGGCAGTGCGCTTTTCATCACCGACGGTTTTCCGCAGCGCACCTGGAGCGCCGAGGGCAGCTGGCTGGCAGAGGCGCTGGTCGGCGACTTCTTCATCGGGCCGTTCCGCATCTACATGTCGCTGTTCTGGTTCATCGCCGCGGCGATCGCGCTCGGCTATGTGCTGACGCAAAGCCGGACCGGAAACTGGATCCAGGCGGCGGGCGGCAATCCCAACGCCGCGCGCGCCCGCGGCGTCAATGTCAACCGCGTCAAGATCGGCCTGTTCGTGCTGTCGTCGCTCATGGCCTCGCTGGCCGGCGTCATCTCCTCGCTGCGAACTTCCGCCGCCAATCCCAATAGCGGCACCGGCTACGAACTCGAAGTCATCGCCATGGTGGTGATCGGCGGCACGGCGCTGACCGGCGGACGCGGGACCATCATCGGCACCGTGCTCGGCATCCTGATCCTGCGCGTGATGCGCAACGGCATCGTGCTGATCGGCGTGCCCGGTCTTGCCTACAATATCTTCATCGGCGCGATCATCCTTGGCATGATGGCGCTCCACTCATGGCTGGAACGCCGGCACCAGGCAGGGACTTGAACCATGGCCGAGCCATTGATCCGCATGCAGAACATCCGCAAGTCCTACGGCCGCGTGCAGGCGCTCGAGGACGCCAATTTCCATGTCAACGAGCGCGAGATCGTCGGCCTGCTCGGCGACAATGGCGCCGGCAAGTCGACGCTGATCAAGGTCTTGTCGGGCGCGGTGCCGCTGACCAGCGGCGACATCTTCATCCGCGGCAAGAAGGTCACCTTGCGCAGCACCAGCGACGCCATCGCGCAGGGCATCGAAACGATCTACCAGGATTCCGCGCTGGTCACGCAACTGTCGATCGCCCGCAATTTGTTTCTCGGGCGCGAGCCGATCAAGCCGCCGCGTTTCCTCAACCGCATGGACCAGGAGGCGATGAACACCGTCGCCCGCGACCTGCTCAAACAGGTCGGCATTTCGAAGAACATTCCGCCGACGACGCCGATCGGCTCGCTCTCCGGCGGCGAACGCCAGGCGGTGGCGATCGCGCGCGCCATGCATTTCGACAGCGACCTCATCATCCTCGACGAGCCGACCAACAATCTCGGCGTCGCCGAGACACAAGGCGTGCTGAGCTTCGTGCGCAACGCTCGCGATTCCGGCCATTCCTGCATCTTCATCGCGCACAACATCCATCATGTCTTCCAGGTGGTCGACCGCATCGTCGTCATGCGCCGGGGCAAGGTGGTCGCCGACGACATCGACCCGAAGAAGACAACCGTGACGGAAGTCGAACGGATCATCACCGGCATGTCGGACAAGGAAATTCGCGAAGCCATCGCCGACGGCAAGCCGCCGCACTGAGGGCGGAAGCCGCGTTGTCGAAACAGCCAAACGCGCATCGCGGTGATGGATGTCGATCACCCGTCCCTCGGATCGCATCGGCTGCGAAATTGCTTGTCTGGCGCACGATCGCATCGGCGCATAGGGTTGCGGCATGAAGGCCACCGTCTCCGACATCGCCAGGAATTGCGGACTCTCGACCGCGACGGTCGACAGGGTGCTCAACAACAGGCCGGGCGCCAGCGCCGCCAACCGGCAGCGCGTCATGGAAGCCGCCAAGCAGCTCGGCTATCTGCCGGTCGCCGACCAGGTTACGCTTCCCTCCAAGCCCGCAAACCTTGAATTCTTCCTGCCGATCGGCGGCAACGCATTCATGCAGGATCTGGCAAGGCACATCGAGGACTATGCATCGCGCCTGCCGCTGGTCGCTTCGTGCCGGATCCACAACCTCGCCGGCATCTCGCCGAACGCACTGCAGAGCGCCGTAGAAAATCTGTCGCTGAGGGCCAATGGCGTCGGTGTCATCGCCATCGACCATCCGCGAACCCGCAACATCCTACGCGACATTGTCGAAGCCGGCATCCGCCTGGTGACGCTGGTGTCCGATATTCCTGCCGCTCCCCGCTCGGCCTATATCGGCATCGACAACCGGGTAGCGGGCCGAACGGCGGCACTTCTGATGGGCCGCTTCCTCGGCGGCCGCGAGGGCCATCTGGCGATGGTCGTCGGTTCGCGCTCCTATCGCGGCCATGAGGAGCGTGAAATGGGCTTTCGCTCAGTGCTCGGCGAAGAGTTTCCCAACCTCACCGTGACCAGTGCCGTCGAGATCAACGACGAACCGGATGCCAGCTACGCCGAAACCATGAAGGCGCTGCACAACGAACCGGAGCTGCTCGGCATCTATTGCGTCGGGGCCGGACGCTCCGGCGTTGCGAAAGCCATCCGGGAAGCCAGGCCCAACCGCAAGCCGGTGTTCATCTGCCACGACCTGACGCGGGAAACCCGTGGCTATCTCGTCGACGACCTCGTCGACGTCGTCATCGACCAGAACGCCAGGCTGATTGCCGAACAGTCGGTTATCCGCCTGCTCGGCTCCATCGCCTCATCGGCGCCTTATCTCACCCGGAAATTCATCGAGCCGCGCCTGATCTTCAGGGAAAACGTGCCGGTGCAATAAGGCCGGGCGCCTAGAGCAGTTCACCGTTTCACAGAAACGGCAACCTACTCCAGCTCTTTGTTTTGACGCAATTCCCAAGGGAAAGCGCTATGCGCCCCGTGAAAACCGTTTCACTTTTCCTGGAATTGCTCAGGGTAAAGCCGGTTCCTGGATTTGTCTGATAATTGACACGGCAAATCTGCACAGCTGCTATGCACAATTCATTGTTGCCGAATCATTGGGCAACTCGTAAGTTCTGGTTGTCGGTCATCTACTCCTCCCAGATGCGATGCCGACGATGAATGGGGTGCACCTCCTCCCGCGCCACATTCGAAATCGAGCCCGCTGCCACCTCCTCCCGGCAGCGGGCTTTTTTCATTCAGCATCGGAAATTCCTTTGCCCACGCCAAAGGGCGCCAAGCATCGCCTCGATCATACGCCGGCAAATCGCCAACAGTCGCGGCGGATTTCAACCGGCGGCGGTGCCCCGGAAGGAAACGATCAACCCTTCGGCCATGCGCACGAACTGCGTGCTCGGACCTTCGGCGCCCACGGTCTGCACGCTGACACGCGCGCCTTCGAACAGCAGCGACAGCGTATCGGCAAGCAGTTCGGCCTGACCGATGCCCGCACCCCGGCATAGCGTCACAAGGCGTTCGCGCTGGGCTTCCTTGAGTTCCTTGATCACCAGCCTCGCCGGATGGTCTGGCTCGGTCAGCTCAGCGGCGGCATTGGCCATGTCGCAGCCGCGGCCGTCGGTATTGAGCATGGCAGCCGCCTTGCCAACCCAGGCATGCAGCTGCGCGAGCTTGTCGCCGGGAAACTCGGCCTCGAAAGCGTCCCACATGGCGCCGGCCTTGGCCGCATTGGCGCGCAGGCACTCGACGATCAGTTCGTCCTTGGATTCGAAGTGACGATAGAGCGTCATCTTGTTCGTGCCGGCAGCTTCGGTGATGGCGTCGACGCCGACGCCCTTGATGCCGTGCTTGTGGAACATGTCGCGTGCCGTCTCCAGAATCCGATCCCGGGGACGAGAGCGCTCCACGACGCCGTCTGTCATCATGATCTCCTTTCGTTTCCAAAAAACCCTCGGCCACCTCTTGACTAGGGTGTTACCGGTCTGTAACTTCCAGAATGTTACTTACTGGTAACACCTATGTCGCCCGCCGTCAATAACAAGGCCGTGAACTGGTCCTGCCAGATGAGACGGACGAGAAACTGCCAATCATGCGGCTCCGGCCGGTGAGGAAATGAAAAACGGTTCGCGAGTATGGGCTGCGAATCGACAGACAAGGAGCCGGCCAATGCCACAGCGCCGCGATCTTACCATAGATGAGGCCGTCCGGGATCCGATGATCCGGCTGGTCATGAAGGCAGATGGGGTCGACCCCCGCGCCCTCGAGAAGATGCTTCGCTCGCTTGCCGATGGGCAGCGTCGCGAGGTGCCGTTGCTGCGTTCACGGGAAGTCTCCCGTGACGGGCACGGCCAGTTATCCAGAGTTGCCAGCGCCTTCGGGCGGGCAAGAGCAGCCGGCGAGGCATGTGTGTCGTGGTAAACTTCTTCATTCACCGTCCGATCTTCGCCTCGGCGATCGCCATCATCATGGTGCTCGCCGGGACGATTTGTTATTTCCTGCTGCCGGTCTCGCAGTTTCCAGACATCACGCCGCCCCAGGTCGTGGTCAGCGCCCACTATCCGGGCGCCAGCGCGCAAGTCGTGGCCGACACGGTGACGACGCCGCTGGAGCAGCAGATCAACGGCGTGCAGGGCATGACCTACATGTCGTCGACGAGCTCCAATGACGGCTCCTCGACCATCACCATCACCTTCGATGTCGGCTACTCCCTGAGCACCGCCGCCGTCGACGTCCAGAACCGCGTCTCGCAGGCGGCCTCGTCGCTGCCGGCGATCGTCAACCAGGGCGGCGTGACGATCAAGAAGCAGAACCCGAACTTCGTGCTCATCGTCAACCTCACCTCGCCCGACAAGTCGGTCGATCCGGTGGCGCTGTCGAACCTCGCCTACCTGCAGGTTGTCGATCCGCTGAAGCGGCTGCAAGGCGTCGGCGATGTGCAGATCTTCGGCGAGCGGCGCTATTCGATGCGCGTCTGGCTCGATCCGGACAAGCTTGCCAATCTCGGCATCACCGCCGTCGACGTGCAGAATGCCATCTCCGAGCAGAACGTCCAGGTGGCGGCCGGCAAGATCGGCCAGTCGCCGGCGCCCGCCGGCACCGCCTTCGAGATGCAGGTCAACGCTGTCGGCCGCCTGAGCGACCCGAAGGAATTCGGCGACATCGTGGTGCGCGCCAACACCGACACCGGCTCGCTGGTGCGGCTGCGCGACGTCGCGCGCATCGAACTCGGCGCGCTGCAATATTCGTCCTCGGCCTTCTTCGGCAAGGACCCGACCGTGGTGCTCGCGGTCTACCAGATGCCCGGTTCCAACGCGCTCGACCTTCAGCAGCGCGTCAAGGACAAGATGCAGGAACTGTCGGCGCGTTTCCCGAAGGGCGTGTCCTACGCCATGCACTACGACACGACGCGCTTCGTCTCGGCGTCGATGCATGACGTGCTGATCACGCTCGGCGAAGCGCTGGTGCTGGTCGTCGCGGTGGTGTTCATCTTCCTGCAGAGCTGGCGCACGACCATCATCCCGACCATCGCCATTCCGGTGTCGCTGGTGGCGACACTGGTCGTCATGGAGATGCTGGGCTTCTCGCTCAACATGCTCTCCCTGCTCGGCATGGTGCTGGCGATCGGCCTTGTCGTCGACGACGCCATCGTCGTGGTCGAGAATGTTGAACGACAACTCGAGGCCGGGCTGAAACCATTGGCGGCGACCAAGGCCGCCATGGCCGAAGTCACCGGTCCGATCATCGCCACCACCGCCGTGCTGATGGCCGTGTTCGTGCCGGTCGCCTTCATTCCGGGCGTCTCGGGTCGGCTCTACAACCAATTCGCGCTGACGGTGGCGATTTCGGTTGGCATCTCGGCTTTCAATTCGCTGACGCTGAGCCCCGCGCTCAGTGCCGCTTTCCTGCGCCATAGGCATGGGCCACAGTTCTTCCTGTTCCGCTGGTTCAACACCGGCTTCGACAAGCTGTCGCATGCCTACGCCCATGGCGTGCGCTTCCTCATCCGCCTGCGCTGGATCATGCTTGGCCTGTTTGCGGCCGGGCTGGTCGCTACCTATTTCGTCTGGCAGAAGCTGCCCTCGACCTTCCTTCCGGTCGAGGACCAGGGCTATTTCTTCGTCGTCATCCAGTTGCCCGACGGTGCCTCGCTCGAGCGCACCGACGCGGTGGCCCAGAAGGCGCGCGACATCCTGCAGGCGACGCCCGGTGTCGACATTGTCGGCTCGATCAGCGGCCTGAACTTCCTGACCAGTGCGGCGCAGTCGAACTCGGCGGTCGAGTTCGCCATCCTCAAGCCATGGGAAGAGCGTGGCCCCGACCAGAGCGCGTCGAAACTCGTCGCCGATGTGCGCGGCAAGCTGATGCAGATTCCGGAAGCTTTCGCGCTCTCCTTCGATCCGCCTTCGATCCCGGGTATCGGCACGACCGGTGGCTTCGAATTCGTCGTCGAGGATCTCACCGGTCGCGGCAGCACGGCCCTCAATGACGCGACGCAAGCCGTGATCGCCGAGGCGCGCAAGCAGCCGGAAATCAATCCGCAGCAGCTGTTCTCGCCGTTCTCGACCTCGACGCCGCAATTCAACTACGACCTCGACCGCAGCAAGGCCAAGCTTCTCGGCCTCAACCTGCCCGATGTCTTCAACACGCTGCAGATCTATCTCGGCTCGCTCTACGTGAACGACTTCAACCTGTTCGGCCGCACCTTCCGGGTGACCATCCAGGCCGACAAGGATGCACGTGCGGGCGCCGCCGACATATCGAGGCTCTATGTGCGCAATGCCTCGGGCGGCATGGTGCCGCTCTCGACGCTGGGCAAGCTGGTGCCGTTCGTCGGGCCGGAAACCGTGCCGCACTACAACAACAACGCCTCGGCCTCGATCAATGGCGGTGCCGCGCCGGGCTTCTCCTCGGGCCAGGCTGTCGCTGCCATGGAACGGGCGGCTGCCACCGCGCTCCCCAGGGATTTCGGTTTCGAATGGACCGGCATCACCTTCCAGGAACTCAAGGCGGGATCGATCGCGTCCGTCGTCTTCGGCCTCGCCATCGTCTTCGTCTTCCTGATCCTGGCGGCGCAGTATGAGAGCTGGGCGATGCCGTTCATGGTGCTGCTGGCGGTGCCATTGGCCTTGTTCGGCGCCTTCGCGGCCCTGTCGGTGCGCGGCATGCAGATCGACGTCTACTCGCAGATCGGCTTCGTCATGCTGATCGGCCTGGCGGCCAAGAACGCGATTCTGATTGTCGAGTTCGCCAGGCGGCGACGCGAGGAGGGCCTCAGCATCGTCGAGGCGGCGATGGAAGCCGCGCGGCTGAGGCTGCGGCCGATCCTGATGACGGCCTTCGCCTTCATACTTGGCGTGCTGCCACTGATGTTCGCCACTGGCGCCGGTGCCGCAAGCCGCCAGTCGATCGGCACCACGGTGTTTGGCGGCATGGTCGCCGCGACCATCCTGTCGCTGGTGTTCGTGCCGGTCTTCTACGCGGTCATCGAACAGTTGCGGGAGCGCCGCGAAAGCGGCGAACCCGCCTCCAAGCATACTGAACCAACTGCCGAACCCGCCTTCCCTCCCCTGGCGGAAGCGGCCGAATAAGATTGGAGAAATATTATGCGTAAATGGAAAATTGCTTTGGGAGCGGCTGTCGCGCTGGGCGCGATCTCCGTGGCGAGCGTCCACCTGCTCGATATGGGAAATCTCAGGCTGAGCACCGGCACGGCCGGTGCGGCAACGCCCGCTCCGGCGGCATTCGTCATGCCGGTGCCGGTGGCGAGCGTGGTCAAGAAGACGATCCCGATCTATCTGGACTATGCCGCCCGCATCGAGCCTATCCGCAGCATCACGCTGCAGGCGCGCGTGCCCGGCTATTTGCAGGAACAGACGGCGCAGGACGGCGCGGATGTGCGGCAAGGCGACGTTCTCTACAGGATCTCGCCCGACGACTTCCAGGCCGCGCTCGACCAGGCGAAAGCCCAGGTCCAGCGCGATACGGCGACGCTCGACTATGCGCGGTCCAATCTCGGCCGCGGCACCGAGCTTGCCAAGAGCGGTTACCTAGACAAGGACAGCTTCGACCAGCGCACCAGCACCTTGCGCGAAGCGCAGGCGTCGCTGGCGCTCAACCAGGCGGCCGTGCGCACGGCGGAGCTCAATCTGAGCTACGCCGAGATCCATGCTCCGTTCCCCGGGCGCCTGGGCCGCAACCAGGCTTCGGTCGGAACGCTGGTCAGCGTCGCCGGCACGGTGCTCAACACGCTGGTGCAACTCGACCCGATCTATGTCACCTTCAATCCGAGCGAGACGGATCTGGCCGAGATCGAGCAGGCCCGCGCGGCCGGCCCGGTCGATGTCGAAGTCCTGCTGCCGGGTCAGACCGAGACCAGCCAGACGGGCGAACTCACCTTCATCGACAACACGGTCGATCACTCGACCGGCACCATCACCGCGCGTGCCACCATCGGCAATGCGAAGTTCACGCTCATGCCTGGCCAGTACGTCCGCGTGCGGCTGCATATCAGGCAACAGCCGGACGCGCTGATGGTGCCGCAGACGGCGCTGGGTTCGAGCCAGCTCGGCAAATATCTCTACGTCGTCGGCAAGGGCAACACGGTCGACCAGCGGCTGGTCTCGCTCGGGCCGACCAGCGGCGACCTTGTAGCTATCTTGAGCGGCGTCTCGGAAGGCGACCAGGTGATCACAGGCAATCTGCAGAAGATCGGACCCGGAATGCCGATCTCGCCACTGCCACAGAAACCGGCTACCTGACACCCCCGCAGGCCCGGTTTCCGCGCGGCGCCCTCGACCTACCCACGGGTCGTGGGCGCCGTATTCACAAGCAGGCCGACAAGAGCGGCCACATCGGCACGGTCGGCCTTGGCCGGCGGCATGAAGGCGCAATAGGGGTTACCGAGGCGCACCGAGACCGATGACAGCGCGATCAGGCGCCCGGCCTCCAGATCGGCCTGCGCCATCACACGCTGGCCGAGCGCAATGCCCAGACCCAACCTCGCCGAGGCGATCGCCAGGCTGGACAGGCCGACGCGCCGGCCATGCGACGGGTCGGGCGAGCGGCCGCCTCCACATGCCGCGAACCAGTCCGCCCAGCTTGGGTGCGAGGCATAGTTCGGCCCCCAATTGGTGTGGATGAACAGGCTCTCATGCAGGTCCGTGAGCCCCGGATCGCCATTGCCGTGCCGGTGCCAGAATTCCGGCGCGCAGACCGGTAGCACATCGTCATGGACGAGGCGCACCATCCTCAGGCCGGGATAGTGATAATCGCCATAGGAGATGCGCAGGTCGACATTCTGGCGTACCAGATCGATCGGATCGTCTTCGGCCCGCACATCGATCGCCATATGCGGGAAGGCCTCGAGAAGAGCGGCCAGCCTCGGCGCCAGCCACAGCTCTGCCAGCGAGAACGGCACGCTCACGACAAGCCGTGTCCTCAAGCCGCCTTCCAGCATGCGCTGGGCGATGGCGGCAATGTCACCCAATGCTCGCGCGGTCTGCGGGTAGATGGCGTGACCGGCGTCTGTCAGGGTGATGCGGTTGCCAGTGCGTACGAACAGCTGCTTGCCGAACCATGTTTCGAGATTGCGGATCTGCTGGCTGACCGCCGCCGAGGATACGCCGAGCTCGCTCGCGGCCAAAGTGAAGCTGCCGGCGCGGGCCGCGACCTCGAAGGCCTTGATCGCGTTCAGTGGCGGCAGTTTTTCCATGCCAATCTCCATAAGTTTTTCTTGCTCATTCCTAATAATTTTCGCCGTTGAGAGAAAGAATTTTTTGCGATCTTCTGTGCCCAACCGATGGAGCACGCGACATGAAAGACATTCTCGATCTCGACCGTTATCCGCTCGACCGCGAAGGCAGCGCCGAATGGAAGCGCCTCGTCGAACAGTCGATCGAAGCCCTCCGGACCGACGGCATGTTCAATCTCGAAGGTTTTCTGCGGCCCGGCGTCGCCGAACAGGCGGTGCGGGAAATCAAGCCGGTGATGGACACGCAGTCCCATGTCCACAAGCGCATGCACAACATCTACTTCAAGCCCAGCATTCCCGAGCTCGCACCCGACCACCCCGCTTTGCGCAAGGTCGAAACCATCAGTCACACTGTGTGCGCCGACCAGATTCCGGACAGCACCGTGCTTGCCATCTACGAATACGAGCCGCTCGTGCATTTCCTGGCGGCGACAATGGGCAAGGAAAAACTGCATGTCATGCAGGATCCGCTGGCCCGCACCAATGTCATGGCCTATCGCGCCGGCGAGGCGCTGAACTGGCATTTCGACCGCTCGGAATTCACCACGACGCTGCTTTTGCAGCAATCGCAACGTGGCGGCGACCTCGAATACCGCACCGATCTCAGATCGGATGACGACCCGAATTATGAGGGCGTCGCCAGGCTGCTCGAAGGCCGTGATCCCGACGCCAAGATCCTGCGCATGAAGCCGGGTACGCTCAATGTGTTCCGCGGCAAGAACACCGCGCACCGCGTCACCACGGTCGAAGGCGAGCGCGAACGCATGATCGCGGTGTTCTCCTACTACGAGAAACCAGGCGTGATGTTCAGCGCCGAGGAGCGGGTCGGCTTCTACGGCCGCGCGGCCTGAGCCGCCCAAACCGCGTCCGTATCGGAAATGCCGGGCGACGATGAAAAATCCGAAATGCCATCTTGTTAGATTGTCGACAATCTGATTGTCTTGCCCACTGTACTCGCTGGAGTGGGCCGGATGGTGACGACGGATTTCAGCCCGATTGCCGATACGACGCGTCGCGCCGAAATCGTCGCGCTCCTGCGGCGCGCCATCCTGACCGGGCAACTGCAACCTGGCCAGAAGCTCAACGAGCTCAGAATCTCCGAACAGATGCGGGTCAGCCGCGCGCCATTGCGCGAGGCGATGCGCGAGTTGGTGCAGGAAGGCATCCTGACCAGCATTCCATATGCTGGCACCTTCGTCATCGACGTCACCGCCAAGGACATCGACGATGCCTATTCGCTCAACCAGGTGCTGGATGAGTTCGCCATCGAACGAACATGGCCCCTGCGCGACCAGCGTTTCTTCGATGAACTTGACCGGCGCCACGAAGCGGTGAAGCAGGCGACACGCAACCTCGAAACCACAAGGCAGATCGAAACCGCGCTGCAACTGCACGGACTGATCTATGAATGGGCCGACAATTCAGTGCTTCTGGAAACCTGGCAACGACTGACCAGCCGGCTTCAGATGTATTTCGCGCTGCACCAGCATGCGCGCAACGAGCCGGTGCCGGCCGAAGACGTCCATGAGATCTACGTGCAACTGATGAAGGGCGCCGATATGCGCGCTGCCCAGCGTCATGCACGCGAACATATCAATCTCGACTTCGAGCAGTTGCTCTCCTATGCGCGCAGCCTCGAACAGCGTCCGTCAAAGGGCGCCTGACCAATTCCCAGACATCGCAGCCAGCGGACAGACAGAAGTGCAGATCAAATCCATCAAAGCCTACCATGTCGTGCAGCCCTTCGTGGACGGCCCCTACCGCATGTCCAAGGGGCGCCAGGCCGACGCCTTTGACGCGGTGATCGTCGCCATCACCGCCGACAGCGGCCTGACCGGCTGGGGTGAAATGGCGCCGCTCGGCAATTTCTACTCGGCCGCGTTTCCAGCAGGAACACGCGCGGGCGTGCCGGAAATCGCGCCGCATCTCATCGGCCACGATCCGCGCGGCCTCGCCAGCATCGGCCGGCTTATGGACACGGTGTTCAAGGGCCATCCCTACATCAAGTCGGCGCTCGACATGGCCTGCTGGGATCTCGCCGCGCGCGCCGCCGACGTGCCGCTGGTGACCATGCTAGGCGGCCGCGAGAGCGACATGGCGGAGACCTACCGGGTCGTCACCCACGGCACGCTCGATCAGATGGCGGCACTGGCAAAAAGGATCATCGCGGAGGGCTGTCGGCGTTTGCAGGTCAAGGTCGGCGGCAATGTGCACGACGACATCGAGCGGGTGACGACGGTCGCCTCGGCCGTGCCGAAAGGTACGGTGATTTTCTGCGACGCCAATGCCGGCTGGACACCCTATCAGGCACGGCAGTTCGCCGATGCCACGCGCGGCATCGACTACACGTTCGAGCAGCCCTGCACGACGATCGAGGAGAACATGTCGGTGCGCCGCATGCTCGACAAGCCGATGGTGCTCGACGAATCCGTCACCTCGCTGGAAGCGATGCTGGAGATTCACCGCCTGGGCGCGGCCGACGGGTTGACGCTGAAGATCTCGCGGTTGGGCGGTGTGACCAAGACCCGGCAGATTCGCGACGTTGCCGTCGACCTCGGCTTCATGATCACTGTCGAAGACACAGGCGGCGCCGAGATCGACACGGCAGCGATGGCGCATCTGTCGCTGTCGACGCCGGAGGAGCGCCGGCTGCATGCCATTGCCTTCCATCAATGGGTGACGGTGCGCACGGCCTTCAACGCCCCGCCGGTCACCGGCAGCCATATGGGCGTTCCAGACGGACCCGGCCTCGGCATCGACGTGGACCCGAGCCTGCTCGGCAAGCCTTTCTTCGAGATCGGCTGAGATGAAAATCCGCGGTATCACGGCAACGCCGATCAATCTTCGTCTCGAAGCGCCCTATGGCTGGGTGTTCGGCGAGCTCGACGGGTTTTCGCAGACCATTGTCGAGGTCGAGACCGAGGAAGGGCTGATCGGCCTCGGCGAGGCGCCGACGCCAGCGGCGGCCGCGATCATCAACGATGTTCTGGCCGCGCGCCTGGCGGGCCGCGATGCCTTCGACATCGCCGGCGCCGAGCATGTCTGCCTGCCCTACTGGACCGGCGTGCAGTCGATCAACGACCGCACCCGCATCATGGCCTTCGGCGCAATCGAGATGGCGCTGTGGGACCTGCGCGGCAAGGCGTGGAAGCAGCCGCTCTATCAGCTGCTCGGCGGCGCCGTGCGCAAGGATATCCCGTTCACCGACTATTTTTCGCTGCGCGGCCATGGACCCAAGGTGAAGGGCGAGACGACGCCGGAAGAAGTCGCCGACTATTGCGTCGAGCTGCACGAGACGCATGGCACGACCTTCTTCGAAGGCAAATTCTCGACCGAAGACCCGAAAGTCTCGCTCAGAATGGTCGAGCTGATCCGTGAAAAACTCGGCGACGAGGCGATGATCCGCATCGATTCCAACCAGGCCTATTCGCTGGCGACGGCGCGGCGGCTGGCGCGGCCGCTGGAAGAGCTCGGCGTGCGCAACTGGGAGGATCCGGTGGCGACGATCGAGGAGATGCGCCAGTTGCGGCAGCATTGCTCGATCCCGTTCTCGACCCACAACATCGACATTGCGCGCGCCATGGACCTCAAGGTTCCGGATGCCTTCGTCGGCAATCCGACGGCGCATGGCGGCATCGGCCGCCTCACGCGTTTCGTCGGCGCCTGCGAGCACGCCGGCGTCGATTTCTGGTGCTACAGCGGCGACAGTGGCATCGGCAGCGCGGCCTATCTGCATCTGTGCGCGGCGCTTGGCTGGATCCGGGAGCCGAACCAGTCGCTGTTTCGCATGCAGCCCATGGACATTACCGAGGAAGGGCCGTTTTCGCCGAGGAACAATGTCGTGCGCGTCCCGGAAGGCCCCGGTCTCGGCGTCACCTTATCGCGGAAAAACCTCACGGCCTGCCATCGCGATTTCGTCGAGAACGGCCCGTGCAACAAATATCATGACCCGGCGAAGCCCGGAACATATCGCCGCCTGCCGCTGAACTAGGAGACCGAGAAGGAAAGGAGACTAGCCAACACAAGGGTCGGCCGCGGCAATTTGGATCGCCACGGCAGGGCCTGACGGGTGAAAGCATGGCCTCAAGAAAATCTGAACCCTGCGCCGCCAGGATCGGATGGACCAGAAAAGACAGCATGCTACAGTCCCGGTCGACCGACTTCGTTGATGACCGGGACAAGGAGAACTCCACGGAATTTCGTCAACTGGAAGTGCATTCTTCAGCCATAAGAAACAAGGGGAAAGGGTTAAACCCATGAGCAAGAACTACCGCATTCTCGACCTGATCCGTCGCAATCGCTCGCCGCTCGAAAACCATCTCATCGACGGTCTCGTCGACGGCCGTGTCAGCCGCCGCGACTTCATTCGCCACGGCAGTCTGCTCGGCCTGTCGCTGCCGCTTCTGGGCGGCATCACCACCGCTGCCGGCCTTAGTGGCATACCGTCGCTCGCCCGCGCCCAGGGCGCGCCCGGCGCGACCATCCGTGTCGGCAGCAGCGTGCCGGCGGCAACCATCGACCCGGTCACCATCGCCGATGCCGGCGGCCTGCTGATCATGCAGCAGGTTGCCGAATTCCTCTGCGTCGACGGCCCCGACCTGGTGCTCAAGCCGGCACTGGCCGAAAGCTGGAAGCCTAACGACAACGGCACGGTGTGGACCTTCAAGCTGCGCAAGGGCGTCAAATTCCACTCAGGCGGCGAGATGAAGGCCGACGACGTCGTAGCCAGCATCGACCGCCTCGCCGACCCGGCAAACTCGTCCAACGCGTTGTCGGTGTTCACCGGCATTCTGCAGAAGGGCGCCACCAAGAAGGTCGACGACTACACGGTGGAATTCCATCTCGACGCCCCGAACGGCAACTTCCCCTACATGGTGTCGTCCGACAACTACAACGCCGTCATCATCCCGGCGAGCTACAAGGGCGACTACGAGAAAAGCTTCGACGGCACCGGGCCGTTCAAGATCGAAAAATACACGGCCAAGGTCGGCGCCTCCTTCGTCCGCAACGAGGACTATTGGGGCGAAAAGGCTCTGCCGGAGCGCACCGAGTTCACCTTCTTCGCCGACATGCAGCCGCAGATCCTGGCGCTGCAGGGCGGACAGATCGACATCATCAACCAGATGCCGGTGCTCGCGGGCGTCGCCCTGCTCAATGATCCGAGCGTCGACATCATCAGCCTGAAGTCGGTCGCGCACCAGCAACTGCATCTGCGCTGCGATTCCGATCCGTTCAAGGACCCGCGCGTGCGCCGCGCCATCGCGCTCAGCCTCGATCGCGACAAGCTGGTCGCCGGCCTGATGAAGGGCCGCGCTTCGGCCGGCAATGACAGCCCGTTCGCGCCTGCCTATCCTTCGACCGATACCAGCGTGCCGCAGCGCAAGCAGGACATCGCGCAGGCCAAGCAGCTGATGGAAGCGGCCGGCGCCGGCAAGGGTTTCAAGGTGACCCTGACCACCGAGCGCTACCTGGAAATACCGGAATACGCCCAGCTCATCCAGAACTGGGTCAAGGAGATCGGCATCGAGCTCGAGCTCAACATCCTCGACCAGGGCGCGTATTACGGCGACGCCGTATTCGGCAAATCGAACTGGCTGGATTCGGTGATGGGCATCACCGACTACGGCCACCGCGGCGTGCCGAACGTGTACCTTGCAGCACCGCTGAAGAGCGACGGCACCTGGAACGCCGCGCACTTCAAGAACAAGGACTATGACACGCTGGCGACCAGCTATATCGCCGCGCTCGATCTCGAAGCGCAGAAGGCGACGGCGGGCAAGATCCAGAACCTGCTGCTCGAGGAAACGCCCGTCATCTTCGGCTACTTCTACGACTACCTGACGGCGACGGCGAAGGGCGTGGCCGGCGTGCAGCCGACCGCCATGTCGCAGCTGTTCCTCGAAAAGGCATCGAAGGCCTAAAACGAAAGGGAAAGCCAATCCTCTAACAGCCAGCTCCCGCGTGGGGGCTGGCTCCACAAGGAGTCTTAGCCATTCTCTCCTTCTTTTCACGGCGTGTGTCGCTGTCGCTGGTTACATTGTTCCTGCTCAGCATCATGGTGTTCCTGGGCGGCCAGGTGCTGCCCGGCAATGTCGGGCGCGCGATCCTGGGGCCGTTTGCCGACCAGCGCGCTGTCGACGCGCTCAATCACACGCTGGGCGTCGATCGGCCGCTGCTCACCCAATATGCGACCTGGATCTGGAATTTCATCCGCGGCGACATGGGCACATCCTACATCTTCCGCTCGCCGGTGGCGCCGTTCGTCATCGATGCCTTGGGCAATTCGATGAAGCTGGCCGCGGTCGCCTTCGTGCTGGTGGTGCCGATCGGCATCCTCGGCGGCGTCGTGGCCGCGCTCAACCTTAACCGCCCGCTCGACCGTATCATCAGCCTGGGCGGCCTGTCGGTGACGGTGTTGCCGGAATTCGTCACCGGCATCATCCTGATCCTGATCTTCGGCGTCTGGCTGCGCTGGCTGCCGATATCGGCGGCATGGCCGAAGAACGCCGGCTTCTTCACCCAGCTCTACTATCTGATCCTGCCGTCTCTGCCGCTGTTCCTGGTGCTGTTCGGCTATATAGCGCGCATGGCGCGCTCCGGCATGATCGAAGCGCTCGATTCCGACTATACGCGAACGGCGGTGCTCAAGGGCCTGCCCTGGCGCACGGTGATCTGGCGCCATGTGCTGCGCAATGCGCTGCTGCCGACCATCACCGTCATCGCCACCCAGACCGGCTATCTCATCGGCGGCCTGGTGGTGATCGAGACGCTGTTCCGCTACCAGGGCATCGGCTCGCTGATCTTCACCGCCGCGCGCGGCAAGGATTTCCCGATGCTGGAATCCGGTATCCTCACCATCGGCATCGTCTATGCCGTGGCGACATTGATCGCCGACTTCCTCTATTCCGTACTCAATCCGCGTATCCGGCTGGGGTCAGACCAATGAGCGCCGTCCAGACCACCTCCCCTCCGCAAGACGATACGCGCCGGCGCAGCCCCATGGCGGAAGTCTTTTTCTCGCTCATGCGCTCGCGGACCTTCCTTGTCGGTCTCTTAATCGTGCTGTTCTGGGTCGCCTGCGCACTGTTCGGCGAGCACTTCGCACCCTACGACCCGCTTGCCGACGACATCATCAATGCGTTGGCGCCGCCCTCGTCCGAACACTGGTTCGGTACCGACCAGATCGGCCGCGACGTCTTCTCGCGCGTCATCGTCGGCTCGCGCGACATCCTCACCGTCGCCCCGCTGGCAACCTTGCTGGCGACGGTCGCCGGCACGGCACTCGGCCTGCTCACCGGCTATTTCCGCGGTATCGTCGACGATGTCGTCAGCCGCATCCTGGAAGCCTTCATGGCCATCCCCGTGGTCATTGTCGCGCTGCTCGCGATCGTCGCGCTCGGCACCTCCAAGGCCACCGTCATCGTCGTCATCGGCCTGAGCTTCGCGCCGATCATCGCCCGCACCGTGCGCTCGGCGGTGCTGGCCGAGCGCGAACTCGATTATGTCGCCGCCGCGCAGCTCAGGCACGAGAGCGCCTTCCACACGATGTTCGTCGAGATCCTGCCCAACGTCATCCCGCCGATCCTGGTCGAGACCACCGTGCGGCTGGGCTACGCCATCTTCGCGGTCGCCACGCTCTCCTTCATGGGCTTCGGCATCCAGCCGCCCTCACCCGACTGGGGGCTGTCGATCTCCAGCAACTACGGCATGATCGGCGGCGGCTTCTGGTGGACAGTGCTGTTCGACGCGCTCGCCATCGCCTCGCTGGTGATCGGTGTCAACCTTGTGGCCGACGGCGTGCATGGAGCGCTCAATGACTAGTTCCGCAAAGGCTGAAAACGCCCTCGAACTGCACGACCTGTCGGTCGCCTACCGGGTCGCCGGGCGCAACCGCGCCGTGCTGCGCAATCTCAGCCTCAACATCAGGCAAGGCGAGGCCTATGGGCTGGTCGGCGAATCCGGCTGCGGCAAATCCACCGTGGCGCTCACCGTCGTGCGCTATCTGCCAAGGAACGGCTCGATATCGGGCGGCGCGATCTCGCTCGACGGCCAGGACGTCATGAAGCTCGATGCCGAGGCCTTGCGGCGGGCGCGCGCCGAAAGCGTCTCGATGGTCTATCAGGATCCCGGCAAGGCGCTGAACCCGTCGATTCGCATCGGCCGGCAACTGACCGAGATCTTCGAGCTCGGCGGCATCACGGGACAGGCGGCGACCGATCGCGCCATCGCCATGCTCAACCGCGTGCGCATCTCCGATCCGCCAAGCGTCATGCAGCGCTATCCGCACCAGCTCTCCGGCGGCATGCAGCAGCGCGTGGCGATCGCCATGGCGCTGGCCAACGATCCCTCGATGCTGATCCTCGACGAGCCGACCACCGGCCTTGATGCGACGGTCGAAGCCGAGGTGCTCGACCTCATTGCGCAGCTCAGGCAAGAGCTCTCGGCCTCGATCCTGTTCATCAGCCACAACCTCGCCGTCGTCTCCAACATGTGCGACCGCGTCGGCGTGCTCTATGCCGGCATGCTGGTGGAAGAAGGGCCGACGGATGTCGTCTTCAACGATCCGCGCCATCCCTATACGGTCGCGCTGCTGCGCTGCCTGCCACGCGGCGGCCAGCGCAAGGACCAGGGCCGGCTCGACACCATTCCGGGCTTCCTGCCCGGCATAGGTGCCGACATCAAGGGCTGTGCCTTTGCCGACCGCTGTGCGCTCGCCGACAATCGCTGCCGCACCGAATTGCCGCCGCTCTATGATTTGAGCGACGAGCGCGGCAAGCGCCTGTCGCGCTGCTTCCATCACGACAAGGCGCAGGCTCTGCCGCGCGCCACACCGAGCGATGTTGCGACAGCGCCCAAGCCGACAACCGCGCCGGTGCTGCGCGTTGCCGGACTGAACAAGACCTATGCCAGCCACGGCCATCCCTTGCGCGCCGTCAAGGATGTCTCGCTTGATCTGCGGCCCGGCGAGACGCTGGGGCTGGTCGGCGAATCCGGCAGCGGCAAGACCACCTTCGCCAGGCTGCTGCTCGGCCTTGTGCCGCCCGATGACGGCGGCACCATCGAACTCGAGGGCAAGGCGCTGGCGCCGAAGCTGGAGAACCGTGGCGACGACCAGGTCAAGGCGATGCAGATCGTCTTCCAGAACCCGGACTCCGCGCTTAACCGCTCGCATTCGATCCGCCACATTCTCGGCCGCGCCTTGAAGCGGCTGGCCGGCCTCTCCGGCAAGGCGCAGGAGGCACGCCTCGACGATCTCGTCCGCTCGGTGCGCCTGACCGACCGGCATCTCGCCGTCAAGCCGCGCCAGCTGTCAGGCGGCCTGAAGCAGCGCGTCGCCATTGCGCGCGCCTTTGCCGGCGATCCGCGCATCGTCGTCTGCGACGAGCCGACCTCGGCGCTCGACGTCTCGGTCCAGGCGGCGATCCTCAACCTGCTCGCCGACCTGCAATCGAAGGAAGATGTCAGCTACATCTTCATCTCGCACGACCTTGGGGTGGTGCGTTACCTCTCCGACAAGATCGCCGTGCTCTATCTCGGCCGCATCATGGAGATCGGACCTTCGGAGGAAGTCTTCTCCGGTCCGCATCATCCCTATACCGAGGCATTGCTGTCGGCTGTGCCGAAGCTCGACCAGACCGAGACGGCGCGCATCCGGCTCGACGGCGAAATCCCCAGCGCCACCAACCCGCCCCCGGGCTGCGTCTTCAACACACGCTGCCCGCGCAAGATCGGCCCGATCTGCGAGCAGCAGGAGCCGCCGCTGGCCGAAGCGCAGCCCGGCCATTCCATCCGCTGCCATATCCCCTACCCGGAACTTGCCAGGCTGCAGAAGGCCGCCGTGATTGAACCGGCATAGCAGGATATTGCCGGCCGGCTACCTCAGGCCGGCCATGCCTAGAGCAATTCCAGGAAAAGTGTGAAACGGTTTTCCCGGGAAAAGCGCGTAGCGCTTTCCCTAGGGAATTGCGTCAAAACAAGGAGTTAGAGCAGTTCATCGTTTCCGCGAAATGTGAACTGCTCTAAGGAACGGTCGCCTTCCGAAAAACCCTGTTCGCTGGTCCAGTCCCTGGCCAGCGAGCGCAAGCCCGTCAGGGCGACATCCAGAACATCCGACGAGACGGGATTCGATGGATAAGCGAGATAGATCGGCCGCTGGAACACCGGCGTGTTGTCCATACGCCGCATCTCGCCGCGCTCGATGTGAGTGCTGACGGCGCTGAGCGGCAGATAGGCGGCCGCTTGCCGCGACAGCACATGCTGCAGGCCGATGAAGACCAGGCCAGCCGAGATGGCTGGCTTCACCATGCCGGCAAAGGCGCGGTCATGCTCGATGCGGAATTCGAGCCCCCAATCCATCAGTATGTAGTTTTCGGTCCATGGCTTGGTCTGCGCCGCATGCTGGACGAGCACGACCTGATCGACGGCCAGCGTCTCATAGACGATGCCGGGATGCGGGCGCGGCAGATAGAGGATGCAGATGTCGAGCAGGCCTTCCGCCAGCTGGTCGATCGCCAGATCCGGGAAACTGCCCTCGAGGCGCAGCGCCACGTTCGGCCGCCTGGCGCGCATCCACTCGACCCATGGCGAAGTGATCCGGTCCCACAGGTAGGCGGGAGCGGTCAGCCGCAGCAGGCTGTCATAGCCATCGGGAACGGCGATATCCTGCCTCGATTGCTCCCAGGTGCGGGTGATGGACGAGGCGTGCGGCAGGAATTGCCGGCCGGCGGGCGTCAGCTTGACGCCGTCGCGGTCGCGCACGAAAAGCCGGCGCCCCAACTGCTCCTCCAGCCCCCTGATCCGCGCGCTGACGGTCGACTGCGCGAGATTGAGCCGGCTGGCCGCCACGGTGAAGCTGCCATGTTCGGCGACCTCCAGGAAACTGCGCAGGTTCTCTGTATCCATGGCTTAGACCTTGCATCGAAGATTTCGATGGACCCTATCAAAAAATATCGCTTTCCGGTCGCGGTCAACAATGACCTAAATGGCTGGTCCCTCAAGGGCAAGCGAGGAATGCAGCCATGCCAAGGCATTTCATGACGATCGACGCCGCTCGCAAAAACCTGACGGCAATCGAAAATTCCGCTGTCGACGAATTGCTGGCCGGCAGGCTCGACCGCCGCGATTTCCTGCGCCATGGCAGCGTGCTCGGCCTTTCCCTGCCGTTCCTGGCCAGCCTTGTCGCGGCCGCCGGCCTCGGCACCCCGAAGGCCCGCGCCGAGGGCAAGCCCGGCGGCACGGTGCGCGCCGGCGTGGCGACGCCTGGCGGCGCCATCGATCCCGTCACCTATTATGACAGCGGCAGCTACCAGCTGGTTTTCCAGACCGCCGAATTCCTGTGCATCACGCAGCCGGATCTCACCCTGAAGCCGGTGCTGGCGGAAAGCTGGTCGCCGAACGCGGATGGCAGTGTCTGGACCTTCAAGCTGCGCAAGGGCGTGAAGTTCCACAATGGCGAGGATTTTAAAGCCGACGACGTGGTGGCGACCTTCGATCGCCTCGCCGATCCCAACGGCGCCTCGAACGCGCTTTCGGTGTTCAAGGGTCTGCTGTCGAAGGGCGGCACGCAGAAAGTCGACGACCACACTGTCGCCTTCCATCTCGATGCGCCGAACGGCAGCTTTCCCTATTCGGTGTCGATCGACAATTACAACGCCGTCATCCTGCCGGCGAGCTACAAGGGCGATTACGAAAAGACCTTTGAGGGCACCGGACCGTTCCGGCTGGAGAGCTACACGCCGAAGGTCGGCGCGACCTTCGTGCGCAACGAGGACTATTGGGGCGAGAAGGCGCTGCCCGACCGGCTCGAATTCAAATTCTACGGCGACGTGCAGCCGCGCATCCTGGCGCTGCAGGCCGGCGAGGTCGACGTCCTCGACGCCGTGCCGCTCGATGTCAGCCAGGTGGTGGTCAACAGCCCCGACATCACGGTGCTGCGTGTCGCCTCGACCGCGCACCGCCAGCTGCACATGCGCTGCGACACCGGTCCCTTCACCGACAAGCGCGTGCGCCAGGCACTGGCGCTCAGCATCGACCGCTCCAAGCTGGTCGACGGCCTGTGCCGCGGCATGGCGGCGACGGGCAATGACAGCCCGTTCGCGCCGGCCTTTCCCGCCACCGACAAGACGGTGCCGCAGCGTGTCCAGGACATCGCCAAGGCCAAGCAGCTCATGGAGGCGGCCGGCCTCGCCAGCGGCTTCGACATCACGCTGACGACGCTGCGCTATTCCGACATTCCAGGCTACGCGCAGCTGTTCCAGAATTTCGCCAAGGAGATCGGCGCCCGCATCGCGCTCAACATCGAGGACCAGGACAAATATTACGGCAAGGCGGTGTTCGGCCAGTCGGATTGGCTGGACAGCCCTCTCGGCATCACCGACTACGCGCACCGCAGCGTGCCCAATGTGTTCCTCAAGAGCCCGCTGGTCAGCGACGGCCCGTGGAACGCGGCGCATTTCAAGAACACTGCCTATGACGGCATGGTCACTTCCTACCTCAAGGCGCTCGATATCGGCGCACAGCGCGCGGCGGCCTCCGACATCCAGAAGCTGCTGCTCGACGAGACACCGGTCATTTTCAGCTATTTTCCGGACCTGCTGGTGCCGGTGCGCAAGAATGTCAGCGGCCTGCCGCCGATCGCAGCCGGTCTGCTGCTCGATCGTGTGTCGCTGGGATAGAGGCTGGATTGGACAATTCTGCTTTCGGGCGGTGAGGCTATCCGCTGGCAAGGCTGCGAAAAGCGATGGGGGGCCATCGTTCGAGCGGCTCGATGCAACGGAAACCCGCCGCCCGGAAACCTTCTCTGGCACCATGGCTCAATCCAGGTTCATCTCGCTGTGCGCCAACGCTCGATGACAAAAGACAAGAAACGGGAGACTACCATTCGCAAGCCTCATTTGCGCGGTCGCGGACCGCATTTCCCCTTGCTCGACAGTATCGTGCAGTACGAGTTCGAGCCGGGCTATGTCGCCTTCACCATGCCGATGCAGAAGCGGCTGCGCGTGCAGGTGGGATCGATGATCGTCGCCGATACGACCAAGGCGCTGGTGCTCTACGAATCCGATCATCTGCCAGTTTACTACTTTCCGATGAGCGACGTGCGCGAGGAGTTCCTGCTGCCGAGCAGGACGACGACAGAAAGCCCGTTCAAGGGCGTCGCCACGCATTATTCGCTGAACACCGGCATCACGCTGGTCGAGGATGCCGCCTGGCGTTATCTGGATCCGGTCAAGGGATCGCCTGACCTATCGGACTACATGTCCTTCTATTGGCCCAAGATGACGCACTGGTACGAGGAAGACGAAGAGATCTTCGTCCACGCCCGCGACCCGTTCCGCCGGGTCGACTGCCTGCCCTCCTCGCGGCGGGTGCAGGTCATTCTCGACGGCGAACAGGTCGCCGATTCACGCCGTGGCATATTTCTGTTCGAAACCGGCCATCCGGTGCGCCACTATCTGCCGATCTCGGACACGCGGCTCGATATGTTCGCGCCCAGCCGCTACATTTCGCGCTGCCCCTACAAGGGCATCTCCAACTACTATCACGTGACGACGCCCAAGAAGCGGCACGAGAATCTCGTCTGGTACTATCCCGAGCCGGTGCATGAGGCCGAGCGCATCAAGGGACTGGTCTGCTTCCACCACGAACTGGTCGACAAGATCCTGGTCGACGGCGTCGAGATCCCGAAAGAGGCGACGGCGGCATCGGACGGTTATTTCTAGGCATCGCCGCCCCTTGCCGGCTTGCGCATTGAGCGCTTGATCGAAACATGGCCCAGCGCATACCTTCCCTGAAACGGGAGGGCTATCGATGGATCTTTTCAAGCTGGATGGCGATGTCGCGCTGGTCACCGGTGCCGGCAGCGGCATTGGCCAGGCAATCGCAATTGGATTGGCCGAGGCAGGAGCCGACGTCGCGTGTTTCGGTCATGCGTCGAAAGGTGGGCTTGAGGAGACCGCGCACCAAGTCACGGCACTTGGCCGCAGGGCTTTGGTGCTGACCGGCACGGTCGCTTCGGCGAGCGATCTGGCGGCGGCAATCGATCGCGTCGAGGCCGAACTCGGTGCATTGACCGTTGCCGTCAACAATGCCGGCATCGCCGGTTCGGAACCGGCCGAGACCTTGTCGCTCGAGACATGGCAGAAGGTGCACGAGGTCAACGTCGCCGGCGTGTTCCTGTCCTGCCAGGCCGAAGCCCGCAAGATGCTGGCGCGCCGCAAAGGCTCGATCATCAACATCGCCACGATGTCCGGCACTATAGTCAATCGCGGATTGACGCAGGCGCACTACAACTCCTCGAAAGCCGCCGTCATCCACATGTCCAAGAGCCTTGCCATGGAGTGGGCTGATCGCGGATTGCGCGTCAATGTCGTCAGCCCAGGCTATACGCTGACACCGATGAACAAGCGGCCGGAGGTGGCGGAGGAGATCAAGATCTTCAAGCGCGACACGCCGATGGGGCGCATGGCCGCGCCGGAGGAAATGGTCGGGCCGACGGTGTTCCTGGCCAGCCGCGCGTCGAGCTTCGTCACCGGCCTCGACCTGATCGTCGATGGCGGCTACGTCTGCTGGTAGGGCCACATCTCGCCGAACTTCGCCTGCAGTCTGAATTTGTGCATCTGCGAAGCGTTAGTCGTTGCGCGAGATGAACGTTGGTATATATAATTTCATCCTATGAAAGGGCTTGGCGAGATGGGGCTTGCCATGCCGACAGCCGAGATCATGGGACCTTGATGGCTTGCACCTTGCCGGGCGCCGCAAGACTGGCAATTGATCCGCAGATGATCGCTCCACCAGCGGTCTGTCGGCAGCCATGACGCGGACGGCATATTCCATCATCACGAGAATTGAGCACCATCTTGCCTGCGCTGGCCAAGGCCAGGGCGACAATTTTGGCGCCGACGGACTTGCGCAGCGAACCGCCTTTCCAACACAATCAAGAAAAGCCGCAAGAAGGGAACGACCGATAACCGTCACAGCTTGAAGGAGAACAAGCATGTCATTTCGCAGTCGAGTTTCAAAACTATCGATGGGCGCCGTTGCGCTCGCAACGCTGAGTCTGCTGACACCTTCCGCCCAGGCCGCCGCACCGGAATCCAACGACCCGATCAAGATCGCGCTGTTCGACTGGACCAGCGTCAATCTCAACGCCAAGATCCTCGGCGGCATCCTGGAAAAGCTCGGCTATACCGTTGAATACCCGACCGCCGACTACCTCTCCAGCCTGACCACCGGCCTCACCAATGGCGACCTCGATGTCGGCCTGGAGTTCTGGGACACGACAGCCGGCGAGGCGATGAAGGCCTCCGATGCGACCGGCCAGACCGAGCGGCTGGGCAAGCTCGGCCCGAAGGCCAAGGAAGAGTGGTGGTTTCCTGAATACATGAAGGAGAAATGCCCAACCTTGCCAGACTGGCATGCCTTGCTCGACGCCACATGCGCGGCTTCGTTCTCGACGGCGGAGACCGCACCAAAGGGGCGCTATCTCGGCGGCCCAGTGACCTGGGAAGGCTTTGACGACGAGCGCGTCGCGGCACTGAAACTGCCCTTCACCGTCATCCATGCCGGCACCGATGCGGCGATGTTCGCCGAACTCGATTCCGCCTATCAGCGCAAGGCGCCGATCATGCTGTGGATCTATTCGCCGCACTGGGCGCCGGCCAAGTACAAGGGCGAATGGGTGCAGTTCCCCGAATACACGCCTGAATGCTACAACGATCCGAAATGGGGCGTGAACCCCGACGCCAAATATGATTGCGGCAAGCCGCATGGCGAGATCTGGAAATATGCCTGGAACGGCATGAAGGACAAATGGCCGGTCGCCTACAAGGTGGCCAAGGCCTTCACGATCGATACCGACGAGCTCAACAAGATGAGCGGAGAGATCGACCTTGACGGCAAGAAGCCGGAAGATGTCGCCGCCGCCTGGATCGCCGCCCACGAGGCAGACTGGAAAGCCTGGGCGCAGTGATCGTTCCGACTGGAAAGCGAGACCCGGCCGTTGATCGGCCGGGTCCCAAGTCTTGATGTTCCAGAAGGACGATTGGATGACGACTGAACAGGGATCGACCCAACCAGGCACCAACGATCGCCCGGTAAAACTTGCCTGCCGCAATGTCTGGAAGCTGTTCGGGTCGAACGCGGCCAGTTTCATCCGCGAGCGCGACGGCAAGGCCAGCATGGCCGATGTCAATGCTGCCGGACTGGTCGGCGCCGTGCGCGCCGTCGATCTCGAAATTCGCCAGGGCGAGATCTTCATCATCATGGGCCTGTCGGGCTCCGGCAAATCGACGCTGGTGCGCTGCATGTCGCGGCTGGTCGAGCCGAGCCATGGCAAGATCGAATTCGAGGGCAAGGACCTGCTCAAGATTTCCGATGCGGCGCTTATCGAATTGCGCCGCCACCGCATGGGCATGGTGTTCCAGAATTTCGCGCTGCTGCCGCATCTCAATGTGCTCGACAACATCGCCTTTCCGCTCAGCATCCAGGGGCAGGACCGGGCAACGCGCGAGGCGCGCGCCCGCGAGGTCATCGAGCTGGTCGGCTTGCGCGGCCGCGAGCATTTCTACCCACGCGAATTGTCCGGCGGCCAGCAGCAGCGCGTCGGCATAGCCCGCAGCCTGGCGACCAAACCGGAGATCTGGTTCCTCGACGAGCCGTTCTCCGCGCTCGATCCGCTGATCCGGCGCGAAATGCAGGACGAGCTGATGCGGCTGCAGACCATGCTGCACAAGACCATCGTCTTCATCACCCATGATTTCGACGAGGCGATCAGGCTGGCCGACCGTATCGCCATCATGAAGGACGGCGAGGTCATCCAGATCGGCACGCCGGAGGAACTGGTGGTCAATCCGGCGACCGACTATGTCGCAGAGTTTACCCGCGACGTCGACCGCGCCAAGGTGATTTCGGCGCGCAGCCTGATGCGGACTTGCGATGGTTCGGAGCATGGCGGCACGGTTTCGCCTGATGCCAAGATCGCCAGTTTCTCGGCCAGCATCGTCTCGGCCGGCAAGCCGTTCGCGGTGATCAACGGCACCGGCAAGCCGATCGGCGAAGTGACGCCGCAAGCGGTCATCGATCTGCTGGCCGGCATCGAGCACGCGAGAGCCGGCGCATGACGGTGGCGGCAAGCGCCAGCGAGGCCAGGCCGCCACTTCAGCGGTGGCTGCTCGTCTGGGCGGCGGCCCTTGCCGCTGTGCTGTTGGTGTTCCTGCTGCAGGACAGTGTCCCCTGGGCTGTCAACTATCCGGCCAGCGCCGTCGTACCGGTCGCCGACTGGGTGAGCTCGCTGATGGGCTGGATCAAGTCGAACCTGTCCTGGCTGACGCGCTCGATCACCGCGGTGCTCGGCGTGCCGCTCGATTTCGCGCTCAATCTCTTGGCCAAGAATTTCAAGATCGGCCATGGCGCGGACGCCTATGTCCTGCCGCGCCTCTCCTGGGTTGGCGTCTGCGCCGTCGCCTTCATCGCCGGACATGCCGCAGGCGGTCGGAAACTCAGCCTGCTGGTCGGCGGCTGCTTCCTCTACATCGCGCTGTTCGGCCAATGGACCAGCGCCATGCTGACGCTGGCGCTGATCTCCATCGCCGTGCCGTTCTGCATCGTCACTGGCCTGTTCGCCGGCATCTGGGCCTGGCGCAAGCCTTGGGCGGAAAGGCTCATCGTCTCCCCTGCCCTCGACCTGATGCAGACGATCCCGACCTTCGCATATCTCATCCCGATGCTGCTCCTGTTCGGCAACAGCCCGGTATCGGCGATGATCGCCACCGCCATCTTCGCCACGCCGCCGATGGTGCGGGCGACGATGCTCGGCCTCACCCGCGTGCCGCTGGAGATCGGCGAATTCAGCGACATGGCCGGCTGCACGGCGCGGCAGAAACTGTGGCGGGTGCTGTTGCCCTCGGCGCGGCCGACGCTGATGGTCGGCGTCAACCAGGTCATCATGCTGGCGCTCAACATGGTGATCATCGCCTCGATGATCGGCGCCGGCGGCCTCGGCTACGACGTGCTTCTGGCGCTGCGCGCGCTGAAGGTTGGCGAGGCGATGGAGGCTGGTCTCGCCATCGTGGCGCTGGCGATCGCACTCGACCGGCTGAGCCAGGCCATAGCCCACAAGCAGGCGAAGGGCCATGTTCATCAGGCGGCGAACCCGAGCTTCTGGCGACGCCATCCCAATCTGTCGCTGGCCATCGCCATCCTTTCCGTCACCACGCTGCTCGGCCTGTTCGTCCCGGCTTTCGCGGCGGTGCCGAAGGCGATCACCTTCACCACCGCGCCGCTGTGGAAGGCGGCGGTGAACTGGGTGACGATCAACTTCTTCGATGCGATCGAAGCCTTTCGCGTGGCGCTGATCCTCAACGTGCTCAACCCGGTGCGCGCCTTCTGCGAAGGCTTTCCGTGGCTGGGCGCGGTGTTCCTGCTCGGCCTTGCCGGCTATCAGCTCTCGGGCCTGCGCCTGGCGGCCCTGGTCGCCGCGCTGACCGCTTTCTGCGCCGTCACCGGACTGTGGGAAAAGACCATGGCCACCGTCTATCTCTGCGGCATCTCGGCCTTCATCGCATGCCTGATCGGCATCCCGGTCGGGCTGATGGCCGCGCGCAGCGACCGCTTCGAGAAGATCGTCACGCCCATCATCGACACGCTGCAGGTACTGCCGTCCTTCTGCTTCATCATCCCGGTGGTGATGCTGTTCAGAGTCGGCGACGTGACCGCCATGATTGCAACGATAGCCTTCGCCGTGGTGCCGGCGATCCGCTACACCAATCACGGCATAAGACAGGTGCCGCCGGCTCTGATCGAGGCGGCCAAGGTGTCGGGCTGCACGCCGCGCCAGACCTTCTTTCGCGTGCAATTGCCGCTGGCGCTTCCCGAGATCATGCTCGGCGTCAACCAGACCATCCTGATGGCGCTGGCGATGATCATCATCTGCGCCATGGTCGGCACGCGCGACCTCGGGCAGGAGGTGTTCATCGCGCTGTCCAAAGCCGATTCCGGCCGCGGCATTGTCGCGGGCCTGGCAATCGCCTTCATCGGCATCGTCGCCGACCGGCTGTTCAACGCCTGGACGGCGAAGGCGCGGGCAAGGCTGGGTTAGAGCAATTCCAGGAAAGTGTGAGCGGTTTTCCGTCCGGAATTTCTTCAAAAACAAAGCGCTAGAGCCGCTCACCGTTTCCGTTAAACGGTGAGCGGTGAGCGGTGAGCGGTGAGCGGCTCTAGGTTGGAAGATGCGCCGCGGCTACTCCGCCGCGACGCCCTTCACCTCGAGATAGCTCTCCATGGAATCGTCCAGCGCCTGCAGCCAGGGCGTATGGTGCAGCGGCGCCATGGTGCCGGTCATCAGCGAACGGTAGGCGTGGTCGCGGAAGCCCATAATGTCTTCCGCCTTGTGGCGTTCCCATTCCATGAAAGTCTGGTTGACCGCCTCGACATCGAAGCCGGGATAGTCGGTCTGGTCCATCAATTCCTTGGTATAATCGCCCTGGAACCAGATCATCTGCTCGGCGTCTTCCAGCGTTTCCTCGCGGGCGCGCCATTTGGCGCTGTGCTCGGCCATCGCCTCGACTGACGGCAGCTTGATGCGGCCCATGATCACATCGCGGGCGAACCAGGCCTGCGCGTCGAACATGTTGAAGGTGTAGAACTGGTCCTGCATGCCGATATAGAACAGCTTCGGATTCTTTTCCCACACCACGCCTTCATAGAGATCGAGCGGCCACATGCGGTTGGCGGTCTTGAGCTTGAGGTCGTCGGTGAGGAAGGGGAAGGAATGGAGGTAGCCGGTGCACAGGATGATGGCGTCGACGTCCTTGGTCGAACCGTCCTTGAAGTGGGCTGTCTTGCCGACGACCTTCTGCAGCAGCGGCACCTCCTTCCAATTCTCCGGCCATTTGAAGCCCATCGGCTTGGAGCGATAGCTGGAGGTGATGGATTTGGCGCCGTATTTGTAGCATTGGGAACCGATGTCCTCGGCCGAATAGGAGCGGCCGATGATCAATATGTCCTTACCCTTGAATTCCATCGCGTCGCGGAAATCATGGCTGTGCAGAATGCGGCCGTTGAAGGTGGCAAAGCCCTCGAAATAGGGAACGTTGGGGACGGAGAAATGGCCTGAGGCGACGACGACGTTGTCGAACTCTTCGGAATAGGTGACGTCGTTGGCGCGGTCATGCGCGGTGACGGTGAATTTCTTGGTCTCGTCCGAGAAGGTCACCATGCGCACCGGGCTGTTGAAGCGCACCCATTTGCGCAGGCCCGATTTTTCGACGCGGCCCTTGATGTAGTCCCACAAAACGGCGCGCGGCGGATAGGAGCCGATCGGCCGGCCGAAATGCTCCTCGAACGTATAGTCGGCGAACTCCAGGCATTCCTTCGGCCCGTTCGACCAGAGGTAGCGGTACATCGAGCCATGCACGGGATCGCCATGCTCGTCGAGGCCGGTGCGCCAGGTATAGTTCCACAGGCCGCCCCAGTCCGACTGCTTTTCGAAGCAAACGATTTCAGGGATGTCGGCGCCCTTGTCCTCAGCCGACTTGAAGGCCCTGAGCTGTGCCAGGCCGGACGGTCCGGCGCCGATGACGGCAACACGCGTTTTCATTTCAAGGGCCTCCTCATTTTTTGATTTCCCCAGCGAAACAAATTTCACTGACAGTGACACTAATTGGCCCTTCGGTGCTGTCAACTGACATCTGCGGGAACAGCGTTTGCCCGCAAAGGATTCCTGGCGAAAAACCTACGCGGACAGAATCCATGGGATCGTCCGATGGCACTTAAGACGGCTTGCCGACACCGCCGCGCTGCTGTATCGCCAGCTCTGATGTTCACCTTGAGTGAAATTAATCCGCGAAATCCGGGAGCGACATGGCGAAAGACAGTTCCAAGGCCGGGCTTGCCGGTGCCAAGCCGAAGCCCCAGCCAAAGGTCTCGGCGGACGGCAAGACCATCCGCGCACCGCTGACGCAGAACCCGCACGCCATCCGCGACACACGCGAGAAAGTTCTGGAGGTGGCTATCGGCCGCGAGGTGCGGGCGTTCCGCAAGAAGCTCGGTATCACCGTCGCCGATCTCGCCGTCGCCACCGACATTTCGCTGGGCATGCTGTCGAAGATCGAGAACGGCATCACCTCGCCGTCGCTGACCACGCTGCAGGCGCTGTCGCGGGCGCTCGGCGTTCCCGTCACCGCCTTCTTCCGCCGCTTCGAGGAGGAGCGCAGCGCTGTCTTCGTCAAGGCCGGCGAAGGCCTGGATGTCGAGCGCCGCGGCACGCGCGCCGGCCACCAGTACAATCTGCTCGGCCATATCGGGTCGAACACCAGCGGTGTCGTCGTCGAACCCTACCTGATCACGCTGACCGAGGATTCGGATGTGTTCCCGACCTTCCAGCACGAGGGCATGGAGTTCCTCTATATGTTGGAGGGCGAAGTCGTTTACCGGCACGGCAGCAACCTCTATCCGATGAAGCCGGGCGACAGCCTGTTCTTCGACGCCGACGCGCCGCACGGCCCGGAGCAGCTGACGAAACTGCCGATGCGGTATCTGTCGATCATCTGCTATCCGCAGAACAGCGCGGGTTAATCGGGCCCAAAACCCGGGCTGGTCGCGCTGCCATCATCCAGCTTCGACAGCCACTCGACCAGCGTCGGCCGGTACCGTGTCAGACCCTTGTAGGTGGCGAGTTCCTCGGGCAGGTCGCGGATGACGCGGTGCAGGCGGCGTGCCCATTTCGGCTGCGTCACCAGCTCGTCCATCTTGATCAGGTAGCAGCGGATCGGGAAGACGATGCCGTTGGAGCGCGGCAGCCGCCAGAAGCTTTGCAGCTCGACGCGCAGATGCACCTTGTCGCCGACATTCTCGGGCGTCACGGTCGTCCGGTCCGGACCCCATTTGTGGTAATTTTCCGGGCTGGTATCGAGGCGCGGATTGATGGTCATCGTCCAGTTGAGGCGCCGCGCCGGCTTGCCCTGCTGGATGTTGGTGAGGAATTTCAGCGCCCGCGTGAAAATCCCCTTCTCATGCGCCAGCGGCACCGGTGCATGCCACTCGAAAAAATTCATGCCGATGTCGAAATCCAGCGACCAGTCGGCCTGGGTGGTGACCATGCCGGCATCCATCCACAGATTGCCGTCGCGCTGATCGAGGATGCAGAAATCGCCCTGGCTCTGGCGGGTGATGTATTCCATCGGCCCGTAAGGCAGGGTCGAGGTGTCGCCGAATGTGAAGGTGTCGTCGATGCCGAGCGGCCGGTTGATCCAGCGCCAACGGTCGCCGTCCCGCGTCAGCGTGAAATGCTCGGGATAGCCCAGCGCCTGCTGTTCCATCAGCAGTTCGAGCAGATCCCAGCCGGCCAGCGTCATATGCGGCAGCGACTGGCAGCGCAGCGGATCCTCGGCGAGCACCAAAGCGCGGTCCTGCATCTCGGCGACGTAGTGCTCGTCGACATCGATCAGATTCTCCAGCACGCTGCCCTTCGGCCCGACGACGTGCGGCTCGATGTTGACCGCATACATGTAGGCGTCTTCATGGAACGGGAACGGGAACCGCCTGATGTGCTCCGGGCTGTTCCTGAAGGTGAAATCGTCGCGGAAGGTTTCCTTGCGAAAGGTGATGCCCAAGCTCGCCTCCTATCTTTCCAGCACCAGCGACCGGCCCTCGAAGCGCGACACGCATGGCATGATCTTGCAGCCCGAGCGGTGGTCTTCCTCGCTCAGCCAGTGGTCGTTGTGGATGAACTTGCCATCGTAAGAGATGACATTGGTTTCGCATTGGCCGCAGACGCCGCCTCGGCAGAGATAGGGCGGATCGACACCGGCGGCCTCGATCGCTTCCAGCAGGCTCTGCTGTTCATCGACGCGGATCGACTTGCCGCTGACAGCCAGCGTCACATCGAAAGGCAGGCCGGGCTGGGGTGCCGCGAAATGCTCGAAATGCACGGCCTCCGATGGCCAGCCCAAGGCGGCCGCGCGGTCGCGCACCCAGTTGATCATGCCAGCGGGGCCGCAGACATAGAGATGCGTGCCGAGCGGCTGCGTCGACAGCAGCCGGTCGAGATCGATGCGCTCGTCACGGTCGTCATGGTAGAGCCGGATGCGCCTGTCGTAGCGCTCCCGCAGCACGTCGGCATAAGTGCCCAGAGAGGCGGTCCGGCAGGTGTAGTGCAGTTCGAAATTGCCGCCCTCGCCCGCCAGTTGCGCTGTCTGCGCCATGAAGGGCGTGATGCCGATACCGCCGGCCAGCATCAAGTGCTTCTTCGCCCTGAGATCGAGCGAAAACAAATTGACGGGATAGCTTATCACCATCTCCAGGCCCGGCTTGACGGACCGGTGCATGAACAGCGAGCCGCCGCGGCCGACATCGTCGCGGCGCACCGAGATCGTGTATTCGCGCGTGTCGAGCGGCGAACCCATCAGCGAATAGGGATTGAGCCTCGTGCGATCGCCATCGCGCATCTCCACCACGACATGCGCACCGCCGGAAAAGGTCGGCAACAGCTCGCCGTCGCGGCGACGGAAATGGAAGCGGGTGACCAGTTCGTTGACCGGGACGACATCGCTGACGACGACATCGAGCTTGGTGGTGCCGGTGCTCATGGGAAGGCCTCCTCGATTGGAGGGATCTCCGAGCGATCCTCGGCGTTGATGCAGACACCCTGGAAAGCGGCGAGGCGCCGCGAATAGTGATCGCGCACCAGAAGCAGCAGGCCGCAATGCGAACAGGCTGCTGGCTGTGTCGTGACGTTCTCGGTGATGCCCTTGCAGTGCACGCACTGCATGCGCCTGGCCAGCGAGCCGCGATGCTCGGTCTGGATGGAGGTGTGGTCGATACCGGCTTCGAGCGCCACCTGCATGGCCTGGCCGATCAATCCCTCGGTGCCGGCGAGGTAGAGGCGTAGGCCCATATGCGCATTGCCCAGCGTCTGCTTCAGCCTCGGCAGCAGGCTGGCAAAGGATGGCGCGAGATGAAACTGCGCCGGCTTCAGCGCTTCGAGGGTGGCGACGTGTTTGTTGTCCGGACCCGGGATAAAGTCGATTTCGGCGCCATCGAAAAACCCGGCAGGCGTTTTTGCGGCCATATCTGAAATAGCGAGCGCACCTTCGGCATCGGCGATGAAAAGATGGTGCTTGCCCGGCTGCGGAGAGAGTGTTCCGTAGACCGGCCGGCTGATGATGTTTTTGGCTGCCATTTAAATCTTCGTGCCTCGAACCTCTCGCTGTTGATTATGCCTCAGCCTTTCGCCGTGCGCTTGGTCTTCTTGGGATCGTCGAACGGCAGTGGCTGCGCGGTCGCTTTGATCGATCCGCTCTTGTTGCGGATTTCGAGCTTGGTGTCCTTGACCGCGCAGTCGACGTCGAGGCGGGCGATGCCCATCGATTTCTTGACCAGCGGCGAATACATGGCGCAGGTCACCACGCCGACCTTTTTGCCGTCGCGATAGACCGGCGCGCCCTCGTCGGCCGGCTCCTTGCCGTCGAGCAGCACGCCAAAAATCTTGAAGCGCTCCTTGCCCTTCAGGCGGTAATGTTCCTCGGCCCCACGGAAGCCGGTCTTGCCGGGGCTGACGGTGAAGTCGAGGCCGAGTTCCCACAGCGTGTCGCCAGGACCTTCATTCTCGAACGGATATTTTTGCGAATTGTCGTAGGGATAGAACAGCAGGTAGCTTTCGACGCGCAGCATGTCGAGCGTGGTGAAGCGRCAGGGAATGATGCCGACGCTCTTGCCCTCGTCGAGGATCCTGTCCCAGATCGTGCCAGCATCCTGGCCGCGGCAGAAGATTTCGTAGCCGCGCTCGCCGGTATAGCCGGTGCGCGAGATCATGACGGGGAAACCGAACAGCTGCGTCTGCATGTGATGGAAATAGTTGAGGTCGCGAATCCCCGGCACATGCTTGGCGAGATAGTCGACCGCGGTCGGCCCCTGCAGCGACAGATCGTGCAGATTGTCGTCGAAGCGCAGCGAGACATCGCGGCCCATCGCGGCGCGCTGCAATTCCTCATGGCCGGTGCCCGAGCCATGCACGACCATCCAGCTGTTCGGGCCGGTGCGGTAGAGGATGCAGTCGTCGGTGAATTTTCCCGCCTCGTTGAGCATGCAGGCATAGGCCGATTTGCCGGGATAGATCTTTTCGACGTCGCGGGTGGTTGCGAGATCGATGAGATGCGAGGCGTGCGGCCCTGTGATGTGCACCTTCTTCAGGCCCGACACATCCATCAGCCCGGCCTTGGTGCGGATGGCGATGTACTCTTCGTCAGCATCCTTGTCGTAGGTCCAGGCGGTGCCCATGCCGCTCCAGTCTTCGAGCTTCGAACCCAGCGCGCGATGGCGATCCGCCAGGGTCGAAAATCTCCAGGATGCCGTCATCCGATCGTCCTCCGTTCAAAAATCCACTGTTCCCCGCTCCTTGGCTTGGAGGCCGGAGCTTTGGGTTGAATATTGACCGCAAACGCGGGAGGGCCGCAATCCCCTGAAAGCAAATAATTTCATTGTCAGGCAAAATTCATCACCCCAAGCAAACGGTTAACTCAGCGTAAATTCGTCTTGACAATTGCGGTAAACGGCCTGAATTTATGAAAAAAATTTCACTCTCTTGAAAGAGAGCGATGCGCGGTGGATTCGGAACCGGGGCGTCGAAAAAAGGGGAAAAACCGATGTCAGACCTGCAGCAGCGCATCGAGGTGCTGTACCGTTCCGATTTGCGCGGATCCGCGCTGCTGATCATCTGCCTGTGGGCGACGATCCTCTTCGTCCTGTTCATGACGTGGCCATACATCCCGCACGCCGGCATCAAGGCCGTCGTCGCGATCGCCGCTGCAGCCGTGCTGATCTTCAACACGGCCGCGATCCTGGCGATGGTCAAACACTACAAGGAAGACAAGGACTTCATCTACGGCCTCGACATCAAGAACGCCGACGCATCCCGCAACCGCCAGTCCTGAGGGGTACAAGAAATGTCGCGCTATACGCCGCCGGAGCAGAGCAAGGCCGGCCAGGTTTTCGATATCGTCGTCGTTGTGGTCGCCATCTTCGTGGCGTTGTGGCTGCCGCTGAAGCTCGGCCTTGCCGGAGCCGCCAAATCCATCGACGCGCTCGATGCCAAGACCTGGGAAGCGCTTGGCCAGAACCCGACCATGGCCGCCATCTGGGAGAAGCTCGGCTACACGCCCGAGACGGCGCATGACGTCATCCAGAACCGGTTCCACTATGTCATCGACTGGCCGACGCTGATCATCATGGCGGCGGTGCTGATCGGTTATTTCGTCTTCCTGTTCCGAGCCTCCGACCGCGAATATCGCGACGTCATCAACGAAAAATTCGACGACAAGTAAGAGTTCCGAAGACAAGCAATCGGGGACGCACCATGTGGATTTCACTCTCTTACGCATGCTGGGGCATCTCGATCGTGCTCGCGCTGTGGATGCTCTACGACTGGTTCAAGGTCGACACGACCTATTCCGAAGACGTTCTGACCTCGTCACGCGAAGGCGAGCTTGAAGCCGTTTCCGAGAAACACCGGATTTGAGTGGGGACGAACAATGACGACGACCGTACTTGAACCGGCAATTCACGGCGACAGGGTTTCACTGCTGCGGGTGCTCGGCCCGGCCCATGTCTGGGCACTCGGCGTCGGCATCGTTCTGGTCGGTGAATTCACCGGCTGGAATTTTTCGGCCGACAAGGGCGGCGCGCTCGCCGCGCTGATCGTCTGCTGGATCGTCGGGCTGCTCTATACCTCGGTCGCCATGATCGATTCCGAGGTAACGTCGACGGTCGCCGCGGCCGGCGGCCAATACGCGCAGGCCAAGCATATTGTCGGGCCGCTGATGGCCTTCAACGTCGCGCTGTTCCTGGTCTTCGCCTACACGATGCTCGAAGTCTCGGACGCGATCCTGCTGGGCGACACCATCGTCGCCAAGGCCGGCGTCGAAGGGCTCACGCACAATTCCTTCATCGCCGCCACCATCGTCGTGCTGGCCTGGCTCAACTATCGCGGCGTGCTGATGACGCTCAACGTCAACTTCGTCATCACCGCAATTGCCTATGTCTCGATCGTCATCCTGTTCTTCTCGGTCAGCCCGTGGACGCAAGGCGCGGTGCTGAAGCTCAACGAGTTGGTGACGCCGGGCAATGCGCTGCCCTATGGCTGGATCGGCGTCATCGCCGCCTTCCAGTTCGGCATCTGGTATTATCTCGGCATCGAAGGCACCACGCAGGCGGCCGAGGAAGTGCGTTCGCCGGCCCGCTCGCTGCCCTACGGCACGATGGCCGGCATGATCACGCTTTTGATCGCCGCCGCCATGACCTGGTATGTCTGCGCCTCGCTGATGCCCTGGGAATATCTCGGCATCACCTATTATCCCTTGTGGGACGCCGGCAAGCTGACCGGCAGCCCGCTGCTGGAAAACCTCTTGTTCATCGCAACGCTGCTGGCGGCGCTGGCCTCCGCCAATGGCTGCATCAACGATGCAGCGCGCGCATGGTTCTCGCTCGGCCGCGACCGCTATCTGCCGAGCTGGTTCTCGGCGGTGCATCCGAAATACCGCACGCCCTACCGCTCGATCCTGTTCCTGCTGCCGATCGCGCTTGCCTTCGCCTTCATTGCCGACCTCAACCAGGCGATCACCTTCTCGATCCTGTCGGGCGTGCTGCAATACACCTTCATGAGCATCAACATCATGATGTTCCGCAAGAAGTGGCCCCTCGGCACGATCCGCCGTGGCTACACGCACCCGTTCCATCCGCTGCCGGCGATCGTGCTGTTCTGCCTTTGCGTGGTGACCTTCTTCGCCATCTTCCTCGGTTTCGGCTCGCAGCTGATCGCGATGACCATCTTCTATTTCCTGATCTCGCTGTGGTTCCATTTCTACCGCTACAAATTCGTGCGGCGCGGCGACCAGTTCACCATGCCGTGGCCGAAACCGCAGGGCTATTGATGGGAGACGGCCCGTCCCGATCCTTGGCGGGCCAGACATGACAAATGTCCGAAGTGACATCAGCACTGCTCGCCGGGGTCATTGTCCTGGCTCTCGTCCTCCATCTTGCGTGGCTGGCGCGGCGCAGCCGCAACAGGGCATTGGCGGCACTCGCCGCCGAGGAGGCCAGCATACGCACCATTGTCGCCGACGCCGCTGATGTTTTGGACGGCACCGCCGGTGTCGTCACCTGGGAAGGCTCGTGGAACGGCCAGCGCGTCCAGTTGCGCACCATCGTCGACACGCTGGCGACACGAAAACTCCCGGCGCGCTGGCTCAGCGTTTCGATCACCGAAAAGGTAGCCGTGCCAGCGACGTTCGACATGATGATGCGGCCGGGCTCGCCGACGACCTTCTCCAATTTCGATCACCTCCAGCATACGCTGCCGAAGGCGCCGGGATTTCCGGCCGAGGCGGTGCTGCGGACCGACCGCCGCGGCACGCGTTTCCCGCAAGGCATCATCGCCGAACATCTGGAACCCTTTTCGGAAGGGCGCGCCAAGGAACTGCTGATCACGCCAAACGGCGTGCGCATCGTGTGGCTGCTGGCCGAGGCCGAACGGGCGCGCTACGGCGTTTTCCGGCAGGCCGCGTTCGGTGAGGCACAGATCGATCCAGCGCTGATCGAGCGGCTGCTCACCTCGCTCTCGGCACTGCGCGACGCCATCAACCAAAGCGAACGGCAAGCCGCATGACCAGTTTGAATACGCAGCCGGCACCGGTGAGCCCTTATCTCGTCCTCGGCGCGTCAATCGTGCTGCCGGCAAGCGGCCATGTCATTCTGGGCGTGCCGGTGCGCGGGCTGCAGTTCCTTTTCTTCATGGTGATCCTGGCTTGGGTGACCGCCAAGATCGCGCCGCCCGACGCCAGCTTCATCGGCCGTCACGCCGGCGGCTTGCTGATCTATGCGCTATCCATCTTGGACGCCTACAAGCTCGCCCGTATCCGCCATGCCCAATGGGTTCACAATGCCGCGCAGGGCAGTGATAATTCGCAAAGCGGCATTGCGCCACATACGTAACTACAGGAAAATTTTTTTCATATGATTGAATTTGCGGGACTCATCCGATACATCATCTTCTAGCTACAAACGCCGGGAGGCTGACATGTGTGGAATTGTCGGACTGTTTTTAAAGGACAAGTCGCTGGAGCCGAAGCTCGGCGCGATGCTGTCGGAGATGCTGGTATCGCTCAGCGACCGCGGGCCCGACAGCGCAGGCATCGCCATCTATGGCGCGCCTTCCAGCAATGAGGCCAAGATCACCATCCAGTCGGCGAAGCCCGCGCGCGATTTTCGCGACCTCGATACCGAGCTTGCCAAGGCCATCGGTGCGCCCGTGAGCATTGCGGTGAAGTCGACCCATGCCGTTGTCAGGACCGCGCCTGCCAAGATCGACGAAGCGCGCGAGGCGATCCAGGCGCTGCGCCCCGACATCCGCATCATGGGCGCCGGCGACGTCGTCGAGATCTACAAGGAAGTCGGACTGCCGGAGGCGGTTGTCGATCGCTTCGACGTCCGCAAGATGAGCGGCACGCATGGTATCGGCCACACCCGCATGGCGACGGAATCCGCGGTGACGACGATGGGCGCGCATCCCTTCTCGACCGGCGCCGACCAGTGCCTGGTGCACAATGGCTCGCTCTCCAACCACAACAATGTCCGCCGCGAGCTGATCCGTGAGGGCATGAAATTCGAGACCGAGAACGATACCGAGGTCGCGGCCGCCTATCTCTCCTCGCAGATGGCGCATGGCAAGAACCTCGGCGAAGCGCTGGAAGGCACGCTTTCGGACCTCGACGGCTTCTTCACCTTCGTCGTCGGCACCAAGAACGGTTTTGGCGTGGTGCGCGACCCGATCGCCTGCAAGCCCGCCGTCATGGCCGAAACCGACCAGTATGTCGCCTTCGGCTCGGAATATCGCGCGCTGACCAAACTGCCCGGCATAGACAATGCGAGGGTCTGGGAACCGGAACCCGCAACCGTCTATTTCTGGGAGCATTGAGTTCATGCCGGCAACCAAACTTTCAAAGGCGGCGTCGCACGACCAGGCCTCCCGGATCTTCGATCTCGATGTGTCGTCGCTGCGCGAGCTTAACCAGGCGCTGCACAATCTGACGCCCGGTTCCAACGAAACGGCGTGGGAAGTGCTGCATCCAAAGGGCAGCCATTCGGTCGCCGTCGGCGTCGACCAGCCCGTCACCATCGATGTGCGCGGCAGCGTCGGCTATTACTGCGGCGGTATGAATTCAGGCAGCACGATCACCGTGCACGGCTCGGCCGGACCCGGCGTCGGCGAGAATATGATGTCGGGCTCGATCATCGTGAAAGGCGACGCCAGCCAATATGCCGGCGCCACCGGCAAGGGCGGCCTGCTGGTCATCGAGGGCAATGCCTCGTCGCGCTGCGGCATCTCGATGAAAGGCATCGATATCGTCGTGCACGGTAATATCGGCCACATGTCGGCCTTCATGGCGCAGTCCGGCAATCTGGTGGTGCTGGGTGATGCCGGCGATGCGCTGGGCGACTCCATCTACGAGGCGCGGCTGTTCGTGCGCGGCAAGGTCGACAGCCTCGGCGCCGACTGCATCGCCAAGGAGATGCGGGCCGAACACCTGGAACTGCTTCAGGGGCTGCTCGACCGCGCCGGCGTCACCGGCGTCAAGCCATCGGAGTTCAAGCGCTACGGCTCGGCGCGCACCCTCTACAATTTCAATATCGACAACGCCGACGCGTATTGAGGCAGCATGACCTATCGCAACCCGCCGACGACGCCGCGCAAATCCGCGACCTTCGACGACTACACGCTTTCCGAAATCCGTCGCGCCGCGGCGACCGGCATCTATGACATCCGGGGCGCCGGCGCCAAGCGCAAGCTGCCGCATTTCGACGACCTGCTGTTCCTCGGCGCCTCAATCTCGCGCTATCCGCTCGAAGGTTATCGCGAGCGCTGCGACACATCAGTCGTGCTCGGTTCGCGCCATGCCAAGAAGCCGATCGAGTTGAAGATACCGATCACCATTGCCGGCATGAGCTTTGGTTCGCTCTCCGGCCCGGCCAAGGAAGCGCTCGGACGCGGCGCGACCCTGGCGGGCACCTCGACCACCACGGGCGACGGCGGCATGACCGAGGAAGAGCGCGGCCATTCCAAGCAACTGGTCTATCAATATCTGCCGTCACGCTATGGCATGAATTTGCGCGACCTGCGCCGCGCCGATGCGATCGAGGTGGTTGTCGGCCAGGGCGCCAAGCCCGGCGGCGGCGGCATGCTGCTCGGCCAGAAGATTTCCGACCGCGTCGCAGAAATGCGCACCCTGCCCAAGGGCATCGACCAGCGCTCGGCCTCGCGCCATCCCGACTGGACCGGCCCGGACGATCTCGAGATCAAGATCCTCGAACTGCGCGAAATCACCGACTGGGAGAAGCCGATCTACGTCAAGGTCGGCGGCGCCCGCCCCTATTACGATACCGCGCTTGCGGTGAAGGCCGGCGCCGATGTCGTCGTCGTCGACGGCATGCAGGGCGGCACGGCGGCAACGCAGGAAGTGTTCATCGAGAATGTCGGCCAGCCGACGCTCGCCTGCATAAGGCCCGCGGTGCAGGCGCTGCAGGATCTCGGCATGCACCGCAAGGTGCAGCTGATCGTCTCCGGCGGCATCCGCAACGGCGCCGATGTCGCCAAGGCGCTTGCACTCGGCGTCGATGCGGTCTCGATCGGCACGGCTGCTCTCGTCGCGCTCGGCGACAACGATCCCCGCTGGGAGGCGGAGTACAACGAGCTCGGCACCACGGCCGGCGCCTATGATGACTGGCATGAAGGCCGCGATCCCGCCGGCATCACCACACAGGACCCGGAGTTGATGAAGCGGGTCGATCCGATCGCTGCTGGACGGCGGCTCGCCAACTATCTCAAGGTGATGACGCTTGAGGCGCAGACGATTGCGCGGGCCTGCGGCAAGAACAGCCTGCACAATCTCGAACCCGAGGATCTCGTCGCCCTGACGATCGAGGCAGCCGCCATGGCCGGCGTGCCGCTCGCCGGCACCAACTGGATACCGGGGAAGAACGGCTTCTAAAACAGCATCCAAATACCATAAGCGAGGAACTATAATGGGGAACGATCTCGCCGCTTTCGCCAAAAAGAACGGCGTCAAATATTTCATGATTTCATACACTGACCTGTTCGGTGGCCAGCGCGCCAAGCTGGTGCCGGCGCAGGCGATATCAGACATGCAGAAGGATGGCGCCGGCTTTGCCGGCTTCGCCACCTGGCTCGACCTGACGCCGGCGCATCCCGACATGCTCGCGGTGCCGGATCCGGACTCGGTCATCCAGTTGCCATGGAAAAAGGAAGTGGCCTGGGTCGCCGCCAACTGCATCATGGACGACAAGGAGGTCGACCAGACGCCGCGCAACACATTGCGGCGGCTGATCGCGGAGGCGGCTGGCGACGGCATGCATGTCAAGACCGGCGTCGAGGCCGAGTTCTTCCTGATCTCGCCGGACGGCAGCGTTATATCAGACCAATACGACACGGCCTCGAAGCCCTGCTACGACCAGCAGGCGGTGATGCGCCGCTACGACGTCATCGCCGAGATCTGCGACCACATGCTGGAACTCGGCTGGGGCCCCTACCAGAACGACCATGAGGACGCCAACGGCCAGTTCGAGATGAACTGGGCCTTCGACGACGTGCTCGCCACCGCCGACAAGCACTCCTTCTTCAAATTCATGGTCAAGTCGGTGGCCGAGAAGCACGGCCTGCGGGCCACCTTCATGCCGAAACCCTTCCAGGGCCTGACCGGCAATGGCTGCCATGCCCACATCTCGGTGTGGGACAAGGCGGGCAAGACCAATGTCTTCGCCGACAATTCGATGGAGCTCGGCCTATCGGCCAAGGGCAAGCACTTCCTCGGCGGCATCATGAAGCATGCCTCCGCACTCGCCGCGATCACCAACCCGACGGTCAATTCCTACAAGCGCATCAATGCCCCGCGCACGATTTCCGGCGCGACTTGGGCGCCGAACACGGTGACGTGGACCGGCAACAACCGCACCCACATGGTGCGCGTGCCGGGCCCCGGCCGCTTCGAGCTGCGCCTGCCCGATGGTGGGGCAAACCCCTATCTCTTGCAGGCCGTGATCATTGCCGCCGGCCTCGACGGCATCCGCTCCAAGGCCGATCCCGGCAAGCGCTACGACATCGACATGTACCAGCACGGCCACACGGTGAAGGGCGCGCCGAAACTGCCACTCAACCTGCTCGACGCACTGCGCGAGTTCGACAAGGACAAATCACTCAAGGCGGCGCTGGGTGAGGAATTCTCGTCGGCATACCTAAAGCTGAAGCACCAGGAATGGAATTCCTATGCTTCGCACTTCACGCAATGGGAGCGCGACCACACGCTGGATATCTAGGCGCATCGGACCGAAAAGTGTCACACGGTTTTCGGGCAAATCCGATGCGTCAAGAAAATTCCCTGCCGGTGCGAGCGACCTCGGAATGAACTGATGAAATACTCGATCTTCTCGCTCGCCCGCGCCGCCTTGTCCGGCCACAAGAACTGGCAGCGCACCTGGCGCGACGCCACGCCGAAAGATCGCTACGACGTGGTGATCATCGGCGGTGGCGGTCATGGCCTAGCCACCGCCTGGTTCCTGGCCAGCGAGTACGGCATCAGGAATGTCGCGGTGCTGGAAAAAGGCTGGATCGGCTCCGGCAATGCCGGCCGCAACACCACAATCATCCGCTCCAATTACGGCCTGCCCGGCAATACCGGCTTCTACGAATTGTCGATGAAGCTGTGGGAGCGGATGGAGCAAGACCTCAACTACAATGCGATGGTCAGCCAGCGCGGCGTCATCAACCTCTACCATTCCGACGCGCAGCGCGACGCCTATGCGCGGCGAGGCAACACCATGCGCATTAACGGCATCGACGCCGAACTGCTCGACCTCGCGGCGGTCAAGAAGATGATGCCGTTCCTGAACTTCGACAATGCGCGTTTCCCCGTGCAAGGCGGGCTGTTGCAGCGGCGCGGCGGCACGGCGCGGCACGATGCCGTGGTCTGGGGCTATGCCCATGCGGCGAGCGAGCTCGGCGTCGACATCATCCAGAATTGCGAGGTGACCGGCTTTGTCAGGGATGCCAACGGCAAGGTGAGCGGCGTGGAAACCTCGCGCGGCAGGATCGGCGCCGGCAAGGTCGGCATGGCGGTCGCCGGCTCCTCGTCGCGCGTCGCTGATATGGCGGGCCTGCGCCTGCCGATCGAAAGCCACGTGCTGCAGGCCTTCGTCTCCGAGGCGATCAAGCCGCTGATCCCCAACGTCATGACCTTCGGCGCCGGCCATTTCTATGTCAGCCAGTCGGATAAGGGCGGCCTTGTCTTCGGCGGCGACATTGACGGCTACAATTCCTACGCCCAGCGCGGCAATCTGCCTGTGATGGAGGATGTCTGCGAGGGCGGCATGGCGCTGATGCCGATGATCGGGCGCGTGCGGCTTTTGCGCCAGTGGGGCGGCATCATGGACATGTCGATGGACGGCTCGCCGATCATCGACAAGACGCCAGTTGAAGGCCTCTATCTCAACGCCGGCTGGTGCTATGGCGGCTTCAAGGCGACGCCCGGCTCAGGCTTCGTCTTTGCCCATCTTCTGGCCCGCGACACGCCGCATGAAGAGGCTGCACGGTTCCGCCTCGACCGGTTCCGGACTGGCGCCATGATCGACGAAAAGGGCCAGGGCGCCCAACCGAACCTGCACTGAGGACGGCCGGAAAATCATGCGCATTGTCTGTCCCTTCTGCGGCGAACGCGAACTCGGCGAGTTCACCTATCTCGGCGACGCCAAACCGGCGCGGCCGGCGGCGGATGCCGGTGAGGAAGCGGTCTACGACTATGTCTATCTGCGCGACAATGTCGCCGGCGTGATGAGCGAGAACTGGTATCACGGCGGCGGCTGCCGGGCATGGCTGAAGGTCACCCGCAACACGCTGACGCATGAGATTTCTGTGGTCGAGCCGGCTGCGGGCGCCGGTGCGGCGAAGGTCGGCGCGTGATGGCCGGCGCGCAGACAAACCGGCTCGACAAGGGCGGCCTAATCGACCGCTCGGCGCCGCTGAACTTCCGCTTCGACGGCAAGAGCTTTTCCGGCTTCCAGGGCGACACGTTAGCATCGGCGCTGGTTGCCAATGGCGTCAAGCTGGTCGGCCGATCGTTCAAATATCATCGGCCGCGCGGCATCCTGACAGCAGGCTCGGAAGAACCCAACGCGCTGGTCGAACTGCGCACCGGCGCACGGCGCGAGCCGAACACCAAGGCGACGACGGCCGAACTCTATGAGGGGCTCGAGGCCGCCAGCCAGAATCGCTGGCCGTCGCTGCGCTTCGACGTGATGTCGGTGAACCAGCTGTTCGCGCCGATCTTCGTCGCCGGCTTCTACTACAAGACCTTCATGTGGCCGGCGAAGTTCTGGGAAGCCATCTATGAGCCGGCGATCCGCCGCGCCGCCGGCCTCGGCCGCGCTGCGGGCGTCGCCGATCCCGACCACTACGACAAGGCCTGGGCGCATTGCGATGTGCTGATCGCCGGGTCCGGTCCGGCCGGTCTGGCGGCGGCGTTGGCCGCCGGCCGCAGCGGCGCCCGCGTCATCCTGTGCGAAGAGGATTTTGCGTTCGGCGGCCGCCTGCTGTCGGATGGCGGCACGATCGATGGCCTGCCGGCCGCCGAATGGCTGTCGCGGACGCTGGCCGAACTGGCGGCAATGCCCGATGTCCGCATCATGACCCGCACGACGCTGTTCGGCGTCTATGACGGCGGCACCTATGGCGCGCTGGAGCGGGTCAACGACCACCTGCCCTCGCCACCCGAACATCAGGTGCGCCAGCGGATGTGGCGCATCGTGGCCAAGCGCTGCGTGGTCGCGGCCGGCGCCCTCGAGCGACCGATCGTCTTTGCCGGCAACGACACCCCCGGCGTGATGATGGCTTCGGCAATGCGAACCTATGTCGGACGCTATGCCGCCGCTCCTGCAAAGCGCATCGGGCTGTTCACCAACAATGAGGATGGCTGGCGCACGGTCGAGACAGCACTCGGCGCGGGATTGCAAATCGCGGCGGTGATCGACGCGCGGCCTGACGTGTCGCCCGCACATCGCTCGCTCGCCTCCAAGGGTGGCTTCCCGGTGCTGCACGGCTCCGTGACCGGCGTCGATGGCGGCAAGGACGGCGTCAAAAAGATCGCGGTGTCGCTGACCGGCGGCGCACGCGCCGAAGTCGAGGCCGACGGGCTGGCGGTTTCCGGCGGCTGGAACCCGGCGGTCGGGCTCACCTCCTATCATCGCGGCCGGCCGAAATGGCGCGACGACATCGCCGCCTTCGTGCCCGACGGCGCGCCTCCCGGCATGGTCGCGGCGGGCGCCGCCAACGGCGATTTCGGACTTGGCGTCTGCCTCGCCCAAGGGTTTGCCGCCGGCGCGGGCGCGGCGCACGATGCCGGACACAATGGCAAGGCAGGCACCGCGCCTGTCGCCGACGACGAAGCCTTTTCGCTGACGCCGCTCTGGCACGTCACCGGCAAGGGCAAGGCCTTCGTCGACTACCAGCACGATGTCACCGCCTCCGACATCGAACTGGCGCAGCGCGAGGGTTTTGAATCGGTCGAGCATCTGAAGCGCTACACCACGCTCGGCATGGCGACCGACCAGGGCAAGACGTCCAACGTCGCCGGCCTCGCCATCATGGCTGCGGTGACCGGCAAGTCCATTCCTGAGACCGGCACCACCATCTACCGGCCGCCTTACGTGCCGGTCGCCATCGGCGCCTTTGCCGGCCATCATCGCGACGAGACCTTTCATGCGACGCGGCTGACGCCGTCGCATCACTGGGCCGCCGAACAGGGTGCTGTTTTCGTTGACACAGGACTCTGGAAGCGGGCGCAGTGGTACCCCCGCGCCGGCGAGAAGGACTGGCTGGAATCGGTGACGCGCGAGGTCAAGGCGGTGCGAAGCGGCGTCGGTTTCTGCGATGTCTCGACACTCGGCAAGATCGACGTGCTTGGCCCGGATGCCGGCGCCTTCCTCGACCGCGTCTACATCAACACCTTCTCCAACCTCGCGGTCGGCAAGGCGCGCTATGGGCTGATGCTGCGGGAAGACGGCATCGTCTATGATGACGGCACGACCTCACGGTTGGCCGAGGATCATTATTTCATGACCACCACCACGGCCAAGGCCGGGCTGGTGATGCAGCATCTCGAATTCTGCCGGCAGGTGCTGTTTCCCGAGCTCGACGTGCAGCTGACCTCCGTCTCCGACCAGTGGGCGCAGTTTTCCATTGCCGGCCCGAAGACCCGCGACCTGCTGAAGGAGATCGTCGACCCGACGGAGGACCTGTCCAATGAAGGCTTTCCGTTCATGGGCGCGCGCGAAGTCGCCTTGCGCGGCGGCATCAAGGCAAGGCTGTTCCGCATCTCCTTCTCCGGCGAGATGGCGTTCGAGATTTCCGTTCCGGCACGCTACGGCGAGGCGATGGCGCGCAATCTGATGCTGGCCGGCAAACCGTTCGGCGTCACGCCTTACGGCACCGAGGCGCTCGGCGTGATGCGCATTGAAAAGGGTCACATCGCCGGACCGGAACTGAGCGGCACGACAACGGCCGCCGATCTCGGCCTAGGCAAGATGATGTCGACCAAGAAGGACTTCATCGGCCGCGTCATGGCCGGCCGCGAGGCGCTGGCCGCGCCCGACCGGCAGGTCGTGGTCGGCATCAAGCCGACGGACAGAGCGCGCCGGCTGCGCTCGGGCGCGCACATCATCCCGAAGGGGCAGACGCCCGGACCAGGCAACGACCAGGGCTATGTCACCTCGGTCTGCTTCTCGCCGACATCAGACCAGTGGATCGGGCTCGCGCTTGTCGAGCGCGGACGCGAGCGCATCGGCGAGATCGTCCATGCGCATGACCCGATACGCGGCGAGGACTATGACGTCGAGCTCTGCAATCCCGTTTTCTACGATCCGGATGGAGGGCGCCAGCGTGGCTGAGTTTTCCTGGGACGTTCGCAGTCCGCTCGATCGCGTGCTCGCGGTGGGGCGGTATGGCGCGCATGGCGATGCCGGCGTGACGCTGACCGAGATCCGCAATTTCGACCTCGTCCAGGTGATGGCGCGGCGCGGCAAGACGGCGGAGCTGGCCAAGGCCGCCAAAGGTCGCTTTGGTGTTGCCGCTCCAGAAACGCCGAAGGCGGTCGGCACGGCTGATGCCACGCTGATCTGGTCGGGACCGGATCAGTTTTTCATTCTGTCGAAGGGACGCAAGCACGCGATGGCGGCGCTCGCTCCTCTCCGTGCTGGATCGGCTTCACTGTCCGACCAATCGCATGCGCGGGTGCTGATCGCCGTCTCCGGCGCCAAGGCGCGAGCGATGTTGGCCAAGATGTCGTCTATCGATCTGCATCCCAGTGTGTTTGCTGTCGGTGCGGCGGCGGCCACGTCGATGGATCACACCAGTGTCACGCTGTGGCGCGGAAATGATCAGGCAGATGGGCAGGCTGTGTTCAACGTGCTGGTGTTCGCGACTTTCGCCGAAAGCCTATGGCACACGATGCTGGATTCGGCTGCTGAGTATGGCGTGGTTGTCGGGCATTCAGAAGATTTGGCGTAGCGCTCGTGCGCGCTCCTCCCTTCTCCCCTTGTGGGAGAAGGTGGCCGAGCGAAGCTCGGTGGGATGAGCGACTATCTGAGGTGTCAAGTTGCATTTGCGAATTCGTTACGCGCGTCGCGTGCTTTTGCATTGAGAATGACGAGCAGCTTGCGGGCGAGCGCAATGCGGATGACCATTTTCTCCTTTCCGGCAGTCTGCAACCGTTGCTTG